>NZ_JBQVOH010000001.1:0-1005834 GCF_052437035.1 Niveispirillum sp.
TCCAGATTATAGGCCGCCTTCAGGTTCGCCTCGATCTCCGGCGGCAGCACGCGTTCGCTGTCGAACGGGCCACCCGGCGCCGAATGCATCAGGAAGAACGACAAGGCCACGATCACCAGCAATGTCGGGATCGCTTCCAGCAGGCGCCGGACAGTGTAAGACAGCATCGACAGGGTCCCTCCATCGCGCCTCGGTCCCCGCATGGTATCAGCCATGCAACGAACGCATCCCGCGCGGACGGCATGACATCTCTGTGAAAAAGTCCGCCCTGTCAACCGTGCCACGGCAAAAGAGATATTATTTCAAAACGGGTGGTGCGGGCGGGCCATTCACCAATCCGCGTGGGCCGGGTTGGGAAACTTTTGGGCGGGGACATCACAGATGCGTCGATTCCGAAGGTCGTGTATAGTGTCATTTGACGCTATACATATCCCGGATATCTCCGTGATCATCAGGAACGTCATCCATAAAGGGCTGCGCCGGTTGATGGAGGATGATGACGCCAGCGGATTGCCGGCTGCCGCTGTGCCAAAGCTGATCCGCATACTGTCCTTTCTGCAGGATATGGAGCGTGAAGATGAGCTTACGACCGTGCCGAGTTGGAAGGCACACCGGCTTACTGGCGACCGGAAGGGGACATGGAGCCTGCATGTGACCAAGAACTGGCGGTTAACCTTCGCCATTGATCGGGCGGGTGTTGAGATCATCGATCTGGACTATGTGGACTATCATTAGGAGACGGCCATGAACGCCATCACCGGCATCCGCCTGAAAAGCCCGGCCCATCCCGGCGGCTTCATCCGGCACGAGGTGATCGAACCTTTGGACCTGTCGGTGACGGCTGCGGCCAGCATCCTGGGCGTCACACGGGCTGCGCTTTCCATGCTGCTGAACGAGCGCACGCAGCTTTCCTCCGAAATGGCGCTGCGGCTGGAGAAGGCGTTTGGCGTGTCGATGGACACATTGATGCGCATGCAGAACAGCTACGACATCGCCCAGGCCCGCCGGCGGGAAGGGGAGATCAAGGTGGACCGCTATGTTCCGGCCCTGACGAGCCCGTCACCATCGGACCCCAATTAAGATCGTTTCGCAACAAGTCGCAAATCCATCTCGATCTGTACAAAAATCGGGGGCTGATCCCCTCAACCTGCCCTTTCCCCGCACCGCAAAAAGCGCTAAACCACGCTCCGAAAACGCCATCCTGGCAGATCAACGGTCCCGGACGCTGGAGCCGGGGCGAGATACGGTCTGCCGTTTACCCCGCGACCCCGTTGGAGGAGTCACCCCCCATGTCCACGTTCACCGGCCATGACAGCCTGAAGACCCGCCGCACGCTTACCGTCGGCGGCAAGTCCGTTGATTATTTCAGCATTCCCGAAGCGGAGAAGGCCGGTCTGGGCGACGTGTCGCGCCTGCCCTTCTCGATGAAGGTCCTGCTGGAAAACCTGCTGCGCTTCGAAGATGGGCGCACGGTGAGCGTTGACGATGTCAAGGCTGTGGCCCAGTGGCTGGTCGACAAGCGGTCCGACCGCGAGATCGCCTATCGCCCGGCCCGCGTGCTGATGCAGGATTTCACCGGCGTGCCCGCCGTCTGCGATCTGGCCGCGATGCGTGAGGCCATGGTGGCGCTGGGTGGTGATCCGACCAAGATCAACCCGCTGACGCCTGTCGATCTGGTCATCGACCATTCGGTGATGGTGGACAGCTTTGGCACGCCCAAGGCCTTTGACGAAAACGTTGAGCTGGAATTCCAGCGCAATGGCGAGCGGTACGAGTTCCTGCGCTGGGGCCAGAAGGCGTTCAACAATTTCCGCGTGGTCCCGCCGGGCACCGGCATCTGCCATCAGGTGAACCTGGAATATCTGGCCCAGACCGTCTGGACCGACACGGACCAGACCGGCGCCACCGTGGCCTATCCCGACACGCTGGTCGGCACCGACAGCCATACCACCATGGTCAACGGCATGGCCGTCCTGGGCTGGGGCGTGGGCGGTATCGAGGCCGAGGCCGCGATGCTGGGCCAGCCGATCTCCATGCTGATCCCGGAAGTCGTCGGCTTCAAGCTGACCGGCAAGCTGCGTGAGGGGGCGACGGCCACCGATCTGGTGCTGACCGTTACCCAGATGCTGCGCAAGAAGAAGGTGGTGGGCAAGTTTGTCGAGTTCTATGGCCCCGGCCTGGACGCGCTGACGCTGGCCGACCGTGCGACGATTGCCAACATGGCCCCGGAATATGGCGCCACCTGCGGCATTTTCCCGATCGACGCCGAGACCATCCGCTTCCTGCACTTCACCGGCCGCGACGCCGACCGCGTGGCGCTGGTCGAGGCCTATGCCAAGGCCCAGGGCATGTGGCGCGATGCGTCCTCGCCCGATCCGGTCTTCACCGACACGCTGGACCTGGACCTGGGCTCGGTGGAGCCGTCGCTGGCCGGGCCGAAGCGTCCGCAGGACCGCGTGCTGCTGTCCAACGTCGCCAAGGAATTCGGTGAATTCCTGGCCGGTGACGTGGCCGGCCGCCCCGTCAGCCAGCCGACCGACGTCGCCGGTGCCGATTACAAGCTGGATCACGGCCATGTCGTGATCGCCGCTATCACCAGCTGCACCAACACCTCCAACCCGTCGGTGCTGTTCGCCGCCGGTCTGGTGGCCAAGAAGGCGGTGGAACTGGGCCTCAAGACCAAGCCGTGGGTGAAGCCCTCGCTGGCCCCTGGGTCCCAGGTCGTGACCGACTATCTGAACGCCGCCGGCCTGTCGACCTACCTGGACCAGTTGGGCTTCAATCTGGTCGGCTATGGCTGCACCACCTGCATCGGCAATTCCGGCCCGCTGCCGGACCCGATTGCCGCCGCTGTTGATGCGGGCAAGCTGACCGTCGCCTCGGTCCTGTCCGGCAACCGCAACTTCGAAGGCCGCGTGTCGCCTCAGGTCCGCGCCAACTACCTGGCCTCCCCGCCGCTGGTGGTGGCCTATGCCCTGGCCGGCACGCTGCACCTGGACATCTCCAAGGACCCGATCGGTAAGGGCAAGGATGGTCAGGACGTCTATCTGAAGGACATCTGGCCCACGAACAAGGAGATCGAGGACACGATTTCCCAGTTCCTGACGCGCGAAATGTTCGTCAGCCGCTATGCCAACGTCTTCCTGGGTCCGGAGCAGTGGCAGAAGATCAAGACCGTCGAGGGGATGACCTATAAGTGGGACGAGAAGTCGACCTACGCCAAGCGTCCGCCGCTGTTCGACGGCATCACCATGACGCCGGGCTCCGTGTCCGACGTGAAGGGTGCCCGCGCGCTGGCCATCCTGGGTGACAGCATCACCACCGACCATATCTCGCCCGCTGGCAACATCAAGAAGACCAGCCCCGCCGGTGAATATTTGCTGGAAAACGGCGTGATCGTGGCCGACTTCAACAGCTATGGTGCACGCCGTGGCAACCACGAAGTCATGATGCGCGGCACCTTCGCCAATATCCGCATCAAGAACGAGATGGTGCCGGGCGTCGAAGGTGGCGTGACCAAGTATGTGCCGACCGGCGAAGTGATGCCGATCTATAACGCCTCTATGAAGTATCAGGCAGAGGGCACGCCCCTGGTCGTGTTCGCCGGTCAGGAATATGGCACCGGTTCGTCGCGTGACTGGGCCGCCAAGGGCACCCGCCTGCTGGGCGTGTCCGCCGTTGTGGCCGAAAGCTTCGAGCGTATCCACCGGTCCAATCTGGTCGGCATGGGCATCCTGCCGCTCCAGTACCCGGCCGGCGTGAACCGCCACACCCTGAAGCTGGACGGCACCGAGACCTTCGACATCGAAGGCGTGGAAGCCGGCCTGAAGCCGCACATGGACCTGAAGCTGACCATCACCCGCGCCGACGGGTCGAAGGAAACCGTCAACCTGTTCTGCCGTATCGACACGCTGGACGAGGTCGACTACTTCAAGAATGGCGGCATTTTGCAGTACGTGCTCCGCAACCTCGCTGCCCCGGCAGCGGCGGAGTAAGGCTTGTTGTTGTGCCCATCGCCGGGTTGACCGGCGGTGGTGGAGACAAGAAAAAGCCCGGCGGAGCGATCCGCCGGGCTTTTTTTGGGGGGGCGTCCTAAGTGTCGAGCATGTCCCATTCGTCCCCTAATACCCACCTAATCGCCGACAATTTGCCACTGAGCATCCCCCACTCGAAGTCGGTCCAGGGACCTAGCTCATCTGGGAACGTTTCCTCTGTACGCTTCATCGCGGCGAGCATCCCGTCCCAGATTGTGTCCACGATCATGTTCCGCTGTTCCTCTGGAGTCGCTGCATCCCACACTTCTCGCGGAACCCGCCTTTCTTTGCCGCTCTCAACACGAGCGATGATTCCCCACTTCCGACCATACCAAATCTGCTGGGTTAGCTTATCCTCGGCTTCAAGCAATTCCGACAACTTGCGCGGCTCCGCATGGTACTCGCGTTCGAAGCGCGTTCCTTCGAGTATGTCGTCCGCGAACTCTCCCATCAACGGGCCGAGGTTCGTGGCGTATCGCGATGTTGTTCCATCGAACAGCGGTGCGAGGTCTGTATGTGGTAATCGAGTATCTCCGCCCCTATCGCTGAAGTCGTGGATGTTGTGGGTCACGAATGCGTACACGTCTTCCGGATCGTTGCGCTCAGCGAGTGCGTCGATGTAAGCTTCGATCAGAATGGCATCATCAATGCCATTGCGCTGCCTGTGGAAGGGAGCGACCTTCAGGATAGCTCGATCTGCGGCTCGCGCCTTAACCGCATCTGTAATCTCGATTTTCTCACTCGAAGCGAACATCTTCTCGATAATGTCGATGGCGTCATTCATCGCCTCGCCGCCCGTGGCTATGCGATGGTCAACGTCGTTAACTTGCTCTAGCGTTGTTTTGCGGCCTTCTTCTGGGGCAAACTTCAACAATGCTTCCCGGACTAATTTGAAATGGCTGGATAGGCTGCGCTTGCTGTCGGCAATCACCCGCTCTTTGTTGCGATCAAACTCGTCAACCACTACTTGAGGAACGATCAGGGCCAATTCGCCAGCATCCTTCATGACTGCAAGTGCGTCGAGGAGCGGTAACTGCTGGTAATCTTTGGCAAGATCCAACCAGACCGATGTGTCAATCAATAAGTGCAGTTTCATACCAGAACCCTCTTTCTTTCCTGATTAATTGCGCATAATTACCGCGAAAAACTCGAAGCAATACATCCAAATGAAAGTGAAAATTTACCTTAGCTCTCCAGTTCCATCAGTGTGATCACGGATATGAAAAAGCTGCTGGCATCCCGGTCCGCCAACCACGCCGTCACATTGGCATCGGCCCGGCCATCGCCCAGCTTCGGCAACTCCGAAATGACATTCGTATCCAGGAGATACATCAGGAAAGGTCCGCCGGGCGTGACCTTATATCCGCCTTGGGGGGATCAAACCCGATCTCCGACAGGTCGGGCATGGACAGTGCCTCTACCAGATTGCGGCCCGGCGTAGCCCCGCTTAGCCGCTGATACTCGGTGTAAGACAGCAGCACAAAAGCCGGTTTGCCCCGGTCGGTGATGATGACGGGGTTCAGCGTGGCGGCGCGCTTCGCTTTGCCCAGGTCTTGGTTCAACTCCCGGCTGGATATGGTCGTGACGGCCATCGCGCACCTCCTGCCCATACTGTGGCCATGGTACGACATGACCCGTTGATCGCCAAGCTGGCGGGCCTTTGGTCGATCTGGGGACTTGTTCCACCACCCCTACCCCACCCTAACCGCTGACTTCCGGGGCGGGTTCTGCTACCCTGGTACCATCAACGCCACCCATGCGCCTTCCCCCTGCCGACGCCCCGTGCTGTCGGTGTGGAACAGCCATGGGTGATGAAACACCCCTTTATTTTGTGTTGCATTCCGTTGCACGGGACCGGTCGGCATGGCGCGCCGTGCGGCCATGAAAAAAGCCCGGCGGAGTGATCCGTCGGGCTTTTCCTCAAAACGACAGGTCGGGCAGCCGGGCTTTACTTCCCCTGCTGGCTCTGCTGCTGCGGGATCAGGGCCAGGCAGTTTTCGACGATGCGGTAGCACTGGCCCAGGCGGGCAGCCTGGCCGTCGCTGGCGCTGTTATAGACGATGCGCTGCACCACGCCGTCCTTCAGGGTGAAGGTGGCCTGACAGTCGCGGGTTTCGGTTTCCGGGTAATCGTCAAAGCCGACACCCCAGCCCCAGGGCGACCAGGGGCGGCGGTAGCCATAGCCGTAACCGAAGCCGAAATGCGGGCCGGGGGCGGGCGTGGTGACCAGCCGTTCCGACGTGTAGGTGTAGTAATCGACATTGTCGACGCTGGCGCTGCGCGTCGGCACGCCGGCGCAGGACAGCAGGGTCTGTTTGGGCATGCCGACAAAGGCCTGCTGGGCATAGGCGGCCTGATCGGCCTGCGGATTGGCGCAGGCCGAAAGCCCCAGCAGCGCGCCGGCGGCAATCAGGCCCCGGATGGTCGTTTGACGGTTGAATTTCATGACCTACGCTCCTTGACGCAATCTGTCACCGGCATCATTCCCGTGCCGCCGGCCGCACCGCCCCTGTCTTCACGTTCCCTCATGCGCCGGGCGCTGCCTTCCGGCAGCTTGGGCTTACGGCGCATGGGCGCCGGGCTGGTGGTCACCAGCCGCTTAACTGCCCAAGGGCGAGCCCAGGGCAGCTAAGCCTTATACGCGGGGCCAAGGCCGAAACCTTCGCCAGAGAACAATGTTCATGCAACAAAGTGGCGGATCAAGGGCAATATTTCAATGCGCCCTGTTGAAGCAGGGATCACGCCACATCGATCACCAGCTTGCCCTGCGCCTTGCCATCCTCCAGCCGCGTATGGGCGGCACCAATATCGGCCAGGGTGAAGCGGGTGGGATCGACCAGGGGGCGCAGCTTGCTGGCGGTATCGGCCAGAACCTTGCCCTGATGCGCGCGGTCAATGGCAAAGCCATGGTCGTACAGCATGGGCAGCAGCATGAAGACGACATGCAGGCTCAACCCCTTGCCATGCATGGGCGACAGGTCGGCGCTGTACCCCGCCACGATGGTCACCACCTGCCCGTTGAACCGGGCGGCGCCAAAGCTGGTGGCGATATCGCTGCCGCCGGTGGCGTCCAGCACGATGTCGAAGCCCTGGCCGCCCGTCAGGCGGGCGACATAGGCCTCCACCGCTTCGGTCCGGTAATTCACCACCTCGTCCGCGCCGAAGGACCGGGCCAGATCGGCCTTTTCATCGGAAGAAACGGTGGTGGTGACATGCGCGCCCTGCAGCTTGGCGATCTGGATGGCGATATGGCCGACACCGCCGGCCCCGCCATGGATCAGCACCTTCTGTCCCGGCTGCACCCGTGCCCGGTCCACCAGTGCCTCCCACGCCGTCAGGGTGACCAGCGGCAGGGCGGCGGCATCCCGCAGCGACAGGCCGGCAGGGGCCGGCGCCAGCAGTTTGGCATCGGCGGCCACATACTCCGCATAGGTTCCCTGCAACCCCTTCACCCCGCCGACACAGCCATAGACGGCCTGCCCGACGGTAAAGCCGCTGACGCCCTCGCCCAGGGCCACCACAGTGCCGGCCATGTCACAGCCCAGGATGGAGGGCAGGTCGGCGGCAATGGCGCGGCCATTCTTGCGGATTTTGGTATCGACCGGGTTCACGCTGGCCGCATGGATCTTGACCAGAACCTGCCCCGGCCCCGCCACGGGTGTCGGCACCTCGGCCAGTTCCAGATTGTCCACACCACCGAAATCCTTCAGCAGGACCGCCTTCATCATCATCTCCATCGGGTTGGGGCCATTGGCCCGTGTCATGACAACAGGATGGGCTTGACCTTTGAATAAGGGAAACGAATTATCTTTATGGAGATAATCAAGGATTGTGATGATGCTGGGCCGTTTGACCGATCTGGATATGGATGCGTTGCGGGCCTTTGTGGCCATTGTCGATCATGATGGCTTCACGGCAGCGGCCGAACGGCTGCACCGCACGCAATCGGCCATCAGCATGAAGATCAAACGGCTGGAGGCCACGCTGGGCCGCAGCCTGTTCGACCGCACGGGCCGGGCTATGACCCTGACGGGGGAGGGGGAGTTGCTGCTCTCCTATGCCCGCCGGCTGCTGGCCCTGAATGATGAGACGGTAGCGCGCCTGATGGCGCCCGAGGCGGCGGGGCTGGTGCGGTTCGGGGTGGCCGAATATTTCGCGCCCGAACATTTGCCCCTGCTGCTGGCCCGGTTCCGCCGCGCCCATCCGCGCGTCCGCCTAGATGTGACCGTGGGTCTGGGCAGCGATATGGTGCAGGAGATTGCCGAGGGTCGCCTGGACGTGGTGATCGCCAAGCG
This sequence comes from Niveispirillum sp., assembly GCF_052437035.1. Classification (NCBI taxonomy): domain Bacteria; kingdom Pseudomonadati; phylum Pseudomonadota; class Alphaproteobacteria; order Rhodospirillales; family Azospirillaceae; genus Niveispirillum; species Niveispirillum sp. The sequence continues at coordinate 8,330 of NZ_JBQVOH010000001.1, forward strand.
CAACGAGACGGGGCCACAGGGCCGGTTCCTGTGGCGCGAACCCGTGGTCTGGGTGGCGTCCAGCGACTGGCGGGCGGAAGCCGGGGATGCGCCGGTGCCCCTATGCCTGCTGCCCGACCCCTGCATCTACCGGACCCGCGCCGTGGCCGCGCTGGAACGGGCGGGGCGCCCCTGGCACACGACCTATGCCAGCGGGTCCTTCATGGCGGTACGGGCGGCGGCCCTGGCTGGGCTGGGTGTGACCTGCCTGGGCGCGGGTGCCCTGGTCCCCGGTCTGCGGGTGCTGGGTCCCGCCGATGGGTTCCCGGCGCTGGACCCGGTGGAAACGGCGGTATTCGGGGAGGATCGGGCCAAGGATGGTCCGATCCAGCCCCTGATTGATTTCCTGGTGCGGGAAATCCAGGCGATCAGCCTGCCGCCCCTGACCGTGGCGGCATGATGGCCCGCAGCGCCGCCACCCCCACGACCAGGGTCGCCAGCCAGACGATGCGGCTTTGATACCGGTCATGCGGGTTGGACAGGGCGCCATTGATGAAGGCATTGCCGATCAGCGCGATCAGGACGAACAGGGCCAGCGCCGCCAGATCACGCCGGCCCGTGCGAAAGCCCCAGGCGGCAACCAGAATCAAGCCCAGACCCGACAGATGCGCCATCGGCACATGTATGAGGTTCAGTGCGTCGAATAGGTCCTGCGTCGTCTTCTGCCGCTGCTGCTTGGCCCCGGCAAAGGCTTGGTGCATGCCGTCGGCCATGAAGGCGCGGAAGATCCAGCGCGTCACCTCCTGCCATTCATCCAGCCCATCGCCGGTCTGGACCATCAGCAACTGATCCTTGGTGGCGACCAGGGCCGTGGACAGGAAGGCACCCGGATAGGCGCTGACGATGCCACCCACCAGCCGCGACAGTTCCGGGCCGGCACTATCCCAACCGCCAATGGCGACAAACGGGCTGTCCTTGTGCCAGATGAAATCGTCGGCGGTGGCCGGCAGATTGCCCTTAAAGGCACACAGCTTGATGGTTGGGTCAGGGCAATGGTCGGTCAGGTAACGCTGCGCCAGTCCATCTTGCACCAGCCGCCCGAAGATGAAGACGGGGCCACCCGGCGTGAAGCCCGGCTTGCCGATCAGGGCCATATGCAGGGTCGGCATGGCCACGACCGACAGGGCCAGCAGGGCCGCCGCCGGCCAGACGCGCGGTGACAGGCCCCAACCCCGCCAGCGGTCCAGCCCCTTGGCCGCCGCGATGGTCAGCACCAGCCCACCGGCCAGCGCCATGGAGGACATGTGCGACAGCAGGGCCAGCAGGCCGATGGCCGCCACGCCCAGCCTTTCCCGCCAGTCCAGATCGTTCCAGCGGAAGGACAGCAGCCAGAAACAGAGGACCAGCAAGGGCAGCAGGATATCCGGCATCACCTGCGCTACATACCAGGACACACCCGTCAGGGCCGACAGCGCGATGGCCACCGCCCCCGTGACCTGCCGCAGCGGCCAGTCACGGAACCCGATCCGATGCACGCGCAGCAGCAGATGGATCAGCCACAGGGTCGCCCCCGCCTGCGCCAGGATCGGTCCCCAGAAACTGAACCAGCCGCCCGACGTGACATAGAGGAATAGACTATAGAAGAAGGACCGGCCCGGCTCCAGGTCCCAATCCAGCACACGCTTGATGTAGCCGGCCGTGTCGAAGAACACGATGGGAAAGCCATTCCAAAGCGCCGGCCCCAGCAGCGCGAATCCGCCCAGCCAGAGGATCAGCCGGGGCCAGTCCAGCTGTGGCACGCGGCGCTGCGGCACCTGGCTGTCATCGGCGTCTGTCATGGGACCTCTGGCATGGCAAGCAATGTTGGACCAGTATGGCGCTAACATGATGGCGGGGATCAGGCAATGAAACGCGGTATCGCGGGCCTGTGGAACGGCGTCATGCCAACGACCTTGTTGCAAACTGCTTGAAAACAGCGTCCTCTGGCCGTTGTGACGCCATAATCCCGGCGTTTCATGCTATGCATGTTCCCTCCCGTCATCCGCATTCCGATCAATATGCCGCGCATTCACGCACTGCTGTTCGCCACGGGTCTTCTCCTGGCGCCCGCCGCTCTTGCCGCGCAGGAGGGGGCGCCGCCACCCGCCGCCCCGCCAAAGGCCGGGCCGGAGACACGCCCGTTTGAGCTGACGGGGGTCGAGATCGCCGCTGAACGGGACAAGCCGCAGGCCTGTTTCGCCTTCTCCCGCCCCCTGCCGCGCCCGCGTGGCCGCAGCACTGAACTGACGCGGTTCGTGACGGTGGAGCCGGCGCAGGGCGTGTCCATCGTGGTGCGTGATCAGAGCCTGTGCCTGGACGGCCTCAAACATGGTCAGCGCTATGCCGTTACCATCAATGCCGGCCTGCCGGCGGCAGGCGCCAAGGAAAAGCTGACCGACGCCATCAGCCGCGATCTGGCCGTGCCCGACCGCAAGCCCAGCCTGTCCTTCCGCGGCCAGGGCTATATCCTGCCGCGCGTGGATGCAGAGGGGCTGCCGCTGCGCGGGGTGAATGTGGAACGGGCGCGCCTGACGGTGCTGCGCCTTAATGACCGCGCCCTGGTGGAGCAGCTCTATTATGGCCGCTCCAACCAAACCATGACCGAGTTCGAGATCGGCGACGTCCTGGACCAGAAGGGGGAGCGCGTCTGGCGCGGGGAGATGGCCATTGGGGGTGAGCGGAACAAGGCCGCCCAGATCGCCTTTCCCATCGATGCCGTGATCGGTGATCTGGCCCCCGGCGTCTATGTCGCGGTGGCGGAGGATGCGGCCCTGTCCTTCCAGGCCTGGGACAAGCGCGCCACGCAATGGTTCGTCGTTTCCGACCTGGGCCTGACCAGCTTCAAGGCCGGCAACGGCCTGTATGTCTTCGCGCGCAGCCTGTCTTCGGCCAAGCCGCAGGCCGGTGTCGAACTGCGTCTGGTGGCCCGTGACAAGCGGGAACTGGGTCGGGCGGTCACCGGTGCCGATGGTCTGGCCCGATTCGACGCGTCCCAGGTGGGTGGCACCAATGAGGCCGCCCCCCAGGCCCTGTTCGCCTCCACGCCCGATGGCGGCTTCTCCCTGCTGGATTTCGGCGCGCCGGCGGTGGAATTGATTGGCAAGGGTGATGGCGGGCGCCTGCTGACCGGCAATGCCGATGCCTATCTGTTCCCCGAGCGCGGGGCCTATCGCCCCGGTGATCCGGTCTGGCTGACGGCCCTGCTGCGCGACGCCGACGCCAAGGCGCTGCCGGGACAGAAGCTGACCTTCAAGGTAGTGCGCCCGGATGGGCTGGAGGTGGAGCGCCGGCTGGTTGATGATGGTGGGGCCGGTGCCCATGTCTGGCGTGTGGAATTGCCCGCCAACGCACCCTCGGGCCGCTGGACCGCGACGGCGCATCTGGACCCCAACGGCCCGCCCGTGGGCCAGACCCGGTTCAATGTGGGGGAGGTTGCTCCCGCCCGCATCGGTTTCGACCTGACCGCTGACCGCGCCCGCATCGGCGCCGATGGCAAGGTCGGGCTGACCATTGATGCCCGCTACCTGAATGGCGGGGCTGCCGGCTTGCTGCCCGGTGAGATGACGTTGACCCTGCGCCCCACCGACAGGCCGCGCCCCGGTCTGGACGGGTATCGGTTCGGTCTGGCGCAGCAGGGGCTGGCCCCTGAAAGGCGGGCACTGCCCGGCTTTACCACGGGTGCCGATGGCAAGGCGGTCCTGACCTTCGACCTGGGTAAGTTACCCGATACCAGCCGCCGGCTGGAGGCGGTGCTGCGCGCCACGCTGCATGATGTCGGTGGCCGCTCGGTCGATCAGGAATTGGTCCTGCCGGTGGAGTTCCAGCCCTTCACCCTGGGTCTGAAGCCGAATTTTAGCGGTGATGCCGTGCCCGAAGGGGCGACGGTGGCCGTCGACGTCCTGGCCGTGGCCCCGGATGGGCAGAAGGTCGCCCGTAACGGCCTGACCTGGGACCTGTTCGAAGAAGAATATGATTATGAATGGTACGCCGCCGATGGCCGCTGGGAATACCGCACCATCGTGAAGGACCGCCGCCTGACGGGCGGATCGATCAATGTCGCCGCCAGTCAGCCGGCCACCATTGAGGAACAGGTCCGCGCCGGACGTTACCGGCTGGAAGTGTTTGATCCGGCCACGGGCATCGCCTCGTCGGTGCGTTTCTCCGCCGGTTGGTGGGTATCGGCCAAGCTGGCCGATACGCCGGACGCGGTAGAGGTGAAGGTGCAGGAACCCCTGCACAAACCGGGTCAGAAGGTGCGCGTCTTCGTGCGCCCGCCCTATGCCGGGACGGTGGCCATCGCGCTGGCCGACCGCGCCATCCGCCACACGCTGGTCAGCGAGATCGGGACGGAGGGGGCCTTCGTCGAACTGCCGCTGCCCGATGACATTACAGCCGGCGCCTATGTGTTGGCCACGTCCTTCGCGCCCGCCGATGCCGGCAACCGCACGCCGCCGCGCCGTGCCTTGGGCATGGGCTGGGTTGCTGTCGATCCCGCCGACCGTTCCCTGTCGGTTGCCATCGCCGAACAGCCGGCGGTGCATCCGCGCGGGAGTGTAAAGTTGCCCGTGACGGTGACGGGGGCGGAACCGGGATCGATCATCCGCCTGCTGGTGACGGCGGTGGATGAAAGCGTGGCCCGCCTGCCAGATACGCAGGCCGCCGATCCCGTCGGCTGGTTTTTGGGCAAGCGCCGGCTTGCCGTGGAACTGCGCGATGTCTATGGCCGTCTGGTCAATCCCGACAATACCGCCGCATCCGCCCCCGCCAATGGCGGCGACAAGGACAAGGGCGGCACCCGCATCACGACGGCCCCGCGCAGCGGTCCCGTAACGGCGCTGCATTCCGGTGTGGTGACGGTTGGTGCCGATGGCAAGGCGGAGGTCAATCTTGTCCTGCCCGACATGGCGGGCCGCCTTTCCCTGATCGCCGTCGCCTGGTCCGATGCCAAGGTCGGCGTGGGCAAGGGTGCCTTGGATGTGCGCGACGACATCGCCACCGATATGACCCTGCCGGGTTTCCTGGCGCCGGGCGACAGGGCGCGCATCTCCCTGAACCTGGAAAATGTGTCGGGTCCCGTGCGCGGTGCCTACAAGGTGTCGTTGTCGGCGGAAGGGCCGGTGAAGCTGGAAGGCGGCAAGGCCGAAACCAGCTTCCAGGCGCTGGCCCGGGGCCGCAAGCTGTCCATTGACCGTACCCTGGTGGCCGGCGACCCCGGCTATGGTGTGTTGGTCGTCAATGTGACGGGTCCCGAAGGTTACAGCCTGACCCGCCGCTTCCCCCTTAATATCCGCCCGGCCCACGCCGTTGCGGCAACGCAGGTGCGCGGCCAGATCGCCCCCGGCCAGACGGTGGCCTTGGCGGTGCCGAAGCCGGATGGTGCCATTGCCGGTGCCTCGTGGAAGCTGGCCATGGCCAGCACGCATGACACGCTGGACGCGCTGACCCATCTGCTGCTGATTGATGCCCGGCCCTTTGGCTCAGCGGATCAGATTGCCTCGCGACTGTTGCCGCTGCCCGGTGCCAATGACTGGCAGAAGGCGCTGGGCCTGCCGGCGGATGACAAGCTGAAGGCCAAGGCCGACGATCTGGTTGAACGGCTGATCGGGCGGCAGCGGGCCGATGGTGCCTTCTCGCTGTGGTCGCATGAAGGCCCCGCCGATCCCTGGCTGACCGCGTTCTCCCTGGATGTGCTGACCCGTGCGCGGGAGGCAGGCTTCACCGTGCCCGAAGATGGCTATCGTCGCGGCATGGACTGGCTGGTCCGCTCCATCGGCAATCGCTGGGTGGAGGATGCGGAACTGCCGGCACGCGCCTATGCGCTCTATGTTGCCGCGCGCGCCCGCGCCATCGACGCCACGCCGCTGCGCTTCTTCCAGGAAACGTTCCAGGCCCGTGTTCCCACCCGTCTGGCGCGGGCCCAGATCGCAGCCGCCTTCGCCATCCTGGGCGATGGGCAGCGGGCGGGGGATATCCTGTCGCGTCTGGATGATCCGTTGCCGGGTGTGGCGGGCGTGCGTGATTTCGGCAGCCCGCTGCGCGACCGTGCGGCGACGCTGGCCCTGCTGATTGCGGCCAATGCCGATCCCGCCCGTATCCAGGCGGAGGAGAATACCCTGGCCGGTATGCTGCGCGATCCGGCCTTGGTCGCCACGCAGGAACGAGCCTGGCTGCTGCTGGCGGCACAGGCCCTGGCCACCCGCGGCCCGGCCCTCAACCTGACCGTGGATGGGCAGGCGGTGACGGGCAATAACGGCCCGCTGTTGCGCGCGCTGGCTGATGGGGCGTCTCTGTCCGTCGCCAACCGGGGCGATGCGCCGGTCCGCACCTTGACCACCATCGCAGGCATCCTGTCCACCCCGGACAAGGCGGAAGCGGCGGGTGGCTTGACGCTGACCCGCCAGTTCAAGGATGGGAAGGGACGGCCCGCCAACCTGAAGAACATCCGCGCCGGCGACCTGCTGGTCGTGGTGCTGGAGGGCAAGGCCGAGCAGCCGCTGACGGGTCCGCTGCTGCTGATCGACCCGCTGCCCGCCGGGCTGGTGGTGGAGAATGTGCGGCTGGCCGGCAGCGCGCAGTTGGGCGATCTGTCCTGGCTGGGCACCCTGTCAGAAGCGGCCCTGGTGGAATTCCGCGACGACCGGTTTGTGGCCGCCCTGGACGGCATGCCCGACAGCGGCAATTTCCGTCTGGTCTATCTGGCGCGCGCCGTCACCCAGGGTAACTTCACCCTGCCGTCGGCCCGCCTGGACGATCTGAACGATGGCAGCCGTTATGCCCGTACCGCGGCGGGCACCCTGACGGTGCTGCCGCCGGCCCCTGTCGCGGCACCGGCGGCGGAACCCGCTCCACCGGCGCCGTGATGCCGCCAGCATGATTTTCTGACTCATGCTGGTGGAGGCCGGCGACCGCCGGCCCGGCGCTCATGCGCCGTAAGCCAAGCTGCCGGATGGCGGCGCCCGGCGCCTGAGGGAACAAAGTGATCGGATCAGGCCGGGGTGGGCAGAACGACCACCCCGTCCTCATCCGCATAGACCCAGTGGCCGGGTGTGAAGGCGCAGTCACCGAAAGCCACGGTCACATCCGCCTCTCCCGCCCCGGTCTTCGCACTTTTCAGCGGATTGGTGCCCAAGGCCTTCAGGCCCAACGGCAGTGCGGCAATGGCGACACTGTCGCGGATGACGCCGTTGACGATGATCCCGGACCAGCCATTCCGGACAGCCAGGCCCGCGATGACATCGCCCACCAGGGCCGACGCCAGCGACCCGCCGCCATCCACCACCAGCACCCCACCATCGCCAGGCGTGGACAGGATCGATTTCAGCAGTGCGTTGTCGCGGTGGCAGCGGACGGTGCGAATGGGGCCGGCAAAGCGGGCATGCCCGCCGAAACTGCGGAACTGTGTGGAACAGCTGGCGATCACAGGTTCATGTGCATCGACCAGATCGGCGGTAGCGAAATCCATCGTTCGATACTCCGGTTGGGTCAGAACCCGCAGAGTATCCTGTGTCGGGGTTCTAACCCAGCCCCTATCCCACCCCCCCGGGACCGATCACCACACGGTCGCGGCCCTGGGCCTTGGCCTCGTACAGGGCCTTGTCGGCCATGGCCATCAGCGCCTCCATGGTTGGCGCGTCCGGCCCATGGGCGGCGATGCCGGCGCTGACCGTCACGGTTACCACATGCTCCCCGTCATTGATCGGCGTGGCCGCCAGCAGACCGCGCAGCCGTTCGCCCAGCTGTGCCGCCGCCTCCGCCGTGGTTTCCGGCATCAGCACTACGAATTCCTCACCGCCCACCCGCGCGAACAGGTCGGTCTGGCGCAGGTTGGCGCGGCCCAGATCGGCCAAAGTGCGCAGCACCTTGTCGCCGAACGGATGCCCGTACCGGTCATTGACGCCCTTGAAATGGTCCAGGTCCATGATCATCAGCGACAGGGGCCGGTTGAAACGCCGCGCCCGTTCCACCTCGTCGCGGGCTTCCTGTTCCAGGCGGCGGCGGTTGGCGATGCCGGTCAGCGGGTCGATATGCGCCTGTTCCTCCAGCCGCAATTCCAGCTGAAACCCGCACCGGGCCGTACGTTCCAGGGCCAAGGCCAGGATGCCCGACGCGAACACCCCGGTGCCGACAAAGGCGATGACGTTGAACAGGGCGAACCCTTCCACCCCTTTCAACAGCAGCAGCGCCACTACAACGGCAAAGCCCGGAAGGTTCAGCAGAGGCACCTGCCGCGCCCGTGTCACCACAACCGCCGATACGGTGGGAAACAGGGCCAGCCCCGCCGGTCCGTAAAGGAAACCATCCTGCAACAGGAACTGTGTCAGGGCGATGGAGACCGTTCCCGCCGACACCGCCAGCATGCCAAGCCAGCGCAGTTGCAACGGTGTCGCTCGGGTGCGCAGCAATTTCCAGGCACAGGCCATCATGATGATGGTGCCGGTGCCACGGATGAGCAGACAGGCCAGGAATTGCGTAGGGTCCAGCAGCCAGTCCCATGCCAGGAAACTGAACATCGCCAAACCGCCGATGGCCACCGGCGCCAGCAAGGCGTCGTTCAGACGCGAAGCGCGCCAGACGTCGAAACGCCGTTCCGTCGCCTCGTCAAAAGTCGGTAAAAGAAAACCCATCCCCCCACCCGGCCCGTCTTTGCGGGCTTTCTACTGTTTCCTGGGTCCGTTGATGTTGCGCCAACACCATGGGGATGACAACCCATCACGGCTGCTGATTTTAGAACGATCGGACGAAAACGCACTTGAGTCGAACAAGCGTTTGAACGATGCTGTTCCTCAATCATCCGACAAATCTTCTGGGGAGATATCCATGTCCACCGCCATCAACCGCCATTGGCTGCTGCTGGACCGTCCCAAGGGCGGCAATTTCAGCGAGGTTCTGTCCCTGCGCGAGGCGCCGGCGCCAGACGCCGGCGAGGGGCAGATCCGGGTCCGCACTGTCTATCTGTCGCTGGACCCGACCAATGCGGTCTGGATGCAGTATGACAGCTACCTGCCGGCGGTCCCGCTGAACACCACCATGCGCGGTCTGGTGCTGGGCGTGGTGGATCAGTCCAACCATGCCAAGTTCAAGGTCGGCGACATCGTCACCGGCATGGGCAGCTGGGCCGATTACACCGTTGCTGACGGCACGTCCTTTGGCCGCGTGCCCAACATTCCGGGCCTGCCGCTGTCGGCCTATATGGGGCCGCTGGGCATGACGGGGGCGACCGCCTATTTCGGCCTGCTGGATATCGGTCGGCCCAAGGAAGGGGAGACGGTGGTCGTCTCCGCCGCCGCCGGGGCAGTCGGCTCGCTGGTCGGGCAGATCGCCAAGCTGAAGGGTTGCCGCGCGGTCGGTGTCGCCGGGTCGGCGGACAAGTGCGATTGGCTGACGGGTGAACTGGGCTATGACGCGGCCGTCAATTACAAGGAAAAGGGCTGGCAGAAGGCGTTGAAGAACGCCGTGCCGGACGGTATCGACATCTATTTCGAGAATGTCGGCGGTGAGATCACCGAGGTGGCACTGAGCCTGCTGAACGTGAAGGGGCGCATCCCCTTCTGTGGTGCCATCAGCCAGTATAACTCGACCGAGCCGGCGCCGGGCCCCCGCAACCTGTCGGTTCTGGTCAGCCGCCGGGCGCGGATGGAGGGCTTCCTGGTCCTCGACTATGCCCCCCGCATGGCGGAAATGTATGCCGAAATGGGTCCCTGGCTGGCCGCCGGTCAGATCAAGTGGAAGGTGGAACTGGACCAGGGTCTGGAGAACACCCTGACCAGCTTCAACAAGCTGTTCACGGGCGGCAATACCGGCAAGCTGGCTGTGAAGGTATCGGACGAGCCGGTGCGGTAATCGCGGGTATGATCCCGTCAAAGGGCCCTTCCGGCGGTATCGCCGTCGGAAGGGCCCTTTGTCATTCCGCATCCCCCTGCCGCCCCGGTGCTGCCCCTTGGAATGCGGCCAGCGTCTGGCAATGGGCGTCGATGGCGACCAGCTTCGGATAGGGCGTCAGGTCCACGCCGAATCGCCGCGCGTTGAACATCTGCGGTACCAGGCACAGGTCGGCGAAGCTGACGGCCCCGCCGATGCAGAAATCCGGCCCCTCCACCATCTGCTCCAGGGCCGCGAACCCTTCCGCCGTCCAATGCGCGATCCAGGCCTTCACGGCCTCCTCCCCCTGACCCAGGGTGCCGCGCAGATAGGTCAGGACGCGCAGATTGTTCAGCGGGTGGATGTCTGCGACAATCGCCAGCGCCATGGCGCGCGCCCTGGCCCGCCCTGCCGGGTCGGCCGGCAGCAGCGCCGGCGTCGGGTACCGTTCCTCCAGATATTCCAGGATGGCCAGCGATTGCGGGATCACCGCGTCGCCATCCACCAGGGTCGGCACCAGCCCCAGCGGGTTTACCGCGCGGTAAGAGGGCGCCTTCTGTTGCCCGCCATCCTTCAGCAGGTGGACATAGGCCGGGTCCCAGGCAATGCCCTTTAGCGCCAGCGCGATGCGGACACGGGTTGCGGCGGAGGATCGGAAATAGGTGTGAAGCTGCATCTTCGTGGTATCACCGGCCAGGGGTTTCAAAGACAGGGAGTGGGGCCATGGCCCGTCCGTTGGAAGGCAGGATAGCATTGGTCACGGGCGCATCCCGCGGCATCGGTGCGGCCATTGCCGAACGGCTGGCCCGGGACGGGGCGGATGTGGCGGTCCATTACGGGTCCCACCGGCAATCGGCAGAGGAACTGGCCGAACGCTGCGGCAGGGAATACAGGGTTCGGGCACAGGCCTTCCAGGCCGACCTTGCCGACCTGTCGGACCGGGGCGGGGCAGTGGCCCTGTTCGCCGCCGTGTCGGCAGCGTTGGGCGTGCCCCATATCCTGGTCAATAATGCCGGCACGGGCCGTTTCGCGCCCATTGCGGAGATCAACTCACTGGAACTGGCACAGGTCCTGGCCGTCAATGCCGCCACGCCCCTGCTGATGGCGCGGGAGGCGGCGCGGGCCATGAAGCCCGGTGGGCGGATCATCAATATCGGCAGCGTCATCACCGACATGCCAGTGGGCCTCCGTTCCGTCTATGCCGCGTCCAAGGGCGCTGTCCATGCCATGACCGGCGTCCTGGCGCAGGAACTGGGGCAACAGGGCATCACCATCAACACCGTCGCCCCCGGCGTGACGGCCACCGACCGGTTCAAGACCGGCGACCGGTCGCGTGAAGGCGAGATCACCAAGCGCACCGCCCTTGGCCGCATTGGCGAACCCGAGGACATCGCCGCCGTCGTCGCCTGGCTGGCCGGGCCTGACGCGGCCTGGATCACGGGGGAGGTGATCCGGGCCAGCGGGGGGCTGCGGGGTTTGTGAGGAACGGCGGCGGGGCGTAGCGCGGATTAGCGAAGCGTAATCCGCGGGTAACCTGGCTGGCGTCGGTCCGCGGATTACGGCTCCGCCTAATCCGCGCTACCACTACCGCTCGCACCCATCACCCCTCGTACTTGGCAACCTGCTGATCAATGGCGCCGAACACGGAACGCCCGTCCTTGTCCTTCATTTCAATCCGCACACGGTCGCCGAAGCGCAGGAACGGGGTGCTGGGCTTGCCGTCGCGGATGGTTTCGATGGTGCGGATTTCGGCGATGCAGCTATAGCCCAGGCCGCCTTCCGACACCGGGCGGCCCGGCCCGCCATCGGGGTCCTTGTTGGACACGGTGCCCGATCCGATGATGGTGCCAGCCGATAGGGGGCGGGTCTTGGCGGCGTGCGCTATCAGGGTGGGGAAGTCGAACGTCATGTCGACGCCGGCGTTGGGCTTGCCGAACGGCTGCCCATTGATGGCGGACAGAAGGGCCAAGTGCAGCTTGCCGCCATCCCAGGCGTCGCCCAGGCTGTCGGGCGTGACGGCTACAGGGCTGAAGGCGCTGCTGGGCTTGGACTGGAAGAAGCCGAACCCCTTGGCCAACTCGTTCGGGATCAGGCCGCGCAAGGACACGTCATTGACCAGCATGATCAGGCGGATATGGGCCTTTGCCTGGTCCGGGGTGACACCCATGGGCACATCGCCGGTGACCACGGCGACCTCGCCCTCCAGATCAATGCCATAGGCTTCGTCCGCCATCAGGATCGGGTCGTGGGGCGAAAGGAAACTGTCGGACCCGCCCTGATACATCAGCGGATCGGTCCAGAAGCTGGGTGGCATCTCGGCATTGCGGGCCTTCCGCACCAACTCGACATGGTTCACATAGGCCGACCCGTCCGCCCATTGATAGGCGCGCGGCAGGGGGCTGGCGCAGTCCGCCTCATCAAACGGCTGTCCCTCGATCTCCCCGGTATTCAGCTTGGCGGCGATGGCGGCCAGGGCGGGGGCCACGCTGTCCCAATGGTCCAGCGCCTGTTGCAGCGTCAACGCGATATCCGGCACGGGCACGCAGCGTGACAGATCATCCGACACAACAACCAGACGGCCATCACGGCCCTGCTGCAGGGAGGCGAGTTTCATAGGGGAGGCTCCAGGGACGGAAATATGTGTGATCGCAGACGGTTACGGCTTCACGCGCCAGCTATCGGCATAGGCGGGGTTCTCCACGCCGCCCGGTAGGTCCGCCACCTCCAGCGCGTCGCGGGTATCGACCATGACGGCATATTCGTCGGTGGCCGGCTTGGTTTGCACCAGCATCTTGCCCAGCGCCTTGGGGTGCGGCCCGTGGGTGAAGCCTGACGGGTGGAAGGTCATCATGCCGGCCTTGATATTGTCGCGGCTGAAGAAGTCGCCGGCATGGTAGAACAGCACCTCGTCATAATCGTCGTTATTGTGGAAGAACGGGATCTTGATCGCCCCCTCATCCGTTTCAAACGGGCGCGGGGCGAAGGTGCAGACGACGAAGCGGTTGGCGACGAAGGTGGTGTGAGCGCTGGGCGGCAGGTGGTAGCGGTGGCTCATCAGCGGCCGCACATCCTTCACATTCAGGCGTACAGGCGCCAGATCACCCTTCCAGCCCACAGCATCCAGCGGGTTGAACGGATAGGTGACGGTGCTGATCGCACCTCGCCGCTTCACCAGAACGCGCCAGGAGCAGCCGGGGCCGTTATCAGACTGCTGATCCAGAAACGCCTCATTGATTTTGGGCGTGTCCAGGATGGCGGGATCGAACACGGCATGCGGGCCGACGATCCCCCGGTCGGGCAGCTGATAGATCGATCCCGTCGCCTCGATCAGCAAGGCCGTCACCGGCTTGGTGGGAGATAGGCGCCACATGGTGCCGCGCGGCAGCACGACATAGTCACCCGCCGTAACGCTCAGGTGGCCGTAATCGCAGAACAGCTCGCCTTCACCCTCATGCACGAAGATCAGGTCGTCGCCGTCGCCATTGCGGGCCAGATGGTCCATGGGCCGGTCGCAGCGCCACATGCGCATGCGGCAATGGGCGTTGAACAGCACCTCCTTCGCCCCCCAGGGACCTTCGGACATGCCTTCCACCAGCTGATTGAGGTCGAAGGCGCGGGGGCGCAAGGGGCCTTCCCAACTGGTCCAGCCGGTCGGGGCGTTGCGGTGGTACATGTGTGTGGCGGGGCCGAAGAAACCTTCACGGCCCAATTCCCTCTCAAACGTGCCTTGCGGTAGGTCGGCGTGGGCCTGGCGTGAGGAGGTGCCCTCGACACGGGGGAAGGAAATGTACCGGCGCATGGTGCTCTCCCGCTTGAAACTATATCGTTTCATATGAAACGAATATGCCGGATCAATGAGGGGCTTGCAAGTCCGCTTTGGGCAGGCCACCCTTGCGACATGCTCGACCTTGATGATTTCCTGCCCTATCGCCTGAACGTCCTGGCCAAGCGTGTCAGCCGCGAGCTGGCGCGCCGGTATGAGGCACAGTTCGGCATTTCCATCCCCGAATGGCGCGTGATGGCGATTCTGGGCCGTGAACAGCCCTTGTCATCCAACGACATTGTTGAACGCTCCGCGATGGACAAGGCCAAGGTCAGCCGGGCCGTGACCTCGCTGGTGGAAGCGGGCCTGCTGTCGCGCGATACGCACCCGTCGGATCAACGGCTGCTGCGCCTGTCCTTCACGCCCAAGGGCAGGGCACTCTATGAGAGAATCGCCCCCCTGGCCCTGGAGTGGCAGCAGCGCTGGCTGAACTGTCTGGACGAGGTGGAGCTGGCCCAGTTCAAGGCCCTGTCGGCCAAGCTGGAAGGCCAGCTGGAGCAGTTGGCGCGTGATGTTTTGTGATCATGCTGCCTAACCTTGCGGCAGGCGCGAGAATTGTCGCGATTGTCCCCGTTACGGGGTTGTTTCATTGCGGCATTGAATGCTTAACTGCCTGACATCAAAGGGGGCGGCGGACGGACATCCCGCCCCGGTAAAACAGGGGAACCAAAGACGATGAACCTTCGCCTTGGGGGTGCGGTCGCCCTGGCCGCCGCATATGTTGCCTTCACCGCCGTTCCGGCGTTTGCCGGCCCGACCTTGGATGCGGTCAAAAGCAAGGGGCAGCTGACCTGTGGCGTGAATACCGGCCTGCCGGGCTTTTCCAGCCCCGACAGCCAGGGCAAGTGGACGGGCCTGGATGTCGATATCTGCAAGGCCGTTGCCGCCGTCATCCTGAACGATACCAACAAGATCCGCTATACGCCGCTGTCGGCGCAGCAGCGCCTGACGGCGTTGCAGTCGGGGGAGATCGACCTGCTGGTGCGCAACACCACCTGGTCGCTGACCCGGGATGCGCAGGGATTGGATTTCGCCCCACCCGTCTACTATGACGGCCAGGGACTGATGGTCGCCAAAAGCCTGGGCGTGACGTCAGCCAAGCAGCTGGATGGCGCCACGGTCTGCGTGCAGCCGGGCACCACGACCGAGCTGAACCTGGCCGACTGGTTCCGTGCCCATAACCTGTCCTTCAAGCCCGTGGTGATCGAGGCGCTGGACGAGGTGAATGCCGCCTTCTTCGCCGGTCGCTGCGACGTGCTGACCACCGATATCTCCGGTCTGGCCGGGGTGCGCGCCTCTGTTGCCACCAAGCCCGATGATTTCATCATCCTGCCGGAGGTGATGTCGAAGGAGCCGCTGGCCCCCGTGGTCCGTCATGGCGACAATCAATGGCGCGACATTGTCAGCTGGACCATCTACGCCCTGATCGAGGCGGAGGAGAAGGGCATCACCCAGGCCAATATCGATGCCAAGCTGAAGGACCCCGACCCGTCGGTGCAGCGCCTGCTGGGCGTTCAGGGCGACTTGGGCACCGGTCTGGGTGTGGACAAGGCCTGGGCCTATCGCGCCATCAAGGCCGTGGGCAATTATGGCGAGATTTTCGAACGCAATATCGGCAAGAAGACCCCGCTGAAGCTGGATCGCGGCCTGAACGCGCTGTGGACCAATGGCGGGCTTATGTATGCCCCGCCGATCCGCTGATCTGACGCCCGGAACCGGACGCCGATGAGCAACAGCAACGCGACCGCGAATAAGGCCGCCGCCCCTCCGGGGCGGGCGGCCTTTCACCTGTCCATCAACAACCCCATTGTCCGTGCCGTCCTGGCGCAGCTGGGCGTGGCCTTGGCTGTGGCGCTGGTCGCCTGGTATCTGGTCGGCAATACGATGGACAATCTGGCGCGGCTGTCGATCGCGTCGGGCTTCGGCTTTCTGGACCGGGAGGCCGGGTTCCAGATCGGGGAGACGCTGGTCGAATTCGGCCCGCAGGATCATTATTCCACGGCCTTCCTGGTCGGCATCCTGAACACGTTGAAGGTGTCGGGCATCGGCATCCTGCTCGCCACGTTGCTGGGCGTGGTGCTGGGCATTGCCCGCCTATCCTCGAACTGGCTGGTGGCCCGCATCGCCGCCTTCTATGTGGAATCGGTGCGCAATGTACCCCTGCTGTTGCAGTTGTTTCTCTGGTATGCGCTCCTGACTGAAGGGTTGCCGGGGCCGCGTCAGGCGCTGGCGCCGCTGCCGGGCGTGTTCCTGTCCAATCGCGGGCTGAAGCTGCCCGCGCCCGCCGATGATCCAATCTGGGCCTGGGTTGCAGCCCTGTTCGGCCTGGGTATCATTCTGACCCTGGTGATTGCGGCCTGGAACGCCAAGCGGCAGGCCGCGACGGGCAAGCGCCTGTCGCTGCTGCCCATCGGGCTGGGCCTCACCCTTGGGCTGCCGCTGCTGGTTCTGCTGGCCAGTGGTGGCGGCGCCATCGACATGCCGGTGCTGCAGGGCTTCAACTTCCGCGGCGGCATGACCCTGTCACCGGAATTTGCGGCGCTGCTGTTCGGTCTTGTCATCTATACTGCGGCCTTTATTGGCGAGATTGTGCGGTCGGGCATCCTGGCGGTGCCCAAGGGCCAGACGGAGGCCGCGACGGCGCTGGGCCTGACGCGGAGGCAGCTGCTGCGGCTTGTCGTGCTGCCGCAGGCGCTGCGCGTTATCATTCCGCCGACGACCAGTCAGTATCTGAACCTGACCAAGAACAGCTCGCTGGCTGTCGCCATCGGCTATCCCGACTTCGTCTCCATCGCCAACACCACGATCAACCAGACGGGGCAGGCGGTGGAGGGCGTGTTGTCGATCATGGGGGCCTATCTGATCATCAGCCTCAGCCTGTCCTTCCTGATGAACTGGTACAATAGCCGTGTCGCGTTGGTGGAGCGGTGAGATGAGTGTGACCGAGACCACCCAGGAACGCGCCGCCCCCATCCGCCCCAATCAGGGGCCTGTGGCCTGGGCGCGGGCTAATCTGTTCTCCACCTGGTACAACGCGCTGCTGACGCTGCTGATCGCCTATGTGCTGGTTCGCGCCGTCCCCGGCATCATCGACTGGGCCTTGGTCAAGGCCAACTGGACCGGCGATGCGGCGGCCTGCCGGGAGGCCGACGGTGCCTGCTGGGCCTTCCTGGCGGAGAAGTGGCGCTTCATCCTGTTCGGGACCTTTCCCGATGATCAGCATTGGCGCCCGACGCTGGCCATCCTGTCGATGATTGGCACCCTGGTCATCTCGGCGGATCGCCGGTTCTGGGGTCGGGCGCTGATCTATATCTGGACCGTCGGCATCGGCTTTTCCGCCCTGATGATGTTCGGCGGGGTGCTGGGCCTGGATTATGTGCCGACGGAGCTGTGGGGCGGGCTGCCGCTGACCCTGGCTTTGTCCATCGTCGGGCTTGTGGCCAGCTTCCCGCTGGGCGTGCTGCTGGCGCTGGGCCGGACGTCGGACCTGCCGGTGATGCGCGGCCTGTCGGTTGTCTATATCGAGCTGGTGCGTGGCGTTCCGCTGATCTCCATCCTGTTCATGGCGTCGGTTATGCTGCCGCTGTTCCTGCCGGCGGGCGTGTCCATCGACAAGGTGTTGCGCGCCCTGATTGGCATCTGCCTGTTCTCCGCCGCCTATGTGGCGGAGGTGGTGCGGGCCGGCCTGCAGGCCATCCCGAAGGGACAGGTGGAGGCGGCCAAGGCCCTGGGTCTGGGTTACTGGCAGCGACAGCGCCTGATCATCCTGCCGCAGGCCCTGTCGCTGGTGATCCCGCCGCTGGTCAATTCCTTCATCGCCAGCTTCAAGGATACCAGCCTCGTCATCGTCATCGGTCTTCTGGACCTGCTATCCACGGCCAAGGCCGCCCTGACCGACCCCGCCTGGCGCGGCTTCTACAAGGAAGCCTATCTGTTTGTGGGCGTGATCTACCTGCTGTTCTGCTACGCGCTCTCCCGCTACAGCCGGTATCTGGAGACCGTCCTTGGGCAGGGGCGGCGGCGGTGAGGGCTGTGATGCTGAAGATGTTTGCCACAATCACCGCCCGTCGCTTCGATACGGAGTTTTCTGAATGACCACCGAAGCCATCATCGAACTGCGCGGCGTCAATAAATGGTATGGCGCCTTCCATGTGCTGCGCGACGTGAACCTGTCGGTCGCCAAGGGGGAGCGAATTGTGATCTGTGGGCCGTCCGGGTCCGGCAAATCCACCACGATCCGCTGCATCAACCGGCTGGAGGAGCATCAGGCCGGCGACATCATCGTGAAGGGCGTGCCGCTGGACGATGATGTCCGGCATGTGGAGAGCATCCGCCGCGACGTGGGCATGGTGTTCCAGCAGTTCAACCTGTTCCCGCATCTGACGGTCCTGGAGAACTGCGTCCTGGCCCCGATGTGGGTGAAGAAGATGCCGCGCGCCGAAGCGGAGGCCAAGGCGCGCCAGCTGCTGGAGCGGGTCCGCATCCCCGATCAGGCCCTGAAATATCCGGGCCAGCTTTCGGGCGGGCAACAGCAGCGCGTGGCCATCGCTCGCGCGCTGTGCATGGACCCGTCCATCATGCTGTTCGATGAACCGACCAGCGCGCTTGACCCCGAAATGGTCAAGGAAGTGCTGGACGTGATGAGCGATCTGGCGGCGTCCGGCATGACCATGCTGGTCGTCACCCATGAGATGGGTTTTGCTCGCCGCATGGCCGACCGCGTGGTGTTCATGGACAAGGGTGAAATCGTGGAAGTCGCTCCGCCCGACCAGTTCTTCGATACCCCGCAGAGTGACCGCACCAAGGCCTTCCTGGGTCAGGTGCTGAGCCATTGAGGAGTCGGGGCTGACTTTTCAGAGCATGTGAAACATGGTGCAACAGAAAATGCAGGTGCGTTGCACGGTTTTCAGAATGGAAAGGGTCCAGGCGCATCTGTCCAGGATGTGCCTTGATCTTATAATCCAGGCCGCGCGCCGGCAATAGTTAGCGGCGGGCGAAGGCGTCGCGCAGGACCTGCTTCAACGGCTCCCAGGCTACCAATACCTCGCACGCGGCAAGGTCGGCCCAGCGGGCATCCAGCGCGTCATCGCCCGGCACAGGTGCACCCGCGATCCAGTCGGCCTCCACATCCACGATGGTGTAGTGGAAGGCCAACCGCCCCTCGGCGTCATGAACGATGTTATCGACGGCGGTCAGGACGGACCGCGCCCGTGCGCTGATCCCCGTCTCCTCCATCACCTCCCGCTCCGCCGCCGCGAACAGGGTTTCCCCCAATTCTTGCGACCCGCCGGGCAGGGACCATTCGCCATATCCGGGCGGCTTGCCCCGCCGGATCAACAGGACCTGCCCGTCTTTCCAGACCAGACAGCCGACACCGACGCGGGGATGGGTGGGGGAAGGGGGAGACATGGGATTTTCCAGCAATGGGGGCCAGATTGACAGATTCTGACAAGCGGCCATAGAGTCATGACCCGTCACTGTGACAGGTACTCAATGCCCTTCCCCGTTTCGATACCCAGGTAAAGGCCAAATTCGACCGCTTGCGCGGTCGGCGCGCGTGCGTCTTGGCCTATGGCGATCTGACCGGGCTGTATGTTGCCGAGGACCTGACCCTGCCCGAGGCCGTCATAGATGATTTCATGCCTGCCGCACCGAGGCCTTCAACCGGGAGCCATTTGTAAGAACCAGCCACCTGACTCTTGTGACGCGTGATGCAAAGATAAGGGAGTATGGTGCGTAAAGCTTGACCCGCATCAACGCGCAGAACACCGGGTCAATCCTATCCTGATGCTGGATGCAAGACGGAAGGGATTTGCGGCATGGCAACCATCACCCTGATCCAGGGCCATCCCGATGCGGGCAATGGCCATTTGCTGGATGATCTGGCCGACGCCTATCTGGATGGTGCTGCGGCGGGCGGACATATGGCAGAGACGCTGCGCCTGAACGCGTTGGACTTTCCCTTGATCCGGTCAAAACAGGATTGGGAGGAAGGGCCGATCCCGCCCGATATCCAGGTGGCGCAGGCGGCCATCCTGTCGGCGGATCATCTGGTCTTCCTGTTTCCGCTCTGGCTGGGTGACGTGCCGGCCCTGATGAAGGCCTTTCTGGAGCAGGTGGCGCGTCCTGCCTTCCTTCTGGAGGAACCGGCCAAGGGCTTCGCCAGTCGCCGTCGGCTGGCCGGGCGCAGCACGCGCAGCATCGTCAGTATGGGAATGCCGGCCCTGCTGTACCGCCTGTATTTCCTGTCGCACGGGGTGCGCAGCTTCAAGCGCAACGTATTGGGCTTTGCCGGCTTGGGGCCGAATGCCGACACGCTGATCGGCATGGTGGACAACATGCCAACGGAACGGCGCGACCGGCTGCTGCAACGGATGGAGGCTCTGGGGAGGGCCCGAAAGTAGGGCGGGCGCTGTCTCCAGCACCCGCCCTTCGCACCTTAGTACATATGCTGACCGCCATTGATGGACAGGGTCGAGCCGGTGATGAAGCCGCCTTCGTCGGCCACCAGGAACAGCACGCCACGGGCGATTTCCGAGGCCTGGCCCAGGCGGCCCACCGGGACCTTGGCGACGATCTTCTTCAGAACGTCGGCGGGCACGGCGCGGACCATGTCGGTGTCGATATAGCCGGGCGCGATGGCGTTCACGGTGATGCCCTTGGCCGCGCCTTCCTGGGCCAGGGCCTTGGTGAAGCCATGGATGCCCGACTTGGCGGCAGCGTAGTTCACCTGACCATACTGGCCGGCCTGACCATTGATCGAGCCGATATTGACGATGCGGCCAAAGTTACGTTCGCGCATGCCGTCGATGACCGCGCGGCAGGTGTTGAAGCAGCTGGTCAGGTTGGTCTGGATGACGGCGTTCCACTGCTCAAAGCTCATGCGGTGCATGGTGCCGTCGCGGGTGATGCCGGCATTATTGACCAGCACGTCGATGGGACCCAGATCGGCCTCAATCTGCGCGACCGAGGCCTTCACGGCCTCGAAGTCCGACACGTCGAACTTATAGGCCTTGATGCCAGTGCGTTCGGTAAACTCGGCGGCTGCCGTGTCATTGCCGGCGTAGTTCGCGGCGACGATGTAGCCGGCATCCTTCAGCGCGACGGAAATCGCCTCGCCAATGCCGCGCGTACCACCCGTCACCAATGCCACTCGTGCCATTTTGTTTCCCCCGTTGTTGTGGCCTTCAGGCCGGCTGTAAATCATTGAACTTTAATATCGGCGGCGATTTGCCGCCTTGATGTGCCTCAGGGCAGTCCGATCCCTGAAAGCGAACGGGGGTGCTTTTGGCACCCCCGCTGAAACTGTCGTCAGTCGCGTTCGACGCAGAGGGCAACGCCCATGCCGCCGCCGATGCAGAGCGTCGCCAGACCCTTTTTGGCGTCACGCCGCACCATTTCATGCAGCAACGTCACCAGCACGCGGGCACCCGATGCACCGATGGGATGGCCCAGCGCGATGGCGCCGCCATTGACATTAACCTTGGACGGGTCAAAGCCCAGATCGCGGTTCACGGCGATGGCCTGGGCCGCGAAGGCCTCATTGGCTTCGATCAGGTCCAACTGGTCGATGGACCAGCCGGCCTTGCGCAGCGCCTCGCGGCTGGCCGGGATCGGGCCGGTGCCCATGATGGTGGGATCGACGCCGGCGGTGGCCCAGGACGCGATGCGGGCCAGCGGGGCCACGCCACGCTTGGCGGCATTGTCGGCGCGCATCAGGACCAGGGCGGCAGCCCCGTCATTGATGCCCGAGGCGTTGCCGGCGGTGACGCTGCCCGTCTTGGAGAAGGCGGGGCGCAGCTTGGCCAGCGTGTCGATGGTCGTGCCGTGCTTGGGATATTCGTCGGTATCGACGATGACATCGCCCTTGCGGCCCGCCACCGTCACGGCGGCAATCTCATCCTTGAAACGGCCTTCCTTCTGGGCGGCTTCAGCCTTGTTCTGGGAAGCGGCGGCAAAGGCGTCCTGCTCCTCCCGCGTGATGCCGTACTTGGCGGCCACGTTTTCCGCCGTCTGGCCCATGTGGTAGTTGTTGAACGCGTCCCACAGGCCGTCCTTGATCATGGTGTCGACCATGGACGTGTCGCCCATCTTGGTGCCGCCACGCATATACATGGCGTGCGGGGACAGGCTCATGCTCTCCTGACCGCCGGCCACCACGATATCGGTGTCGCCCAGCAGCAGCGACTGATAGCCCAGCGCAACCGCGCGCAGGCCGGAGCCGCAGATCTGGTTGATGGCATAGGCGGTGCGGCCTGCCGGGATGCCGGCGGCAATCGCGGCCTGACGGGCCGGGTTCTGGCCCAGGGCGGCGGTCAGCACATGGCCCAGCACCACCTCATTCACTTCCGCCGCGTCGGTCTTGGCGCGTTCCAGGGCGGCGCGGATGGCCACTTCGCCCAACTTGTGCGCGGGCACGGACCCAAGCGCGCCATTGAACGCGCCGATCGGGGTGCGGGCTGCACCGGCAATTACCACTTCGACCATGGTTCCTCTCCTCACACGTGCGGGGTCCGGATCCGGCCCCTGCTTGTCGCCATCACGCCGGAAGCTTAGGCGGAAGCGCACCGGCGGCGCAAGCCAAGGGTCCGTGACAGCCCCGCCTCCGCCGCATTATTGCACTGCAACATGGTCGGTGGACAGGTCGTCAGGGGCCGTGACCGGGTGCTTTTCGGGGCTGATCCGGGGGAAATTCAGGGTAAACAAGGCCCCACCCTGGGGGGCGGCACCCACCCTCACCGTACCGCCCATCCGCACCGTCACGATATTATACAGAAGATGCAGACCCAGGCCGGACCCGCCCGTGCCCCGGCGCGTGGTGAAGAACGGTTCGAAGATGCGGGGCCAGAGTTCGCGGGCAATGCCCTGGCCATCATCGCTATAGGCCAGTTCGACCCGGTCGCCATCCAGCACGCGAGCGGCCAGACGCAAGGTGCCGTCGCGCCGCCCGTCCGGATAGGCATGGACGATGGAATTGATCACCAGATTGGTGATGATCTGGGCCATGGCACCGGGATGGCCATCCATCTCGATCCCGTCGGGCACGGCCATTTCCACCTTGTGCCCAGCATGGCGGATGCGCGGTGCCAGACTGGCCAGCACCTCCGCCGCATAGGCCCGCAGGTCATAGGGGCGGCGGGCGTCGGAAGATTGGTCCACCGCCACTTCTTTGAAGGACTGGATCAGTTCGGCGGCGCGGGTGGCGTTCTTTTCGATCAGGGTCGCCAGTTCATCCACCACCTGCAGATATTCATCAAAGGTGGAGCGGCGCAGTTGCCCCTGTGCGGCCAACGCCATGATGTTGGCGGTTTCGGTCCGCAGCTGTGACGCGCCGGTGACGGCCAGACCCACGGGCGTATTCACCTCATGCGCCACGCCGGCCACCATCGACCCCAGGCTGGCCATCTTTTCCTGCAGGATCATCTGTTCCTGCGCCTCGCGCAGGTCCACCAGGGTCTTTTCGGCCCGCCGTCGCCCCTCAATCGCGGCGTCGCGGGCCTGGGCCAGCATGCGCCGCGTCTTGGTGCGGGCCGATTGCGAGGACAGGTTGGCCAGGACCAGCAGCAGCAGCGCCGTCAGCAGAAAGGCGAATCGGCTGTGGATATTGGCGGGCGCTTCCCCGCTATAGAGCTGCCAGGCATAGGTGCCGCAGATGACAGCCAGGAAGCCCGAGAAGAAGTAAAGGATGGCGCGGTTGCCGCCGAAATTGCCCGTGGTGGCCAGCGCCGTGAGGAACAGCGGCACCAGGGGGGAGGCGATGCCGTCGGTATAATGCAGGAGGATGGCGATCAGGCTGAGGCCCGCCAGATTATTGGCAATCGTGATCTCATGAAACCGCCCGGTCAGGCGCACCAGCACCAGATTGCCGCCGACCAGCAGCGCATAAACGGCCCAAGCCAGGCTAACGGGATCGAACGGCCCCTCATTCACGGCCCAGACGGCATAGAGCACCAGGATGCCGGACAGGATCAGCAGGGTAACGCGGATGAAGGCGCGGGCACGCAGCAGCGCCTTTTCATCAAAGCCGCGTTCGCGCATCGCTGCGGGCAGGAACAGGTCCGTCGCCGTGCGCAAGGCCCGGGCCGGCCATAAGTGCCAGCTGTCAGCCGCCATGCGCCACGCCCTCCGACAGTCGGTTGACCCATGGAGAGGCTGGCCGAATTCCGATAAAAGCTCAATGGCTTAAGCGGGTGAGACTTGAGAATTTCACGGGCGGGCAATTTTTTTGATCCCCGGCGTAACCTTCCCTGACAGGCTGCGAATGGAGAGATACGGACGCCGATGACGGCGCCGCTTCTCCCTGGACCCCGTTCGAAGGAAACGCACCCATGTCGACTTCCGTCCGTCTGACCGCCCTGACCCTTGGCGCCGCCGTTGCCGGTGCACTGTCGCTGGCCGCCATTGCCGCCCCGGCCCATGCCGCCGAGGGGGAAAAGGTGAAGTGCTATGGCGTGTCCAAGGCCGGCGAGAATGACTGCGCCAACAAGGCCGCCGGCCATTCCTGCGCCACCCAGTCCAAGGTCGATTACAGCGGCCAGGATTTCAAGGCCATGACCAAGGAAGCCTGTGAAGCCGCCGGCGGCAGCATGGCCGCCTTCGAAGGCACCAACACCAAGGCCAAGAAGTAAGCAGCGCTGTTCCGGCAGGTTTCCGCATGCGCCCCCCGGCTCATCCCCACACCATCCCAGGCCTGGCCGATGCGGCCGGCGTCGGGCTTCGGCACCTGCATGTGCCGGATTTCCTGGCGGCGAAGCAGCAGGTCGGGTGGCTGGAGGTGCATGCGGAAAACTATCTGGTTCCCGGCGGTCCGCGTCTGGCGCAGCTCGAAAGGCTGCGTCAGGAATACCCCATCTCCTTTCATTCGGTGGCCTTGTCACTGGGTGCTGCCGATGGCGTGGATGGGGAGCATCTGGCCCGCTTGAAGGCGCTTTATGCGCGGTTTGAGCCGGCGATGGTGTCGGACCATCTGGCCTGGACCGGGCTTTCCGGCACGCATGTGCCCGACCTTCTGCCCCTGCCGCTCACGGCGGAGACGCTGGATATCGTCGCCGGCAATGTAGCGCGGGTGCAGGATGCGCTGGGCCGGCGTCTGCTGGTGGAAAACCCGTCCGTCTATCTGCGGTTCCAGGAGGACCAGATGGAGGAGGGGGAGTTCCTGGCGGCACTGGTGGCCTGCACGGGCTGCGGCCTGCTGCTGGACCTCAATAATCTCTATGTCTCGGCCCGCAACCGGGGGCAGGACGCGGCACGGCTGCTGCGGCACTTTCCCGGTGACGCGGTGGGGGAAATCCATCTGGCCGGCCATGCCAGCCTGGATGTCGATGGTGCCACCCTGCTGATCGACGATCATGGCAGTGCCGTGCCGGACCCGGTCTGGGCGCTGTATGATCTTGCCACCCGCCAGTTCGGGCCGCGCCCCACCCTGGTGGAATGGGATACGGCCCTGCCGCCGCTGCCGGTACTGCTGGCCCAGGCGGCGAAGGCGGATGCGGTGCGGAGGGCGGCATCATGCTGATCGACCTGCAACGCGCCATGCTGGGGGCCTGTTATGGCGATGCCGACGCGTTTGCCCGCGCGCTGCCCTTTCTGCGCCCCGCTGCGGTGCCGGTCGACAAGGCCCTGTTCATTCATACAGCCACCGTCACGGCTTCCCTGACCGGTGTCCTGGCCCAGGTCTATCCCAGTGTGGAACGGGTGATGGGCGCGGATGCCTTTGCGGAGGCGGCAAAACGCCATCTGCGGACCCACCCGCCGGGACCGGCCATGCTGTCGGCCTATGGGGAGGGGTTCGGCGCCGACCTGACCGGTGATCTGCCCGTGCTGGCTGCCGCCGACTGGGCGGCACACTTGGCCTATTTCGCTGCCGACGCCGATCCCGTGGGGCCAGCGGCGCTGGGGGCTTTCGCCCCCGATGCGCTGACCCGCCTGCGCCTGTCGCTGGTGCCGTCTTCGGCACTGCTGGCTGGTCCCTTGCCCGTTCTTGGCCCCTGGTGGGAGGGGCGGGCGGATATCAAGGGGGTGGCAGCCCCCTTGCCGCTGGCGGGACCGGACGCGGTGGCGCTGATCTGGCGCGGGCCGGACCTGCTGGTGGCGGCGACCGTGCTGCCGCCCGACGCCGGTGGCTTTGTCCAGGTCCTGTCTGACGGGGCCGATCTTCTGACGGCGGCTGGGCATCTGCGGGATGCCGCTGCGCTTTCCCCGCTGCTGGCGCTGCTGCTCGGCCATGGGCTGATCGCCGCCGTAACCGATGGTGAGCAACCATGATCCGCACAACGCTGCGCTTTCTGGTCGATCCTGGCCCCACGGTGGGGGCGGCTGCGCTTGTGCGCTGGGGCGGGGGATTGCTGCTGCTGGCGGGACGGCTCTGGCTGGCCTGGCCGTTCGCCACCGCCGGCTGGCACCGGGTCTTCACCTGGGACAGTCAGGCCTTTCTGTTCACCGATGTGCATCCGGTACCCTTCCTGCCTGCCGGCATCTCGGCCCCCCTGACCACGGGGGCGGAGATCGTGCTCAGCCTTCTGCTGGCCCTGGGGCTGGCGGGCCGTGTCGGGGCGGCGGGGCTGGCGGTGATGTCGGCGGTGCTGTTCCTGGTGATCGGACGCACGCCGCAGGGGATCGAGAACGGTATCGCCATTGCGGCGGAACAGATTCCATGGATCATGGTGGGGCTGGTCCTGTTCCTGACGGGGCCGGGGCTGTTGTCGCTGGATGCGGCCTTGCGCGGCCTGTGGCGACGCCTGCTTGATCCTGTCCAGATTGCGAGGTGACGCATGCGCCCTTTCCGCCGCTTCCTGCCCTTCCTGCCCTTCCTGCCGGCGCTGCTGCTGGCCCTTGTCCCGCCGGCCCTGGCACAGAACAGCGCGCCCGGCATGAGTGCCTCGGAAAAGGCGCAGAAGCAGACAGCGAACGAAGAAGCCGAACAGCTCTGCAAGGCCATCAAGGACCCGGACAAGTTCAATGAATGCCTTGACCTCTATTTCCTGGATGCCAAGAAATTCAAGGCCTTCCTGGAAGAACACGGCGTTGCCAAACCCTCTCAGCCGCCCAAGTGACAGGAACGGGCCGGATGGGGTTCTGGTGACGGACAAGGATGCCGATCTGGGCCGGTTGCTGACCGCCGCGCAGGAGGGCGACCGCGCGGCCTATGGCGCCTTTCTGCGCGCCGCCGTGCCCCTGGTTCGGGCGGTGGGGCGTGGCAAGCTGGCCCGGCCCGCCGATCTGGAGGATTTCGTGCAGGATGCGCTGCTGGCCCTGCACCAGGCACTGCCCACCTATCAGCCGGGCCGCCCGGTGGGGCCCTGGCTGGGTTCCATTGCGCGCAACCGGCTGTCGGATGCCCTGCGCCGCACCTATCGCCGCCGGGCCGTGGAGACGGAATTCGATGACGGCCTTGCCGATACGGTGCCGCAGCCAGAGGCGGATGTGCCGCCAACGGTCAATCTGGGCCCGCTTCTGTCGCAATTGCCGGAGCGGCAGCGGGTGGCCATCGACATGTTGAAGGTCCAGGGCATGAGTTTGAAGGAAGCGTCCGAGGCCAGCGGCGTCAGCGTCGGGGCGTTGAAGGTGGCCGTGCATCGTGGGATCGCGGGGCTGCGGCAATTGTTGCGGAAGGATGTGGACCATGGCTGACGTAAGCCACCTGATCGACCGGTTGAGCGCGGAGGGTACCCCCGCCCGCCGTCTACCGCCGCCGGTTCTGCGGCTGCTGCGCTGGGCCGTCCTGTCCATCGGGTTGATGCTGCTGGCCACCACCTGGCATGGGGTGCGCGGCGACCTGTCGTTGGTGGTGACGCGGGCCGACTGGCTGGCGGAACAGGGATTGGCGCTGGTGACGGCGCTGCTGGCCGGGTTCGCGGCCATTTCCTTTTCCGTGCCGGGACGGCGCGGCTGGGAACGGCTGATCTGGCTGCCGGCCGCCCTGTTCTGGATGCTGGTCCTGTGGGAAAGCGGGCATCAGGATGCGGCGGCGCAGGAGATGCCGGAACTGGTGCACTTGTTCTGCCCCTGGTGCTTTCCCGTCATCTCCATCGGGTCGGCCCTATTCCTGGCCGCCGACATGCGTCGCGCGGCACCGGTGGCGCCGGTGCGGATGATGGCACTGTTGCTGATCGCCGGGGGCGGCATGGCCGTGTTCGGGGAACGGATGATCCATGACGATCTGGATGCCCCCCTGCTGGTGGCGATCCAGGTGGTTGCCATCGTCATGCTGGGCGCCATGCTGGCCCCGCTGGGCCGCGTGCTGTTCCGCTGGCGGCGGGGGGAGCGGTCAGGCTCCTGATGGTGCGCGTGGTGTGGGACGCCAGTCCGGTGGGGCCAGTTCAAACTTCGCGAACTCAAAGCCCGGCACCACGGTGCATCCCACAAGCGTCCAGGCCCCCAGGCTGACCGCCGTCTGCCAGTGACCGGCGGGCACGATGATCTGGGGCCGGTGACCAGCGGCCAGATCGCCGCCCAGATGGTGGGCCGAGGCATCATGGCCATTGGGTGACATGGTCAGGACCAGCGGCGCGCCGGCATGGAAATGCCAGATCTCATCGGCATCCAGCACCCGGTGCCAGTGGGAATATTCCCCCGCCTGCAACAGGAAATAGATGGCGGTATGCGCCGCCCGGCCGCCATCGGGGCTGGCCGCCCGGACGGTTTCCACATAATGGCCGCCTTCGGGATGCGGGCGCATGTCCAGCAGGTCAATGATCTTCCTTGGCGTCAGATGGTTCATGAAATTCATTCCGTTGGCGGAAGGGTTTCTAGAAAGCTATTTCGTTTCGAAGCCGGTTCAAACCATTGCGCCAGGGATGGCCAGCAAGGTATGGGGGCGGCGGGGGCGGGATCATCCCCGGAAATCATCCTTCGCCTTACGGATGGCGGCGAAGATGTTGGCCTGCGGCGCCCCGGTCAGGCCGAAATGGGCCGCCAGCACCGGGTCATCGGCGCGCAGGAAGGGATTGGCCGCCAGTTCGTTCGACAGGCGGGCGGGAATGGTGGGCAGGCCCTTGGCCCGCAATGCCGCCACCTCCTCCGCCCTGGCCTTCAGGGCCAGATTGTCCGGGTCGATGGACAGGGCGAAACGGGCATTGCTGGCCGTATACTCATGCCCGCAATAAATCCGGGTTTCGGGGGGCAGGTCGCGTAGCTTTGACAAGCTGTCCCACATCTGCGCTGGGGTACCTTCGAACAGACGCCCGCAGCCGAGCGAGAACATTGTATCGCCGCTGAACAGCAGCCGTGCCTCCTCACAGAAAAAGGTACAATGGCCACGCGTATGGCCCGGCGTGTCGAAGACATGGACGGTCTGGCTGCCCAGGGTGAAGCGGTCGCCATCGCCATAGGTGGCGTCCATTTCGGGAATGCGATCGACCTCCGCCCTGGGGCCGATCAGGGTGGCGTGGCTGTCGGCGCGCAGGTCGTTGATGCCGCCGATATGGTCGCCATGATGATGGGTGGCCAGAATGTGGGTCAGCCGCCAGCCGCGGTCGGCCAGAAAGGCACGCACCGGCCCTGCCTCCCCCGGATCGACCACGGCGGTGATGCCATGGGCCGCGTCATGCAGGATGTGAATGTAATTGTCGGTCAGTGCCGGAATGACATGCACCTCAACCATGGGACCACCCTTTCTCACGCCCGCGCCGACAGGGTCTTGACCTCATAGGTTGGGATCATTGCATCCGCCGTCACCAGCAGCAAAGCCTCCATCCTGGCCTGCGCGATCAACATGCGGTCGAACGGGTCATTTCCGGCAAGGGATCATCGAAGTTATCACCGATCCAGTAGCCTTGCCCGGCCAGGATCGGCGCTTGACCGGGCAATCTGGAAATTCATACACAGACCTCATCTCTGCAACCCGATGGGGAAATCCCGAATGCGTTTTGCCTGGTTTCTGGCCGCCGCCCTGCTGTTCACCATTCCGGCGTCCCACGCCCAGGAAAGCCTTCCCGCCTATCAGGTCGAACGCACCAGCGTCCATACCGTGACATCGGCGCAGAATGGCCGAACCTACGATCTCTATGTGAAGCTGCCGCCGGGATATGCGGACCCGAAGAATGCAGGCAGGCGCTATGGCGTGCTGTACCTGACCGATGGCGATTATACGTTCCAGGTGGCGTCGGGCATCACGCGGCTGGCCCATAATCTGAAACGGCTGGAAGAATTCATCCTGGTCGGGTTGCCCACCGCCAAGGGCGAGAATGGCATGGACAGCCGCCGCCGCGACCTGACGCCCTGGATCGACGAGAATGCTGGCGGCGGACGGCTTGGCGGTGGGGCGCAGGCCTATCTGGATTTCCTGGTGAACGAGGCGATGCCGTTGGTTGAGAACACCTACCGCATCGACCCGGCCCGCCGTACCCTGGTGGGCCAGTCCTATGGCGGGCTGTTCGGCCTGTGGGTGCTGTTCACCCAGCCGCAGCATTTCAGCAGCTATATCCTGACCAGCCCGTCCATCTGGTACAAGGATTATGCCCTGCGCACGCTGGAGGCTGATTATGCCAAGGGTCACAAGGACCTGAAGGCCAGGGTCTATATGACCACCGGGTCGTTCGAGGCGGCCAAGCCCGGCGATAAACGCTATAATCAAAGTCGTGATATGGTGGCTGATCAGCAGGATATGGCCAAACGCCTGCGGGCGCGCAAATATCAAGGTCTGCAGGTCACATCGGAAGTGTCCCAAGGCACCTATCACGAAACGACGTTTCCCGTGGGTCTGATCCAGGGTTTGCAATGGCTCTACCCGGCCCCTTGACCAACCGCCATGTGTCGATAACCGGCCTTTCATGCGCCGAACCCGGCTTGTCGGCGGGGCCTGATGTTGATACCAACCGGGTCCATGATGACCAAGCCCGTCAAGATCGCCCCGTCCATCCTGTCCGCCGACTTTGCCCGCCTGGGTGAGGAGGTGCGCGCCATCGACGCCGCCGGTGCGGATTACATCCATATCGATGTGATGGACGGGCATTTCGTGCCCAACATCACCATCGGCCCCGGTGTTGTGAAGGCCCTGCGCCCGCACACGGCCAAGGTCTTCGACGTGCATCTGATGATCGCACCGGTCGATAACTTCATCCAGGCCTTCGCCGATGCCGGGGCGGACATTATCAGCTTCCATCCCGAGGCCGGTGCGCACCCGCATCGCACGGTGCAACTGATCCGGTCTCTGGGCAAGAAGCCGGGCATCGTGCTGAACCCGCATACGCCGCTGTCGATGGTGGATTATCTGCTGGGTGATCTGGATCTGGTTTTGGTCATGTCGGTCAATCCCGGCTTTGGCGGACAGAGCTTCATTTCGTCCCAGTTGGACAAGATTGCCGAGTTGCGCCGCCGCATCAACGCCGTGTCGGACGCTCAGGGCGGCCGGCAGATCGACCTGGAGGTCGATGGCGGTGTGAATATCGAGACGGCCAAGCAGTGCATTGCGGCAGGTGCCGATGTGCTGGTGGCTGGTACGGCGACCTTTGTCGGTGGGCCGTCGGCCTATGAAGCCAATATGCGCGCCCTGCGCGGCCAGAACGGTTGATCGCGCAGCATGGCCGGGGGCATGGCGCATAAAAGGTTCAAGCCAGGGTCGGGCGGCTGGTACCGCGCGACCGGCCTGTACCAGATGATGGCCCTGTCAGGGCCGGCGCCCAGGCAATTGTCGCTGGTCCCGCCCGATCCCTGGCCCGGCGATGCCCATCATGGGCAGGATCTGCTGAACAATCGCTTCCGTTTTGCCGGGCAGGGTTTTTCGGGCGAGATGCCGCCCTGGCTGGAACCGACGGCGTCGGCCCCCTGGCTGGCGGAAATGCATGGTTTCGACTGGCTGCGCCATCTGCGCGCCACGGGCGGTGATGCGGCCCGGCGGCAGGCGCGGGTACTGGTCAGCCATTGGCTGGACATGTTCGGGAAGCGCTGGCATCCCGTGGCCTGGGCGCCCGATGTGCTGGCCACCCGCGTCACGGCCTGGATCGGCCAGCATGATTTCTTCCTGGCCAGCGCCGATGATGAGCTGCGCGCCCGCGTGTTTGACAGTCTGGCCCGTCAGGTCCGGTTTCTGGAACATACGGTTCCGGGACGGCTGAAAGGGGCGGCGCTGCTGGGTACGCTGAAGGGCATGGTCTATGGTGGCCTGTGCCTGTCGGGCCTGTCGCGCGCCGCGGAACGGGCCCGCGCCCTGCTGAACCGGGAACTGCCGAAGCAGGTGCTGCCCGATGGCGGCCATGTCGAACATTCGCCGGCGGCCCAGCTTCTGGTGCTGCGCCACCTGATCGATATCCGTGGCTGTTGCCGGGCCGGGCGCGAAGATGTGCCCGAGGCGGTGCAGCACGCCATCGACCGCATGACCCCGACCCTGCGTTTCTTCCGCCATGGCGACGGGGGCCTTGCCCTGTTCAATGGTGCGCAGGAAGGCGAGGCGGTGCTGATCGACACTGTCCTGGGGCAGGCCGATGCGCGGGGCCGTCCGCTGAAATCCACCCCGCATATCGGGTTTGAACGCATCACGGCGGGCCGCACCTGTATCCTGATGGATACGGGTCTACCGCCGGCACCTGGCCTGGATGAACATGCCCATGCCGGCACCCTGTCGTTTGAGATGAGCATCGGGCGTGAACGCCTGATTGTGAATTGCGGGGCGCATCCGGGCGACCAGGGGCCATGGCGCGCCGCCCTGGCCGCCACCGCGGCGCATTCCACGCTGACCATCGATGATACCAATTCCAGCGGCGTGAATGATGAGGGCGGGTTATCCCGGCGCCCCGCCAATGTCCATGTCGACCGCCAGGATGGCGACGCCGGTACCCTGGTCGATGCCTATCATGATGGGTATGGTGACCGGGGCAGCCTTATCCATTTCCGCCGCCTGTTCCTGGCCGAAAGCGGAGAGGATCTGCGCGGCCAGGATCGGTTGGCCGGTTCCGCCAGCCATGAATTTGCCGTCCGCTTCCACCTGCATCCCAGCGTGCGTGTTGCCATGCTGGAGGATGAGGCGGCACTGCTTCTGCGCCTGCCATCCGGCGCCTTGTGGAAGTTCCGGGCTAGCGGAGCGGAGATCGAGACCACTGACAGCGTCTATCTGGGGCAGGGCGCCGATCCACGGGCGACCACTCAGATCGTGCTGCGCGGCACCACGCAGCCGGGGGAAACCCTGGTGAAATGGGGCCTGCGCCGCGAAGGCAGCGATATAGATAGTTAATGCGCCTACGGGTGCACTCTCATCCCCGGGCCGGTCCAGATGGATCGGCCCGGTTCCGTTTGTTCCATGTACCATCCGCCAGGATCACGACCCATGAGCATCGATCTCGTCCCTATCCGCCGCGCCATCATCTCCGTCTCTGACAAAACGGGCCTGATCGATCTGGGCAAGGCCCTGGCCGCGCGCGGCGTTCATATCCTGTCTACCGGTGGTTCTGCCAAGGCGTTGGCCGATGCCGGGATCGCCGTGACGGAAGTGTCCGACCATACCGGTTTTCCGGAAATGATGGATGGCCGCGTCAAGACCCTGCACCCCAAGATCCATGGCGGCATCCTGGCCCGCCGTGACTTCCCCACCCATACCGACGCCATGTCGGCCCACGACATCCCCGGCATCGATCTGGTGGTGGTGAACCTGTACCCGTTCGAGGCGACGGTGGCCAAGGGTGCGGATTTTGAGACCTGCATCGAAAATATCGATATTGGTGGCCCGTCCCTGATCCGCGGTGCCGCTAAGAACCATGATTTCGTGGCCGTGGTCACCGATGCGTCGGACTATGCCGAGCTGTTGAGCCAGTTGGAGGCCAACGACGGCCAGACGACCCTGTCCTTCCGCCGCACCCTGGCGGCCAAGGCCTATGCCCGCACCGGTTCCTATGATGCCGCCATTTCCCGCTGGTTCGCGGGTCAACTGGGCCAGGAATATCCCCAGCGCCTGACCTTCGGCGGGGAGCTGCGTCAGACCCTGCGCTATGGCGAGAACCCGCACCAGTCGGCGGCCTTCTACACGACCGGCGACAAGCGCCCCGGCATCGCCACCGCGACGCAGCTGCAGGGTAAGGAACTGTCCTACAACAACCTGAACGACACGGATGCAGCGTTTGAGCTGGTGTCGGAGTTTGACCGCCCGGCCATCGCCATCATCAAGCATGCCAATCCCTGTGGCGTGGCCGAGGGCGATACTCTGCTGGACGCCTACACGCGCGCCCTGGCCTGTGATCCCGTGTCGGCCTTTGGCGGCATCATCGCCATGAACCGCACCCTGGATGCGGCCACCGCCGAGCAGATCGCCAAGCTGTTCGCCGAAGTGGTGATCGCGCCCGACGCGGACGAGGCGGCGAAGGCCTTCCTGGCCACAAAGAAGAACCTGCGCGTGCTGCTGACCGGTTCCATGCCCAACCCGGCGGAACCAGGCCTGTTCGTGAAGAGTGTCTCCGGCGGCTATCTGGTGCAGACCCGCGACAATGGCCGCATTGCCCAGGCCGACCTGAAGGTCGTCACCAAGCGCGCGCCCAGCGAGGCCGAACTGGCCGACCTGCTGTTCGCCTTCCGCGTGGGCAAGCATGTGAAGTCGAACGCCATCGTCTATGCCAGGGCCGGGGCCACGGTGGGCATCGGTGCCGGGCAGATGAGCCGCGTGGACAGCAGCCGCATCGCCGCCTGGAAATCCGCCGACGCTGCCAAGGCCGCCGGTTTGGAAGAGGCGGGAACCAAGGGTTCGGTCGTGGCGTCGGACGCCTTCTTCCCGTTTGCCGATGGCCTGCTGGCCGCCGCCGATGCCGGCGTGACGGCGGTGATCCAGCCGGGCGGGTCCATGCGCGACGCAGAGGTGATAGCCGCCGCCGACGAGCGTGGGCTGGCCATGGTCTTCACCGGCATGCGCCATTTCCGGCACTAAGCCGTAGCGGGGTGGGGCGGTCCGGTTGGGCCGCCCCGCTTTCCCTTAAACCGTTTCCGTCTTGAAGGGCCGCGTCATCAGGGCGTCGATGATGGCGTCCAGGTCGGCGCCATGGTTCAGCAGGGCGTCCACGGCCTGACAGAGCGGCATGTCCACGCCCTTGGCAGCCGCCAGTTTCGTGACGGCGCGGGCGGTATAGACGCCTTCGGCCACCGAACGCCGCTCGCCCAGCACCTCCTCCAGGCTGCGCCCCTGACCCAGGGCCGCGCCCAGGGACATGTTGCGGGATTGCAGGGACGAACAGGTTAGGGTCAGGTCGCCCAGGCCCGACAGGCCCATCAGGGTTTCGGCCCGTGCGCCCAGTCGCGCGCCGAGCCGGGCAATTTCCGCCAGACCGCGCGTGATCAGGGCGGCGCGCGCATTGTCGCCCAGGTTGCGGCCATGGACGATTCCGCAGGCGATGGCCAGCACATTCTTCACGGCCCCGCCCACCTGTGCCCCCACCAGATCATCCGACAGATAGGGGCGGAATGTGCGCCCGCCCAAGGCCGCCAGCAGGCGGCGGCCCAGCGCCTCGTCCCGGATGGCCAGCGTCACGGCGGTGGGCAAACCCTTGGCAACCTCTGCCGCGAAGGTAGGGCCGGACAGCACGGCCACGGGCTGGCTGCCCAGTTCGGCCTCTGCCGCCTCGCTCATCAGGCTGCCGGTCTCGATCTCGATCCCCTTGGCGCAGATGATGACGGGCACGCCCGGCTTCAGGTCGGGCTTCAACGCCCGGCAGGCGGTGCGCAGATGCTGTGCCGGGGTGACCAGCAGCAGGGCATCGGCATCCGCCGCCTCACTCATGGACGCGGTGGCGCGGATGGCGGGGTCAAGCGGGATGCCGGGCAGGAACAGGCTGTTCTCATGCCGCGCATTCACGCTTTCGACCACGTCGGTTTCACGCGCTTGCAGCACCACCTCGGCCCCGGCACGGGCCGCCGCCATGGCCAGCGCCGTTCCCCAGGCCCCGGCCCCGATCACACCGATGCGCCGCATGGCTTGTCCCCTTTGCTTATCTCTGGCCGGGGCTTGCCGCCCCGTTTGCTGAGAAAGGCTTAGCGCGCGGGACGCCAAAAATAAACAGGGCCGGGCGGGGTGATCCCCGCCCGGCCACGATTTGTCCATCACTGGACCGGTTTACTGCACCGCGGTGGCGCCGGCAGAAGACGCCTGGATGGAACAGTTGGTGCCGCTCGCCTCGCACTGGATCAGGGCGTCGGCACGGGCCTGTTCCTCGCTATCGCGGACCACCCAGCCGAAGGCACCGTCATCCGACATGGCCAGGGCCTTGGCGCCGGCGGCCTTTTCATAGTCGGCCACGACCTCGCCGCGCAGGTCGGCGGCGTCGGTGTGGTTGCGGGCCAGTTCGCCCAGCGTGCTGCCGCCGGTCACGGCCTGACCATCGACGGAGATCACGCGGCAGGTCTCACGCGTCACCTCGGCGCAACGGGCCAGGGCGGCGATTCGGGCCTCACCGCTGTCAACGCCCGACGCATAGCCGACGGCGCCATCATCGGCGATGGCCAGGGCCTTGGAGCCCTGCAGCTTGTCATACATGGCGACCGCTTCCTGTCCCACACCGGACAGGTTCTCCAAACCCTTGTCAGTCTTGGCGGCATGGGCCAGAACCGGGAAGGCGATGATGGCGGCGGTGGTAGCCAGAACGAATTTGATCTTCGACATAATGTCCCTCCGTTGCATGTCGTGCCGTCCCATCCCGGGCGGCTTCGAGGGAAAAACAACGAGGAAAAGCCTTGGTTCCCGCCTTGATGCGGAAGTCACGAAATCACCCCGCTTTCGCCGGATTCCGAAGCACTTGCCACATTGACGCCATGGATTGCCGGCTTTGAACCCTGCATTGTGAGCTGAAGTCATAACAACGGGAGGATGCCATGCTGCTCTATGATGACGCGATCGCCCCAACGCCACGCCGCGTGCGCATGTTCCTGGCGGAAAAGGGGGTGGATATTCCACGCCGGCTGGTGACCATCGGCAAGGGGGAACATCTGTCGCCCGATTACCGCGCGCGGGTGCCTAGCGGCCGGGTTCCGGCCCTGGAACTGGAGGATGGCACCGTCATTTCCGAAAGCGTCGCCATCTGCCGGTATCTGGAGGAACTCTATCCCGAACCCAACCTGATGGGACGGGATGCCAAGGAACGCGCCCTGATTGAGATGTGGCAGCGGCGGATGGAATTCGAACTGCTGCTGCCCCTGGCCAGCGTGTTCCGCCACACCCATCCCAAGATGGCCGCTCTGGAATGTCAGGTGCCCGCCTATGCCGAGGCGCAGAAGCCACAGGCGGAGAAGCGTCTGGCGCGGCTGGACAAGGATCTGGGGCAGACGGAATTCATCGCGGGTGACCGTTTCACCATCGCCGACATCACCGCCTACACCACCCTGACCTTCTTTCCACGCCTTTGCGCGATCACGCTTGAGGCGATGCCCAATATCCAGCGCTGGCTGGCCAGCATTGCCGACCGCCCCAGTGCCAAGGCCTGAAGCAATCCTAAGCGGGTATGCCCTATGGGCAGGTCCTTGAAATGAAGCCGTAATTTGGCGGATGTGAAGGCGTTTCTTAACGACTTCCCGCTAGACATTGATAATCATCGCCTTTAGCTTTGCCGGAAAGCGAGACATCAGACGGTGTGCAGGGGGACTGGGCATGGGATTCACGACGGTATGGCGGCGCTCTACAGACCGTTCCCGCAGAATGGTGACCGCCGTCGCCCTTGCGGCCCTGGTCAGTATTACCACCCCCGTCGCGGCACTCGCCAAATATGCCTCCATCGTCATTGACGCCAAGACGGGGGAGGTGCTGCATGAAGCCAGCGCCGATACCCGTAATTTCCCGGCCTCCATGACCAAGATGATGACCCTGCATCTGGTCTTTGATGCGCTGGATGCCGGCAAGATCCGCCTGAACCAGCCGTTGGCAGTTTCCCGCCATGCCTCCAACATGGAACCCAGTAAGCTGGGTCTGCAGCCGGGCGACAGCGTGACCACCGAACAGTGCATCCAGGCGCTGGTGACCAAGTCGGCCAATGATTGCGCCGTGGTCCTGGCGGAGGCGCTGGGCGGCAGCGAGGCGAATTTCGCCCGCATGATGACCGACCGCGCGCGCCAGCTGGGCATGACCCGCACCACCTTCCGCAACGCCTCTGGCCTGCCCAATGCCGGTCAGCTATCCACGGCCCGTGATTTCGCGCGGCTGGCGCAGAGCCTGATCTATGATCACGCCAAATACTACCCGTACTTCTCCGCGTCTTCCTTCACCTATAAGGGTGCTGTCCATCGCAACCATAACCGGCTGATGAGCCGGTATGACGGCATGGATGGGCTGAAGACCGGTTATATCCGGGCGTCCGGCTTCAACCTCGCTGCTTCGGCAGAGCGCAATGGCCGCCGCCTGATCGGTGTGGTGTTCGGCGGCCAGACCGGTACCTGGCGCGACAACCATATGGCCGACCTTCTGGACGATGCCTTCACCGGCAAGCGCGGCGCGCCCATGCTGGTGGCCAGCAACCAGTCCAAGCCCACCAAGGGCAAGACCCGCGCGAAGCCGACGGCGCCTGAGGCTGTGGTGGCCGCCGTGTCCGACAGCATTGTCGGCACCGCCAATGCCGCTCCGGCGGTTGCCAGCGTGCCGGCATCGCGGGCCAATGGCGGCTGGGCCATCCAGGTCGGCGCCTATAATGACAAGATGCAGAGCCAGCGGGCCGTGAACCAGGCCACGCAGAAGGCAGGCACCCTTCTGGACAGCGCCACGCCGCACCTGATGGAAGTGTCCACGGCCAAGGGCACCCTGTACCGCGCCCGCCTGACCGGCCTGGATGAGAAGACGGCGCGCCGCGCCTGCGCGCAACTGTCGAAGGCCGGGCAGAAGTGCCTGACCCTGCCGCCGGCCTAATCCCGTCCGGCAGACCCCGATGATTGCAACGGCCCCTCCCTGAAAGGCGGGCCGTTCTGCTTTCTGGCGTCGGTAAGCAGGCTGGAATCGTATACTCGTTGACGGCAACGGGATTTTGCCCTTACTGCATCCCGTTAACCATTTTTATCGGTACGTCCATGGGCGCGCAGACGATCGCCATTGTCGAGGATGACAGCGATTTACGGGGCATGCTGACCGAGTTCCTGTCCGGTCAGGGCTTTACCATCCTGGCGGCCCCCGACGGGGCCAGTTTCCGTGCCCAGATGGCGGCAGGCACGCCCGATCTGGTGATCCTGGATATCGGGCTGCCGGATGATCATGGCTACACGATCATGCAATGGCTGCGCGAACGCGGCGCCGATTGCCCGCCCATCATCATCGTGACGGGCGCCACCAGCCCGCGGGACCGCAGCGCCGGGCTGGATCTGGGGGCCGATGATTATGTCTGCAAGCCGTTCGACCTGGGTGAATTGCTGTCACGGGTGAAGGCCGTCCTGCGCCGCACGGTCCGGGCGGTTTCGCCGCTGCCCGCCGGTGACCTGCATATCCGGTTCGGCCCCTGGCTGCTGAAACGGGATGACAGGGTGCTGGTGCATGAACCCGATGGCCGGGTCGTGGACCTGACGGCCATGGAATTCGATCTTCTGTCGGTCATGGTGCAGCGGCCCAATCAGGTACTGAGCCGTGATGAGCTGCTGCAACTGGCCCATACGCGCAAGGCAGAACCGTTCGACCGCGCCATTGATGTGCGTATCACCCGCCTGCGCAAGAAGATCGAGGTCAATCCCAACCATCCCGGCTATATCCGCACCATCCGGGGGACGGGATATATGTTCCATCCTGAGGGGGCGGTCTAGGCGGCTGGTGATCTGATCCAAGGGGACAACGAGAGTATTTGCTGACGTTGATAAGTCGCCTCCCCGGCCTTCGCCGGGGAGGCGGATTTTCTGAAGCTGACATGAATCTCGACTGTGCCTAACCCACCAAACCCGCCAGTTCCAGCCCGATCACCGCACCCTCCGGCCAGACCCTGACCGCCGGCGCCGGATCGCGGCGGCGGGCCATTTCCAGCAGGGGGCGCAGTTCGAAACGGAACAGGCTGGGCGCGCCATCCAGCACGATCAGGCGGGGCCGCATGCCGGCGAACAGGGCCAGCAGGGCTGCCGCCCGCCGTTTCTTCCACGATTGGTTGGCCACATGGCCGTCGGCATCCAGCATCAGGCCCGGCTCCTCCGCGCTTTCCTGCGCGCCGGGCAGCGGCGTCAGTGTCACGCCGGGCGGCGGCGTTATGGTGAGGGGCAGGCCACCCCAGGCCAGCATCACTGCCCCTTCCCTTGTCAGCATTTCCGCCTGGTCCAGCCGTGCGGGCACGTCGCCCGGCCGCATCGGCTGTGCCCGGAACAGGATCGGTTGCGGATATTGGGCAAGGGTCATGGTGGGCTAGGGCTGGACAGAGGGGGGCGGTTGCGGCACCACTTATATAACAAGGCGCCCCATCATAAACCGGCGCCACAGGGAGGGAAGATTGATCGCCAGCCTGACCGCGCAGGTCGAGGCGCTTCGGCGCCTGCCCCTGTTCAAGGATGTGGAGACGGCACAGCTGAAGCTGCTGGCCTTCACCAGCGAACCCGCCTGCTTTCGTGACGGCGACGCCCTGTTCCGCCAGGACGAGGCGTCGGACGCCGCCTATGTCATCCTGGAGGGCAGGGTGGATATGGTGATCGACACCCAATCCGGCCCTATCGACCTGGGTACCTTCACCGGTAGCGGCATCATCGGTGAGGTGTCGATCCTGTGCGACCGGCCACGCATGGCCACGGCCTTTGCTGTCGGCGATGTCGCCACCCTGCGCATCGGGCGCGACGCCTTTTTCCGGCTGATGGAGGAGTTTCCCCGCATCGCCCTGCCCATGCTGCGCGACGTGGCACGGCGTCTGGAATTCATGACTTTGGAGCTGAGCCGCGCGAAAGGCTGAGCCGGTTTCGCCAACCGGATGACTTCCCACGCCGGCCCGCCCTTTGGCATAAGGGTTGTTGAACCGACCGACCGGGAAGGAAAAACCATGGCCCGCCGCGCCCCGAAACTGCTTCTGCCCCTGCTGCTGCCGCTTTATCTGGCGGCCTGTTCGACCAACCCCGTCACGGGTGACCGGCAGATGACGGGCCTGATGCCGCCGGAAAAAGAAGCGGCCATCGGCGCGCAGCAGCATCCGGAGATGCTGAAGGAATTCGGTGGCAAATACGCCGATGCCAAGGTTCAGGCCTATGTCGACCGGTTGGGACAGCAGCTGGCGGCCAAGACGGAAATTCCCGGCACCCGCTACACTTTCACGGTGCTGGACAGCCCCATCATCAACGCCTTCGCCCTGCCCGGCGGTTATGTCTATGTCAGCCGCGGCCTGATGGCGCTGGCCAACAGCGAGGCGGAACTGGCGGGCGTGGTCGGGCACGAGATCGGCCATGTTACCGCCCGTCATTCCGCCGACCGCTACGGACGCGGCGTGCTGGCCCAGGGCGGGGCGGTGCTGGCCGGCATCTTCCTGGGGCAGCAGGTGGGCCAGATGGCGCAGCAGGGCGCGCAGGCGGCGCTCGCCAGCTTCTCCCGCGGGCAGGAGCTGCAGGCCGACAATCTGGGCATCCGCTATATGACGGCGGCGGGTTATGATCCGCGCGAAATGGCGGGGTTCCTGTCCTCCATGGGCCGGCATGCACAGCTGGAGGCTCTGCTGGCCGGGCAGGCGGGCAAGGCTGACCAGTTCTCCTATCTCCAGACCCATCCGCCTACGGGCGACCGGGCCGAGCGGGCGGCGGCAGCGGCCAATGTCACGCCGGGTGCCAGCTATCTGGTCCGGCAGGATGAATATATGCAGGCCATCGACGGCATGATCTATGGCGACAGCCCCGATCATGGCTTCGTCCGGGGGCGCGTCTTTGCCCATCCCGGCCTGGGACTGCGGTTTGAGGTGCCGAACGGCTTCCGCCTGCTGAACAGCGACAAGGCTGTGGTGGGTATCGGCCCCGACGGCGCGCAGATGGTGTTCAGCGAGGCGCCGGCCCAGGGTGCCTTCAGCGCCGGTGACCATATTGTCAGCGTCTGGGCCAAGGGCGCCCCGCTGTCGGATCTGCGCTCCCTGACCATTGACGGGCTGCCCGCCGCCACCGCCATTACGCGCCTGTCCGGCAAGGATGGTCCCTTCTTTGCGCGGCTGGTGGCCATCGCCGGCACCAATGGCAGCTATTACCGGTTCCTGTTCACGGCGGGGCTGGACCAGGCGGGTCGCCTGGATGCCGGGTTCCTGTCCACGGCCCAGGGCTTCCGCCGCCTGACCGCGGCGGAGAAGGCGGGGCTGAAACCATACCGCATCAAGGTGGTGCAGGTGAAGCCGGGCCAGAAGGTGGCGGATTTCGTGGCCGCCATGCCCATCAAGGACTATGCCGAGGAACGGTTTCGTGTGCTGAACAACATCCCGCCGGGCACGGAACCACGACCCGGCCTTTGGATAAAGACCATTATCGAAGGCTGAGACAGGGCCGGTTATTGCCGGCCTACCCCCGCTCCTGTACCGTCCGCGCCTATGAAGACCATGCTGACCTTGCCCGGATGTGAAGAGACGACAGCCCATAAAGGCCGCTGGCGCCTGCCCATCACCCTTGTCCTGACGCTGGGTTTCGGCGGGTTGATGCTGGTGGCCGTGGCCAGCGTCTTCTGGCTGGGCGTGCAGACATCGGGCCGCAACACCTACAATCTGCTGGCCGACAAGGCCGAGCTGGCCATGAACATGGTGGAGGCGCGGGTACGTGCCCAACTCGACCCGGCCCGCAATCAGGTGGATTATCTGACCAACCTGCTGGCCATGGGGCAGGTCTCGATCCAGGATCAGGATCGGATCGAGACGCTGACGCGCGGGGCGCTGGCCGCCACGCCGCAGGTGGCGGGCATCGGCGTGCTGCGGGCAGAAGATGGCAGGCTGTTGGGCGCCACCCGCATGGTCAACACCGAATCGGCATTTTCCATGGACAAGCCGGCTGACGCGGCGGAGATCCTGGCCGATGTTCTGAAGACCGGGTCGCCGCATTGGCTGGACCCGATCTGGGCCGACGAGATCGCCACCACCGTGATGCCGGTGCAGGGCCCGCTGCGCAAGGATGGGCAGTTCATCGGCGCCGTCGCGTCGGTCGTGGGCTTCAACGGCCTGTCGCGCTTCCTGCGGGACGCCGACAAGGGCATGGAAAACGATATCTCCGCCTTCATCCTGTTCGATGATCATTATGTCCTGGCCCACCCGGCGTTGGCGGAACGCAAGTTCGACTTCTCCAAGGTCACGGGTCGTCCGCCCCTGCCGACCCTGGAGGAAGTGGGCGACCCCATCGCCGCCGCCATCTGGTCCGTCATCGGACCCGATGGGGTGGGGACCAAGCTGGCGAAATGGAACGAAGGCAAGAAGATCGATACCCGCGTGCATGAACGGCGCAGTGATGTGCAGTTCCGGCAGGCGGAGGTGGATGGCGTCTCGTATTTCTATCTGCTGCGTTCCATCTCCGACTATGGCGAGCATCCCTTTACCTTGGTCGCGGTGATGCGGGAAGAGGATGTGGACCGCGAGATCGAACGGTTCCAGCATCTGCTGATCGTCGGGTTCAGCATCCTGATCGGGTCGGTTCTGGCCGCCATGGTCGTGGGCAAGATG
Organism: Niveispirillum sp.; assembly: GCF_052437035.1. Taxonomy (NCBI): domain Bacteria; kingdom Pseudomonadati; phylum Pseudomonadota; class Alphaproteobacteria; order Rhodospirillales; family Azospirillaceae; genus Niveispirillum; species Niveispirillum sp. Next base: position 51,530 of record NZ_JBQVOH010000001.1, read on the forward strand.
ATCAGCCGGCGCATCCGCCTGCTGTCCGGGGCTGCCGTTGCCCTGCGCGACCTGGATTTCCAGAATGTGCCGCGTCTGCCCGACAGCCGGTTCCGGGAGGTGGCGGACGCCGCCGCCGCCTTCAACGCCATGATCAGTGGCCTGCGCTGGTTTGAGACCTATGTGCCGAAATCGCTGGTCCTGCGCCTGATCCGGCGCGACGGCGCGCAATCCGAAATCCCGTCGGAAGAACGGGAGGTGACGGTCCTGTTCACCGACATCAAGGGTTTCTCCGCCATGGCGGAAAAGATGTCGCCCCAGGAGACGGCAGACTGGCTGAACCGGCATTTCACCCGCATCGCCGCCTGTATCGAGGCCGAGGGCGGGACCGTGGACAAGTTCATCGGCGATGCCGTCATGGCCTTCTGGGGAGCGCCCGATGAACAGCCCGACCATGCCGCCCGCGCCCTGCGTGCCGCCCATGCCATCGCCAGCGTGGTAGCGGAGGAGGCGGAAGAGGCCCGCGTCGCCGGGCGTCCGCCCGTCTGCCTGCGCGTCGGTGTGCATTCCGGCCCCGTGATTGTCGGCAATATCGGCGCTGCGACCCGTATCAATTACACCATCGTCGGCGACACCGTGAACACGGCGGCCCGTCTGGAGGCGCTGGGCGGGGAGATGATGGGCGATGAATGCTATGTCGTGCTGGTCAGCGACGATACGGTCCGCGCCGCCGGTAATTGCACCATCGACATGCCCCTGGCCCCCATCGGCGCCTTCTCCCTGCGGGGGCGGGTGGCGCTTGTCGATGTCTGGCGGCTAATCGTGCAGCCCCAGACCTGACAGGACATCGCCCAAGCATCCGGACGGAATGCCGCCTCGCCGCAGCGCACACTCGACTTTGAGGGCCATAAGGGCCACTCTGCCCGCAGGTTTCTATTGTGGACCAGGGGCCGACGATGCTGCGCCGCCTTCTGCCTTTGCTATTCTGCCTGTTCTGTGCGCTGCCTGTGGCGGCAGAGACGGTGCTGCGTGTTGGCAATGGTCCCGACAGTGAAAGCCTGGACCCGCATCGGGCCGTGGGTGCCGGGGACAGCCGTATCCTGACATCCCTGTTCGAAGGGCTGCTGACACCCGATGCGGCGGGCCGCATGGTGCCGGGCGCGGCGGAGCGCTGGACCGTCAGTGAGGATGGGCTGACCTACACCTTCCATCTGCGCGCCGATGGCCGCTGGTCCGATGGCAGTGCCGTGACGGCGGCGGATTTCGTCTGGTCCTGGCGCCGCGCCGTGGACCCGGCCACCCGCCCGCTGTTCGCGGATTTCCTTTATCCGGTCCAGAATGCCGAGGAGATTGCGGCTGGTCGGCTGCCGCCTGACAGTCTGGGGGTGGTGGCGCTGGATGACCGCACCTTGCAGGTCCGATTGAAGGCGCGAAAGCCCAATTTCACGGATTATCTTTATCACCGCGCGACATATCCCGTGCACCGGGCCAGTGTGGAGAAATATGGCGATGGGTTCGCGCGGGTCGGCAACCTTGTCTCCAACGGCGCCTATATGCTGGTGGAACAGGTGCCGCAGTCACATGTGACGGTGGCCCGCAATCCGCATTTCCATGGCACCGCAGGGGTCGCATATGACTGGGTGCGGTTCTATGCGACCGAGGATACGCAGGCAGAGCTGCGCCGGTTCCGGGCCGGTGAACTGGATATTACGGAGACGGTGCCGCCCAGCCAGATCGACTGGGTGCGCGAGAACCTGCCCGCCGAATTCCGTCTGGCCCCGCGTGCCGGCATCAATTTCATCGCGCCCAACCTGCGGCGGGAGCCGTGGAAATCGAACCGCGCCCTGCGTCTGGCCCTGTCGCTGACCATCGACCGGGAGGGGATTGCCCGGCGCATCCTGCGCGATGGGGAACCGGCCTTTACCTTCGTGCCGCCGGGCCTGCCCGATTACGTGCCAGCCCTGCCGGCCCAGGCCGCCTGGACACAGGATGCGCGTGACGCGCTGGCCCGCGATCTCTATGCCCAGGCCGGGTACGGCCCCGACCGGCCCCTGATCCTGACGCTGCTCTATGCGACCAAGGAGGCGAACAAGCAGATGGCCGTCGCCATCGCTGCCCGCTGGCAGTCGGTACTGGGCGTGAAGACGCTGCTGGAAAACCAGGAATCCAAGGTGGTCCTGGGACGGATGCGGGATGGTTCCTATCCCGACCTGATGCTGCGCGAATGGTTCTGGGTCTTCCCGGAGAAGTATCTGGAAATCATGCGCAGCCGGGAACAGCGCAACGGCAACGGCTATCAGAACCCCGACTTCGACGCGGCCATGGCCGTCGCCGACAGTGCCGCCAGCCGTGCCGATTTTGCCCAGGCGTTGCAGCGGGCCGAGGGTTTGCTGCTGTCCGACGCGGCCCTGATGCCCGTCACCTTCGCCACCAGCCGCCATCTGGTGGCGCCCCACGTCGCCGGCTGGATCGACAATCTGCGCGATAGCCACCCCGTGCGGTATCTGGCACCGAAGTGAGCGGGGCGGCCGTAAAGTTTAATAAGGATCAGTTATCCACAGTTATATTTAAGTTTGTGGCTCTAACCTTAAACAAGCGGTCGCTTGGAACTTAGAAATTGCCTCCCCGGCGCAGGCCAGAGAGGCACATATTCTCAACCCTGCCTTCCTTCATCCCCGCCCCGCGCCAGCCGCCAACGGAAAAGGGCCGCCCTTTGCAGGGCGGCCCTTCCTTACTTCCTGTCAATCAGTCAGCGGCGATCAGTGCCCGCTGCCCGACAGGTTCTTCACGATCTCTTCGGTCACTTTCTTGGCGTCGCCCAACAGCATCATGGTGTTGGGACGGAAGAAGAGTTCGTTTTCGACACCGGCGTAACCGGCACCCATCGACCGCTTGATGAACAGCACCGTCTTGGCCTTTTCCACATCCAGGATCGGCATGCCGAAGATGGGGCTGGCCGGGTCGGTCTTGGCGGCGGGGTTGGTCACGTCGTTGGCGCCGATGACATAGGCCACGTCGGCCTGACCGAAATCGCGGTTGATTTCGTCCAGTTCGAACACCTCGTCATAGGGCACGTTGGCTTCAGCCAGCAGCACGTTCATGTGGCCGGGCATGCGGCCCGCGACGGGGTGGATGGCGTACTTCACCTCCACGCCTTCCTTCTTCAGCAGGTCGCCCATTTCGCGGAGCGCGTGCTGGGCCTGGGCGACGGCCATGCCATAGCCGGGGACCACGATCACCTTGGACGCGTTCTTCATGATGAAGGCGGCGTCGTCGGCGGAACCGGCCTTGAAGCTGCGGTCGATGGCAGCGCCACCGGCGGCGGCACCAGCGGCGGCATCACCACCGAAACCACCCAGGATGACGTTGATGATCGAGCGGTTCATGCCCTTACACATGATGTAGGACAGGATGGCGCCTGAGGCACCGACAAGGCTGCCGGTGATGATCAGCAGATTGTTCTGCAAAGTGAAGCCGATGCCCGCCGCCGCCCAGCCGGAATAGCTGTTCAGCATGGACACAACCACGGGCATGTCAGCACCACCGATGGGCAGGATCAACAGCAGACCCAGCGCCAGGGCCAGGATGACGATGATCCAGAACAGCAGCGGCGACTGCGTGATGCAGAGCAGGATGATCAGGGCGACCAGCGCGATACCCAGGCCGGCATTCAGCATGTGCTGACCACCGAACACCAGCGGCTTGCCGCTGACGCGACCATCCAGCTTCAGGAAGGCGACCACGGAGCCGGTGAAGGTGATGGCGCCGATGGCCACGCCCAGGCTCATTTCAATCAGCGAGCCGACATGGATGTCGCCGGTCTTGCCGATATTGAAGCTTTCGGGCGAGTAGAAGGCGGCACCGGCCACGAACACGGCGGCCAGACCCACCAGGGAGTGGAAGGCGGCCACCAGCTGCGGCAGCTGGGTCATCTGGATGCGCTTGGCAATGACCATACCGGCGGCACCGCCGATGGCAATGCCGGCCACGATCATGACCAGACGCGTGAATTCCAGCGACTTGCCGGTGAGCGCCGGCAGGGCGATCAGCGTGGTGACGATGGCCAGCGCCATGCCGATCATGCCGAAACGGTTGCCGGTCTGGGCGGTTTCCGGGCTGGACAGGCCACGCAGGGCCAGGATGAACAGCACGCCGGAGGCGAGATAGAGAAGCGATGCGGTGACGAGCATTATGGTTCCTCCCCGATCACTTCTTGGCGGCGCCGGATGGCGCCTTCTTCTTGTACATGGACAGCATGCGCTGTGTGACCATGAAGCCGCCGAAGATGTTGACGCTGGCCAGCACGATAGCCAGGAAACCCATCAGGGCGGACAGGCCGTTATCGGCGGCACCGGTAGCGATCAACGCACCGACGATGATCACCGACGACACAGCGTTGGTCACGGCCATCAGGGGGGAGTGCAGGGCCGGCGTCACCTTCCAGACGACGTAATAGCCTACGAAGCAGGCCAGCACGAAGACGGTCAGGCCGATGACGATGAAGGGCATGCCGCCAGCATTGGCAAGCTGCGCCTCCAGCATCGAAATGCGTTCGGTCAATTGGACTGCCTGCTCACGCGCGGCATCCAGATTGTTCAGCAGTTCCGCACCGCTGTCCGCATTGGCAAGGATCATTATCTGGCTCCTCAGGCGGCGGGCTTGTTGAACGACGGGTGGACAACAGCGCCGTCACGGGTCAGGCCCGTGCCCTTCACCACGTCATCTTCCCAATTCATCTTCAGCGTCTTCGTGTCCTTGTCCACGAAGGGCGTGATGAAGTTCAGCAGGTTCTTGGCATACAGCGCGGAGGCGTCCACGGCGATGCGGCCCGGCATGTTGATGCGGCCCACGATCTTCACGCCGTACTTTTCCACGACCTCACCGGCCACGGCGCCTTCGACATTGCCACCCTGTTCACAGGCCAGATCCACCAGGATCGCGCCCTGCTTCATGGTCTTCAGCATGTCGTCAGTGACCAGGATCGGGGCCTTGCGACCGGGGATCAGGGCCGTCGTGATGACGATATCCTGCTTCTTGATCGTCTCGGCAATCAGGGCCGCCTGCTTGGCCTGATACTCTTTCGACATTTCCTTGGCGTAGCCGCCGGCGGTCTGTGCCTGCTGGAATTCCTCATCCATGACGGCGACGAAGGTGCCGCCCAGAGATTCCACCTGTTCCTTGGTGGCCGGACGCACGTCAGTGGCGCTCACCACGGCGCCCAAGCGCTTGGCGGTCGCGATGGCCTGCAGACCGGCGACACCGGCACCCATGATCAGGGCGCGGGCCGGCGGAACCGTACCGGCGGCGGTCATCATCATGGGGAAGGCGCGGCCAAACTCGTTCGCGGCCTCGATCACGGCGCGGTAACCGGCCAGGTTCGATTGGCTGGACAGGATATCCATGCTCTGTGCGCGGGTGATGCGCGGCATGAACTCCATGGCAAAGGCGTCGATCTTGGCGGCGGCATAGGCGGCCACCGTTTCCGGCGCGCCATAGGGCGACAGGCCGGCGATCAGGATGGCACCTTCCTTGATCAGCGCCAGCTCATTCACATCGCCCTCACCCTCGGCCAGCGGACGCTGAACCTTCAGGATGATGTCGGCACCGGTCAGGGTGCTGGTGACGTCGGCGGCGATGGTCGCCCCGGCGGCGGTGAAGGCATCATCGGTAATGGCGGAACCCAGGCCGGCGCCCGTTTCCACCACCACCTCGAAACCCAGCCCGATATATTTGCGCACCGTATCCGGCGTGGCTGCGACACGCAGCTCATGCGCCCGGCGCTCCTTCGGAATGGCGATTTTCATGCGATCCGATTCCCCCTCTTGGAAAAGTTCCTAGTCTCGGCAGGCGGCCCAGGGTGCCGGTGTTCCGTTTCAGGATTATGCCGGCCGTCTTTATGGTTTCGCACGATGACGCATCCGGTAATCTTTGTGAAGCTTTCCGGGTGCGCCGCGTCATGGTCGGAAAGGCTTTTCCCGCCTGACGGAAAGGAACGGTGGGGGTGGGCGACAGGATCGGTCGGGCACCCGCAGTACCAATTTTGTAGTGCGAACTCGGTAATTTTGTTCCCGATACCAAAAATCCCCAATGGGAATAAGGCATTAAGATGTAAGCATTTTTATGGTAACCGGTTACCATGAATTATGTAACGCGGTTACCGAAATTGGCCCCGCGACCAAAGTCGTTCTTGCGCATCGCGAAGGTTTTGCGACCGACGCATGGAACCGTTGTTATGCGGTGACGAGGGGGGACGGTTGCATCCGGGCCGGGGTCTGAAAGCCGGGCTGGACCCCGTCAGGCGGGTGGGGCAGAGTGTCGCCCGACCCAATCAGAGCCCAAAAAGCCCCATGACCGATCCGCAGATTCCCGAAAAGCACCCCCTCGCTGATGCCGCCCGCACCCTGTTCAAGGAACTGACGGATGCCGGCCGCCCCGTGGTGGGCACCGGCATCGGGGAAGGGCGCATCTTCCTGCGCGTGGCCGGCCCCGACCATGGGGCGCCGGCGGAATATCGCGGATATCCGGTGGTGGTGCTGACGGACGAGGGCATCAAGAGGTAATCCGGTTTCCAACCCGGATTATGCCGGGGGTAGTGGTTCGGGAAAGTCAAGACCCGCCAATTTTCGGAACCGTTTAGGCCATTGGTTGTCTGATCCGCCCGTATCGGGGCGCCGTAGAGATCGGCACAGGTGCGCACATGTTGCCACCAGGGAACCGACCTCCAAGGAGCTTCGATAATGAACAAGAATGCCATTGCCGCCGGTACCTTCCTGGCCACCGCGCTTTGCCTTCCCGCCCTGGCTGCCCCGTCGGGCACGCCCAAGGCGGGGGAATTGTCCTTCAGCCTGAGCGGCGGGCCCGAATTTGTCCTGGACGGTGATGTCCATGGCGGCACCAATGCCCCGGTCGCCGATCTGGGGCCGCTGAACCCCTCGCTGGCCGGGGTGGCCGCCACCCTGCAGATCCAGTCGCGCGATTACGACGATGTCTATGGCACGCTCTATGCCGTGCAGGGTGAGTTTGCCTATGGCCTGGATCGACAGTCGGAACTGTTTGGTGCCCTGACCTATGGCTGGGCCGATGGCGGACGGTTGCAGGTGGGCGGGGCCGCTGTACCCGCGCTGAACACCACCCTGCCGGTATTTGGCCGCTTTGATGATTACAAATACTGGGGCCTGGATGCCGGCTACCGCTATTTCCTGACCGATGGCGGGGATTTCCATCCCTATGTCGCGGGCCGGGCCAGTGTGCAGTGGGTGGATAAGATCAATGCCACCTTCACCATTCCCGATGCCAACATTGCCCTGAACAATGTCCGTTTTTATGGCGACAGCACCGTCTGGGGGGCGGGGCTGGATGTCGGCTTCCTGTGGCAGGCGGCCCCGGCCCTGTCGGTGGGGCTGGAGACGGGCCTGCGCTATTCCGGTGATCTGAATGATGATGACGCCGATATTGGTGGCCTGGGGCTGGCCAGCATCAACAATACCGGCAGCCGCTGGTCGGTGCCGGTGAAGGCCAGCGTGCGCTTTACATTCTGATGCGTTTGAGGGCGCGGCCTGATCCGCCGCGCCCCATTTCCGCCTCAAGCCCGCACCCAATCCATGGTCCAGTTCACCTGCCAGGTCTTGCCGCCGTCATGTGAGACGGTTTGATGCCAGCGGTGGCTGTTGGGCGTGATGCGGTCCCAGGTGCCGCGTACCTTGATAGGCTGATCGCCATCCATCTCGTCTGCCTCGAACACGCCTTCGCCATTGCGGAAGATGCCGGTCAGGCCGGGGGTGGTCAGCACCCCGCTTTTGGCGTTCACCCAGAAATCCGACCAGATTTTCCGGTCCGTCTCGAACAGGCGGATACCCACACCGGCGAAGTTGCGAGCAGGGATGCGTAGTTCCTCGATACTGCCGGCCCCGTTCAGGATGGTCCAGCAGGTGGCCTCGCCCGTGAATTCATCCCATTCGCCCGTTTCCGGCTTCAGCCGGCGATGGCTGATCCGCCATTCGCCGGCCAGGAAATTGAAATCGCCGGGCCGCCCCTCTGCCGTATCCCCCGCCGCTGCCGGCAGCGCCGTGGCGGCCAGCCCCACGGCCAAGCCGAGGGCCGATTGCAGAACGGGGCGGCGGGCGATGCCGCCGGTCTCATCAGTCATTTTTCCCTCCATCCGATGGTCTTGCCCGTTTTGCTGGGCGACGGGGACATTGTGCCGCGCTATACCTGACATCCTGTGTCAGTTAATTGTCGGGGGGCGAAAATGCGGGCGAGCCGGCTTCTTTCGCTGCTGTTGCTGCTGCAACTGCGCGGTGGCCTGACGGCGGCGCAGATGGCGGCGGAACTGGAAGTGTCGGAACGCACCATCTATCGCGACATTGACGCGTTGAGTGCGGCGGGTGTCCCGGTCTATGGCGACCGGGGGCCGGGCGGCGGGTTCCAGCTTCTGGAGGGTTACCGCACCCGTCTGACCGGGCTGGCCAGTGACGAGGCGGAGGCGATGTTCACCATCGGCCTGCCGGGGCTGGCCGGTGCGCTGGGCGTGGGGCAGGCGGCGGCAAGGGCCTGGAACAAGCTTATGCTGGCCCTGCCGGCCCAGGCGCGGGAGGAGGCGGGGCGCATGGGCGACCGTTTCCACCTGGATGCCGCCGACTGGTACCGCGTGGCCGAACCGACGCCGTTCCTGCCCGATCTGGCCCGCGCCGTGCTGGATTGCCGGCGGGTGGTGATGCGGTACGAGAGCTGGAAGGGTGAGCGGGAATGGACCATCGATCCGCTGGGTCTGGTCCTGAAGGCTGGCACCTGGTACTTCGCGGCGCTGTCCGGGGATCGCACCCTGGTGTTCAAGGTGGCGTCCATCCGGACGCTGACGGTGACGCGGGACGGGTTCGTGCGGCCCCTGGATTTTCACCTGCCCGGTTTCTGGGCAGGGCATCTGGCGGAATTCGAGGAAAGGTTGCGTCCCGAACGGGCGGACCTGTCGGTCAGTGGGGTTGGCCGTGATCTGCTGTCCCGTCAGGGCGCCTACGCCGCCGAGGCCGTGGCGGCGGCGGGGCCGGTGGATGCTGATGGCTGGGCCGACATCACCCTGCCGTTCGAGACGGTTGATCAGGCGGCCCGCCTGCTGCTGGGGTTAGGACCAGAGGTGCTGGTGCGGGCACCCGATGCGCTGCGGGCAAGGGTGGAGGAGATGGTGCAGGGGATATTGGCGCGGATGCAGGCGCCACCCTCTTGACCCGCCATCCACTCCCCGTCACACTTCAAACAATTGTTTGAATGAACCAAGGGGAGGAATAGAGATGGCCAAGGCGCTGCTGTGCAAGGGATTCGGGCCGCCGGAAAGCCTAGTGCTGGAAGAGGTGGAGGCGCTGCCGCTGAGTACGGGCGAGGTGAGGATCGCCATCAAGGCGGCGGCGCTGAACTTCGCCGATACCCTGATCATCGAGGGCAAGTATCAGGAGAAGCCGCCCTTTCCCTTTACCCCCGGCATGGAATGCGCGGGCGTAGTGACGGAACTGGGCGATGGTGTGCGGCACCTGAAGGTGGGGCAGCGGGTCATGGCCCTGTCGGCCAAGGGGGCGTTCCGGGAGGAAACGGTGGTGGAGGCGGGTGCGGTCCTGCCGATCCCGGACGGCATGGATTTCGCCACCGCCGCTGGCTTCCCTGTTGCCTATGGCACCTCCCACCTGGCCCTGACCGACCGCGCGCAACTGAAGCCTGGGGAAACCCTGCTGGTGCTGGGCGCGTCGGGCGGGGTTGGCCTGACGGCGGTGGAGATTGGCAAGGCCATGGGCGCGCGGGTCATCGCGGCGGCATCATCGCCGGAAAAGCTTTCCGTGGCCCGCGACCATGGCGCGGATGAGGTGATCGACTATACGGCGGAGGACATGAAAGCCCGGTTGAAGGAACTGGCGCCTAAGGGGGTGGATGTCGTGTTCGATCCGGTGGGCGGGGATTATTTCGACGCGGCCCTGCGCAACATGGCCTGGTGCGGGCGGATCATCACCATCGGCTATGCGGCGGGGCGTATCCCGCAGGTGCCGGCCAATCTGCTGCTGGTCAAGAATTGTGCAGTGCTGGGCCTGTTCTGGGGGGCGTACCGCAAGCATAACCCGCAGCGCCTGGGCCAGAGCCTGATGGAGCTGCTGGCCCTGTGGGGGCAGGGGAAGCTGCGACCGCATGTGTCGCACGCGCTGCCCATCACGGAGTATGCCCAGGCCTTCCACCTGCTGTCGGGCCGCAAGGCGACGGGTAAGGTGGTGTTGACGGTGGAGTGAAGGGGCGGGGCTTGTCGCATGCGCTCGCGCTTATGCGACCTACGAAATGAGCGATCCGTCGTAGGTCGCATAAGGTCCCGACGGACCGCATGCGACATCAACCGTTCCCAAAACAAAACCGCCGCACCGGGCGCCCGGTGCGGCGGTCTGTCTTTCAGGCCGTGGCCTGAGACTTACTGGATGCTTTCGCCATGCAGCGCCAGATCCAGGCCGTCACGTTCCGCATCCTCGTCCACGCGCAGGCCGGTGATGGCCTTGACGACGTAGAGGATGATGGTGGTGGCGATGCCGGACCACAGGACAGTGGCGCCGATGCCGTAAATCTGGGTCCAGACCTGGCCGATATTGCCTTCCAGGGCGCCGGCGGTCCCGCCGATAGCGGCCTTGGCGAAAACACCGGTCAGGACGGCACCGACGATACCGCCGACACCATGCACGCCCCAGACATCCAGGCTGTCGTCATACTTCAGCGCATGCTTCAGCGTGGTGGAAGCGAAGTAGCAGATGACGCCGGCGGCGACGCCGATGCCAAGCGCACCGTCAACACCGACGAAACCAGCAGCCGGGGTGATGGCGACCAGACCGGCCACGGCACCGGAAACGGCACCCAGCACGGAGGGCTTGCCCTTCACGCCCCATTCCACGAACACCCAGGCGAGCGTGGCGGTGGCGGCGGCGATCTGCGTCACCAGCATGGCCATGCCCGCACGGCCATCAGCGGCCACAGCGGAGCCGGCGTTGAAGCCGAACCAGCCCACCCACAGCATGGCCGCGCCGATCAGCGACAGGACCAGGTTGTGCGGCTTCATGTCAGAGGTGCCATAGCCCTTGCGCTTGCCCAGAACGATGGCCGCGACCAGGCCGGCAACACCGGCATTGATGTGAACGACGGTGCCGCCGGCATAATCCAGCACGCCATCGCCCATCAGGAAGCCGCCGCCCCACACCCAGTGGCAGACCGGGCTGTAGACGATCAGCGACCACAGGGCCGTGAACAGCAGTAGGGCCGAGAACTTCATGCGGTCAGCAAAGGCGCCGGTGATCAGCGCCGGGGTGATGATGGCAAAGGTCATCTGGAAGGTGATGAACACCGATTCCGGGATGCTGCCCGACAGGCTGCCAACCTCAAGACCGGACAGGAAGGCCCGGCTGAGGTCACCGATGAACAGGTTGCCGGGGCCGAAGGCCAGGCTGAAACCGACGACGGCCCACAGGACCGAAATCAGGGCGGTGATGGCGAAGCTCTGCATCGCCATGGTCAGGACGTTCAGCTTGCGGACCATGCCGCCATAGAACAGCGCCAGACCAGGAATGGTCATGAACAGCACCAGCGCCGTGGACGTCAGCAGCCATGCGGTATTGCCGCTGTCCAGCGTCGGGGTCGGTGCCGCGTCCTGAGCGAGGGCCACGCCCGGAACCAATGCCAGGCACGCCGCGAAAAGGGTCTTCAACATACGATTCATCTGGCTCCCCATTCTTGTGGGCACGGGGCCGACCGGCCGCCGCACACGCCGCTGCTCCTCTATTCAAAGTCCGTGCCGTTGTGCAAAGCGGCGGAATCCCTACGCTGTTGCAGCCGGACGCCTGAATGGAATCCACCCCGCGGACCCGCGACTCCGCCTGAAAACCGGCTATATGCACAAAAAATGTGCTGTTTCTGACGGCGACTTTTCAGGAAAAACTGTTTTTAATCAGCATGATGATGGGGATGCATCCATTCGAGGCACCCCGATTCAGCGGCTAAAAATGTGACAGATTAAAAAATAGGCAGACATTCGGGGGCATGTCGTGCTGCGGTGCCGATTGGGGCCGATCCGGGCCTTTCGCCTTTTCGTTGTCTGCCTTGCCCGCGATTGCACACGCAACATACGTATCCATACGTGACCCGGCACGCAGCATGTGACACCATCCCGGTTGAATGAGCCGCCGGTCGAAGCGGTCGGCACAGCGCGACAGAGCCGCGCGACATCAGGGAGGATGTGGAATTGGTGACCAGTCAGTCCGAACAGCGTCTGGACCGTGACCTGCGGCAGGCGCCGCGCCATGCGCTGGCCCTGGTGCTGGCGGGCGGGCGCGGCAGCCGGCTGAAGCAGCTGACCGACCGCCGTGCCAAGCCGGCGGTGCATTTCGGAGGCAAGTTCCGCATCATCGACTTCGCCCTGTCCAACTGTATCAATTCCGGCTTCCGTCGCATCTCGGTCATCACGCAGTATAAGTCGCATTCGCTGCTGCGGCATTTGCAGCGCGGCTGGAACTTCCTGCGCGGTGAAATCGGTGAATTCATCGATCTGCTGCCCGCCCAGCAGCGCATCAACGAGACCAGCTGGTACCAGGGCACGGCGGATGCCGTTTATCAGAACCTGGATATCCTGCGTTCCCACAAGGCGGAATGGGTCCTGATCCTGGCCGGTGATCACATCTATAAGATGGATTACGCCAACATGCTGGCCAGTCACATCCGCACAGGCGCCGATGTGACCGTGGGCTGTATCGAGGTGCCGCGCATGGAGGCCACGGGCTTCGGCGTCATGCATGTCGACAGCGACAACCGCGTCGTCAGCTTCCTGGAAAAGCCCGCCGACCCGCCAGCCATGCCCGGCAAGCCCGATATGGCACTGGCGTCGATGGGCATCTACATCTTCAATGCTGAGTTCTTGTACAAGAACCTGGAACGCGACGCTGAGGATCAGACGTCGAGCCGAGATTTCGGCAAGGACATCATCCCCTATCTGGTGGAGAACGCGAAGGTCGTCGCCCACCATTTCAACGAAAGCTGCGTGCGAAATAAGGCGCAGCCGGGCACCGCCTATTGGCGCGATGTCGGCACCGTCGATGCCTATTGGGAAGCCAATCTGGACCTGTGCACGGTGTCGCCTGATCTGGATCTCTATGACCGGGAATGGCCGATCTTCACCTATCAGGAACAGCTGCCGCCCGCGAAGTTCGTGTTCGATGATGATGGCCGCCGGGGCATGGCCGTGGACAGCATGGTGTCCGCCGGCTGCATCACCTCGGGTTCCGTTGTCCGCCGCTCTCTCCTGTTCAACAAGGTTCGCATCCATTCCTATTGTGAGGTGACGGATGCCGTCATCCTGCCGGAGGTGGAGGTGAACCGGAATGCCCGCCTCACCAAGGTGGTGGTGGATCGCGGCTGCGTCATCCCCGCCGGCCTGGTGGTGGGTGAAAATGCGGAAGAGGACGCGCGCCGCTTCTACCGTTCCGAAAATGGTGTGGTATTGATCACCCAGGAGATGCTGGACCGTCTGGGGGACTGATGGTTTGGTACGGTGACGCGACAGCGGCTTGAGGGGCGATGAAGACCTATCCGGGTAATTTCGTGCTGGACCCGCTGGGACGGCGGGTCACCTTGCACGGCCAATCAGCCTTTGCCGCCCTGCACCGGGCCGGTGCGGTGGCGGCGGCTTGCCTGGACCACATCACCCCCCACATGCAGCCCGGTGTCACGACGGCGGATATTGATGACATCGTGGCCGCCTTTCTGAAGGCGAACGGGGCGCTGGCGGCCACGCTGGGCTATCACGGATTTCCCAAATCCTGCTGCATCTCCCCCAACTATGTCGTCAATCACGGCATCCCGTCGGACAAGGTACGGATGAAGGCGGGTGACATCGTCAATGTCGATGTCACCGCCATCGTCGATGGCTGGTACGGCGATACCAGCCGCATGTATCTGGTGGGGGATGTCACGCAAAAAGCCGCCCATCTGGTCCGCACCACCTATGACGCCATGATGGCCGGCATCGGGCAGGCGGTGCCGGGCAAGCATCTGGGCGATATCGGCCATGTCATCGAACGGACCGCCAAGGCCGTTGGCTATTCCACCGTCCGCGATTATGTCGGCCACGGCATCGGTCGCGTCTTCCACGACGCGCCCGATGTCATGCATTTCGGCAAGCCAGGGCGCGGCATGAAGCTTGTGCCCGGCATGGTCTTCACCATCGAACCCATGTTCAATCAGGGTGGTGCGGGCCTGCGAACGCTTCCCGATGGCTGGACCAACATCACCCGCGACCTGTCCCTGTCGGCACAGTTTGAACATACGGTCGGCGTGACCGAGGACGGGGTAGAGATTTTCACCCGCTCCCCGGCGGGGCTGGATTGTCCCGTGGGGGCGGACTGAGGCTTTATCCGTCAGCGGTGGGCAGCGGTTACCCAGACGAGCCCGGTTGTCACCATTACCAGCAGCCCCGCCCCCAGGAACGCCGCCCGCATTCCCGCCGCGATCAGGCTTGGTGTGGCCGTGGCGATGTCTGCCGTACCGATGGTCAGGCTGAAAACTGCGCCCAGGCAGGCGGCCCCCGTGATCAGGCCCAGGTTTCGCGACAGGTTCAGCAGGCCAGAGACAAGGCCGCGCCGGTCTGCCGGTTGACCACTCATCACACCGGTATTGTTGGCAGCCTGGAACAGGGCGTAGCCGCTGGTCATCAAGGCGATGGGCAGCATGTAGCCGGCAATACCCCAGGCGGCGGGTGCCGTCGCCATGAACAGGCAGCCAAGGCCGACCCCGCCCAGCCCGGCCAGGGTCATGCGACCACTGCCGAACCGGTCCACCGCCCGGCCCGAGGGCACGCCCGCCAGGGCGGAGATGCAGGGGCCCGACGCCATCACCAGCCCCGTCAGGGCAGGGGACAGGCCCAGGACCCGCGTCAGATAGAAGGGCCCCAGCACCAAGGTCGCCATCATGATCAGGGAGACCAGGATATTGGCCAGCAGCGCGGCGCGCAGGCCCCCGTCACGGAACAACGACAGGTCCAGCAGCGGCGACGGGGCGGCCACCTGCCACAGGATGAACATCCCGGCCAGCAGCAGGGCCGCCACCACCAGCATCGGTCCGAAACCGCCGCCCAGCCGGCCCAGGGTCATGGCCAGCGCATAGGCGGCCAGGGCGCCGGCCAGCAGCATTGTGCCCAGCGGGTCACCGCCTCCCTTTTGCATACCCGTTCCTGTATCCGCCGGCACCTGCGTACGGACCAGGGCGAAGGCCGCAATGCCCAGCGGCACGTTGATCAGGAACAGGCCCTGCCAGCCGGCGACAGCCAGGATCATGCCGCCCAGCGACGGCCCCAGGGCCGTGCCGACCGCCGACATGCTGCCCAGCATACCCATGGCCCGGCCCGTGCGCGCCTTGTCCACGATGCTGCTGACCAAGGCCATTGACATGGCCATCATGGCCGCCGCCCCCAACCCCTGCAACGCCCGCGCGGCGATCAGCAGGGGCAGGGACGTGGCCAACCCGCACAGGCCGGAGGCCAGCGTGAACAGGGCGATCCCACCCAGCAGCAGGCGCCGCCGTCCGATGCGGTCACCGAGGCGGCCCGCGCTGACGATCAGGGTGGTGGTGGCCAGCAGATAGGCCAGCACCACCCATTGCACCTGCGCGAAGGGCACGGCGAAGGACGCAGCCAGACTGGGCAGGCCGATATTGGCGATGCTGGTTCCCAGCGATGACAGAAGGATGGACAGCGACAGGGCGGGCAAGGCCCCGGTGCGCGGCCTGTCACCCGTCTTTGCCATCAATGCCTGTTCCGTCACTATCGCATCCTCCATCCCGGCTCATTTGCGGTTGACGCTATGCGCAGGTCGAACATGGCGGAAGGTGCAGTAATTGCATTATATTCGTGCACCAGACGCCCTATCTGGTGCCGGCCATGAACCCTCCTGACCTGAACCTGCTGCTGACGCTGGATGTGCTGCTGTCGGAGGGCAGTGTGGCCGGCGCGGCGCGGCGTCTTCGGCTCAGTCCGTCGGCCATGAGCCGGGCGCTGTCGCGGCTGCGGGAGGCGACGGGCGATCCGCTGCTGGTGCGGGCGGGTCGGGGGCTGGTGCCGACGCCGCGCGCCCTGGAACTGCGCGGGCAGGTGGGACCGCTGGTGGAACAGGCGCTGGCGGCGCTGCGCCCGGCCACCGCGCTGGACCTTTCCCGTCTGGAGCGCATCTTCACCCTGCGTAGCAGTGAGGGGTTTGTGGAAACGTTCGGGGCGGCACTGATCACGCGTGCGGTGGCGCAAGCGCCCGGTGTGCGGCTGCGTTTCATGGTCAAGCCGGAACGGGACAGCACGCCGCTGCGCGATGGCACCGTCGATCTGGAAACTGGCGTGGTGGGGCCGCATCTGGGGCCGGAATTACGGGTTCAGGCCCTGTTACGCGACCGGTTCGTGGGCGTGGTGCGGCCCGGCCATCCGCTGCTGGACGGGCCGATAACGGCACAGGTCTATGCCGGCGCATCGCATGTGGCGGTGACGCGGGCCCGACCCGACAGAGGGCCGATCGATCGGGCCCTGCAGGTGCTGGGCCTGGAACGGCGGGTGGCGGCCTTTGTCGCGGGCTATGCGGGGGCGCTGGCCGTGGCGCGGGGCAGCGATCTGGTGGCCACCGTGTCGGCCCGGCATACGCAGGGGCTGCGGGCCGGGATGGTGGCGTTCGACCTGCCATTCGACATTCCGACGGTCACCATCTCTCTGCTCTGGCATCCACGGCTGGAGGCTGATCCCGCCCATCGCTGGCTGCGGGGGCTGGTGCGGGCGGTTTGCGGTGATGATCCCCTTGCCGAAACCGTTGCTTGCGTTCACTCATAGGTGGCGGCCCCGCCCCCTGCGATCAACAAGCCCGGACCCGATCATGCGCGTTCTTTTTGTTACGTCGGAATGCCTGCCTTATGTGAAGACCGGTGGTCTGGGGGATGTGGCCGGCGCCTTGCCGGCGGCATTGCGGGCAGAAGGGGTGGATGTCCGAACCTTGATCCCTGGATATCCAGGGGTTCTGGACCGGTTGGAGAGTATCAAGGTGCTGCGCGATCTGCGCGGGCTTCCCGGCTTGCCGTCGGCGGCACCGGCCCGGCTGGTGGCGGGCCGGGGTGTGGATGGCGGTACCATCTATGCGCTGGATATCCCCAGCTTTTTCGGGCGCAAGGGCAATCCCTATCTGGGGCCGGATGGCAAGGACTGGTCCGACAATCATCTGCGTTTTGCCGCCTTGGGCCGCATCGCCGCCCTGATCGGGTTGGCGGGAGATGGGGCGGCGGGCCGGGCCGCGTGGAAGCCGGATGTGCTGCACGGCCATGATTGGCAGGCCGGTCTGGCGGCGGCCCATCTGCATTTCCCGCTCTGGCCGCTGGCGGGGCTGAAACGGCCGGGCACGGTGTTCACCATCCACAATCTGGCCTTCCAGGGACTGTTCCCGGCCGAGACGGTGCCGACCCTGGGCCTGCCCTGGGACGGGTTCACGCCCCAAGGATTTGAATTTTACAGCCAACTTTCGTTCCTGAAGGCAGGCTTGGTCTATTCGGATCGGTTGACGACGGTCAGCCCGACCTATGCCACCGAAATCCAGGGGGAGATTTTTGGCTTCGGCATGGACGGCCTGCTGCGCGCCCGCGCCGATGTGCTGCATGGCATCCTGAACGGCATCGACACCGATGCCTGGGACCCCGCCCGCGATCCGCAGTTGAGTGCGCTGTACGATGCCGACACGCTGCCCGCCAAGGAGACCAACAAGGCCGATATCCAGCGCGCCTTTGGCCTGTCGCCCGATATCCATGCGCCCTTGTTCGGCATTGTCAGCCGCCTGACGGACCAGAAGGGCATCGATCTGGTGGTGCAGGCCATCCCGCATATCGTGGCGCGCGGTGGGCAACTGGCGGTGCTGGGTACGGGCACAGCGTCGCTGGAACAGGCGCTGGCCGGGGCCGCGCGACATTATCCGGGCCGGGTCGGGCTGGTGCTGGGCTATGACGAGGCGCTGTCCCACCGGTTGCAGGCAGGCGTAGACGTGCTGATGGTGCCGTCCCGGTTTGAACCCTGCGGCCTGACGCAGATGTATGCGCTGCGTTACGGCACCCTGCCGTTGGTCAGCCGTGTGGGCGGGTTGGCCGATACGGTGACGGACTGCACCGATGATGCGCTGTCGGATGGCACGGCCACGGGCTTCACTTTTGGCCCTGTGACGGTTCCGTCGCTGATCAACGCCATCGACCGTGCTTTCGCCCTGCACCCGCAGACCGACCGCTGGCGCGGGGTTCAGCGTTCCGCCATGGCGCGCGACGTCTCCTGGGGCGCGTCGGCCCGGCATTATGTGGAGACGTATAAGGCTGCGATGGCGGCGGCGGAGCGGGGGTAGCGGGGGCGTGGTTCCCTCACCCTCCCATTGGCTGGCGCCAATGGGAGGGTGTGAACGTTTACTTCTTGCCCACCAGCGTGCCGGCCCCGCCCTCGGTGAAAATCTCCAGCAGGATGGCGTGGGGCACGCGGCCATCCAGGATCACTGCGCCCTCGACCCCACCGACAACGGCGTCGATGCAGGTTTCCAGCTTGGGGATCATGCCGCCCTGGGCGGTGCCGTCGGCGATGGCGGCCCGCGCGTCGGACACAGACAGTTCCGGCACCAGTTCCTTGTTCTTGTTCAAAAAGCCGGCCACATCGGTCAGCAGCAGCAGGCGCGTGGCATCCATGGCGGCGGCGATGGCACCAGCGGCCGTGTCGGCATTGATATTATAGGTCTGGCCATCCTCGCCGATACCGATGGGGGCGATGACGGGGATGAAACCGGCATTGCGCAGCTTGTGCAGGATCTGCGGGTTGATGCGGAACGGCTCGCCCACGAAGCCCAGATCGACAACCTTTTCGATATTGCTGTCGGGGTCGCGCTTGGTGCGGGTGGCCTTGCGCGCCTCGATCAGGTCGTCATCCTTGCCCGACAGGCCGATGGCATCGCCGCCGGCATCATTGATCAGGGCCACGATTTCCTTGTTGATGCTGCCCGACAGCACCATCTCGGCGATCTCCATCGTGTCCTTGTCGGTCACGCGCAGGCCGTCGATAAACTCTGACTTGATCTGCAGCCGGTCCAGCAGCCTGCCGATCTGCGGCCCGCCGCCATGCACCACGATGGGATAGGCGCCCACCTGCTTCAGCAGCACGATGTCGTTGGCGAACTGGCGGGCCAGTTCCGGGTTGCCCATGGCATGGCCGCCATACTTGACCACGATGATCTTGCCGTCATAGCGGCGCATATAGGGCAGCGCCTCCGACAGGGTCTGTGCCTTGGCGAGCCATTCCTCGCGGGTCAGCGTCGGGGTGACGGAAACGGTCATGGGCGTGGGCTCCGGTCGGGGGCGTCAGGGCCAGGGATTGTGACGGGCAAACGGCGTCGTGTCTAACACCGGTGGCGGGCGGGGGCAATGCGCTTTCCCATGAGATAGTCCCATCGCGCCCTTGCGGGATCGTTCATGATGTGTTCACCTTGGCGGCGGGCGATCCCAGGGAGACGAACCATGTCGGGCAAACCGATGCTGTACGGGGCCACGGGCTGTGGCTCCGCCGTGGTGGAGGCGGGCTTCATCCTAGCGGGCGAGGGTTACGATTATGTGGAGGCCAGCCCGTGGGAACCGTCAGACGGGCTGACGGCGCTGAAAGCCATCAACCCGCTGGTACAGGTGCCGACCCTGGTCCTGCCCGACGGGACTGTGATGACGGAGTCGGTGGCCATGCTGCTATGGCTGATGGACCGGCATCCGGGCCGGCTGGGTCCGGGGCCTAGTGATCCGGCACGGGCATCGTTCCTGCGCTGGCTGGTCTATCTGCCTGCTGCCATCTATCCCATGTATACGGTGCGCGATTTCGTTGATCAGTGGGTGTCGGGGGAGAAGGCGACGGGGGAGCTGAAGCAATCCACTGTCAACCGCATCCTGCTCTGCTGGAAGAATATGGAAGCCGCCTTGAAGCCGGCGCCGGGGGCGTGGCTGCTGGGCACGCCCGACCTGACGGCGCTTGACCTCTATATCTGCATGATGACCCGCTGGACGCCCCGGCGCGACGCCATCCGCGCGGTGGCACCAGGGATTGTGGCCGTGGCCGAACGGGTGGACCATGATCCGAGGGTGGTGGACCTCTGGCAGCGGCATTTTCCGGATGCGTATAAGGATTTGTAACGCTGGACATTAGTCCCTGTCCGGTGCCTCCAAAGGGAACAAGTGCCGGTATGGCCGCCCGCCCTCCACAGCCTTCATCACCGATGGCCGGGTCAGCAGGCGGGTGCGGTAGGCGCGCAAGGCCGTGTAGCCATTGGCGATGGGGTGGGTCCAGTCGGCATAGAACAGCGCTGGGGCGGCAGCGCAATCGGCCATGCTGAATGTGTCCCCTGCCGCCCAGGTGCGGTTAGTCAGGTAGGTCTCCAGCCACGCATAAGCACGCTCCAGTTTTTCTACCGACATGGCCATGCCGTCGCGGCGTTTTACCGGATCACCGGTAAGGGCACCATCAACGGCATGCTGCGCGGCGTTCATGACATGCTGATCGAAGAACCTGTCCATGAAACGTACATCCAGGGCCGCCATCGCATCATCCGGCAGCAAGGGGGCGGGGCCGGGATGGGCCAGATGCAGATACTCGATAATGATGCTGGTTTCCGCCAACTGCCGGTCGCTATCGACCAGCAGCGGAAATTTACGGATCGGCCAGCGCTTCAACCATTCCGCTGCGTTGTCGGGCTGGTCGGGACCAAGGCAACGGAAGTCGAACGGTGTCGCATTCTCCGTCAGCGCGATCAGTACCTTCTGCGTGTATGAGGAGAAGGGGTGACCAAACAGGACCAATGTCATGGCGGCAACTCCGGCAGAGTGACCGGTCGATGGTAGGGTAGGTTTATCCGCCAAGCAATTGACTGTCCCGGCGGAAACTCACGCCGCGAACCGCACCCAGTGGCCCGGCGTCACCTCCCGCAGGTCGCCCGGCCCTTCACAGCTTTCGCGCACCTGCGCCGCCAGGGGGGCCAGGCTGTTGCCCTCGCCGAACGGGCTGCCCACTTCCGGGACGGCGGCCAGCAGCAGACGGGTGTAGGGGTGGCGCGGGCTGTCGATCACCTGCGCCGTGGGGCCACGCTCCACGATGCGGCCCCGGAAGATGACGGCGGTTTCTTCGGCCACATACCGCGCCGTAGCGATGTCGTGGGTGATGTAGAGCATGGCGATGCCGCGTTCCCGCTTCAGATCGCGGAACGTATCCAGCACCGACAGGCGGATGGAGACATCCAGCATGGAGGTGGGTTCATCGGCGATCACCACCGACGGGTTGACGGCCAGGGCGCGGGCCAGGTTCACCCGCTGCCGCTGCCCGCCGCTCATCTCATGCGGATACTTGCGCAAGGTGATGGCGGGGTCCAGGTCCACGGCGCGCAGCAGGTCGGCCACGGCATCCCGGCGCTTTGCCGCCGACAGGTCGGGCCGGTGCAGGGCCAGCGGGCGGGTCAGGTGGTGCTCGACCGTGTGGGCGGGGTTGAGGGCCGCGAACGGGTCCTGGAACACCATCTGCACCGCCGAGCGGTACTCCAGAACGGCCTTGCGCCCCGTCAGGTTGGTGACGTCGCGGCCGGCATGGAAAATATGTCCGGCACTGGCCGTCAGCACATGGGTCAGCAGCTTGGCGCAGGTGCTTTTGCCCGAACCGCTTTCCCCCACCAGCGCCAGGGCGCGGCCGGGATATAGGCTGAAATCGGCGCTGTCGAGCGCGCAGAAGGACCCGAAGCGCATGGTCAGGCCGCGCGCCTCCAGCACGGGGCGGGTGCCCAGTTCTGCCAAGGTGTTCATTGCGGCGTCTCCTTCATGCGGACCAGCGTCTCACCGGGCCTGGGATGCAGGGGCGGGATGGAGGCCCAGAGGCGGCGCGTGTAATCCTGCTGCGGTGCGGCGATCATCGCGTCGGGGGTGGACAGCTCGATCAGCTCCCCGCGCAGCATCACGCCCACCCGGTCGCAGAACTGGCTCATCAAGGCCAGATCATGGGTGATGAACAGGACGGAGAATCCCAGCTTGTGGCGCAGCGCCGCCACCTCCTCCAGCAGCTCCCGCTGCACCACCACGTCCAGGGCCGTGGTCGGTTCGTCCATCACCACCAGTTTGGGGCGCAGCGCCAGCGCCATGGCGATGACGATACGCTGACGCATGCCGCCGCTGAACTGATGCGGGTAGTCGTCCATGCGCTCAGGTTTGATGCCTACCATCTGTAAAAGGTCGGCGGTGCGGGCACGGATATCGGCCTTCCCCGATACCCCGTGCGCCTTGAACATGTCCGCAAACTGCGCCGATACGCGCAGCACAGGGTTCAGCGCATTCATGGCCGATTGCAGGACCACCGACAGGTCGCGCCAGCGCCAAGCTCGCAATTCCCGGTCATTGAGCGCCAGGACATCGGTGCCGGCAAGGGTGATCGACCCGCCCGTGATGAAGGCCGGCGGCCGGTGAAGCCGCGCGATGGCAAAGGCGACGGTGCTTTTGCCGGAACCGGATTCTCCAGCCAGACCAAGCACTTCACTGGCAGAGATGTCGAAACTGACGTTTTTGACGGCGCGGGTCAGGCCGTTGGGCGTGGCGTAATCGACACAGAGATCGCGCACGGACAGGATGGGTTCGGTCATGCCCGGCCCCCTTGGTTGGCGGTTCGGTTGGTCAGGGCGGCCAGCACCTTGGCCGGCACGCGCAGGGTGCGCAGGCGGGGGTTGGCAATCTCATCCACCGCGAAATTGATCAAAGACAGGCCTGACCCGAAGATCACCAGCGCCAGACAGGGGGCCGCCATTTCCCACCACGCCCCCACCTGCAAGGCTGAGGTCGATTGCGCGTGATAGAGCATGGTGCCCCAGGACACGACCATCGGGTCGCCCAACCCTAAGAACTCCATCGTCGCTTCCGTGATCACCGAATAAAGGATGGAGCCGATGAAGTTAAAGCCGATGATGGAGATCAGGTTGGGCAGCAGCTCCACCGCAATGATCCGCCATGCCGGTTCGCCCAGCATTTCGGCGGCCAGGATATAATCGCGCTGACGCAGGGACAGGGTCTGGGCGCGGGTGACGCGCGCACCCCATCCCCAAGAGGTCAAACCGATGATCAGGGCGATGACGAACGGCCCCGTCTGTCCGATGAAAGCGGCCAGCACCAGCATCAAGGGCAGGTTGGGGATGACCAGGGAGATGTTGGTGAAAAGGTTCAGTACCTCATCCACCTTGCCACCGAAATAGCCGGCGGTGACGCCGATGGCGGTGCCCAGGACGGTGACCAGCAGGCCGGCGGCAAAGCCGACAATCAGGCTGGTCTGGGTGCCATGGATGGTCTGTGACAGGACATCGCGGCCCATGCGGGTGGCGCCCATGACATGTTCGGCACTGGGCGCCTCATGCGGGCTGGCCACGCGCTGGTTGATGTCGAATGGCGCCACCAGGGGGGCGGCGAGCGCGATCAGGATGAAGAAGGCCACGATGGCGGCACCGATAGCGGCCTTCCGGTTGGCAAGCAGGATGTTGAGCAGGCCGCGCATGGATCAGCCCTTCCGCAGACGGGGGTCGAGGGCGACGTAAAGCACGTCGGCGATGAAATTGGCGGTCAGCATGGCCAGCGTCATGATCAGCAACTGCCCCTGGATCAGTGGGTAATCGCGCGCTGTGATCCCCTGAAACAGGGTGTAGCCCAGGCCCGGATAGTTGAAGACCACCTCTGTCACCAGCGCCCCGCCAAAGGAGGCGCCGAGCGTCATGGCAAAGCTGGTGACCGTGGGCAGCAGGGCGTTGCGGGCGGCATAGGCCATGCGCAGGCGGCGGTCGGACAGGCCCTTGGCCGTGCCCAGAACGATATAATCCTCGCCCAGCAGGTTGATCATGCTGTTGCGCATGGTGATCAGGTAGCCGCCAACCTGGGCCAGGGCCATGGTCACGATGGGCAGGAAGGCGTGTTTAAAGATTGAGCAGAAGAATTCCAGGGTGAAGCCGGGATCAATCTCCGGCTCATAGGCGTAGCCTGTCGGGAAGACGGGCCAGTAAATGGCGAACAGGAATAAGGCCAGCAGAGAGGTGACCAGCGGCGGCATGGCCTGCATCATCAGGGCGATGGGCGCACCGATACTGTCGAACGACCCGCCGCGCCGCCAGGCGGCCAGAATGCCGGCCAGGGACCCGATGGCAAAGGCGATCAGCGAGGAGGTGAGGACCAGCATCAAGGTCCAGGGCAGGGCCCGCAACAGCACCTCATTCACTGTCAGCGGGTGGAACTTCACCGACAGGCCCAGGTCCCAGGTGAACACGCTTTTCAGGTATGTGACGAACTGCGCCGGCCAGGGCTGATCGATGAAGCCGAAGGTCTCCTTCAGCGCGGCCAGCGCCTCGGGCGGCAGGGTGCCGCCCGCCTGGGCGAACATGATGTCGACCGGATTACCGGGCATCAGGCGCGGGATCAGGAAATTGAACGTCGCGGCAACGATAAAGGCGGCGACATAGAATCCGACCCGGCGGAGAAGGAAGGCCATGGGGGGTCCTCTCCCGAAACCGAAGATCTGAAGGAAAGCGGGTTGTGGTGTGGTTCGATGGGGGGCCGATGGCCCCTATGGATCAGCCGCCGCCATTCACCGGCTCCAGCGCCAGCAGATGCAGCAGCCGTTCCGGCGTGCCGTCGAACACATCGGGCCGGGCCACCGGATTATCGGCGTTGAACCAGCCCTTGAAGCGTTTGGTGTTGTATTCGTACCAGATCGGGTTGCTGAACAGCGGCACATAGGGCGTGTTGGCGGCCAGGATCATCTGCACCTTGTCCATGGACCGGCGCTGTTCATCTGGGTCGATGGTGGCGACAAACGCATCCAGGGCGGCGTTCAGTTCCGGGTTGTTGAACCGCGTCGGCGCGGTCCGCGTCTTGCCCGAGAAGCGGGAATGGAAGCCGGTATCGTAGGAACGATGCGGCGTCTCACCTGTGAAATAGCCATTGATGGCCATGTCATAATCGCCCTGGATCAGCTTCTGCGCCCAGGAGGCGGGTTCAGGCGTGGAGACGCGGACATTGATACCGATGGCGTTCAGCCCCTCCACCACCAGCTGGGTGGTGTTGACCCAGTCGGTCCAGCCATTGGGTGCCAGGATGTCGAACCGGATGGGCTTGCCATCGGGATTATCGACATAGCCGTCGCCATCCACGTCACGGAAGCCGCTTTCGGCCAGCAAGGCGCGGGCACCATCCTTATCATACTTGGCGAACTTGCCGAATTGACGTTCGGCATCCTGGTTCACCCAGTCTTGATAAAGACGGCCCAGGCCGGAGGCATATTCATTGACGATGGGATAGCCATAGCCCGCGATATCCACGATGGCGCGGCGGTCCATGGCCATGCTGACGGCCCGGCGGAAATTCACATTGCGGAAGGCCGCGCGGTTGCCCGGATTGGGGCTGTCGAAATTGAAATTCACGGCCACGGTACCGCCGGGCGGGAACCAGTAGCGGTGATGCACGGGATCGGCAGCAACATAGGTGCGCTCAATATCCGGCATGAAGGCGCCGAACCAATCCAGCTTGCCATTGCGGGCGGCGGCCAGAAGCTGTTCGTTGTTGCCGATCTGCGGGAAGGACAGGCAGTCGACCTTCAGGCTGGCCGCATCCCAGTAATGGGGGTTCCGGCACTGCACATAAAGCTGGTTCGTGAAGCGCCGCACCTCCGTCATCGGGCCGGTGCCCACCGGGTCCGGGTTGGTGAAGGTGACGGGATCCGTCACCTTTGACCATATGTGCTTGGGTACCACCGGGATGCGGGCCAGCTCATACAGGCTGTTGGCGTTCACACGCTTCAGCGTGAAGACCACGGTGTGGGCATCCGGTGCCTCCACGGCGGCCAGGCGTTCCCAGATGTCCAGCGTGTCCAGCGCCTTGAAGCGCTTGAACATCTCATAGGTGAAGACGACATCCTGCGCGGTAAACGGCTGCCCATCGGACCAGAGCACACCGTCACGCAGGGTGAAGGTCAGCTTCAACAGATCCTTGGAGAAATCGTACCCTGTCGCCAGCCGGTAGTGCGGGCGGCCATTATGCAGGGTGTTAAAGATGATCAGAGGTTCATAGGCGAATTCACGCGCGCTGTAGAGCCGCGTCGTCTCGTTATACGGGTTGAAGTTGCGCACCCAGCCGGTGGAGAAATTGGCCACGACCGTCAGCGTGGACGGGTTGTCCAGCGGGGCGGCCTGGGCCATCGCCTCTGTTGTGCCCGCCGATGCTGGCAGCAGTGCCGCCAGTGCGGCAAGGTTGCGGAAGAACTTCATCCCGTTGACCCCTGTTGTCCCGGCCGGCCCCCTTGTTTCGGGCCTGTTCCGTTTGCACGACTGTCGGGCAGACATACCCGGCAGGGCTACACTCAACTTCGTTGATTTCGTCGTTCACCGCCATTATCGGCGGGGTTTTTGCTGCAAATGGACGGATTGTTACCCAGCAACCCGCCCATTTGTACGTTCACATCATGCCAGGGCCAGCAAGCCGGTAATTTCTTCCAAGGTCCCGGCGACATCGACCATGGCGCCGGTGGGTGGCAGGGGGCGGGCTAGGCGGGATGCCGCGGCATCGGTCAGCGGCTTCACGGATGCGGCGATGGGGGTCCATTCATCCACGTCGCCATGGCTGGACAGGACGATATCCACGCCCGCGCCCTGTACCGCAGCGGCCCGTTCAGCGAGCGTGCCGCCTAAGCTTTCCATATAGATGCAGTCGGAGATCAGGACGCCGTCAAAGCCGATACGGTCACGGATGAGCATCTGCACAGCATCCTTTGAAATGGTGGCGGGGTTCTGCGCATCGACGCCCGTATAGACGACATGGGCGACCATGGCCCAGGGGGCCGTGCGGTTCAGGCGGGCAAAGGGCAGGAAATCGGTACGGTCCAGTTCCGACAAATCGGTATCGACGAAGGGCCTGTCCTTATGACTGTCGACCAGGGCGCGGCCATGGCCGGGAATATGCTTGATGATGGGTGTGACGCCCACCGATGCCATGCCATCCATGAAGGCGCGGGCCAGAACGGTCACCACCTCCGGGTCGCTGCCAAAGGCGCGTTCGCCGATGACGGGATCGGCACCGGCCACCGGTACATCGGCCAGCGGCGCACAATCGACCGTCACCCCGTGCTGACGCAGCAGTGTCCCGATGGCGGCTCCGTTCAGACGTGTGGCGCGCAGGCCCGCCAGCGCATCCTTGGCATAGAGACGGCCAAAGGCGGCGGGTGCCGGGAAGGCCGGCCAGACGGGCGGCTCCATCCGCTGATGCTCGCCACCTTCGAAATCAATCAGGATGGGGGCGTCTTCGCGGCCCACGGCATTGCGGAAATCATCGCACAGGCGCCGCACCTGATCCGGGCTTTCGCAGTTCCGCTTGAACAGGATCAGGCCCAGCGGGTTCGCGTCGCGGTAGAATGCCTTCTGATCGGCGTTCAGAACCGGATCGGGGGCGCCAAAAATGACGGCCAGGGGCCGCGACGGGGCGGAGGAAGCCATGATGCCATGCCTTGCGGTGATGTCCGGGGAAGGGGCCCTGGCAGCGACTGTTGCGCGAATGCCCAGGCTCCGCGCAAAGCCTTGATACGCCCCACCGATCCGATCAAGCCCTCCTTGCCGGATCAACGAAATTGACGGTATGGTGACGGGCATGTGCGGGGGATGGCGCTATAAGTCCCTGGTGAACACACCGAAACCATAGAACAGCACAATGCGCGGTAAAGACGCCAGGGGGCATGCAAGGTGGGATTTTCCAGACCCGATGTAAAGGCGGCCCTCAAACTTGGCGGACCCCTTGTCGCTGTGCTGGTGGCCGCGCTGTTTTTCCTGTCCATGGCCGTGGATGACAAGGTCGATATTCAGATCGACAATGCCAACCGAAGCGTTGAACGGGAATTGACGACGCTGGTCCAGAATGCCCGCAGCCAAAGTTCGGCCTTCGCTTCCACCAGTTTCATCGGCTATTCGGTTGGTCG
Organism: Niveispirillum sp.; assembly: GCF_052437035.1. Lineage (NCBI taxonomy): Bacteria > Pseudomonadati > Pseudomonadota > Alphaproteobacteria > Rhodospirillales > Azospirillaceae > Niveispirillum > Niveispirillum sp. Next base: position 79,548 of record NZ_JBQVOH010000001.1, read on the forward strand.
CTATTACGGCTTTGCCTCGGCCTTTCAACAGATCTCGCCCGATCCGGAACGGGCGGCGGCCATCCTGCGCGCGACATATCCGCCGGGCGATGCGCCGCCATCGGAAATTCCGGCGGCGCTTACGGCCTATGCCGCTGTCCATGACCGGTTTCACGCCAGTTTCCGTGATCTTCTGGCCTCCACCGTCTTTGACGATCTCTACCTGATCGACCGGTTCGGGCGCGTTGTCTATTCCTTGCGCAAGGATGCCGCCTTCGGCGCCGATCTGGCCGCCGCGCGTCAGCGGGAATCGGCGTTGGGCACGCTGTTCCGGGAGGTGATGGGGCGGTTGCCGCAGGCACAGACGCCTGAACAGGTGATGGTGCTGACCCAGCCCCTGCCGCTGGACCAGGGACACGGCATGCTGCTGGGCCGGCCCGTGGTGCGGCATGGCACCGTCGAAGGCGTCGTCGTCTTCCGTGTTCCCATCGGCAAGGTTCAGGAGCGGCTGGCCCGGCTGACCCAGGACGGGATCGGCTTCGCCCTGCTGGACGGGGCCGGTAATATGGTGACCAGCGCACCCGGCGGGGAACAGCTGAAAGGCTGGGCACGGCATGAGGCGCGGGTTCTGGAAGATGGCGGCTGGCGTTATGTCGTGCTGTCCGACGCGGCCAAACTGGCCGGCGGACTCAATTTTATAAGGTGGCTGCTGCTGCTGGCCGGCTTTGTCGCCATCACCTTGTTCATGAAGGCTTTTCGGGAACCGGCCCCGGCCGCGGATGCCGGGGGCTTCGTGCCGGTCGGTCCGTCGGCCCCGCTCGATGTGGCCCCGCCTGTGCCCGTACCCGCCGTTCCCGCGGAAAGGCCCGAATCTTCGCCCGTTCCGCCTCCGCCGGCCCCCGCCACCGTGGCGGAGGAGCCCGAGCATCAGGATCACGCGGACGAGGGCGATCATGCCGCCGCCCTGGACGCCGACGAAGGCTATCGCCGCTGTCTGGTCGATGTCATGACGCTGGCGCTGGATTACTGGCAGAAGGCCAAGCGTAAGGGGAAGATCGAGCTGGCGGAGGAAAGCGGGCTTTGGCGTGTCTATATGGACCGGTCATCGCTGCAGACCCGCACGCTGGACAAATATCTGCTGGTTGAGACGCTCCCTCGCAACCCGCGCTGGCGCGATGTGGTTCGCACCGCCGAATATGTGCTGCGCCATTGTGGGGAACCGCAAGGTGAACGCGAGACGCTGTCGGTGGCGCTGAGCCGCCTGAAACAGCATCTGAAGCAGGCTGAGCGGGTCTAGTTCAGCCAGGACCGGAATCTCTTCAAACAAGTCGAATACGGTCGGCAGGGTGGTCCTTCCGACCGTGTCAGGCCGCGACTCCAGTTGAGATAATGTAATGTTACAGTTCCAACCTAAAATCAGAAACAAAATTCCGTCTTTTTCCGTCATTTTCGGCGTTCTGCCGGAACCGACCTTTCGGAAATCCCGCATTCCGCTTTCCTGAAGCTCACCAGCCGGGAGCAACCCGACGCGTTCGGGGACCCCGCAACGGAAATCGTGCCAGCGACAGCGCCAAGGCACGGGGAACAGGGCTTACGAGGAGGCAAAGGTCATGCAGTTCAAGAAAATGCTCATGCGGGGTACCGCCAGCGCGATTGCCATGATGGCCATCGCTGCGACGGCGCAGGCGCAGAGCGCTCCGGCGGCGGACGGCACGCTGGACGAGATCGTCGTTACCGGCATCCGCGCCAGCCTGGTGCAGTCGATCAACGCCAAGCGCAATGCCGACGCCATTGTCGACGCCATCTCTGCCGAGGATATTGGCAAGTTCCCCGATAAGAATGTCGCTGAATCGCTGTCCCACCTGCCGGGCGTGCAGGTCGACCGTGATTTCGGTGAAGGCGAGCGTGTTGCCATCCGTGGCACCGACCCGGCGCTGAACCGCACCCTGCTGAACGGCCAGACCGTGGCCTCGACCGACTGGTTCATTCTGGACGCGCCGGGCCGTACCTTTAACTATTCCATGCTGGCCCCGGAAGTTGTTGGTCAGCTGGAAGTGTACAAGTCGCCCGAAGCCCGCATCGACGAAGGCTCGATCGGTGGTACCGTGATCCTGCACACCCGCCGTCCGCTGGACCTGGACCCTCTGACCCTGAACGCCTCGGTCGAATATGCCTATAATGACCGGTCGGATGATGGCGCGCCCAACGCGTCGGGCCTGATCTCCTGGTCGAACGATGCCTCCACCTTCGGGGTCCTGGCCTCGATCACGCATCAGGTGCAGGATATCCGCCGCGATGGCTTTGAAAGCCTGGGCTACCCCACGGTGACGCTGCCCAACGGCACCAAGGCGATCATGCCCAACGTGATCAATTCCGCCCTGTTCCAGCAGAAGCGTGAGCGCACGGGCGGCACGCTCGCCATTCAGGCCAAGCCCAGCGACAACCTGGAGATCAACGCCACCGGCCTGTATGTCAAGGGCACCTACGACAACCTCAACCAGAGCCGCTACTACTTTAATAACTTCCGTGGCGCGCCCAACGACGCCGTCGTGAAGAATGGCGTGGTTGTCAGCGGTTCCTACACCAATGCCGGCACGCCGACCGCCGGTCTGATGCTGCTGGACGCCATTGCGCGTGAAAGCACCATCGAGACCTACGCCACCGACCTGAAGGTCGATTACACAGGCGACGCGCTGAAGGCCAGCTTCCAGGGCGGCTACACCAAGTCGACCGGCGGCACCAAGCAGCAGTATTTCGGTGAGTTCGAGCAGCTGACCGGCTACAGCTTCGACATTTCCGGTACCAACGGTCTGGCATCCGTCACGCCGCAGATTGCGTCGACCGCCAATACCGGCACCACGCTGGGCTTTGCGCAGCTGCGTCAGCAGCCGACCGCTGACGAAGAGACCTATGCCCAGGCCGACTTTACCCGCGATGTGGAGTGGGGCCTGCTGAACGCCGTCAAGTTTGGCGTGAAGTACCGCACCCATGAAACCAGCCAGGATGCCAAGCTGCGCCGTGTGAACGGTGCCGCGACCCCTGTGGACGGCTTCGTCGGTGGTTCAACCCCGTCCGGTTACCTGGGTGGCATCAATGTCAATGACGCGATGAAGAACTGGAACACCATCAGCGCCGACAAGCTGAAGACCTGGTTCCTGGGTCGTCCGGCCTCGGGCTTTGTCGATGCCGCCTATTTTGACTATCTGCCGGCGCAGTTCTCCGTGTCTGAAGACATCTGGTCCGGCTACACCCAGCTGGGCTTTGAGACCGAGGGCTTCCGTGGCAATGTCGGCGTCCGCTATGTCCATACCGACCAGACGTCGGAAGGTCGCCGGGACCGTCTGGGTGGCCAGTTCGGTCCGCCCATCGTTCCCGCCTCGCAGATCGAAGCCATCTCGCTGAAGAAGTCCTATGATGACTTCCTGCCCAGCATCAACCTGACCTTCGACCTGGACCCCAAGACGGTGCTGCGTCTGTCCGGTTCGCGCGTCATGGCGCGTGCCAACTATGCCGACCTGTCCACCTTCCTGGAAACCAACAACACCCTGCGGACGGCCAATGGCGGTAACCCGAACCTGGATCCGTACCGCGCCAACAATTTCGACGCCTCGATCGAGTATTATCTCGACAAGGTGTCGCTGGTGTCGGCCACGCTGTTCTACAAGGATATCGGTTCCTACATCTATCGCGCGACCAGCACGGAGATGCTGATCAACACCGATACCAACCCGCTGACCAACCCTGGCGGCACCACCGTTCCGCAGGCCTTCGAAGTCAGCCGTCCGCGCAATGGCGGCTCGGCGGAGATCAAGGGTCTGGAACTGGCCTATCGCGGTGACGTCTACGAGAATTTCGGTATCGAAGCCTCGTACACCTATGCCGACAGCGAGACGGCGGATGCCTCCGTGGCCCTGCCGTTCAGCTCCAAGCATTCCTTCTCGCTGACGCCGTACTATGAAGACGAGATGTTCAGCGCGCGGGTCACCTACAGCTATCGTTCAAAGTATTTCCGCGAGGTCAACCGTGCGACCTCGGTGATCAATGACAGCTACAACCAGCTGGATGCGTCGCTGACGGTCAACGTCACCGAACAGGTGGCCCTGACGGCCCAGGCCCAGAACTTGCTGGACGAGACGCAGTACCAGTATGTCGGCAATCGGGATGTCCCGTTCGCCGCCTACAAGAACGGTCGCCGCTTCTTCGGCGGCGTCCGCTTCTCCTACTGAGTCTGTACGCGTACTGGGGGCCTCAGGATTTCGAGGCCCCCTTCGGTTCCTCTCTCTTTTATGAGGCATCTCCCGACTTGTCCCGGCCATCCGCAAGGGTGGCCGGGTTTTTGTCGTTGGGGGTGGGTTTGCCCTCACCCTCCCAAGCCTTTACGGGCTTGGGCCCCTCCCTCTCCCACCTTCGTGGGCGAGGGTATAAATTATGCCCCTCGCCCGCTTGCGGGAGAGGGAGGGGCCCGAACGCGTCAGCGTTGGGGAGGGTGAGGGAGCGCGCCTCCCTCAGTGCGACCCGCCCTCCAGGTACGCCGCCCGCACCTCCGGATTGGCCAGCAGTTCCGCCCCGCCGCCTTCCAGCACCACCTGACCCTGGGCCAGAACATAGGCGCGGTGGGCCAGTTTCAGGGCGTGGTAGGCGTTCTGTTCGACCAGCAGGATGGTCATGCCGCGCGTCTTGTTCAGATCGGCGATGACATCAAAGATGCGGCGGATGATCAGCGGAGCCAGACCGAGCGATGGCTCATCCAGCAGCAGCAGACGCGGCCGGCTCATCAACGCGCGGGAGATGGCCAGCATCTGCTGTTCCCCGCCCGAGAGCGTGCCCGCCCGCTGGTCCCGGCGCTTGGCCAGGATGGGGAACAGGTCCAGGCAATAGGCGGCGTCTTCGTCGAAATGCGCTGGATTGCCTAGGGTGGCGCCCAGTTGCAGGTTCTCGAACACTGTCATGCGCGGGAAAATGCGCCGCCCCTCCGGCACCTGCGCGATGCCCAGCTTCGCCGTCTCATGCGGGGGCAGATCATTGATGATCTGGCCGTCGAAGATGATGCTGCCCGATGCGGGTTTCGGCTGACCACAGATGGTCATCAGCAAGGTGGATTTGCCGGCGCCATTGGCACCAATCAGGGTGACGATCTCCCCCTGATTGACATGCACATCGACGCCGCGCAGCGCCTCGATGGGGCCGTAATTGGTGCGGACCCCCGTCAGTTGCAGCAGGCTCATGCCCGGCCTCCTTCCTGTCCGGCCACGTCCTCGGCGACGATGGCGGGCAGTTCCTCTTCATCCGGCTCGCCCAGATAGGCCTTGATCACGCGCTCATCGCTGCGGATCTGTTCTGGCGTGCCCTCGGCGATCTTGCGGCCATATTCGACCACGTGGATACGGTCGGAGATGCCCATGACCAGACCCATATCATGCTCGATCAGCAGGATGCCGATCCCGAACTGTTCGCGGATGCCCTGGAGAAGTTCCCCAAGCACGCCCGTTTCCTTGGGGTTCAGGCCAGCGGCAGGTTCGTCCAGGCAGAGCAGCAGCGGATTGGTGTTCATAGCACGAGCGATTTCCACCCGGCGCTGAACGCCATAGGAAAGGTTGCCCGCTTCCTCATCCGCGACCGATGTCAAGTCGAGGCGTTCGATCCAGAAACGGGCGCGGTCGATGGCTTCCTTTTCCGCCGCACGCCAGCCCTTCAGGCCGATCAGGCCCGCCACACCGAACGCCGCCTTCTTCATCAGCCCCACATGCTGGGCCACCAGCAGGTTTTCCAGCACGGTCATGCGCGGGAACAGGCGGATATTCTGAAAGGTGCGGACCACGCCGTGGCGCGACACCTGATAACCCGGCAGGGACTGAAGCGACACGGGCGCATGGTCCGGGCGGTTCAGGGTCAGTTCACCCGATGTCGGCTTATAAAAGCCGGTAAGGCAGTTGAAGATCGTGGTCTTGCCAGCCCCGTTGGGGCCGATCAGGGCTGTGATCTGGTTGGTTTCAGCCGTCAGGTTGACGCCATCAACGGCCACCAGACCGCCGAAACGCATGGTCAGGCCCGTGACGGACAGCAAAGGTGCGTTCATGCCGCGTCTCCCTTCTGGCTGGACAGGCGGATGGTGGGCACGCGCTGTGACAGCAAGCCGCCGGGCCGCCAGACCATGATGGCGATCATCGCGATGCCGAACACGATCATGCGGAAATCAGCAAACTCACGGCCGACTTCCGGCAGCAGCACGATAAACAGGGCCGCGATGACCACACCGATCTGGCTGCCCAACCCGCCCAGCACCACAATGGCCAGGATCAGGGCGCTTTCCATGAAGGTGAAGCTTTCCGGGGACACGAAGCCCTGGCGGGCGGCGAAGAAGCAACCGGCAAAGCCGCCCAACATGCCGCCGACCGCATAGGCCGACACTTTGGAGGCCACCGGATTGATGCCGAGCGAGCGGCAGGCGATCTCATCCTCGCGCAGGGCCTCCCACGCGCGGCCGATGGGCAGGGCACGCAAACGCTTGATCACCCAGGCGGCGGCCAGTACCAGCGTCAGCGCGATCATGTAAAGAAACATCAGCCGGTGTTCGGTGGCGAAGCTGATGCCGGTCACTTCGTGGAAGCTGGTCAGGCCGTCGGGCGGGCGCCTGTCGAAGGACAGGCCGAACAGCGAGGGGCGGGGAATGCCGGAAATGCCGGCGGGACCCCCGGTGAAGCTCTGCCAGTTCAGGATGACGATGCGGGTGATCTCGCCAAAACCCAGGGTGACGATGGCCAGATAGTCACCGCGCAGGCGCAAGATGGGCATCGACAGCAGGGCCCCGAACAGGGCCGCGATCAAACCCGACAGCGGCAGGCAGACCCAGAAGCCCCAGCCGAGCGTCGTGGACAGGATGGCGAAACTGTAGGCGCCGATGGCGTAGAAGGCGACGAAGCCTAAGTCCAGCAGACCCGCCAGGCCGACCGTGACATTCAGCCCCATGCCCAGCAGCACATAGATCAGCACGGTGGTCCCGACATCCATGATGTAGCGGTCGGAAAAGGGCATGAAGGGCAGGGTGATGGCGAACAGGGTGATACCGATGGCGAAGCCCTTGGAGAGCTTTGCGGTCAGAGCGTCGTCCCGCTTCGGCTTGGTCCCGGCGGTCAGTTTCGGTTTGGCGGCACGCCGCGCGGCCAGTACGTCGCGCACCAGCGCTATCGCAAGACTGCCGCCCAGCACGATCAGGCCGGACCAGAGGACCCAGGGCCAACGGGTCTGCACCACCAGCCCCTGATCGGTGGACACGGTGTAGAGGCCGATGAAGGGCACGGCCAGGACCATGGCGACAAGGCCGGCAATGATGCTGGCCTTCAGATGGTTTTGGATCGGGGTGGCCATGGCTCACACCTTCTCGATATCGGGGCGGCCCAGCAGGCCTGTGGGTCGGAAGACCAGCACCAGGATCAGCACGGAGAAGGAGGCGACATCCTTATAGGCACCAGATACATAGCCGGTGAAAAACGCCTCGATCAGGCCAATCAGCAACCCGCCCAGCATGGCGCCCGGCAGGCTGCCGATGCCGCCCAGCACGGCGGCGGTGAAGGCCTTCATGCCCGCCAGGAAGCCGATATAGAAGTCGATCACCCCGTAATACATGGTGACCAGCACCCCAGCGACGGCGGCCAGTGCGGCACCCATGACGAAGGTCAGGCTGATGGTGCGGTCGACATTGATGCCCAGCAGGCCCGCCATGGTGCGGTCCTGCTCGCAGGCGCGCTGCGCCCGGCCAAGGGCGGTGCGATTGATCATCTGCGTGAAGCCCAGCATCAGGGCCACGGTCAGCAGGATGATGAACAGCTGAATGTAGGAGACGTTGACCGCGAACCCGTCGCCCTGCCACAGCGTCACGCCGCCATTCATGACGGGCGCCAGCGGCTTTGGCCGCGCACCCTGCGTCTGCATGACGTAGTTCTGAAGCAGGATCGACATGCCGATGGCGCTGATCAGCGGCGCCAGTTTCGGTGCGCCGCGCAGGGGCCGATAGGCCACCCGTTCCACCGTCCAGCCATAGGCGGCGGTAAAGGCGATTGCCATGACCAGCACCAGCAGCAGCGCCAGCGGCACCGACGTCACCCCGGCCGCCGCCAGGATGGAGAAAGTGGTTACCGCCACAAAGGCGCCGATCATATAAATCTCGCCATGAGCGAAATTGATCATGCGGATGATGCCGTACACCATCGTGTATCCGATGGCGATCAACCCATAAATGGCCCCCAACGCAAGGCCATTAATGAGGTATTGGAGAAACGTCCCCAGCGCTGACGCGTCCATGTGCCCCCAGTCCGAATTGGCCGGCCGCCCCTTTCTCTTTGGTGGGGCTTGCACCGGCGAAGGTGCGCCACCGTAACGGAAGGGGGCGGGGGGCAGCAAGGGTGCTTGGGCGGATTTGTGCGCGGAGGGTGAGGGTAAGTGCCGCCCCTTAAGAGGCCACCCCTTCCTCATGCACGCGCAGATGCAGCAGGGCGAGGTCCAGCAGCGGTGTCGCCACGCCACGCGCCCGTGCCCGTACGGCCATATGGCCCAGGATATGTTCGGCTTCTGTCCGCCCACCCTTGGCCACGTCGCGGGCCATGGAGGCGTTGACCTTGCTGCCGGCATCCACGATCTGTGCGCCATATTCATGCAGCAGGGCAGGGCGGGGCGTGAAGCCCTCTGCCGTGGCCACGGCGGCGCATTCGGCCAGCAGTGCCGTCATGAAATCAGTTCCCCCCGGTTGCCGGTTGATGGCCCCGACGGAGCCGCGCATCAGGCAGGTGGAGCCGGCCAGCGTGGCCAGGAAGAAATATTTCTCCCACAGGTCCAGCATGATGGTGTCGGACACATGCCAGTCCACGCAGGTGGGGCGGAAAGCATCGGCCAGTGCGGCGACCGTCGCCTGCTGCGCCACATGCCGGGCGCCGAAAACCAATTTATGGATGGTGGACAGGTGGTGGACGGTGCCCTGTTCGTCCAGCGTGATCGGCATATGGCACAGCCCGCCCATCACGCGTTCGCGCTCGAAGGCCGCATCCAGCACCTCCATGTGGCGCACCCCGTTCAGCAGCGGCATCAAGATGCTGTCGGGCCCCATGGCGGGCATGACGCTGTCGATGGCGGCGTCCAGGTCCCAGGCCTTGCACGTCAGGATGACCAGATCATAGGGCTTGCGCGCCTTGGTCACGGTCTGGGCCGGCACGCGGATGTTGCCGTGCGGGCTTTCCACCCGTAGCCAGTTTTCCATCAGCTGCGCCTGGCGCCGGGGGCGCACCAGGAAGGTGACATTGGCCCCGGCCTCCATCAGCCGCCCGCCGAAATAGCCGCCGACGCCGCCGGCACCTAAAAACAGGATACGCATCGCCTTCTCCCCGCACATCTGCGGCGCCTTCATACCATCCGCATCGCCGTCGATTCGACGGAAAATCGAGTGATATCAGGCATGGGCCGTCCTTATGGTCTGATTTTCCGCTTGCCTGAATAAAGCGGCTGACAGGCCAGTCCCCGGTCCCGCGATGGTGTGTGAAGACTTTCAAGCTAAAGGGATTGTCATATCCAAGCACATGAAGGCAGACTATCCTCTGAAGATGCGTGAAGGTTTCGGCCATGGGCCGGCTTTGCGCGCCGTTGGGGCATCCAAGGCATGGGCGATGGGGACCCGGCGGCGGATTTTGGTGCTAAGGTGTGGATGAAAGCGACGTTACCGCCTGAACAGGCCGAGACGGACATCCTGCCGGAAAGCGGGACGGCGGAGACGGCTGCGGTGGCGCGCGTGCCGCTGCGCAAACGCTTGTCTTTCAAGCAGGCGCGCAACACCGCGCTGGTCACCCTGATGCTGGGTCTGGTCCTGTCCACGGCCCAGATCACCATCGACCTTCTGGATATGGAACGGCAGTCCGACCAGCTGGTCCGCCAGGTCCTGTCCATTATGCGGGAGGCGGCGGCAGAGAGCGCCTATTCCTTCGACCAGGCGCTGGCTGATCGCGTCGTCACCGGTCTATTCGAATATAAGCCCATCTACCGCGCCGTCATTCTGGAGGATTTCGGCAATCAGCTGGCTGCCCGTGAACGTCCGCAGGCGGAGGGGCAGCTGAAATGGCTGGCGGAGATGCTGCTGCCGGTGGAGAAGACCTACTCCATCCCGCTGGTGATCGAGCGGCATAACCAGAATGTCGGTGAACTGCGCGTCTCCATCGACCGGTTCCTGATTGCGCAGGAATTTTTCCGCCGGTCGGGCGTGGTGCTGTCCACGGGCATCATCTGGACGGTGGCGCTGGCCCTGATCCTGGTGGTGATGTTCTATTCCACCCTGACCAAGCCGTTCCTGCGCATGTCGTCGGCCATTGCGGAGATTAATCCGCAGCGCCCGGCCGACAAGCTGTTGTCCGTGCCCAAGCGGCATGAGGATGATGAGCTGGGCCTGCTGGCCAAGACCATCAATGAGGTGCTGGTGCAGTTTGACCATTCGCTGGTCGAACGCGTGCGCGCCGAACATGCCCTGCGTGAGCGTGAAACGCGCCTGTCCGGCATCATGGACAATGTCGCCGACGGCATCATCACGCTGGATGAGGATCTGCGCATCGAAACCATGAACAGCGCTGCCGAGGCGCTGTTCGGCTATGCCGATGGCGAGGCGGTGGGGCAGCCCTTCGTTACCCTGATCGAGGAGCGCGACTGGACCCGCGTGGCCGTGGCCCTGATGGCCTGTCTGCGCCGGTCGGAGGAGGAGCAGCGCCCCGACAACCGCGCCGAAATCCAGGGCCGCCGCCGCCAGGGCGAGGTTTTCGCCATGGCCTTCGGCGTCAGCCAGATGCGCCTGGGTGACCGCCGCACCGCCATCTGCGTGGTGCAGGACATCACCCAGCGCAAGCGCGCCGAACAAGCCCTGCGTGAGAGCGAGGAGCGGCTCAAGCTGGCCGTGCGGGCCACCCGGTCCGGCGTGTTCGACAATTCCTATACCAAGGGCACCTATTGGTGGTCGCCCGAATTCATTGAGATGCTGGGATATGACGCGGTCGACGCGATGTATGCCAACAAGCTGTTCGACGGGCTGCTGCATCCCGATGACAAGGACATGGCGCAGAACCAGATCGAGCGCTACCTGAACGGGGAGGTGGGCGATTATCTGTCGCTGTACCGCCTGCGCCACCGCGACGGGTCCTGGGTCTGGATCGAGGCTAGAGGCCAGGCCATCCGCGATGATAGCGGTCGCCCCCTGCGCTTCACGGGCACCATGACCGACGTGTCGGACCGCAAGCGTTTCGAAGAACAGCTGATGTATGTCAGCACGCACGACCCGCTGACGGGCCTGCCCAACCGTACGCTGGTGCAGGACCGGTTGCAGCATGCACTGGCCCATGCCGGGCGCAAGGGGACGGCGGTGGCCGTCCTGCTGCTGGATGTGGACCGGTTCAAGCTGGTCAATGACAGTCTGGGTCATCAGGCGGGTGACAAGCTGCTGCGCGCGCTGGCCCAGCGGCTGGGTTCTTGTGTGCGCGCTGCCGATACGGTGGGCCGTCTGGGCGCCGATGAATTCCTGATCGTGGCCGAGGATCTGCCCGATCCGCAGATGGCGGCCCGCGTGGCGGAGACCATCCTGGTCAGCCTGTCGCGCCCGTTCGGCATCGACGGGCAGCAACTGTTCGTCACCACCTCCATCGGTATCGCCCTGTTCCCCGGCGATGGGGCGGATTTCCATGCGCTGATGCGCGATGCCGATACGGCGATGCACAATGCCAAGGCGTCGGGCGGCAATGGCTACCGCTTCTTCACGCCGGAAATGAACGAGGCGGCGGTGGCCCGCCTGTCGCTGGAACATTCCCTGCGCGAGGCGCTGGAACAGGGCCAGTTCTTCCTGCATTACCAGCCGAAGATCGCCATGGGCGACATGAAGGCCGTGGGTGTGGAAGCGCTGATCCGCTGGCAGCACCCGGAGATCGGCATGATCCCGCCGGGCAAGTTCATTCCGGTGGCGGAAGAAACCGGCCTGATCGTGCCGCTGGGCGAATGGGTCATGCGCGCCGCCCTGGCCCAGATTCAGGATTGGCGCCGGCGCGGCTTTGCGCCCATCCCGGTCGCGGTCAATGTCTCCGTCCGGCAGATCGCCACGCCGATGTTCGGCGAACGCGTTTTCGCGCTGTGCCAGGAATATGGCGTGCCGCCGGAACTGCTGGAGATCGAGATCACCGAAACGGCGATGATGTCCAACCTGGCCTATATCGCCGATACGCTGAACGAAATCCGGGGCCGGGGCATCCGAATCGCCATCGACGATTTCGGCACAGGCTATTCCTCGCTCTCCTATCTGCGCCGTCTGCCCATCACCACGCTGAAGGTGGACCGTTCCTTCGTCAGCGAGGCGCCGACCAATGCCGATACCGGTGCCATCGCCGCCACCATCATCGCCATGGGCCGCCAATTGGGCCTGAAGGTCGTGGCGGAGGGGATCGAGACGGAAGAGCAGCTTGAGTTCCTGCGCCTGCATCATTGCGATGAGCTGCAGGGCTACTTCTTCTCCCGGCCGCTGCCGCCGGGCGATCTTGAAACCCGATTCCTGCAACTGGATGGTGTGCTGGAAGTTGCAGGTTGACGTAAACGTCACAAGGGGTTGAGAGGCATTTTCGCCATTCGCAAGTGCAAAATTACCCGTATCGCGTGAGCGTTGCCCAATAAACGGGCGTTTGACCGGACTGCCCCAAATCCAATCAAGCCATTGGAAACTGGACAAAAAATGTGTCTTTTTTGCCAGTCCGCGCATCAAACGACCCCGCCGGAGACATAACGCGCATAGAAGCCTTGACGTGCCCACATGGCGGCCTTTACGACAAGGTTACGCGAAATTCCCCCGGCTCCAGAATGGGGTCGGCCGCCGGCCCATAGCCGGGGAATGATAAGAATGGGATGCGAGGAGGAAACGCATGGCACGCAAATCGACGCCGCAGGTGCGCATGGACCGCCGGGTATTGGCCGGGGTAAGTGCAGCGGCCATCCTGGCCCCGATGCTGGTGGTGGGCAGCGCCCAGGCCGTCAGCTTCAATCGGGGTGAGTTGAGCGGCAGCTTCGATACGACCCTGACCATGGGCGCCCTGTTCCGCGTCCAGAGCCGCGATCCGGACCTGATCGGCGTCGCCAATGGCGGTCGCGCCCATTCGATCAATGGCGATAACGGCAATCTGAACTATGACAAGGGCCTGGTGTCGCTGGCCGGCCGTGCCACGCACGAGCTGAAGCTGAACTATGGCAACCTGGGCGCCTTCGTCCGCGGCACCTACTTCTATGACGTCGTAAACGCCAAGAAGTCGTCGACCAACGGCTCCCGCACCAACCGCTTCGCCTTCAATTCCGACACGACCGAACGCGTGGGTCGTGACTTCGATCTGCTGGATGCCTTCGTCTATGGCGATTTCGCCGTCGGTGACAGCTCCAACCTCTCTGTCCGCCTGGGCAAGCAGGTGTTGAGCTGGGGTGAGAGCACGTTCATCCAGAACGGTATCAACTCCATCAACCCGCTGGACGTTTCCGCCCTGCGTGTGCCGGGTTCGGAGCTGAAGGAAGGCTTCCTGCCGGTTCCGATTGCCGATATCAACTTCTCGTTCAACGAAAACATCTCGTTGGAAGCCTTCTATCAGTTCAAGTGGGACAATACGGAGCCGGAAGCCTCGGGTTCGTTCTTCTCCACGAACGATGCGGCCTCTCCGGGCGGCGACCATCTGTTCATCGGCTTCGGCAACTACCTGTTCCGCGACGACCCGACCCAGGGTGCGGTGGCCGGCGGCAACGTCTTCCCCGTGGACAAGTACCCGAACCCGCTGCTGAACGGGTTCCGTGGTGTGCAGTCGCTGACCCCGTTCGGCACCGTCGTGCCGCGCAGCAAGGATGATACGCCCAGCGACAATGGCCAGTACGGTCTTGCCCTGCGTATCTTCGCGGAAGAGCTGAACAACACCGAATTCGGCTTCTACTACACCAACCTGCATTCGCGCGTGCCGGTGCTCAGCTCCATCGTCGGCAGCCTGTCGCAATTCCAGGCGGATCCGTCCAACTTCACGCGCAATTCGTCCTACCGCGCTGAATATCCTGAGGATATCCAGCTGTTCGGCGCCAGCTTCAACACCACCATCCCGTTCGGCATCTCGCTCCAGGGCGAGATCAGCTTCCGCAAGGATCAGCCCCTGCAGCTGGATGACGTGGAACTGTTGCAGGCGACGCTGGCCGCCCCGTCCATCCTGGGCTCCATTTCCCAGGGTCAGACGGCGGGTGCCGCCGCCGGTCGCACGCAGGGCAGCGCCACCTTCAACAGCGCCGTGGCTGCCGCCATCGCCGGCAACCCGGCCCTGCGTCCCTTCACGGGCTTGACCTTCGAGCAGATCCAGGCGATCAACCCGACGGTTGCGGGTGCCATCAGTGCCGGTATCGCCGCCGCCCCCGGCTCGCCGGGTGGTACGCGTACCGCGTTCGAGAATGCCGGTGCTGTTGCCGGTGCCACCGCGGGTGCCAATCAGGCTGCCGTTGGCGCCGCCGGGCTGTTCAACACCAACCAGATCGTCAAGAAGATCGGCGTGATCCAGGGCACAACGGCCGCCGCCGTCACCGCCGATCTGGCCAACCGCTACTTCGGCAAGCGCATCCAGGGTTGGGAAGAGTTCGACGTGACCCAGGCCCAGATGACGGCAACCAAAGCCTTCGAACGGGCTTTCGGTGCTGATCAGTGGGTGTTCGTCACCGAAGTGGGCGGTACCTGGATTTCCGACATGCCGGACAAGTCTGTGCTGCGTCTGGAAGGTCCGGGCACGGTCGTGGGTGGCAACGCCGCCTTTGTGGGCCGTGGCGGCATGGCCGATCTGGCCACCGATGGTTTCGCGGATGCTTTCTCTTGGGGTTACCGCGCGGCGATCCGCTTCGACTATCTGAACGCGCTGCCGGGCGTCAACCTGTACCCCTCGATTTCCTGGCAGCATGACGTGAACGGCACCACGCCGACGCCGCTGGGCAATTTTGTCGAAGGCCGCAAGGCTGTCAGCCTGGGCCTGCGTGCCCTGGTGCGTGAAACCATCACGGTCGACCTTGCCTATTCCAACTTCTTCGGGGCCGGAAAGTTCAACCTGATCAACGATCGCGACTTCGTGTCGGCCAGCGTCAAGTACTCGTTCTGACGCCGCGAAACGACCAGATAAGAAGATAGCGATCGAGGAGGAAACGCATGTTCCGTATGAAATCCGTTCTGCTGGGTGGCGCCATCGCCCTGGCTTTCAGCCTTCCCGCCCTGGCGCAGTCCGCCGCCGATCTGGGCAAGACCCTGACGCCGATGGGCGCCATCAAGGCCGGCAATGCCGATGGCACCATCCCGGAATGGACGGGCGGCATCACCAAGCCGCCCGCCAACTGGCAGCCCGGCACGATCGAGGTGGACCCGTTCCCCGAAGACAAGGTGAAGTTCACCATCACTGCCGCCAACATGGCGCAGTATGAGGATAAGCTGCCGGAGGGCCTGAAGGCCCTGCTGAAGCGCTATCCGACCTATAAGATGAATGTCTATCCGACCCGCCGCAGCGCGTCGTACCCGGACCGCATCTATAAGGAAACCATCGCCAACGCCACCCGCGCCAAGCTGGTGGATGGCGGCAATGGTGTCGAAGGGGCGAAGGAGGGCGTGCCCTTCCCAGTGCCGAAGGAAGGTGTGGAGCCGGTCTGGAACCATCTGCTGCGCTATCGCGGCGAGGCAACGGAGCGTGTTGTCGGTCAGGCAAACCCGCAGACCGACGGTTCCTACACGCTGATCACGCTGAAGGAACAGGTGAAGTACCTGTATCAGGCGCCGGGCGGCGCCCCGGCTAACACCTCGCTCTACTTCCTGCAGGAAGTGACGAGCCCGGCCCGTCTGGCCGGCGAAATCCTGCTGGTGCATGAGACGATCAACCAGGTGAAGGAGCCGCGTTCGGCCTGGACCTACAATCCCGGTCAGCGCCGCGTGCGCCGCGCCCCGAACGTCGCCTATGACAATCCCGGCACCGCGTCCGACGGTCTGCGCACCACCGACAATTTCGACATCTATTCCGGCGCGCCTGACCGTTACGACTGGAAGCTGATCGGCAAGAAGGAAATGTACGTGCCGTACAATTCCTACAAGCTGCACTCCAAGGACACGAAGTACGACGACATCATCAAGCCGGGCCACATCAACCAGGATCTGGCCCGTTATGAACTGCACCGCGTCTGGGTCGTGGAAGCGACCCTGAAGCAGGGCACCAGCCACATTTATGCCAAGCGTCGCTTCTATATTGATGAGGATACTTGGCAGATCGTCGTGGCCGACCATCTGGACGCCCGTGGTGAAATGTGGCGTGTGGCCGAGAGCCATGGTGTGAATTACTATTCGATGCCGACCTACTGGTCGACGCTTGACGCGCTCTATGACCTGCAGTCGGGTCGCTACACGGCGCTGGGCCTGGACAACCAGGAAGCCCCGTATAAGTTCGACAGCAAGTTCACTGACGCCGACTTCTCGCCCGACAGCCTGCGCCGCGCCGGCGTTCGCTGATCCTTGATACGGCAACGGGCCGGCCGGTTGTTGACCGGCCGGCCCTTTTCCGTCTCTTGGGCCGCGTTAACCAACCACGCCCGGTGATCTCGATGTTGCGTTCTCCCTTCGCCCTCCGCCCCGTCGCCGCGAGCCTGTGCCTGCTGGCCCTGGGCACCCTGCCCGTGGCAGCGCAGGAGGTATCCGCTCCGGCGCTGCGCCCTGCGGTGATCGCGCCCCTGGCCGGCCAGTCCCTGATCCTGGGCGCGGCACGGGCTGGTGACCGGCTGGTCGCCGTGGGGGAGCGGGGGCACATCCTGCTGTCCGACGATAATGGCAAGGCCTGGCGCCAGGTGCCGGTCCCGGCCAATGCCGCCCTGACGGGTGTACATTTCGCCGGGCCCAAGCGCGGCTGGGCCGTGGGCCATGATGCCGTCATCCTGCATACCGAGGATGGTGGCGAAAGCTGGAAGGTCCAGCATGCCGATCCGGAATTGGAACAGCCGCTGATGGATGTGCTGTTCGCCGCCGATGGTCAGCATGGGATCGCGGTCGGTGCCTATGGCCTGTATCTGGAAACCGCCGATGGCGGCGCCACCTGGAACAGCCGGCAGATCAGCGAGGATGATTTCCATTTCAACGCCATCCTGGCCCCGACCCCGGAAACCCGCCTGATTGCGGGTGAGGCGGGGACCCTGCTGTACAGCGCCGATGCGGGTGCCACCTGGACCAAGCTGGAAAGCCCCTATGACGGGTCCTTCTTCGATGCGCTGATCCTGGGACCGCAGAGATTTCTGGCCTATGGGCTGCAGGGCAATATCCTGCGCAGTGATGATGGCGGCAAAAGCTGGACCGCGATTGAAAGTAATACCACGGCGGGCCTGATGGGCGGTGCCGTTCTGGCCGACGGGTCGGTGGTGCTGGTCGGTGCCCAAGGTGCCGTCCTGACCAGCGGCGATGGTGGCCGGACCTTCAGCACCACCAAGCGTGCCGACCGCGTGGCGCTGGCCGATGCCATCCAGGCACCCGACGGCAGCCTCATCCTTCTGGGCGAACACGGGCCGATCCCGGCGCGCCCCTGACGCGCCATCATCGCCCCGCCCCGATCCCTTGAACGTCAAGGCGAACCGATATGTCCCAGTCCACCTCCTTCCTGTCCCGTCTTGAACATTGGACCTTCCGCAACCGGGTGCTGATCCTGGTCGTGTTCGGTCTGCTGACGGCCTTCATGGGCTGGCAAGGTGCCAAGCTGCGCGTCGATGCCGGGTTCGAGAAGACCCTGCCGCTCGACCATCCCTACATGCAGACCTTCACCAAGCATATGAAGGAATTCGGCGGCGCCAACCGCGTGCTGGTGGCCCTGTCGGTGAAGGAAGGGGACATCTATACGCCGGAATTCATGACGCGGCTGAAGCAGGTGACGGAAGAGGTGTTCTTCGTCCCCGGCGTGGACCGGGCCAGCGTCACCAGCATCTTCACGCCCAATGTGCGCTTCATCGAGATTGTGGAGGACGGGTTCGCGGGGGGCAATGTCATCCCCGCCGAGTTCCAGCCCAATGATGAGTGGCTGCCCATCGTCCGCGAGAATGTCCTGAAATCCGGACAGGTGGGCCGACTGGTCGCCGAGGATTTTACCGCCGCCCTGGTGTCGGTACAACTGGTGGAGAAGGACCCGCGCACCGGCCAGAAGCTGGACTATATGGCGGTGGCAAAGCAGCTGGAGACCATCCGCGCCAAGTTCGAGGATGACAAGATTCAGGTCCATGTCATCGGTTTTGCCAAGGCCATGGGCGATATCGCCGACGGTGCCAAGAGCGTGGTGCTGTTCTTCGCCATCGCCTTCGTCATCACCGCCGTGCTGGTCTATGGCTATGGCAAAAGCTGGATGATGACCTTTGCGATGCTGGGCATCTCGCTCTGCACCGTCATCTGGCAGTTCGGTCTGCTGGTGCTGCTGGGTTATGGCATTGATCCGCTGTCGATCCTGGTGCCCTTCCTGGTCTTCGCCATCGCTATTTCCCATGGCGTGCAGAATGTCGGCACCATCACGCAGGAGATGGGCAAGGGCGCCGATTCCTTCACAGCGGCCCGGATCAGCTTTGAACGTCTTCTGGTGCCCGGTGCCTCGGCCCTGGTGACCGATGCGTTGGCCTTTGTCACCATCGCCATCATCCAGATCCAAATGATCCAGGAACTGGCCG
This sequence comes from Niveispirillum sp., assembly GCF_052437035.1. Taxonomy (NCBI): domain Bacteria; kingdom Pseudomonadati; phylum Pseudomonadota; class Alphaproteobacteria; order Rhodospirillales; family Azospirillaceae; genus Niveispirillum; species Niveispirillum sp. Next base: position 98,244 of record NZ_JBQVOH010000001.1, read on the forward strand.
TTTCGGCCTCCGTCGGCATGTTGATCATCATCATCACCCATCTCTGGGTGCTGCCGGTGGTGCTGTCCTTCCTGCCGCTGGGTGACAAGTATCGGGCCCGCGTGTCGGGTCAGGTGGACCGGTTCGACCGTGTCTGGGGCTGGTTCGCCGTCTTCGCCCGGCCCAAGGGTGCCATTGTCATGGTGCTGATCGGTCTGGGCGTATTCGGCATCTCGCTGTGGGAGCAGCGCAAGATGACGGTGGGCGATACCGAGGCCGGCGTGCCCGAACTGTGGCCCGACAGCCGGTATAACCAGGATGCCCAGTTGATTGTCGACCGGTTCGCCATCGGCGTGGATATCATCCAGGTCATCGTGGAGACCAAGGCCGACGGCTGTATCGATTACAACATCATCAAGCAGGTGGATGATTTCACCTGGGCCATTTCCAATGTCGATGGCGTGCAATCGACCATGTCCATGGCCACGGCCATGCGGACCGTCAATACCGGCTGGAACGAGGGCAACCTGAATTGGCGCGTGCTGCCGCGTAATTCCCAGGTTCTGGTCCGTACCGTTTCACCCATCGAGACATCGACTGGTCTGTTGAATTCCAACTGCTCCGTCATGCCGGTCATGATCTTCACCAAGGATCACAAAGCTGAGACGATCCAGCGCATCGTGGATGCGGTGGAGCAGTATAAGAAGGACAACCCGTCCGATACGGTCAGCTTCAACCTGGCCACGGGCAATGTCGGCGTGATGGCGGCCACCAATCAGGCGGTGATGACGGCAGAGAAGCCCATGCTGCTGCTGGTCTATGCCACTGTCGTGCTGTTCTGCGTCATCACCTTCCGCTCCATCGTCGGCTCCCTGGCCACGGTGCTGCCGCTGATCGTGGTGTCGATCCTTTGCAACGCCATGATGACCTGGCTTGGCATTGGTCTGAAAATCTCAACCCTGCCGGCGGCGGCCCTGGGCGTGGGTATCGGCGTGGATTACGGCCTCTATATCTTCAACCGGCTCCAGTCCTATCTGAAGCATGGCTTGAACTTCGCGGAGGCCTATTACCGCACGCTTCAGGAAACCGGCAGCTCCGTGCTGTTTACGGGCCTGACCCTGGCGGTGGCGACGGCGACCTGGATTTTCTCCGACCTGAAGTTCCAGGCCGATATGGGCGTGCTGCTGACCTTCATCTTCCTGGCCAACATGATCGGGGCGGTCGTCCTGCTGCCCGCGGTGGCGGCTCTGCTCTACAAGATGTTCCCCAAGCTTTACGAGGCGGAAGTGCGCCGCGCGTCCAAGCGGACCTTCGCGGTGCATTGAGGCGGGGATAGGGTGTTGAAAAGGGCCGCGACGTGCAAACGTCGCGGCCCTTTCTCTTTGCGTACAATCGGCGGCTGGTGCCCGTCTTGGCCAATCATCCGACAAACAAAAAGGCCGCGACGGTTTCCCGTCGCGGCCTTTGCCTTTACCCCCGAACCTTGGATCAGAAACCGATCTTCAGGTGTGCCGTCAGGGCGTGGTCGGTGCGGTCGCCGCCGGCGAAGTGACCATTGTACCCCAGGGCCACGGCCACATTCTCCGCCGTTTCATGCACCAGGTTGGCACCCACGGCCAGGCGACCGCGCTTGCCGGCCCCCGGATCGGTCATGGCCAGTTCGCCATTGGCGAAGCGACCGACGATCGCACGGCTGTCGCCCTTCATTTCATACTCATAGGCCACACGGACCTGCGGCACGAAGCTGGTGCCCACGCCGCTGATCTGACCGCCGACGGAGCCCAGCAGACTTTCGGCGTCGTAGCCTTCCCAGGTCAGGGCCAGCGGGCCGGCGCCCTTTTCCGCGAAACCTTCGACCTTGCTCTTGGCATAGCGCAGGCCGATGACCGGCCCCATCGCGAAGGAGCCGGCCACCGGCGTGAAGCCGATGGTGGTGCCCAGCGCGTAGGTATTGCCCTTGTAATCGCCGCTGGCCTTGGCGAACGGGGTGAAGCGGGTCGCACGCTCCGACTGATAGTCGTCGAAGCTGTAGGACATGGTCGTGTCCAGCCACAGATCGTCCGCCGCCGCCGTGATATAGGCGGTCAGGTTATAGGCGGTCGTATCCAGCTTCGAATAGGCACCGTCCGTCTTGGAATTCAGGTTGCCGTAGGAGAAGGCCAGACCGGCGATGACATGGCGGTCGACCTGATAATCGACGCCGATACCGGCATTGAAGCCGTCATAATCATAGCCGAACTGACCGCGCACTTCCTCGCGGTCGCCATCGACATAGGAGCCGAAGACGAACAGGCCGAAACGGTCATCCTGACCGGCCTGCGCGCCGATGACATTGACCGAGCCCTGACCAGTGCGTGCACCCGACATGCGGGCCGACACGCCCTCATTCGCCAGATCCAGCAGACGCTGCGAGGTATCGGTGCTGATGGCTAATGCTGCCGGCGCCTCGAAGGTCGCGGACATGGTGCCATAGGCATATTCGGCGATCATCTGATGCGCGGCAGCCGTCGGGTGCAGCGCATCAAAGAACACCGAACCGGCGGCACCCGCCGCCGTGGCGCAGACACCCGTCGCCACCAGCGACCCGCCCGGCCCGATGGGGGCAAAGCAGGGGGTGGTGACGTTGGTGAAGCCATAGGTGGAGGGCGAGGCGACCAGACCCTGGAACAGGGTCTGCACATCCACCACCGTCACGGTCGCGCCCTGGGCGCGCAGGGCGTTGGCGGAGGCCTTGATGGCCTGTGCATGCAGGTCGGAAACGGTGTTGGCGCTGGCCTTGTCGGCAGCCGACAGGCTGCTTGTCAGCGGGATGGAGCCCAGCGGCGGCAGGTTGAACAGCACGAACTGACGCGCGCCGGCGCTGTACAGGCGACCGGCCTGGGTGGTGATGGCGCCGGTGGTGGCCGCGATGGCGGCCTGGGCGGCGGCGGTCGGGTTCGCCTGCGGCTGCGTCAGGACGGCGATATAGTCATTGCCGCCGATCCAGATGCCGACACCACGGCTGGCCGGGATGGAGGTGCCGCCCGCCAGATAGGCGTCAACCTGGGCCGTAAGGTCGATGGGGGTGGCGCGGGTGGCGCGGGCACCGCCATAGGCGCGGCTGCTGACCGTGATGCCGGTCAGGGTGGCCAGATTCTCGGCCCAGACGGGACCGTTGGAGAAACGGCCATTAACATAGGGCGCGCCGGGCCGGCTGGCCGGGTTCAGGTTCTTCAGATTGTCGGTGTCGCTCAGGCTGTCGCCGAACACGACCAGCGAGGAGATATCGATCCCCTGGGCCTTGGCGGCCGGGGCGTCCATGGCGATGGCGGACAGGGACAGGACGGCGGCAAGGGCGGTGCCGCCCAGAAGCTTGTGGCTCATCAAAATGTTCCTCCCATGGTCGGGCTTTCGTTTCATTGCCCGATTCAGCACGAGAGAGACGGTATCCAATGAAGACAGGCCACGGAAGGGGGTGACGTTACGTAAAGGGCGGTTCCATATGCATTATTCCGGCGATTGCGGCCCCGATGACACAACCACCCATCTGGATTGCCCCGAAAGATGAAAAAACGGGCGGCCCCAGGGGACCGCCCGCAAAGGGAATAGTGAGAGTGTGCGTCATAACCCCTGTACTGGATGTTACAGGATGCTGGGACCGTCGAAGAAATTGCCGACCGCCTTCAGCGTGAAGGGATCGAAGCTACCCAGTTCCACCAGTTCTTCGGTGGCCGAGCTGTAATAGGCGACAGGCGCCAGGGAACCCGGGCGGTACGGCGCGAAGTCGCCGACCGCTGCGACGATGATGTCTTCGATCCCGTCACCGTCGATATCCTGCGTGCCCACGAAGTCCCAGCCGAAATCCAGCTTGAATACCGTCTTGAAGTAATCGATGCCGACCATGTAGCTGGTGGCAATGTCGAATGGCGGGTGGATCCAGATGCTGAACTCACGCGAGCTGGCATCGTAGAACAGGATTTCGTCCAGGCTGTCATCGCCCTGGAAATTGCCGACGGCGGCAACCGAAACTGTACCGTCAGAGGTGATGCCGCTGACGAAATAGGCGTCGGACAGGTCGTTCTTTACATAAAGATCGCCCGTGGTCTTGTCCGTGAACAAGACGTCGATACCGCCGCGCGCATCCAGATTGCCCAGGGCCACAAATTCCTTGTTGCGGTCCTGGTTGTCCCAGATGACATAGACATTGCCGGTGTCGGTATCGACGCCGTAAATCTGCTTGGCGGGTTCGGCATAACGACCGGTGCCGGGATGGGGCTCACCTACGGCGATCCCCTGATCGGGGCCGGTGATATAGACCTCGTTCCCCGTGGTCATCAGCACGCCGCGCAGGTCGACCTTGATGTTCGAGAAATCGATCTTCGTCAGATCGCTGCCCGGATACGGCTCCCCCACGGCGATGGGGCGCGGCGGCATGGGATAGGGCAGGATCGTGAAGATCGGCTCTTCATCCGGCGCACCCGACGGCGGCGGCAGCGCATCATCGCCATAGGGGAAGGGCAGGATGTGCATCTCATCGTCCGGACCGGGATCGATGCCCAGGTTCGGCGTGTCGCTGTAGAGCAGGTAAGAGCTGAAAATCACGTCGTTGCGGCCATCGCCATTGGCGTCGGCAATGCCCAGCAGGTCGGTGATCCGTTCCACCCCGAACATGCGCGGCATCGGCAGCGGCAGTTCCAGCACATGTTCCACCGGCTTGCCGCCGTCCTTCTGCCCGTCGAACCAGGAGAAGGTGCCGTCATCACGCCCGACCACGACATCGGCGACACCGTCCGCGGACAGGCTGCCGGCCACAACCGCATTGACGCCTCGGGTATCGATGCCCGGCAACGGCATCGACATGCCCGTCAGCGAGCGCAGGATCAGACCCGATTTGTCGAAAGTGAGAATCTGCGAACTCATCGCACGCATGCCTCTGATAAGGACGGTGCGGTCCACAAGGGACCATCAGCCGTCAGATTTGCCAGCCCGGAAAAATAGATAACGCCGTGGCTGTCGGGGGTCAATGAGTTGCTTAATTCGAAATGACGAAATACGGCATTACTGTATAATGCTGGCGTATTACCCCCTTGGAAAATATCAATATGTCCGGGCATGGGCTTTGGTCGGCTCTGGCCACCGGTCTGGCTTCCTGGTGGTTGCAACGGTCAATCCGGCGCGACTCGCGCAAAGGGAGACCCAGTGTCCATTGTTTCAATCGTTTCCGTTTGGCAAAGAAAAAGCCCCGCCGGTGAGGGCGGGGCTTGATCCAAGGCCGGAGGTGAACCGGGCGCTTACACGTTGAAGCGGAAATGGAAGATGTCGCCGTCCTGGACCAGGTATTCCTTGCCTTCCATGCGCATCTTGCCGGCTTCCTTGCACCCGACCTCACCGCCCAGCGTGGTGTAGCTGGTGAAGTCGATGGTCTCGGCCTTAATGAAGCCGCGCTCGAAATCGGTATGGATGACGCCGGCGGCTTCCGGTGCCTTGGCACCCTTGCGGACGGTCCAGGCGCGGGCTTCCTTGGGGCCGACGGTGAAGAAAGTCAGCAGGCCCAGCAGGCTGTAGCCGGCGCGGATCAGACGGTTCAGGCCCGGCTCTTCCAGACCCAGCGAGGACAGGTATTCCAGCTTGTCCTCATCCGGCAGCTGTGACAGCTCCGCCTCGATGGCGGCTGAGATGACGACGCTGGCGGCACCCTGGCGGGCGGCCATCTCGGCAACCTTGGCAGACAGGGCGTTGCCGGTGCCGGCCGATGCTTCCTCGACATTGCAGACATAGAGGACGGGCTTGCCGGTCAGCAGCGCCATCTGCTTGAACGCGTCGCGCTCCTCGTTGGAAACATCCACCGTGCGCGCGGGCTTGCCATCGCGCAATGCTGCCAGCACGCGCTCCATCAGATCGGACAGGGCCTTGGCGTCCTTATCGCCGGCCTTGGCTTTCTTTTGCAGCGGCGGCAGGCGCTTCTCCAGGCTGTCCATATCGGCCAGCATCAGCTCCGTCTCCACCGTCTCCGCATCGCGGACCGGCTCGATGGAGCCTTCGACATGGGTGATGTCGCCATCTTCGAAGCAGCGCAGGACATGGACGATGGCGTCCACTTCGCGGATGTTGGCCAGGAACTGGTTGCCCAGACCCTCGCCCTTCGACGCGCCGCGCACCAGACCGGCGATGTCCACGAACTCAAGCTGCGTGGCGATGATCTTCTGCGACTTGGCAATCTCGGCCAGCTTGTCCAGGCGCGGATCAGGCACGCCGACGCGGCCCACATTCGGCTCGATCGTGCAGAACGGGTAGTTCGCGGCCTCGGCCGCTGCCGTGCTGGTCAGCGCGTTGAACAGGGTGGACTTGCCGACATTGGGCAGACCGACGATACCGCAGTTGAATCCCATGGGACGATGCTTTGCCGAAAAGATGAAAAGGGTTGGCCCGGTTATGGGCGATCCGCGCGCGGAAAGCAAATGACGGGGGTGCAGGGCATCCCCGTCATTTGGCCGGCGACTGCCGGCCCGCGCCCCATGGCGCGTCAAGCCCAAGCCGCCGGATGGCGGCGCCCGGCGCTTGAGGGGAGTTAATGAAACGGGGGTGCAGGGCATCCCCGTCATTTGGCCGGCGGGCACGAACTTGTCACTGGTCCATCCAAGCCGTGCCACGCTACCGCCAAGATTGGGGGGGCAAATCGACGGGGTGAGGGGTTCGCCCTTGCCTTGGCCCCCGGCGGTTTGGCAGTAGAGAAGCCAACCTAACGGGTCCATGCGGTTTTGGGGAAATGATGAACAAGCGCAGCCTGTGTTTGATCTGTCTGATGCTGGTGGTTGCCGGATGCCAGACGAAGCCGCCGCCGGCACCGGCGCCGGTTGCGGAGGCACCGCCCCCGCCGCCGCCCAAGCCGCGCACCATCGTCATGGAGGACAGCGACATTGCCGGCTTCCAGGGCGCGCTGCGGGAACTGGGGGGCAAGTCCATCGATGTTCCGGTGGGCTGGGCCAACCCGATCACCGGCAAGCGCGGTGCCGTGAAGGTGCTGCGCGACGGCTATGACGGGCAGAACCGTCCCTGCCGCGAGTTCCATTCCGTCGTTATCCTGGAGGAGATGTACCAGCATGCGACCGGTTTCCTGTGCCGTCAGCCCGATGGCGTATGGGAAGTGGTGCAGGCGCGGGACTATCCCCTCTACCGTCACGTCCAGTAAGCGGACGGACGCTTGAATAGGGAAGAAGTACCATGCGCCGTCAGGTCCTGATCGCATCCGCCCTGTTGCTGGGAACCGCCCTGGGGGCGGTGTGGTGGCTGGGCGGCGACCGGGCGGAACGGCGCGATCCGGCCGGTATCCTGATCCCCGAAAAGGTGGCAGGACCGGTGGTGGTGGAACGGTCCTTGGCGTCCGGTCCCGGCACCGTCCTGCCCATGGCCGATCCCGATGCCGGCGTGCTGTCGGACAAGGGGTTGAAGGAAATCAACGCCCTGTTCACGGCAACCAAGAGCCGGGCCCTGCTGGTCTGGCACGCGGGCGCCCTGCAGCTGGAACTTTATGCCCCCGATGTTCAGGCCGGCGACATGCTGGAGGCATCGGGTCTGATGCCGGCCATCATGGCGCTGCTCACCGGACAGGCGCTGCGCGACGGGGTGCTGCCGGGCCTGGACACGGGCATTGCCACCTGGGTCCCCGAATGGGCCGGCGATGACCGGGGCCGCATCACGGTGCGCCAGCTTCTGGAAGGCACGTCGGGTCTGACGCTGCCGGCGACCGCCCCGGATGGCAATGCCATCGCCTGGACCCTTTCGGCCAAGCTGGACAGCGAGCCGGGCAGCCGCTTCGCCCCCAACCTGTTCGAAGCCCAGGTGCTGGGCCTGGTCCTGTCGCGTGCGGCGGGCGTGCCGGCAGCCGACCTTCTGTCCAACAAGCTGTGGCAGCCCATGGGCGCGCGACCGGGCAGCCTGACCGCCGGTGGCGGCGATGGGGCCGCCTATCTGCAATGCTGCGTGAAGGCGACGGCTCGCGACTGGCTGCGGCCCGGCCTGCTGCTGCTGGAGGGCGGTATGGTGGGGGGCACGCAACTGGTGCCCACCCCCTGGCTGGACCAGATGGAACGGCCCATCTCCCATGCCCGGCATGATGGCTGGCGCGTGCGCCTGGGCTGGCCGTTTGAGCCGGTGAACGGCAATGGTGCCAAGAAGCCGTTCTCCGACGGGGATACGATCTTCCTGTCCGGCGCGGACGGGTCGCGGCTTTACGTGTCGAAGGGGCGTGATCTGGTTGTGCTGCGCCTGGGGCCGGCGGTTCCCGACTGGGACGAATCGGCACTGGCCAATCTCGTATCGCGGTCCCTCACCACGCCGCCGGCGGAGTTTCGTTCCAAGAACGGCATGAAGGTGGGGCGCGCCCGCGATCTGAATGGTCAGGTGGAGATGCCACCCATCGTCAAGCCGCCCCCCGTGCCGAAGGTTACGGTGGAGCCGTTGGGCCCCCCGCCGGGTGGTGCGTCCAACCCCGTCCCGGCAGCCGATCGCTGACAGGACGGGGATAGGGGCAGCCTGGGAATAGGCTGTTGATTACTTGGACTTGAAGGCGCGCAACTGCTTATTGAACTCTGCCGCCAACTTCTCCATTCGGGTCGAAGCATCATTATACTTCTTGGTCCAGTCGCCACCGGCGCGGCCCTTGCCCTCGAATTCCAGGCAGGCGAGATATTCTTGCGTTTCAGCCACATAGGCCTTAACGGCCTGCTGCGCCGCCACCATGTCCGCCTCTGCCGCCGATGCACCATCGGGCAGGTTGGGTGCATCCTTCAACGTGCATTCGGCATGAGCCGCGCCGACAAACCCGAACGCTGCCACCGCCAGCATGGCCGCAACCATTTTCTTCATCGTGAAAGCCCCTTTTTCATCGCCACTTATCGTTGACACACTTTCGATTAGGCGGGGGACGTTCCGTCCCTCCGGCGCCCCTCCCTAGGGCTTCTGATTGCCGAGTTTACCGGCAATTTATTAACCAGTTGTTTGCGACCTCCGCGCATCCTGCGAATCCACCGCTGGTACAGTAGATACGCCTACATTTTCGTTACAAGCTCGGTTATACCTATGCGAAAGTATGTCGGGTCGGCAAGGGGCATTCCCGCGGGACCGAACATGGGATGGGTTTTAATAAAAATGTCGATAATTAACTACTCATTCCATCGCGTGTAATGGTTTCCAGGTCCTTCTTGGTGGGGATCGGCGACCTGTCATCATAATTGATGGCACGGTCGTTCTAATCGGGATGTTTTCGCTTGTGCGGGATTTGTGTGCCTGTGCAGTAATCAGGATACGCGTGCGGAAAAGGACAGGAGAGGTTCAGCGAGATGAGCACTATCAATCGGACCATGCGACCGACCGGCAAGTCTGCGCCGGCCGCCGGCTCCGCCGGGGGGGTGGGCGCCCTTTTTGGTAACTGGTCCATCAGCCGGAAGATCACCTTCTCCATCGCTGTGCCGGTTATTATCGGCCTGGGTGCTGTGATCGGGCTCAGCGCGTCGTCGATGAACGATGCGATGCTGGACCTGTCCAAGCGCTCCGAGAGCCAGGTCACGGAGATGATGGCGGCCCAGATGGCCGCTGCCGTCCGCTTCAAGAATTCCGACGCCGTCGCCGACAGCTACGCTGACCTCGCCTCTGCCAAAGGCACCAGCCTGGCGGCCGTGAAGGTGGTCGATGCCGATGGCGAAGTGCTGAACGAGTATCCCACCAAGGACAAGCCGCTGCCGGCCGGCATGACGGGCTTCGATTTCGCCAAGGCGAAGATCGACAAGACCGTCGGTGAAGTGAAGGTGCAGGATCTGGGTGATTTCCTGATTGCCCAGGCACCGGTACGCGCCGGTGCCAACCGCGATCAGGTCGGCACGCTGACCGTGGCCTGGAGTCGCGCCAATGTACAGTCCTCCATCTCCGCCGCAGTCATGGGCAATCTGCTGATCGCCGCTATCGTGCTGGCGGTTCTGATCGGTCTGCTGGTCTTCCTGCTGCACAAGATCGTGGGCGCCCCGCTGAAGGACATGCAGTCCGCCATGTCCAAGCTGGCGGGTGGCGACCTGACGGTGGCCGTGTCCGGTCTGGGCCGCGGCGACGAGATCGGCGCCATGGCGCAGTCGGTGCAGGTCTTCAAGGACAACGCGCTTGAGGTGGAAAACCTGCGCCGTCGCCAGGAAGAGGCCGAGCGTCAGGCCGCCGTCGAGAAGAAGGCGTCCATGGAGAAGCTGGCGTCCGACTTTGAGAATTCGGTGAAGGGCGTCGTGGCAGAGCTGTCCGGTGCCTCCAGCCAGGTGCAGTCCACCGCCGAAGGCCTGTCGGCCTCTGCCGAGGAAAGCCGTGCGCAGACCAGTGCGGTGGCCGCCGCCACGCAGCAGGCCAGCGCCAATGTGCAGTCGGTTGCCAGCGCCACCGAGGAACTGGCCGGCTCGCTGGCTGAGATTTCCAATCAGGTCAATACCTCGGCCCGCATCGCCCGCGATGCCGCCAAGACCGCCGAAAAGACTAACGGTACCGTGCAGTCGCTGGCCCAGCGTGCCCAGTCGATCGGTGACGTGGTGAAGCTGATCAGCGACATCGCTAGCCAGACCAACCTGCTGGCCCTGAACGCGACGATTGAGGCGGCACGCGCCGGTGAAGCCGGCAAGGGCTTCGCCGTCGTGGCATCGGAAGTGAAGTCGCTGGCCAATCAGACGGCCAAGGCCACGGAAGAGATTGCCAGCCAGATCACCACCATGCAGGACGCCACCAAGGAGGCCGTCGACGCCATCGTCGTCATCAGCCGTACCATCGCGGAGATTAATGACATCTCCGAAATGGTCGCCGGTGCCGTTGAAGAGCAGGACGCCGCCACCAAGGAAATCGCCCGCAATGTGCAGCAGGCTTCGATGGGCACGATGGAAGTGACCCGCAATATCGAAAGCCTGGAGCAGGTGGCCCATCAGACCGGTTCGTCTGCCACCGACATGTTGTCGGCTGCCCGCAACATGGCTCGCCAATCTGGCGAGCTGGGCAATACCGTCGACCGCTTCCTGGCCCAGGTGCGCAGCGCATAAAGGACGCCAGCGTAATCAGACCAGTCCTGATATTTTCCGCAGACCCCCGTCCTTCCGGACGGGGGTTTTGCGTTTTTGCTCTATGCGTAAGGGGGGCTTGTCCGGCTGGTGCAGTCGGTAGTGATTTGTTAATATAGGTTAACGTGTGGCCCTCCTGGGGCCGTGCCACCATGAATGCCCAGGTATCAGATGCGGTTCTGCCGGATCGGATTTTTGCTGCTTTCCATGATCGCCCCCACCATACCCGTGGCGGGGACTGCCCAGACATTGCCGATTGCAGCGCGGGCAGAGGACAGCCCCCTGATCGGCACTGTGCTGCGGACCGTCGCGGCGGAGATTTTGACCGATCAGGTGGTGTTGACCGGCCTGCGGCAGGCCGCGCGGGAGAATGACGCCTACACCATGGATGCCATCATTCAGCGTGATGTCACCTGGCGTTTGCAGGCCAAGCGGGGAACCGGGCCGCTGCTGGACACGGTCATGCATGGGGAGATGTCGCGCCATCTGGCCCTGGCGCGTGTGCCACGGCAGGCCGTGCTGGCCGATCTGATCCTGACCGACGACCGGGGCCTGCTGGTGGCGGCGACACGGATTCCCAGTGATTATGATCAGTCGGACGAGGCTAAATATATCGTTCCCACCACCTCCGACCCCGGCATGGTGCATGTGGAGGAGGCGGCCTATGACGAATCGGCGGATGATTATGTTGTGGCGGCCAGCATCCTGTTAATCGACCCGGCGGACGGGCGCATGCTGGGCGTGCTGTGCGCGAATTTTACGCTGGCAGCCCTGGCCCGGGATTGAACAAGGGGCGCCTTGTGGCACCCCTTGTTTAAAGATCAGGCCTTGGCTTCGTTCCCACCATTGCTGGCCGACCAGGCTTCCGGCGCGTGCAGGAACTTCTCGACCTCGCTCAGCGTGTGACTGTCGAAGTAATTGCCCTCTCGCGCGACACGCAGAACGTCCCACCAAGTGGCCAGGGCGTGCAGCTTCACGCCCATCTCGGCCATGGTCGTTTCCGACTGCGGGAAGATGCCGTAATGGAAGACGACCCAGATATGCTCGACAATGGCGCCGGCATTACGCAGCGCATTGACGAAATTGATCTTCGATCCGCCCTCGCTGGCCAGATCCTCCACCAGCAGCACGCGCTGGCCTTCCAGCAACTGACCCTCGATCTGGGCATTGCGACCGAAACCCTTGGGCTTCTTGCGGACATAGAGCATGGGCAGGTCCAGGGCGTCCGACACGAAGGCCGCATAGGGGATGCCCGCCGTCTCGCCACCTGCCACGGCGTCAAACGCCTCGAACCCGGCTTCGCGGCACAGCTGATCCTTGGCCGCATTGATCAGGAAGCGGCGGGCGCGCGGGAAGCTGATCAGCTTGCGGCAGTCGATATAGACGGGGCTGGCGCGACCGGAGGTGAAGATGAAGGGCTTTTCCGCATTGAACAGGACCGACTTGGTCTCAATCAGGATGCGGGCCGTTTGGGTGGCGGCGGTTGCGGCGTCGATCATGGCGTGTTCCTGCGGAAAAATGGGAGGGGCAAATTAAACCAACCGCCAGTCCAGCCGCTCACCAGAGCGGAAGGGCAGCACGGCGGCCTTGCCGTCGATATCCAGTATATCGGGAACGGTTAGGCCACTCTTTTCCAGAGTGATGGTGTCGTCATTGGGGGGCAGGCAGTAATAGGCGGGGCCGTTCAGGCTGGTGAAGGCTTCCAGCTGGTCCAGCTTGCCTTCCTCATCGAAGACCTGGGTGTAAAGTTCCACAGCGGTTGCGGCGGTATAGATGCCGGCGCAGCCGCAGGCACTTTCCTTGGCGCCGATCGGGTGCGGCGCGCTGTCGGTGCCGAAGAAGAACCAGGGCTCGCCCGAGGTTGCTGCCTCACGAAGGGCCAGACGGTGCGTCTCGCGCTTGGCGATGGGCAGACAGTAGAGATGCGGGCGGATGCCGCCGGCAAAGATGCTGGAACGGTTGATCATCAGGTGATGCGCCGTGATCGTGGCCGCCAGCTTGCCGGTCGGGCCATATTTGCGAACCACGTCCACGCCCTCTGCCGTCGTGATATGTTCCAGCACGATCTTCAGGTCGGGATGGCGGTCGCGAATCTTGGGCAGGACGGTATCGATGAACACGGCCTCTCGGTCGAAGATATCGACCTTCTGATCCGTCACCTCACCATGCACCAGCAGGGGCAGACCGACCGTGGCCATGCGGTCCAGCGCCGGGGCCACCTTGTCCAGATCGGTGACGCCATGGGCGGAATTGGTGGTGGCGTGAGCCGGGTACATCTTCACCGCGGTAAAGATGCCAGCCTTCTTGCCCGCTTCCAGATCGTCCGGGTCGGTGCCGTCGGTCAGATAGGCGGTCATCAGCGGCTGGAACCGGCTGCCGGTGGGCAGGGCGCCCAGGATTTCCGCGCGGTAGGTTTCGGCCTGGGCCGCCGTAATCACGGGGGGCACCAGATTGGGCATCACGATGGCCCGGCCCAGTTGCGCCGCCGAATGCGGCAGTACCGCGCGCAGCATGGCGCCGGTTCGCAGATGCAGGTGCCAGTCGTCCGGGCGGCGGATGGTCAGGCGTTGCGGTTGCTGGGTCATCGCGGTCGGGTCCCCTGGGGCCAAGTGCCCGATGTCTAGGGCCAAAGCCCGCGACACTCAAGCGCCGCTGCGGAAGGCCGGGCTTGCGCCCCGCCGGGGGCTGTGCCGGGCGCGTCGCTTCGGCATCATTGACCGCAGGGGTTGAAGGGACATAGGCTTAAGCACACGCCCAACGGGCCATTGCCTCAGGCAGGTGTCGTGACGGGTCATCGTGGCCGCCGCTGGCGGCATCTTCAGGCCGCCCTTGTGGCGTTGCCGCTTCTGCTTCCGGCCCCTGACGCCGGGGCCAGGGCGGCGGACAACCCGGCCTCCCGTGCTACAACGGTCACCCTGGTCTGTGGCCCGCTGCCCTTCGTGTCGGATGGTGCCAGTTGTGAGCGGGGAATCGGGGCTGAACTGGCGCGTGCCGCCTGTGACCGCGCCCGCCTGACCTGCACCTTTCAGCAGTTCCCCTGGCCCCGCGCCCAGAAGGAGGTGGAGATGCGGCAGGCCGACATCCTGATCGGCCCGTTCCGCACGCCGGAGCGGGAAGCCTGGATGGAGTTCAGCCGCGAGCATTTCTATGTCGATCAGATGTGGCTGTTCCGCGCTGTACTTGACCATGGGCCGATGCCGGGGGCGGATGGCCTGTCGCATGTCGGCGTGCCCCTGGGCTGGGCGGTTGGCGGCGATCTGGCAAGCCGGACGGGTGTGACGGTGGAAATTGTGCGTACCGTCGATATCGGGCTGAACCTTATCACGGCCGGGCGGCTGGATGCGGTAGCGGCCCATGCCCGTGCCGTGGCCCGCTATCTCGATGAACATCCGGGCGTACGCTTCCTGCCGGTGGGGCAGCCTTTGTCGGTGCAGCGCTCCTACATGGGGTTTTCCAGGACCTTCGCGGGAAGCCTGGAACGCCGCCTGTTCGAGGCGGCTTACGAGTCGCTGCTGGCGGACAAACTTTACGCCGACATCCTGGCCCGCAACAAGCCGTTCCCGGACATGCGGACAGAAGTAGCCACACGCGGCCATCAGTTCACCAAAGAGCCATAGAACAAGCCCGTTTGGCACCGTGCTGACCGGCGATATTGGCCCGGCTGCTGGCCCTGATCCGCCATAGGATGCCGGCGTTTGATCCGCATCGGAAAGGATTTCAGCGATCATGTCCGGCAAGGAACATCATTATGCCGTCACCGTCACCTGGACCGGCAACCAGGGGACGGGCACCAGCGCCTACCGCGCCTATTCCCGTGACCATCTGATCAGTGCGGGTGGAAAGCCTGCCATCGCCGGTTCGTCCGACCCGTCCTTCCGCGGCGATCCCGCCCGCTGGAACCCGGAAGACCTGCTGGTCGCCTCGCTGTCGGCCTGTCACAAGCTCTGGTACCTGGGCCTGTGTGCCGGTGCCGGCGTGGTCGTCACCGATTATGAGGATCGGGCCGAAGGCTGGATGGTGGAGGAAGGCAGCGGGGCCGGGCAGTTCACGCGCGTCCTGTTGCGCCCGCGCGTGACGCTGACGCCGGGATCGGATGTGGAAAAGGCCCGGCACCTGCACCACAAGGCACATGAAATGTGCTTCATCGCCAGGTCGGTGAACTTCCCCGTAGAGGCGGAGCCGGAGATTGTTGTTTAGGCGGAGCTGGAGATTGTGGCCTTAAGCGGAGCCGGAGTTACTCTCCGCTTAAAGCCCCTCAAACACCCTGTCATGGCGGAGGCTGGGCACCATGCGCCTTGCCTCTGCCACCTTGGACAGGTCCAGATCGGCGGTGATCACGCCCCGCGCCTCACCAGCATCGGCCAGCACCTCGCCCCAGGGGCTGATGATGACGGAATGGCCATAGGTGCCGCGCCCGCCATCATGGATGCCGGTCTGGGCCGGGGCGAGGATGAAGCATCCCGTCTCAATGGCCCGCGCCCGCAGCAGCACATGCCAGTGCGCCCGTCCCGTAGGCACGGTAAAGGCGGCGGGCACGGTGATGATCGACGCGCCCGCCTTGGCCAGGGCGCGGTAAAGATATGAGAAGCGCACATCATAGCAGATGGAGAGGCCCAACCCGCCCCAGGGCGTGCCGGCCACCACCGCCCGCTCCCCAGGACGGTAGGTGGCGCTTTCGCGGTATGATTCGCCGCCGGCCAGATCCACGTCGAACATGTGGATCTTGTCGTACCGCGCCGTGATCTCACCCTGCGGGCTGATCACGAAGGCGCGGTTGGCGACGCGCCCGTCGGGCAGCAGACAGCCCAGCGTGCCGGTCATGATCCAGGTGCCGGTTTCCCGTGCCAGATCGCGGAAGAAGGGGACGCCGGGATGGCTCTCCTCCGGCTTGACGCGGGCCAGGATATTCTCGCGCCCCTGCACCATCAGGGACACATTCTCCGGCAGGCAGATCAGCTTTGCCCCTTTCGCTGCGGCCTGGCGCACGAAGATGCCCGCCTGTTCCAGGTTGGGCATGATCTCCGGCCCGGCGGTGACCTGCACCAGCGCGACGCGGACTGTGGTGGGTGCGGGGCTGTCGCTCATCTGTCAGGCCCCGATGCCCAGCAGCGGGTTCAACTTGCCGGCCTTGTCCAGGGCGTGGGTGTCGTCGCAGCCGCCGATATGCTGTCCATCAATGAAGACCTGCGGCACGCTGGTGCGGCCACCGGCCCGGTCGATCATTTCCGGCCGGCGGGCGGGTTCGGCCATGATGTCGATCTCTTCATAGGCCACACCCTTGCTGTCCAGCAGCCGCTTGGCGCGGGTGCAGTAGCCACACCAGGGGCTGGTATAGATCTCGACCTTGGGCGCGGACATGACAATCTGTTCCTGCGTATGTGATGGTTTGCTGACCATAATATGACGCGGCAAAGCCTCCTGGCAAAGGGCAGGCTGCCGCAATCCCCCCATGCCGGGGCGTCCATGCCCCCTCAGGCGCCGGGCGCCGACATCCGTCGGCTTGGCTTGCGCAGCAGTCGCCGCCGTACCACCAGTCAAGAATTTTGACTGGTGGTCATAATCCCCGCATCGCCTAAGGTGACGGGCCGCACCACGCGCGCCAGGGTCACGACATCGACGGCGCGTGCCCCGGCGCGTCGCAGGACCTTGGCGCATTCACCCACCGTCGCCCCCGTCGTGAACACGTCATCGACCAGCAGCACGCGCGCACCCTTCACCGCCTCCCGGCACCGGGGATTGACCATGAAGGCCCCCTCCACATTACGGGCACGACCCTTGGCGGACAGCCCGCCCTGGCTGGGTGTGGCGCGGCGGCGGATCATAAGGTCGGGCATGGCTACCCGCCCCGTCATCCGCCCCAGCTTGAGTGCCAGCAGGGCCGATTGGTTGTACCGCCGTTTCAACAGCCGCCAGCGGTGCAACGGCACCGGCGCAATGATCCCGTCAGCCTCCGTCAGCAGACCGGCACCTGCCCGCGCCAGCCACTGTGCGAAGGCCGGAGCGCAATCGGTCCGGTCGCCATGTTTGAAGCCCAGCACCAGCGACCGGCTGGCATCATCATAGGCGAAGACGGAGCGGCAGCGGTCGAACAGGGGCGGGTGGGCCACACAGGCACCGCAGATCAGATCGGGCGTTCCCAGCGGATCATAATCGAAGGGCAGGCCGCAACGGGCGCAGTGCGGGGCGGAGATGAAGCGGATACCGCGCCAGCAATCGGGGCACAGCGCCCCGACGGCCCCCACCTCCACCCCGCAGGACAGGCAGCGTGGCGGCAGGACAAGATCCAGCAGCCGCAGCGCCCCATGACGCAGCGGTCCCGCCACCCTACCGATACGTGCAGAAATATCCGCAAACATGCCGACAGGTTATCAGCAGGCCTGTAAGGCGGCAAGGGCGGGCGGATTGGCAGCACTCCCCGCGACATGCTGCTAAAGTACTGATAATAAACAAATATATTCACAAATCTGAAAAAATTTGGCAGTCTTTTCATGTGGGGCGGCGTGACCGTCCCGGATTGGCGGAAGGAGGTCACATGATCATTTCCCGGTCCACCCTGTCGCGGCAATTGCAGGATTACCGCCTGACCACGGCTGAAATCCTCTATCACATGCCCGACCATCCCGGCCTGCTGCAGACCTATGTCTGGCAGGAACTGGACTTGGCGCCACGTTTCCCGGTCCTGCGTAAATTCCTGGATTTCTGGTCGCGCAACCTGGACGGCAAGCTGCATTCGGTGCGCGTCGCCAAACTGGATCTGATCAGCCCCGGCAGCATGCGGCATGTCGATGCGCTGATGACGTTGCAGTGATCAGGGCGCCGTCCCTGCTGTCTCACCCAACCGACGCGCGATCTGGCGGCGTTGCCGATCGGCGGTGGTCGCCGCCGGGGCGGTGTACAGTTCGCGCAGCAGGGCGCGGTCCCACTCGGTCAGGGCCAGGGGCCGCGCGCCGGCCTTTGTCTGAAACAGCGACAGGATGCTGGGCAGACGACCGCCCTTTGCCTCTCCCAACTGCCCTAGCAGCCGCATGGCGACATGGTCGGCCACGGCGTCCAGCGGCAGGCCGACCAGACCTTTTACGTCCAGGATGACCATGGAGCGGAACAGATCGGCGCGGGTGGCGCTGGCCAGCCGCGAGGCATTGCCGGGCGCGATCTTGACAGAGGTGATGACGGCACCGCCCTTCATGGCCGCATCCGGTGTGCTGCCGTCGGCGCCCATGGTCAGCGCCACGGACCAGACCCGCGCCACATCGCCATCCGCCAGCTTCCGCCGCACCTCCGACGGTTTGGCGGGCGCGAAGATGCCGGGATGCTGCACCAGCATGCGGTCGATCAGTCGATCCGGTGCATCGGTCAGCAGGACGATGGCGTTTGGTTTGCACCCGGCCTTGGCCGGTGGCAGGCCGGCGATGGAGGCGGCACCCTGCAACCGCTTTGTGAACCGACCTTCCTGATCCGGCGTGAAACCGCGCAGGGTGACGCAAAGCGGCTGATGCCAGCGGGCCAGTTGCTTGCCATGGGTTTCGTCCAGCACATCCCCTACAAAAGCCTGGGACGCAGCCTCCCCCGGTGCCTGCACCACAATCTCGGGCAGTACCTCCTGTGCCGTGACCGGCAGGGCCAGCAGCGGCAGAAGCAACAGCGGCAGGAGGCGGTGGTGGGGCATGCAGGCGCATCCATGGACGTGATCCCCATCAAGGTCTTGCAACCCGGCCTATCTGTAAACCTGTCCGATCGGCGGAGGCCGCTGCCGGGATGCTTCCCCGGCGGGCCTTACCGTCGCATGATGGGGCAAAGACACCGGAAGGAATGGTCATGATCGAGCTTTACACCGCCGCCACGCCCAACGGGCACAAGGTCTCCTGCACGCTGGAAGAACTGGGCCTGCCCTATAATGTCCATGTCGTGTCGCTGTCGAAGAATGAGCAGAAAGAGCCCTGGTTCCTGGCCATGAACCCCAATGGCCGCATCCCCGTCATCGTTGACCGGGCGGAGGATCATGTCGTCTTCGAATCGGGCGCCATCATGATCTGGCTGGCGGAGAAGACGGGCCGCCTGATGCCGACCGACGCTAAGGGCCGCAGCAACGTGTTGCAATGGCTGATGTTTCAGATGGGCGGGGTGGGGCCGATGATGGGGCAGGCCAATGTCTTCCACCGCTATTTCCCGGAAAAGATCCCCGCCGCCATCGACCGGTACCAGAAGGAGGCGAAACGGCTGCTGACCGTTCTGGACGGGCGGCTGAAGGATCATGAATTCCTGGCCGGCGATTTCTCCATCGCCGATATCGCCAACTGGTGCTGGGCCAGGACGCATGACTGGTCGGGTGTGGCCATCGATGACCTGCCGCACCTGTCACGCTGGATCGCGCAACTGGATGCCCGACCGGGCTGTGCCGCCGGCCTGCTAAAGCCGCCCAAGAATGTGACGGCAGCGGAACTGGTGCAGTCGGCGCAGAATATCGTGGTGCGGTGAGGGGTTACCCCTCCCGACGGCGGCGCAGCAGGACGTAGTAGGCGCCGCCGCCGCCATGCTGTGGCTGGGCCTGATGAACGGACAGGATCAGCGGGCCCACATCCGCTTCGCGCAGCCAGCGGGGAACGGACAGGCGCAGCACGCCCTCGCCGCGCGGCATCTGGCCCTTGCCGGTGATGACCAGAACCATACGCCGGCCGGCGGCATGTGACCGGCGAATGAACCCGGACAGGGCGTGATGCGCCTCGCTCTGCGTCATGCCATGCAGGTCGATGCGGCCATCGATGCCCATCCGGCCCTTGCGCACCTTTTCATCCGTCCGCTTGTCCACCCCCGGTATCCGGCCCAAAAGGGAAGGGGCCAGTTGCACACTGACCTTGCCCTTTTCCTTCAGCGGGACATTGCGCAGCAGCTCGGCCAGCCGTTCGGCGGGAGCGGCAACGGGGGCGGCGGGCAGGGGAATGGCGGGCTTTGCCGCCGCCAGACGGGTCGCCACGGGCTCCGCCGCCACCTTGGCCGCCGGTTTCTTCGGCGGGGCGGATTTACGCTTGCTCGCGATGGGCGTGGCATCGCGGACCACGGTATGCCAGAGGTCCAGTTCGGCATCCGTGGGCGTCTTGGGGCGGCGATGGTCTTTCATGCCGTGGCGGGGTCCGGTTCGCCCACCAGGATGATCTGCACCCGGCCCGGCCCGTGCGCATGCGGCAAGGATGTCTGTTCGATGTCCGCCGTGCGCGACGGCCCTGTCACCATGTTGACAGTGCGCGGCATGCCCAGGCCCCGCGCCTGCTGCCGGATGGCAAGGCCGTGCCAGGCTTCCTCATAGGTGCCGACAATATGGTGAAGGGGCAGGATCACGATATGGATGCGTGGCAGGAAAAGAAGGCTGGTCGCCTGATCGGACCCGCTGGGTATCACCAGCGTGCCGGTTTCCGCAACGCCGGCCAGGGCCGTGGTGACGCCGACCTGATCCCCGGCCTGCGCACGGCCAAAGGCGACCGACAGGCTGGGCCGCCGGTCCCAGGGGATGGCGCGCAGCCAGGGATCAGGCGCGATCCGCACCTGAAAGCCGTGCCCCAGGCCTGACAGATAGTCGGCGACGGCGTGCGGCACGCGGGCCGGATCAGCCACCCGTTCCACGCCCGCCCCCACCGCCGTCGCCATTTTCGTGAACAGTTCGATCAGGCCCAGCGCCGTCAGACCCTTTACCCGGCCCGGCGTGGGATGGGCGGGCGGGGTTGCCAGACGCGCGGCCACATCGGCGGCGGCGCGGCCTTCATCGCGTCCGCCCGCCTGTGCCGCGGCACGGATACGGCCCAGGATGGCGCTGCGGCTATCCATGGCGGCGGTCCTTGTACAGCGACTGGAAGGTGCGGCCCTGCGGTGCGGGGAAATCGCGGGTGCCGGTCCAGCCGCCGGCGAGCGGCAGTGCCTTGAACGACCCTTCCTTGCCCATCAAACCCATCACGCGCATGGCAATGGATGTGACAAGGCGGTAAAGGCGTGGCCGTTTGGCGAACAGGGCCCAGGCCCACAAGCCCTGACGCACGGAAGGGGGCGACAGGCGCCTTTCAAACTCCACCTCCCGCCAGCGATGCATGATCTTGGGCAGGGGGATTTTTACAGGGCAAACGCTTTCGCATTTGCCGCAGAAGGTGCTGGCGTTGGGCAGATGCCGCGCCTCCTTCACCCCGATCAGGGCGGGGTCCAGGGCCGCACCGATGGGTCCCGGATAGACCCAGCCATAGGCATGGCCGCCGACCGCGTGATAGACGGGGCAATGGTTCATGCAGGCCCCGCAGCGGATGCAGCGCAGCACCTCCTGCATCTCCGTACCCAGCAGGGCGGAGCGGCCATTATCCAGCAGCACAACATGGAACTCACGCGGCCCGTCCGGGTCGTCGGCCCGGCGGGGGCCGGTGGAGAAGGTGGTATAGGCCGTGATCTCCTGCCCCGTGGCAGAGCGCGCCAGCAGACGCAGCATCAAGGTGGCATCGGCGAGGGTGGGGACCACCTTCTCGATCCCCGTCAGGACGATGTGACAGCGTGAAAGTGTCTGTGTCAGGTCGCCATTGCCCTCATTGGTGACGATGATGGTGCTGCCCGTTTCGGCCACCAGGAAATTGGCGCCCGTGATGCCGATATCGGCATTCAGGAACACATCACGCAATTCCCCCCGCGCCTCGGCCAGAAGGTCGGTCGGTTGATCCAAGGGGCGGTCCGGAGGCAGATGGGTATGGGTGCGTCGGAAATCGGCAGCCACCTGTTCCTTGGACAGATGCAGGGCCGGGGCCACGATGTGGCTGGGTACCTCCCCCCGGATCTGAAGGATGTACTCGCCAAGATCGGTTTCGACCGCCTTGATCCCCGCTGCCTCCAGCGCGGCATTCAGGCCGATCTCCTCCGACACCATCGACTTGCCCTTGGCGATCAGGCGCGCATCGCGTTCCGTCGCCAGTCGCAGGATGATGGATCGCGCCTCCGCCGCGTCGCGCGCCCAATGCACATGACCGCCACTGTCGCGCACCCGCGCCTCAAACGCTTCCAGATAATGGTCCAGATGGGAAAGCGTATGGTCCTTCACGGCCTTGGCGGCGTCGCGCAGGGCCTCGAACTCCGGCAGGTTGGCGACGGCGCGGGCGCGGTTGACGGGAAAGCCCGTCTTGAACTTGGTCAGTGCCCGGCGCAGGTCCGGGTCTTTCAGGGCGTCGGCGGCGCGGGCGGGAAAATCGGCGGAATGCGGCTGCATCACCCCTCCGCCCGGCCAATGGGGGCCGTCTCCGGATCGCCGGCCAGCACCTCTGCCACATGTCGCACGTCGATATCGTGGCCCAGGCGCGACAGGCGGCCCGCCATGTTCATCAGACAGCCAAGATCACCGGCCAGCAGTGTATCGGCCCCCGTGGCGACAATGGCCTCCACCTTCTCCGTCACCATATGGGTGGAGATGTCAGGGTATTTCACACAGAAGGTGCCGCCAAAGCCGCAGCAGACATCCGCTCCCTGCATCTCCGTCAGGTCAACGCCGGGCAGGCTGGCCAGCAGGCGGCGGGGCTGTTCCTTCACCCCCATTTCCCGCAGGCCCGAACAACTGTCATGATAGGTGACAGTACCGGCAAAGCCCGGTATGGCCGTGTCCATACCCATGATGTCGGTCAGGAACCGGGTCAGTTCCCAGGTGCGGCCGGCCAGTGCCGCGGCCCGCGCGGCCCAGGCGGGATCATCGCGGAACAGTTCCGGGTAATGCTTGCGCAGCATGCCCGAACAGGACCCCGACGGTGCGACTACATAATCACAACCCTCGAACGCCTGGATCATGGTCCTTGCCAGCGCCTCTGCCGTGGTCCGGTCGCCATTGTTCCAGGCCGGCTGTCCGCAGCAGCTTTGCGATGGCACGGTGACCCGACACCCGGCGCGTTCCAGTAGGGTCACCGCCGCGAACCCCACCGACGGGCGGAACAAATCCACCAGACAGGTGACCAGCAGGCCGACTTTGGGCGGATTTGCAGGGGGCATGCGGGCAGGGTCCGTCGCCGATCAGGGAGGTGCGCAGAGTACATGATCTGGGGCGCGGGCGTGGCGAAAAAAGGGGCCGGATCAAGCCTTTGCCTTGTCAGGTGCCGGTATCGTGCGGATGCTGTGGCAGGGTCCAGGCACCGCTGCGCAGCTTCTCCTCGAACTGCCGCCCCAGGTCGCCCAGGCTGGTCTGTGCCAACCGCGACACAAGCAGGGTGCGCGCGGCGGACAGGCTGTCCTCCAGCGCCTGATTGACGGCCTGTTCCACCAGACAGGTGGGATTGTCCACCGACGGGCCGATGGCAAAAAGCTGTGGCTCGCCCAGCGCTTGATAGATGTCCAGCAGACTGATCGCGTCCAGCGGGCGGGCCAGGACCCAGCCGCCGCCATGCCCCTTTTCCGACCGGACCAGCCCCTGCTGACGCAGCCCTGCCATGGTCCGGCGCACCACCACGGGGTTGGTGTTCAACATGGCGGCCAGCGTTTCGGACGTGGCGGCCCCTTGCATCCGATCCATGTGGATCAGGGCATGCAGCATGCGGGAAAGGCGGCTGTCGGGTCGCATGGCTCTGCTTACCGCATGCAGGTTTTCGTAACAAGAGATGTTGCGTAATCCCGCTATCGCCTCCATCATGTAACTTATGAAGTAACATGATGGAGGCGATAATGCTTCATGACGTGATCATCATCGGTGGCGGCTTTGCCGGGCTGGCCGCCGCAATGCCCCTGACGCGGGCGCGGCGGCGTGTGCTGCTGATCGATGCGGGACAGCCGCGCAACCGGTTCGCGGCGCATTCCCATGGGTTCCTGGGTCAGGATGGGGTGGCACCGGCGGACATCCAGGCACGCGGCATGGCCGAACTGTCCGCCTATCCGACCTTCACCCTGGTGCGGGGGGAGGTGGTGGGGGCGGCGGGCACCCTGGACGCCTTTGCCGTCGCCCTGGCGGATGGCAGCACCCTTGAGGGCCGGCGTCTTATCCTGGCCACCGGCGTGCGGGATGAATTGCCGGCCATTCCGGGCATGAAGGAACGCTGGGGTGTGGGTGCCCTGCATTGCCCCTATTGCCATGGTTATGAGGTGGCGGGGCGGCCGCTTGGCGTTCTGGGCACCCAGGCCGGATCAGATATGAAGGCGCTGCTGGTGTCGGATTGGGGGCCTGTCACCCTGTTCACCCAAGACGCGTTCCTGCCAGGGGCGGAGATGATGGTGCGGCTGACCGAACGCGGTATCACGGTGGAAAGGGTGCCGATCATGGAAATGCTGGGCGAGGCACCGTCACTATCGGCGGTAAGGCTGGCCGATGGGCGGGTCCTGCCCCTGGCCGCCCTGTTCGTCGGACCCCGCACCCATATGGCCAGCCCCCTGGCCCTGCAATTGGGCTGCGCCTTTGAGGAGGGGCATAGCGGCCCCTATCTGCGGATCAATGAGGGCAAGGAAACCAGCGTGCCCGGCATCTTCGCGGCGGGTGACGCCACCATGCAGATGCACAGCGCAACCTTGTCGGTGGCGTCAGGTATGCTTGCGGGGGTGGGGGCACACCGGTCGCTGCTGGGGTTTTGATCGAACCTACAGCTTCACGGGCATGGCGGGCAGGCGGCAGCGGATGGTGCTGCCATTCTGCCCGTCGCTTTCAATCTCGACGGCGCCGCCATGTAGTTCCACGAAGCTTTTCACCAGCGACAGGCCCAGGCCGGCACCGCCCGACCCGGTATTGCCGGCGGCCCCGCGTTCGAACCGTTCGAAGACGCGGCTCTGTTCCTCGGTGGTGATGCCCAGGCCGGTATCGGCGACGCCCAGCACAACCTGATCACCCTGCCGTTCCGCCGACAGGGTGATGCGGCCGCCGGCAGGCGTGAACTTGATGGCGTTGGAGACGAGGTTGAACAAGGCCTGTTTCAGCCGCTTCTCGTCCCCCTGCATGGCCCCGACATGATCGGGAACATCGACGCGCAGGTCCAGTCCCTGCTTGCGGGCCCAGTCGCGGGTCAATCCTGCGACCGAATGCAGAAGCTGTGGAATGTCGAACTGTTCTTGTTCCAGCACCATGAACCCGGCCTCGATGGTGGCCAGATCCAGGATGTCATTGACCAGAGACAGCAGGCGCCGGCTCGCCTCCAGCACACCCTTGGCATATTCCTGCTGCCGGTTGTTCAGCGGCCCGAAATACTGGTTATGCAGGATTTCGGCGAAGCCCATGATGGCGTTCAGCGGCGTGCGCAGCTGATAGGACACGTTGGCGATGAATTCCGCCTTCAACCGGTCGGCGGCCTCCAGCGCTTCATTGCTGGACCGCAGGGCCGTTTCGACCTTGTCGCTGTCGGTGACGTCCAGGCAGGAGAACAGCACCGCCCCGTCGGGCAGCGGTACCAGGGCATAGCGCAGGACCGATCCATCGACCCGGCGCATGATGCCGGCATCCGCGGCGCGTTCCAGCAGGCGGCTGACCAGCCGGTCCCGCTCCTGATCCCAATCCCCGCCTTCGTCCAGCAGCGGGCGCACGAAATCGACCAGCCGGTTGGCATGCGGCTCGCCCCGCACCTGTTCGGCATCGACGGACCAGAGACGCTGGAAGGCTGGGTTGCAGAGTTTCAGGCGGCCATCGCCGCCGAACACGGCCACCCCTTCGGCCAGATTGTCCAGCGTCTCCTGCTGCACCGCCATCAGGGTGTTGTAGGAGCTTTCCAGGGCCAGGGTGTGGGTCACATCCTCGGCCACGAACATCAGTCCGCCAAACGGATGCGGCACCACGAGGGAGCGCAGCGTCCGCCCGTCGGGCAGATGCATCAGCTCTTCCATCGGCTCGATCAGCGAGGTGAACAGGCCCAGCTGCTGCTTCTTCCAGCGCGGGAAATCCGCCTCTTCCGTCAGCTTGCGGCGGTCACGCAGGTCTTCCAGCACCTCGCCAAAGGTCGGTTCCTCTGCCAGCCAGCCCGTATCCATGTCCCATAGCCGTGCGAAGGCGTGGTTATGGAACTTGATCCGCATGTCGGGGCCATAGATGGCGATGGCGGAGCCCAACTGGTGCAGCACCTCGCCATGCGCGTCGATATGGCGGGTCAGCTCATCCTTTAGGCCGCGTTCGGTGGTCCGGTCCACGGCCATGCCGATCATGCAGCCTTGCGGCAGGGGGACTTCGGTCAGCTGGAACAGACGGCGGTCGCCATCCACCACCAGGAACCGTTCCTCGCTCTGCGCCGCCCCCGTCTCCCGCGCGCGCTGGGCCAGATCGCGGGGCGCGCCAAACAGGCCGCCGCCGGGCAGTTCGCGGCC
Source organism: Niveispirillum sp. (assembly GCF_052437035.1). Classification (NCBI taxonomy): domain Bacteria; kingdom Pseudomonadati; phylum Pseudomonadota; class Alphaproteobacteria; order Rhodospirillales; family Azospirillaceae; genus Niveispirillum; species Niveispirillum sp. The sequence goes on from NZ_JBQVOH010000001.1 coordinate 124,541, forward strand.
CGCCTCAAGCACCTGTTCCGGGCTGCTGTCCAGCAGGTTGGCATAGGCCTGATTGCACCAGTCCAGGTCCAGCGACGCATTGCGCCGCCAAAGCGGGATGGGCAGGGTGGACAGAAGGCAACGCAGCTTTTCCAGCTCCATCGCCTGCGCACCTTGTAATTCCTGACGGCGCACTTGTTCCTGGCCCTGCGGCGTGACATCGCGCAGCCAAAGCAGATGCAGGGCGGTGCCATCCGTCGCCTTGCCCCGCCGTCCGCTGGCCAGGAAGAAGGCCGACCCGTCGGCAAGCCGGACATTGATCTGGAAGGGCTGGCCACTGTCGGTCAGATGGCGGAAGGAACCGTGCAGAGCGGCGGCATCGCTGGGCGCCAGCGCCTGTTCCACATCCTCCAGCCCGCGCACCTGTTCCAGGCCCAACAGGGCCGCGAATCCGGCGGACTGTGCCAGATCGCCGTCGCTGCCCAGGGCGAACCAGGCATCGGGGCTGGCATCCAGCAGGGCCAGCAGACGTGCATTCTCCGTCCGCGTCTCCTGCATATCCAGTTCCCGCCCCCGGCCCCAGGCCAGCAGCCGCAGGAACATGGCGGCGATGGTCAGAAGCAGGGCCAGCGTCAGCAGGCCGAGCACGGGGGATTGCGCTTCCCACAGGGGAAGCAGCATCCAGCCGATCGCAGCCAGCCCCAGCAGGGCGGCACCGGCGATCGCGATGACATGGGCGACGGCGGGCTTCACAATGGGCCAGAGTGTAGGGGGTGAAACCATTGAAATGCAAGCATCAGGGGGCAGAGCCAGGGCCAGGGTGGGGCTGTCCCATGGTGCCCATGCTTGACGTTGTCCGCCGCCTGCCCACATAGCAGGGCGTGTTCTTCCTTCCTTTGCCTTTGAGTGAGCCCGATGACCGGCAATCCAAATCCCCACGACCCTATCCAGTGGCATGGCACCACCATCATTTCCGTCCGCAAGGATGGGCAGGTGGTCATCGCCGGTGACGGCCAGGTGTCGATGGGGCAGACGGTGATGAAGTCCAATGCCCGTAAGGTCCGCCGTCTGGCGGGCGGCACCGTCATGGCCGGATTCGCCGGCGCCACCGCCGACGCCTTCGCCCTGTTCGAACGGCTGGAAGCCAAGCTTGAACAGCATCCGGGGCAGTTGACCCGCGCGGCGGTGGAAATGGCCAAGGATTGGCGCACCGATCGTTATCTACGCCGTCTGGAGGCGCTGATGGCTGTGGCGGACAAGGACGTCTCTCTGGTCATCACCGGCAATGGCGATGTTCTGGAACCCGAAGACGGCATCATCGGCATCGGATCGGGCGGCTCCTATGCCCTGGCGGCGGCCCGCGCGCTGAAGGATATTGAAGGTTTCGATGCCGAAATGATTGCCCGTAAGGCTATGAAAGTGGCCGCCGACATCTGTGTCTATACCAACCATTCCGTCACGCTGGAGAAGATGTGATGAGTGCCACCGCCTTTTCCCCGCGTGAGATCGTTTCGGAGCTGGATCGATTTATTGTCGGCCAGAACGAAGCCAAGCGCGCTGTCGCCATCGCGCTGCGCAACCGCTGGCGCCGTCAGCAGTTGACCGGCCAGATGCGCGAGGAAGTATATCCCAAGAACATCCTGATGATCGGCCCGACCGGCGTGGGCAAGACCGAGATCGCGCGTCGTCTGGCCAAGCTGGCTCAGGCGCCGTTCGTGAAGGTGGAGGCGACCAAGTTCACCGAAGTCGGCTATGTCGGCCGTGATGTGGAACAGATCATCCGTGATCTGGTCGAAGCCGCCATCGTCATGACCCGCACCCGCTTGCGCCAGGAAGTGGCCGCCAAGGCCGAATTGCATGCCGAGGAACGGGTGCTGGACGCGCTGGTCGGCGACGGGGCGGGGGCGGAGACCCGCGCGAAGTTCCGCAAGATGCTGCGCGAAGGCACGCTGAACGACCGCGAGATCGAGGTGCAGGTGGCCGACAATGCCGTTCCGGGCATGCCGACCTTCGATGTGCCCGGCATGCCGGGCGCCCAGATGGGCATGGTCAATCTGGGTGATATTTTCGGCAAGGCCTTTGGTGGCGGTCGCACCAAGACCCGCAAGATGAGCGTGTCGGAAAGTTATGAAGTGCTGATGGCCGAGGAAAGCGACAAGCTTCTCGATAATGAGAAGGTGGTCGCCGAGGCCATCCATTCGGTGGAGCAGAACGGCATCGTCTTCCTGGACGAGATCGACAAGATCTGTGCGCGCGGTGAACATCGCGGTGGTGGCGACGTGTCGCGCGAAGGCGTGCAGCGTGACCTGCTGCCCCTGATCGAGGGCACGGTGGTGTCCACCAAACATGGGGCCGTGAAGACCGACCATATTCTGTTCATCGCGTCCGGTGCTTTCCATGTCGCCAAGCCCAGCGACCTGCTGCCGGAATTGCAGGGCCGTCTGCCTATTCGTGTGAATTTGCAGCCCCTGTCCCAGGCCGATTTCCGCCGCATCCTGACGGAGCCGGAATGCAGCCTGATCAAGCAATATGTGGCCCTGCTGAAGACGGAAGAGGTGGAGTTGGTCTTTACCGACGACGCCATCGACGAACTGGCCCGGCTGGCCGCCGAGATCAACCGGACGGTCGAGAATATCGGTGCCCGCCGCCTGCACACGGTGATGGAACGTCTGCTGGAGGAAATCAGCTTCGCCGCGACGGAAAGGAGCGGGGAGGCAATCACGGTGGATGCCGCCTATGTCCGTCAGCAGCTGGACGGCCTGTCGCAGAATACCGATCTGTCGAAGTTCATTTTGTAAGGGACTGTCGGGCGGTGGCTGTATCGGCTGCCGCCCCCGCTGCTGACCCCCGCCGCCTGGGTGCGGATGGGGTCACAAATTTTCCGATATTTTTCCTCTTGAGCCGGCCCTTGGGGCAAGCCCGATAAGGTCTTCGTTCGAAGAAGGAAGACACGTCTTGGCAAAAGCTGGACCTTATCTGCGTTGTGCCGCCGCCGCCCGCCGGCTTGGTGTAACCGCAAAGGCACTGCGCGTTTACGAAGCGCATGGATTGGTTCGGGCCGAACGGACCGCCGCCGGTTGGCGGGTCTATGGCCCTGACCAGATCGCGCGCCTGCATCAGGTGATCGCCCTTAAGAGCTTCGGCTTTTCGCTCAGCAGGATTGCCGAACTCCTGTCCGGCGGTATGCCCGATCTGGCCACTTTCCTGGAATGGCATGATCAGGTGCTGTGCCAGGAGGCGGAGCGTATCGACAGGGCGCGGCGGCTGTTGGGTACGGCCCGACTTAAACTTGCCAGAGGCGATGGTCTTTCCTTGGACGATCTGATGACGCTCTCGAAGGAAACGACAATGACTGACAATCGTACGGAAGATCTGGCGGCTGCTTATGCGGTGGTCGCCAACAAACATTTCTCCGCAGCCGACCAGGCAATCCTGACGGCCAACGGCTATCGCGGCATGGATAAACCCGATGCGGATTGGGACGCCCTGGGCCAGGAGGCCGCCCGCCTCATGAAGATTGTTGATCCGACCTCCGCCGAAGCTATGGACCTTGCGCGCCGCTGGATGGGCAAGGTGTTCGAGGCCACGGGTGGCGACCCGGCCTTGACCGAAAGGATGCGAACGGTGGCGCGCGAGTTGAACAGGCACCCTGACTTTGCAGCGGCCTCCAACTCATCCAATGAGATGACGGATTTCATCACCAAGGCCTATGGCGCCGCCATCGCCGCCGGAATTCTGCCGAAACCGGTGAGTGTAGGGTGATCGGGCAATAAGCCGGCTGATATGAGGGGAGGTTAAATGGCGGAGAGGGTGGGATTCGAACCCACGGTACCCTTGCGGGTACTTCGGTTTTCGAGACCGACGCGTTCGACCACTCCGCCACCTCTCCGCATGACCTCGCCGCGCATGATTTCCGGGGGTCAACCGGGGCGTCCTGGCGAAGTGGCGCGGAACCTACACAAACAGCCGGCGCGATGCAACAGTCCTTTTTCACGGGTCCCATCCATTATATAGTCAATTCCATGCGGCGGATGGACCCCACCCTTGCAGGGCGCGGGGGGCGAAGACCCAAGGAAAAGAGTCGGTTCCTGGTTGACAGCCCGTCTCGGACAGGTATATTCCGCCGCCTCTGGAAACGGAGCCTCTTTGGCTGCCGTATTCCTTTTTGCGGCAGAATGGAAGGGGCCATCCCATTGGCGGGGGTTCCCGGATCTTTAAGAAGTGGTGGTTAGAATGTTCGCAGTCATCCGCACCGGCGGTAAGCAGTACAAGGTCGCGGCCGGCGACGTCATTCGGGTTGAGAAGCTGGCCGGTGAGGCTGGCGCCTCCCTGAAGCTGGACGAAGTCCTGCTGGTCAGCAACGAGGGCACCACCACTGTCGGTACGCCCCTGATCGCCAACGCCGTTGTCACGGCTGACGTTGTCGCCCAGGATCGCAACGACAAGATCATCATCTTCAAGAAGAAGCGCCGCCAGAACTACCGCCGGAAGAACGGCCATCGTCAGGAAGTGACGGTGCTGCGCATCACCGGTATCCAGGCCTGAGCGCCTTTTTGAAGCTTCAGTTGAGGAGTTAAATCCATGGCACATAAAAAGGCAGGCGGCTCGTCCCGCAATGGTCGCGATACCGCTGGCCGCCGTCTGGGCGTCAAGCGCTTTGGTGGTGAGCTGGTTCTGGCCGGCAACATCCTGGTCCGTCAGCGCGGCACCAAGTTCCATGCTGGCGAGAATGTCGGCATCGGCAAGGACCACACGCTGTTCGCGCTGGTTCACGGCAATGTCGAGTTCAAGACCGGCCTGAAGGGTCGCACCTTTGTCGCCGTCAACGAAGTCAGCTTCGATGACGAGCCGGCGATCGCTGCCGAGTAAGGTCTGTCCATCGGCTTTTAGGCCGGTGACCGGAATTTGACGGGTCGGGGGAGCGGGCAACCGTTCCCCCGATTTGTTTTGAGTTTTTGATGTTCCCTCAGGCGCCGGGCGCCGCCTCCGGCGGCTTGGCTTACGCGACCATGTGATCGCGGGGCGGCAGTCGCCGCCCTTGGGTGCCTCCCGTTCCTGTTGTAGAAGTCGGTGCCGCCATGAAGTTCCTTGATCAGTGCAAAATCTACCTGCGTAGCGGTGATGGCGGGCCGGGTGCGGTGGCGTTCCGGCGTGAGAAGTTCATCCCCTTTGGCGGGCCGGATGGCGGCAATGGCGGGCGTGGCGGCGATGTGGTGATCGAGGCCGTGGACGGCCTGAACACGTTGATCGACTATCGCTATCAGCAGCATTTCAAGGCCAAGAAGGGCGACCATGGCATGGGTTCGTCCCGCAACGGTGCCCGTGGCGCCGATGTGGTGCTGCGCGTGCCCGTCGGTACCCAGGTGCTGGACGAGGATCAGGAAACGGTCATCGCCGACATGACCGAGGCCGGGCAGCGCATTGTGCTGCTGAAGGGTGGCGATGGCGGTTACGGCAATGAGCATTTCAAGACCAGCACCAACCGTGCGCCTCGCAATTTCGGCCCCGGCTGGCCGGGGGAGGAGCGCTGGGTCTGGCTGCGTCTGAAGCTGATCGCCGATGCCGGCCTGCTGGGCCTGCCCAATGCCGGCAAGAGCACCTTCCTGGCCGCCGTCAGCCGGGCGCGGCCCAAGATCGCCGATTATCCCTTCACGACCCTGGTGCCCAACCTGGGCGTGGTGAAGGCCGGTGAGGAAGAGTTCGTCATCGCCGATATTCCGGGCCTGATCGAAGGCGCGCATGAAGGCCATGGCCTGGGTACCCGCTTCCTGGGCCATGTGGAGCGCACGCGTGTGCTGCTGCACCTGATCGACGGCACGCAGGAAGATGTGCAACTGGCCTACCGCACCATCCGCCGTGAGCTGCGCATGTATGGCGGTGGTCTGGCCGACAAGAAGGAAATCGTTGTCCTGAACAAGGTCGACGCCCTGACCGAGGAAGAGATCGAGTTCAAGCGCACCAAGCTGCGCCGTTCCGCCAAGAAGCCCGTCTTCGTGATGTCGGGTGCGGCGGGCGAGGGCGTACAGGAAGTGCTCTACGCTCTGCTGAACATCATCAAGGAAGGCCGCGCCCAAGAAGGCATGGCGGCGGAAGAGGCAGCGTACCGGGCGCGATATCGGCCGATTGAGGAGTGAGGGACTGAGAGTTGATTATCGTCCAGCCATGACAGGATTTGACAATCACCATGCATGACATGCGGAACTCGATTGAGCGTACAGTTCTTCGCGTCATGTATCGGCAGCTTGGTACCAATTTGGAGCCGGAATTTAACGTTGATAGTCGTAACTTTACAGGGTCTGGATATTTCGCATCGTTAAGCTTCTGTAAGCCGAATGTTTCGATTCCCGATGGTCCCGTTGATATTGGGATCAATTTATTATTGAATAATGGTTCCGTGCTATCCGACGTGATTCTGTTTGTTAAGTCTGGTCAGGTTGACTTAATTGAATTTGTCGGTTTGGGTACTGATTGGCCCGATGATATTCTGAATTTCAAGGTCGTGAATTCAGAAGCGAACGTTGTTGATTGGAACCTTCCCGGCTGAGGCCTCCAACGCCGCCCCCCATGCACCGCCATCGCCCCCGCTCATCCGTGCTGCAACGTTGACTCTGGCGGCCACATCCCTATCTTGCACCGGTTAAACGGCTGGCCTTTGCCATCCCGTGCCCTTTGTCATGCGGAAAGGCCCCGGTTTCGGGGTGACGGCGTTGAAGAAGAAGCTGTTCATCAAGACCTATGGCTGCCAGATGAATGTCTATGACAGCGACCGCATGGCCGATGTCCTGGGGCCGCTGGGGTATGAGCCGACGGATACGCCCGATGGCGCCGATATGGTGATCCTGAACACCTGCCATATCCGTGAGAAGGCATCGGAAAAGGTCTATTCCGAGCTGGGGCGTATCCGGCACCTTCAGAATGAGAAGGAGGCGGACGGCGGGCGCATGGTGGTGGCCGTGGCCGGCTGTGTGGCGCAGGCGGAGGGGGCGGAGATCATGATGCGCGCCCCGCATGTGGATATGGTGTTCGGTCCCCAGACCTATCACCAGCTGCCCGAAATGGTGACGCGCGCGGTACGCGGGGCCGGCGGGGTGGTGAATACCGACTTCCCGGTGGAGAGCAAGTTCGACCTGCTGCCCGAGGAAAGTGCCAAGCCGCAGGGGCCGGCGGCGTTCCTGTCGGTGCAGGAAGGCTGCGACAAGTTCTGCACCTTCTGCGTCGTCCCCTATACGCGTGGGTCGGAATATAGCCGGCCCGTCAGCCAGGTGCTGAACGAGGCGCGGCGGCTGGTGTCGCACGGTGTGCGGGAGGTCACCCTGCTGGGCCAGAATGTGAATGCGTTCCATGGTGAGGGGCCGGATGGCAAGGCCTGGGGCCTGGGTCGGCTGATCCGGCAACTGGCGGAGATCGACGGGCTGGAGCGTATACGCTATACCACCAGCCACCCGCGCGACATGGATGACGACCTGATCGACGCGCACGGCACCGTGCCGCAACTGATGCCGTTCCTGCATCTGCCGGTACAGTCGGGTTCCGACCGTATCCTGGCGGCCATGAACCGCAAGCACACGGGCGATGATTACCGCCGCCTGATCGACCGACTGCGCGCACGTCAGCCCGATCTGGCCCTGTCGTCGGATTTCATCACGGGCTTTCCCGGTGAAACGGATCAGGATTTTGCCGACACGCTACGCCTGATCACCGATATCGGCTATGCCCAGGCCTATAGTTTCAAATATTCCCCCCGCCCCGGTACGCCCGCCGCCGGTCTGGAAGGCCGTCAGGTGGACGAGAAGGTGAAGGATGAGCGGTTGCAGGCGGTGCAGCAATTGCTGAACGCCCAGCAGGTAGCCTTCAACCAGACCATGATCGGGCGGAACCTGACCGTGCTGTTCGACCGTGTGGGCAAGCTGGAGGGGCAGTTGCTGGGCCGCAGCGCCTATATGCAGTCGGTCTATGTCCAGGCCCCGGCCCGGTTGATGGGCCAGATGGTGGAGGTGCATGTCACCGGCGCCTTCGCCAACAGCCTGTCGGGCCATGTCGTGACCGGTGAAACCATGACCCAGGCCGCCCGCCCGGCGGTGGAGGCACACGCTTGACCAATCTGGAACTGTCGTTCGACGATAATCGCCTGCTGCCGCTGCTGTTCGGGGAGCATGGCCAGTTCCTGACACGGCTGGAAAAGCAGACGGGCACGCGGCTGGTATCGCGCGGCAATGTCCTGTCCATCGCCGGCGGTGACGACTCCGCCCAGGCCGCACGCGCCGCCATCCTGGCCCTGTGGGACCGGGTGAAGGCCGGCATGCCCGTCGGGCCGGGGGAGGTGGATGCCGCCGCCCGTCTGGCCATCAGTGCGGACGTACAGACCAGTGGCAATGCGCTCGCCCAACTATCGGACCCGCGCGCCGGCCTTAAGACCAAGCGCCGCACCATCACCCCGCGCAGCGCCACCCAGGCGCGCTATCTGGAGGCGCTGGCCGAGAGCGAACTGGTGTTCGGCTTGGGTCCTGCGGGCACGGGTAAGACCTATCTGGCGGTGGCACAGGCGGTCAGCATGCTGATGCAGGGGTCGATTGAACGCATCATCCTGTCGCGTCCCGCCGTAGAGGCGGGGGAGCGGCTGGGTTTCCTGCCCGGCGACATGAAGGAGAAGGTGGACCCCTACCTTCGCCCGCTCTATGACGCGCTGCATGACATGCTGCCGGGGGATCAGGTCACAAAGCGGCTGGAGACCGGGGTGATCGAGGTGGCGCCGCTGGCCTTCATGCGCGGGCGCACGCTGGCCCATGCGTTCGTCATTTTGGACGAGGCGCAGAATACCACGCCCATGCAGATGAAGATGTTCCTGACCCGCCTGGGTGAGGGCAGCCGCATGGTGGTGACGGGCGACGTCACCCAGATCGACTTGCCCACCGGCCAGAAATCTGGCCTGCGGGAGGCGCTGACCATCCTGCGCGGGGTGGAGGGCGTGTCGTTTGTGGAGTTTACCGACCAGGATGTCGTGCGTCACCCGCTGGTGGGTCGTATCGTCCGCGCCTATGACGCGGCTGATCGCGCGCGGGAAGGGGCCTAGACATGCCGGATCGTGTTGAGATCGCGCTGTCCATTGAGGACGAGCGCTGGGAAGCGTCGGTTGCCGATGTGGAAATGCTGTGCGAGCGCTCGGCCCGTTCCGCCCTGGCGGCGGCGCATGCGCAGGACCCGGACTGGCTGCCCGGAGGCCCGATTGAGATGTCGGTGATCCTGGCCGATGACGATACGGTTAAGGAACTGAACAAGAATTATCGTGGTAAGGACAAGCCCACCAACGTCCTGTCCTTCGCCCTTTACGCTGATGGCGGCGATGAAGAGGGCGATGATGAGGGCTTTGAGAACGAAGAACAGGACGAAGAAGAGCTTGGCGACGAGCCTGATGACGGCGATGTGGAATTCCTGTCGCCAGAGGCTCCGGTTCCTGTAATATTGGGCGATGTGATTCTGGCGTTTGAAACGGTGGAACGCGAGGCGCGTGAGCAGCGCAAAGCCTTTGCCGACCATCTGGCCCACCTTGTGACCCACGGCGTTCTGCATCTCCTGGGTTACGACCATATTGAGGATTCCGAGGCCGAACAGATGGAACGGCTGGAAACCCAGATCCTGTCGGGGCTTGGTATCGCCGACCCCTATGCCGGGCTGCCGGAAGGACACCGCGCGCCTGATGATCCGGGAGATAACTCTCCCGGACCCGTCCCCATAACCCCAGAAAGATGATGGCCGACCTCAGCGACAGTCGATCGCCCCGCGAAGACGGGGCGGAAGAAAATGGAACCCTCGCCCAGCACCTGCGTGGCTGGCTGCGATCAATCCTCGGGGTGCGCGGTGGTGACACGCTGCGCGACACGATTGAGGAACTGATCGAGGAGACGGGCCCCAGGGAGCCCTCCATGGCGGAGGGAGAGCGGGCCTTGCTCGCCAATATCCTGAAACTGCGTCATCGCACCGTGGCCGATGCCATGGTGCCGCGTGCCGATATTGTCGGCGTGCCCATGGACATTACCCTGCCCGACCTGATCAAGCGTTTCTCCGAAGAGGCGCACAGCCGCATGCCCGTGTACCGGGAAGAGCTGGATGACGTGGTCGGCATGGTCCATATCAAGGACGTTCTGGCCTGTGTCGCCGGTGCCCGCAGCTTTGACATGCAGGCCATCACCCGCGAGGTGATGATCGTCGCCCCCTCCATGCCCGTTCTCGACCTGCTGCTTAAGATGCGGCAGAAACGCCAGCATCTGGCGCTGGTGGTCGATGAATTCGGCGGCATCGACGGTTTGGTGTCCATCGAGGATCTGGTGGAAGAGATCGTGGGCGAGATCGAGGACGAGCATGACGATGCCGAGGAAAGCGCCCTGACCCCGCGCGCCGATGGCACCGTCGATGTCGATGCTCGTATCCCGGTGGAAGAGTTCGAGGCGCAGCTAGGCCGCTATTTCGACGCAGACGAGCTGGAGGATGTCGACACGCTGGGCGGGCTGGTCTTTGCCATGGCGGGTCGCGTGCCCTCGCCTGGTGAAGTGCTGAAGCATCCGGGTGGGCTGGCGTTCGAAATCCTGGATGCCGATCCGCGCCGCATCAAGATGCTGCGCGTCCACAATCTCGTCACGAACAAGGACGATGATGCGGGCGAGCCTCAGCGGGCGGTTGGGTGACGCCTGCCCTGATCCGCAGGTCTGCGCGTCTCAACCCCCTGTCCGGATAGCCTGATGACCCAACCAGCCGTTTCGCCCCGTCTCGCCATACTGGCCGGTCGGGTCGCCGATATGCGGGGGTGGCGGCGGTTGGGGGTGTCCGCGCTGGCCGGTGCGGTGGCGACCTTGGCGCTGCCGCCGGCCCATGTCCTGCCCCTGTTGTGGCTGGCCTTTCCGCTGCTCATCTGGCTGTTGCGCGGATCGGATCGGGCCCGGACTGATTTTGCCATTGGCTTTGCCTTTGGCGTCGGCCATCACGTACTGGGCCTATACTGGATCAGTGCGGCCTTGTTCACCGATATTGGCCGCTTCTGGTTCATGCTCCCCTTTGCCCTGCTGGGGTTGCCGGCGCTGCTGGGCCTGTTCCTGGGTGCCGGCACGGCTGCCTTTGGCTGGGCGCGGCGGCGGTTCGGCCTGACGGGGTGGGCGGAAGCGGTTGCCTTGGCCCTGGCTTGGGTTGCCGTGGAATATGCGCGCGGGCATCTGTTCACGGGCTTTCCCTGGAACCTGCTGGGATATGGCTGGGTGCAGGTCCTGCCGGTGCTTCAGTTTGCATCCGTGGCCGGCATCTATGGCCTGTCGCTGCTGACGGTCCTGATAGCGGCACTGCCGGCGACGTTGGCGGGGCCAAGGCCTTCCTGGCGACCGGCACTGACCGGTGTGGCCGTTCTGGCGCTGGTGGCTGGCTGGGGGGGCTGGCGCATGGCGGGGCAGGGGTTGGGCGATGTGCCCGGCGTCATGCTACGTGTGGTGCAGCCCAATATTCCGCAGGAACTGAAATGGAAGGAAGAGGCGAAGATCAACAATCTGCGCCATCTGATTTCCATGTCCGGTGCGGAGGGGTGGGACCGCATCACCCATGTCATCTGGCCGGAAACAGCGGTGCCCTATTTCCTGTCTTCTGACAGTTCAAATGCCGATCAGCAGCCGCTGACCCGGCTTTTGACACAGATTGCACCGCCGGGCGGTGCCTTGATTACCGGCGGTAACCGACTGGCTACGGATTCTGCCGGCAACTATGTCTATTTCAACAGCCTTTTCGCCCTGACCCAGGGTGGACAGGTTGCAGCCAGTTTCGACAAGTTTCACTTGGTTCCGTTCGGCGAATATTTGCCGCTGCGTGCCCTGCTGCCCAAAGGCATGAAGGCCGTGGCGGCGGGAGCGGATTTTTCCGCCGGTCCCGGTCCGCAGGCCCTGTCACTGCCCGGCGCACCCGCGGCCAGTCCGCTCATCTGTTACGAGGTGATCTTCCCAGGTGCGGTGATGCCGCGCGTGGGAGAACGCCCGCACTGGCTGCTGAACCTGACCAATGATGCCTGGTATGGACAGACCGCAGGACCCCACCAGCATTTTGCCATTACTGTCGTGCGTGCGGTGGAGGAGGGGGTGCCCCTGGTACGCGCCGCCAATACCGGCATCTCGGGTGTTATCGACGCATACGGGCGGGTCAGGGGCAGCATACCGCTCGGCGATAGCGGAAATCTGGATATTTCACTACCGCAGCGCGCCGTTTTCGTGCCATTGTATGCAGACTTTGGCGATCTAGTCCCCGCCCTGATCTGGTTCGGTCTGTTACTGGCCGTCGTCGTGAAGGCGCGCCGCCGGATAACGGCCTGATGCCGGATTCACAGTGAGTTTTGGGGCAATGCGTGCATATGTCCTTCTGGATACAGACATGGATGTGCAGCATACCAAAGAATAGAGGTTAATCGCTTGACGACATGCAAACGTATGTCGCAGGATCGGCATAACGCCATTCTGGAGGTTGTCCGCATGCAAACCGAAACCCGTGGCCGTCGTGGTGGCGGTCGACCCAAGCTCGGCAAGCCGAATCCCATTGATGTTCATGTCGGCACGCGTGTGCGTCTGCGTCGTACCCTGCTGGGCATGAGCCAGGAAAAGCTGGGTGAGGCCATTGGCCTGACGTTCCAGCAGGTCCAGAAGTATGAGCGCGGTGCCAACCGCATCGGCGCTTCCCGCCTGTTCGACCTCAGCCGTGTTCTGGATGTGCCGGTGTCGTTCTTCTTTGACGACATGCCGAATCCCGATGGTTCGCCCAATCCGGCCCCGACGCCGATGCCGGAGGCGGGCGAACCCGATCCGATGGCCAAGCGTGAGACGCTGGAACTGGTGCGCGCCTATTACCGGATTACCGATCCGGCCGTGCGCAAGCGCATCTTCGAGTTGACGAAGGCTGTCGCCGGACCTGCCGACGCCGGTTGATCGGATGCAACGGGCGGCGATGCTGTTCGGTTAGACCTTCGCCTGCACCCTTGACCCTTCTGTAAAAGATTGCGACAAACACGCGGCCCCATTTGCTCTGGGGCGGCGTGTTTTTTTATGCCCGGAAACAGATCAGCTGAGGCGACCCAAGTGGCCAAGTCGAACTACGTCTTTACGTCCGAATCCGTGTCCGAAGGTCATCCGGACAAGGTCTGTGACCGTATCTCCGACGCTGTCGTCGATCTCTACTTGGCGGAAGACCCCGTCGCCCGCGTGGCGTGCGAGACATTGGCCACGACCAACCGTATCGTGATCGCGGGTGAGGTGCGTGGCCCCGGCAGCCTGCTGAAGAAGGTCGAGGAAGTGGCCCGTGAGGCTGTCCGCGACATCGGCTATGAGCAGAAGGGTTTCCACTGGGCCACGGCCGAGGTTGCCGTGCATCTGCATGCGCAGTCTGCCGACATTGCCGTTGGCGTTGATGCCGCTGGCAACAAGGATGAGGGCGCGGGCGACCAGGGCATCATGTTCGGTTACGCCTGCACTGAAACGCCGGCCCTGATGCCTGCCCCGATCTATTACAGCCATCAGCTGTTGAAGAATCTGGCCAAGGTGCGTCACTCGGGTGAGACCCCCTGGCTGGGCCCCGATGCCAAGAGCCAGTTCTCGCTCCAGTACCGCGATGGCAAGCCGGTGGGCGCTACCTCCGTGGTGCTGTCCACTCAGCATTCCGAGACGGTGAGCCAGGAAGAAATCCGCGAGACGGCGCGCAAGCACGTCCTGGATATCCTGCCGGAAGGCTGGATGTGCCCGGAAGAGGCGTTCTACGTGAACCCGACGGGCCGGTTCGTGATTGGCGGTCCCGACGGTGACGCCGGTCTGACTGGTCGCAAGATCATCGTGGATACCTATGGCGGTGCCGCACCGCATGGCGGCGGCGCCTTCTCCGGCAAGGACCCGACCAAGGTTGACCGTTCTGCCGCCTATGCCGCGCGCTATCTGGCCAAGAACGTTGTTGCTGCCGGTCTGGCCGACAAGTGCACGATCCAGCTCAGCTACGCTATCGGCGTTTCACACCCGCTGTCGGTCTATATTGATACCGCCGGCACTGGTCGCGTGGATGAGGACAAGCTGTCCGACGTGCTGCGTCAGTTGATGAACCTGTCCCCGCGTGGCATCCGTGAGCATCTGAAGCTGAACCGTGCCATTTACGCCCGCACGGCCGCCTATGGCCATTTCGGTCGTGAGCCGGATGCCGATGGCGGCTTCAGCTGGGAGAAGACCGATCTGGTTGCCGATCTAAAGTCGGCGTTTGGCGCCTGATCCTTTCGGGCGGCTTTTGTCCGCCCGGCACCATATTGGCAGCGGCCCGCCCACCCGGCGGGCCGTTTGCTATTCCGACCATCTGTTTGAACGATCCGAGTCGCATCATGTCCGAGGACAGCATCCCCCACCGCAAGGTTCTCTATGGCCGCCGTCTGGGCCGTCCCCTGCGCAAGCAGCGGTTGGAGGTAATGGAGACGCTGCTGCCCAAGATGAAGCTGACGGCGCCGGCGGAGGGGGAATGTCTGGACCCTGCCAGTCTGTTCGACACACCCAAGCGCGACCTGTGGTTCGAGGTTGGCTTCGGCGGCGGGGAGCATCTGGCCTGGCAGTCTGAACGTAATCCCGATATCGGCTTCATCGGCTGTGAGCCCTTCATCAATGGCGTCTCGTCCCTGCTGAAGCATGTGGCGGAAGCCGGCCAGACCAATATCCGGGTCGTTCCCGACGATGCGCGCCCCATCCTGGATGCGCTGCCTGACGCGTCGGTGGGCCGTGCCTTTGTGCTGTTCCCCGACCCCTGGCCCAAGGCGCGCCATGCTTTCCGCCGCTTCATCGGACCGGTCAATCTGCCGCGCTTGGCCCGCGTCCTGAAGGACGGGGCGGAGCTGCGTATCGCGTCGGATGATCCGCAGTTACAGCGCTGGATGCTGGAACATACATGGCGCTATCCGGACTTCGAATGGACGGCCAGAACCGTCGAAGACTGGCGTGTCCGCCCCGAAGACTGGCCCCAGACAAGGTACGAGCAGAAAGCTCTGGATGCAGGCCGCGTTCCGATGTTTTTGAGATTCATTCGTAAGAAGAGGGCAACCTGACCTTTATCGCTGAGTGGATACCTGCGGTTTTAGCACTACCTAACCCTTTGGACCCGTTAAAATCGCACGGCTTCACGTCATCATTCCGACCCTATGATTTTTGTTCCGGGTGAAACGGCCCGGCGCCGTTCAGACGGTAGGGGAGGGATGAATGAAGCAGCTCCGCGATCTGCGCATCGGCATGAAGGTCAACATCGCCATGGGCATGTTGGCGTTGGTGGCGATCATCATGGCTGTGATGGGTCTGTCCGCCATGTCGGTCTATCAGGGTGAGGTAGAGCGGATGGGACGCGACACCCAACGTGCCGTCCTGTCCGAACAGATCAATGGCCTGATCAACGGCGTCGTGATGGACAGCCGCGGCATCTACATGGCCCGTGACGCCGCCGAGGTGGAGAAATTCGCCAAGCCGATGACGGCCAGCTTGGACCTGCTGGACAAGCGGTTGGGCGAGTATCAGGCGCTGGCCCAGGGTGCCCAGAAGGCGGCCATGGATGAGGCGGTGACCAAGGGCCGTGAATTCGTGACCTTCCGCCGTGAACTGATTCGTCTGGGGCAGGCCGAAGGTGCCGCATCCGCCCGCACTTATGGTGACAATGATGCCAACCGCGCCAACCGCCAGGCCTTCAACAAGGCCATGGTGGCGCTGTCTGAACAGCAGGTGTCCCGTGTCAAGACCGTCATCGGTGAGTTGGACAGCTTCGCCGACCGCGAACGGATGACCATGCTGACTATCGCGACCGTCGGCATCCTCGGGTCCGTCGCCTTTGCGATGTGGCTTGTGTCGCGTCAGGTCACAGGTCCGCTGGTTTCCGTGACGGGCACCGTGCGGCAGATGGCCAATGGCGACCTGTCGGCCCATGTGCCGGAAACCGGTCGCGGGGATGAGATCGGGCAGATCGCCGATGCGTTGGACGTGTTCAAGCGTGGTCTGGCAGAAGCCAAGCGCCTGGAAGCTGCCCAGAGGGCCGAACAGGCCGCGAAGGAGGAACGCCAGCGCCGGCTAGAGAAGCTGACCAATGATTTCGCGTCCAAGCTGGGCGAGGTGTCTACGGCATTGGCCCGGTCCGCCCAGGATATGCGCGACAGCGCCGAGGGTCTGACCGGTGCCGCCAAGGCTGCCGCGACCCAGGCCGCCGAAGTGGCCAGTGCGTCGGATGAAAGTGCCGCCGGCGTGCAGAGCGTGGCCGCCGCAACGGAGCAGATCAATGCCTCCATCGCGGAGATCGCGCGTCAGGTCGTGGAGGCCAATAATGTCGCCCGGGCCGCCGTGGAGGATGCGGGCGAGACGAGCCGGACCATGGATGGCCTGCAGGGTGCCGCTGGCCGTATTTCCGAAGTGGTGGGGCTGATCCAGGGTATCGCGGCGCAAACCAACCTCCTGGCGCTCAACGCCACCATTGAGGCAGCGCGTGCAGGGGAGGCCGGTAAGGGCTTTGCCGTCGTCGCGTCGGAGGTGAAGGCCCTGGCCATGCAGACGGGCAAGGCGACGGAGGACATCACCTCGCAGGTGTCGAGTATCCAGCGGGAGACGGGAGCCGCCGTGATCGCCATCGCCCGCATCGCCAACACCATCGACAAGATCGGGGAGATCACGACGGCGCTGGCCGCCGCCATCGAGGAACAGCAGGCCAGCACCAATGAGATCGCCCGCACCGTGCAGGATGTCGCCAACGGCACCCAGGCCGTCTGCGACGCGGTGCAAGGCGTCAGTCAGGCGGCGGCCAACACCGGTGGTGCGGCAGCCACCGTGCATGGCACGGCATCTGACGTGACTCGTCAGTCAGTGGTGCTGAACACCGAGGTCGACCGCTTCGTGAAGACCATCATCGCCGCCTGATAATGTTCATGCCAAGGGGCATGCTCAATCCCCCGCCGCGATACCGTCGCGGCGGGGGTCGGCGCCACCCTGAATACTGGCCGGGGTGACGCGGATGATGTGGATGCCGCTGTTGACATTGTCCCGCTTCACCTGATGGCCCATGGCCGTCAGGGCGTTGGCCAGATTGTCGGCGGCGGGCACCGATTCGATCTGGGTGGCGCCATTGCGGTTCAGCAGGATGGGCAGGTTTACGGCGGCCTGTGGGTCCATATCCCAGTCCAGCATGGCCACCAGCGCTTCGGCCACGTAGCCGATGATAGCAGTGCCGCCGGGCGAGCCGACGGCCAGAACGGGATTGCCCTTCTGATCGAACACCACCGTTGGCGCCATGGAGGAACGCGGGCGCTTGCCCGGCCCCGGCGCATTGGCGACGGGCTTTCCGTCCTTGGTGGGTACGAAGGTGAAATCCGTCATCTGGTTGTTCAGCACGAAGCCGCCGGCGATCAGGCCGGAACCGAAGGCGAACTCCACCGAACTGGTCATCGACACCATGCGCCCCGCATCATCAATGATGGAGAAATGCGTGGTGGAGGGGATGTCGGGCCCATCGGCGGCGGGGAACAGGGCACCGGTGCGGAAGGGTGGCTCGCCCGGCAGAACGGGGCCTGTTGCGGCGCGGGCGGGGTCGATCCCGGCGGCGCGGCTGGCGATATAGCCACCATCAATCAGGCCACGGGTGGGCACCGGTACCTTGTCCGGGTCGCCCACATGCGCCTCCCGGTCGGCATGGGCGCGGCGGCTGGCCTCCATCAACAGGTGCCAAGCCTTGGGGTCATCCTTGCCCATGGCGCGCAGGTCATATTGCGACAGCATGCCCAAGATCTGCAAAATCGCCACACCGCCCGCCGATGGCGGGGCCATGCCGCAGACCTTCCAGACGCGGTAGGGCATGCAGATGCCGTCACGTTCCACGGCCTTGTAATTGGCCATGTCCTCCAGGGTCAGGACGGGCGTGCCGCTGTCACCGGCGGCCTGTTGCAGGCGGCTGACAATGGCCTTGGCGATGGGACCGCGATAGAAGGCGTCAGGGCCAGCAGCCGCGATCAGACGCAGGCTGACGGCCTGTTCAGGCATGGAAATACGCTCACCCAGGGCCGGTGGTCGCCCGCCCTCGCGGTAATAGACGCGCTGCAAGTCGGGTGCCTTGCCCAGCATGCGCTGCCATTCGGTCAGCACACCGACCATGCGTGGCCAGGCGGGCACGCCGGCATCGGCCAGATCAATGGCGGGCTTGAACAGGCTGTTCCAAGGCAGCTTGCCATGGGCGGCATGGGCCTGGGCCAGCATGGCAACGACACCCGGCACACCCACGGCGCGGCCCTGGGGCAGGGTGTCCAGGAACGGCATGGGCTTACCATCGGCACCGATGAAAAGGTTAGGCGTCACGGCGGCACCCGCCACCTCCCGCCCGTCATAGGTGGTCAGTTTGCCGCCAGGCTCCGCCAGCAGCATGAATGCGCCACCCGCCATGCCCGATGATTGCGGCTCGGCCAGACCCAGCACCGCCTGTACGGCCACCGCCGCATCCACGGCGGTACCGCCGTGCCGCAAAATCTCCAGCCCCGCCTGCACCGCCAGCGGATTGGCGGCCACCACCATGTGGCGCTTTGCAGTGACCAGTTCCTTGACCTTGAGGGCGGAGGCCGGTTCCGGTGCCTGTTGGGCCAGGGCGACGGGCGCCGTCAGGCACAGGGTCAACAGACCCGTAACCAAACGGCGGGTGAACAGCGGGAGATGTCTGGATCGCATGTGCCTGTCCGGGGCCAGTTTTTTACATGGTCACCCGGTGGAATAGGCGATGGCAAGGGCTTAAACCAGCGGCTGGAATTTTTGAGCGCTGGTATGGCGACCGTTGCCGCGCAAGGGGAGGCGAAGCGCCATAGACCCCAGAATCGGAAGCGGGCCGCAAAAGGCCCGCCCGATATTTTAAGGGCGTACTTCCAGTGACTGGAAACACGCTTTGGCTTTCAGTTTTTCAAACGCCGGCGCCACATCCGCGGCTTGGGCGCTACGCGGCACATGCCGCATGGCGACGGTCGCCGCTGGAGCTGTTTCTGGTCAAACGAATACAGCTCTGACCGGCGGTCTTTCAAACGTATTTCGAGTTCGAGCCGAAAGCAGAAAACGAACTGACGGGAAAGCCTGAAATGGAAAAAAGGCTGGCAGCGCTGCCCTTCTGGGCAGCGCTGCCAAACCTTCAACCACGTGACGCAAGAGCGTCAGGTCAAACGCGGATCAGAGATCACAGGATCTCGACGCGGTTGGCCTGCGGGCCCTTCTGGCCCATGCTGGTCTGCAGACGCACGCGCTGTTCCGGGGTCAGCGAACGGACGCCCGAACGCTCCAGAGCGGTGATGTGGACGAACACGTCCTTCCCACCGCCGTCCGGCGTCACGAAACCAAAGCCCTTATCGGCGCTGAAGAACTTGACCACGCCCTCGATCGTTTCCGACGGGCCGTTGTCGAAGCTGCGGGCAACGCGCGGCGGGCGCGGGCTGTCGCCGTAACGGTCGCCGCCGAAGCGGTCGCCGCCGCCAAAGCGATCACCGCCGCCACCAAAGCGGTCGCCGCCGCCCGGACCACCCGGACCACGGCGGGCCGGCTGAGCCGTCGACGTATCGACGCTGTGGATCGAAGCGACCTGCGGACCCTTCTGACCCTGCGACAGATCGCAGACGATGGTCGTGCCATCGGCCAGAGCGTCATGACCAACGGCCTGGACGACCGAGGCATGCAGGAAGGCATCGGGCGACCCATCAGACAGGGTCACGAAGCCGAAGCCCTTCGTGGGGTTGTACCATTTGACCGTGGCGGTGACGCTCCGGCGGGTGATCTGCGGGCTCTGCGGAGAACGGCGCTCGTACATGTGGTCTCGAACTCGACTGTCATAGTGTAGGGAACTTCACCGGGAAACCGGCTGCAAGGACAGTACACGGTTCAGCTCCGCGCGGAAAGTACATCCGCGTGGGCCGGTCCAGCAGCCATCCCATCAAGACCCTACACTGGATATTGGTCGGATGCACTATCAAAGCCGTCGATTGTTACCGAATGATAGCAGGGCTGGCGGCCCGCCCACGCAAGGACCGCATGGCCCGATTGCGGTGTTTGATGCGCAATGCGCACTGCTTTTTCCATGTCTGGCATGGGAAATACCAGGGCTAGTGCCCGTTCTTCTATTGACGGGCTATTAGAGCGGCATATTTCGGCTTGCACATTCCGTGCAACAGCCCCTGCCAAGACTGTTTCCCCTGAAACGCATAAGAGGTAATCTCCCTTGTGTCGCAACAGGCAAGCCACCCTAACGGACGCATGGCCGCTACCCGCAGCACCGAAGACGAAACGGTTGCTCCCACGCTGAAGGATCGATTCCTGGCGTGGTGGGAGGGCCATGACGTTCAGCGCCGCCGCCGCGAGGCCGATGAGGAAGCTGCGGCCGCCGGGGCGGGTGCCGGTTCCTTGCAGGCCGGCGACGGCAAGCATATGAACCGCAAGGGCAAGCCCCTGTGGACCGCCACCCGTATCGAGGTTGTGGAGAAAATCTGGGGTCCCGGCTTCTCCTCCCCCGGCGGGGATGAGTTCATTCCGACCATCGTGAAGCCGCTGGGCCTGAACCCGGCCATGAGCGTACTGGATATCGGTGCCGGCCTGGGCGGGGCCACGCGCGCCATGGCCAAGCAATACGGCACCTGGGTCACCGGCCTGGAAGGCAATCCCGTTCTGGCCGAGGCCGGGATGTTCCGGTCACAGAAGTCCGGCTTGGCACGGCAATCGCCGGTCATGTCCACGGATTTGGAGAATTTCACCTGGACCAAACGGGTGGATGCCATCTTCTCCAAAGAGACTTTTTACATGATCCGCAACAAGGACAGGCTGATCGACAGTATCGAGGCTATCCTGAAGCCTCGCGGACAGTTGTTGTTTACCGATTATGTGATCGATCCGGGCCACGCACGGGGCCGGGATTTTGACGGCTGGATCCATGCGGAGCCGGTGGAGCCTGCCCCCTGGACCGTGGAGCAATATGCGGGCGCCCTGGCGCAGCGAAACCTCGATATCCGCATCACCGAGGATAATACCGACATGCATCGTGCCCTGATTCTGACGGCCATCCAGGAACTGGTGAAGCACCTGGAGACGGTCAGCATGGACCACGATACCAAGCTGGCCGTGGTGGAGGAGGTGGAGATGTGGGCCCGGCGTGTGGCAGCCCTGTCTTCGGGCCTGCGTTACTACCGATTCTATGCCCTGAAGCCCGCCGAACTGACCTGATCAGGGCTGAAAAGCCCGGTTTTTGCGGCGCGGGAGGGGGTTGCATGGGGTGATGCGCCTGTCCGGTTGACAGGGCGGCGGCCCGCGACTATGTTCCGCGCCTCGCAAAGAACGCCTCCTGCGCCAGAGTGCTTATCATGAAGATCGTGAATTCGCTGAAGTCGATGAAGACCCGCCACAAGGCTTGCCGCGTTATCCGCCGCAAGGGTCGTGTCTACGTCATCAACAAGCTGAACCCGCGTTTCAAGGCCCGTCAGGGCTGATTGATCGCTGATTTGGTTTGCGCCGGGATGTAACAGTCCCGGCGGGCAGGAACCGCGCCTCTCGGCGCGGTTTTCGCGTTTGGGGGTTCCGCATCTCCCCAACCCTGTCGCATGCTGTCCGCCCAGGCCAATGCCGGTGATGACCCATGCCCACGATGCCCGCCCCCGATCTCGCCGCCCTGTCCAAGGGGCCTGAGCTTCTGCGCCGGCTGCGCGAGGCTGTGCCCGGCGGTGTGATCGCGGATGAGGCGTCGCTGCGCGCCTATGATACCGACGCGCTATCCGCTTATCGCCAGATGCCCATGCTGGTCACCCTGCCGCGCAACACGGCCGAGGTGGCTGCCGTTCTGCGCATCTGTCACACGATGGGGGTGAAGGTTGTGCCGCGCGGGGCCGGCACCGGCCTGTCGGGCGGTGCCCTGCCGCTGGCCGACGGGGTACTGCTGGTCCTTACCAAGCTGTCGCGTATCCTGGAGATCGATTACGACAACCGCGCCGTGGTGGTACAGCCGGGCGTGACCAACCTGGCCATCAGCCAGGCGGTGGGCGAGCGTGGCTTTTACTATGCGCCCGACCCGTCATCGCAGATCGCCTGTTCCATCGGCGGCAATGTCGCGGAAAATTCCGGCGGGGTGCATTGCCTTAAATATGGTGTGACGGCCAATAACCTGTTGGGGGTGGAGTTCGTCACCATGGCCGGGGAGGTGCTGCGCCTGGGTGGCAAGCATCTCGATTCGGGGCATTACGATCTGTTGGGCGTCATCACCGGGTCAGAAGGTTTGCTGGGTGTCGTCACCGAGGTGACGGTGCGCATCCTGCCCAAGCCGGCAGTGGCCCGCGCCCTTCTGGTCGGGTTCGACCGGACAATCGATGCCGGCGACGCCGTGGCCGCCATCATCGCGGCGGGCATCATCCCGGCCGGCATGGAGATGATGGACCGCCCCGCCATCCACGCGGCGGAGGATTTCGTGAAGGCCGGATATCCCCGCGATGTGGAGGCACTGCTGATTGTGGAACTGGACGGGCCGCCGGCTGAAGTCGATTCCCTGATCGCGCAAGTGGCCGAGATTACGACGGCCCATCAGGGACGCCCGCCAAGACTTTCCAGCAGCGAATCGGAGCGGCTGGCCTTCTGGGCGGGGCGAAAGGCGGCCTTTCCCGCCGTGGGGCGGATCAGCCCGGACTATATCTGTATGGATGGCACCATCCCGCGCAAGGCGCTGCCCACCGTCCTGTCGCGCATGGCGGCGATGGAGGGGGAGTTCGGCTTGGCCGTGGCCAATGTCTTCCACGCTGGCGACGGCAACCTGCATCCGCTGATTCTGTTCGATGCCAACAAGCCGGGCGAGTTGGAAAAGGTGGAGGCGTTTGGCGCCGCCATCCTGCGCCTGTGCGTGGAGGTGGGCGGGGTGTTGACTGGCGAACATGGGGTGGGCATCGAAAAGCGTGACCTGATGCCGTTTCAGTTCAGCGCGGATGATCTGGAACAGCAGACGCGCCTGAAATGTGCCTTTGATCCGGACGGGCTGCTGAACCCCGGCAAGCTGTTCCCCACCCTGCATCGCTGCGCCGACAGCGGCTGGATGCGGGTCGAAGCCGGGCAATTGCCCTTCCCGGATTTACCCCGCTTCTGATGATTGACGCCCCCCGTTGCCCCTGTTCTACTGCGCTGCAATGCATGGTGCGCAGGGCGGATATACCCTGACGACGCCCGACAAGAATATGGCGGACGGGGTTCAGCATGGGTCGTGGAACGTGGCGTTACGCCATGATGGCGGGTGCCTTGGTGGTGGGTTTGGCTGGACCGGTCTGGGCGGCGCCCAAGACGCTGGTATATTGTGCCGAGGGCAGCCCGGAAAATTTCAATGCGGCGCTGAACACGTCGGGCACGACCTTTGATGCCACACGGCCCATCTTTGACGGGTTGGTGAAGTTCGAACGCGGTACGACCAAGATCGTGCCGGCCCTGGCCGAACGCTGGGAAATCTCGCCCGACGGGCTGACCTACACCTTCCATCTGCGCCGGGGCGTGAAATGGCAATCCTTCAAGGATTACAAGCCGACGCGCGATTTCAACGCAGATGACGTACTGTTCAGCCTGAACCGGCAATGGAAGGTCGACCACCCGTACCATTCCATCTCCGGCGGCGGTTACGCCTTCTTCAAAAGCATGGGGCTGGGCGATCTGCTGAAAAGCGTTGAGAAGCTGGACGATTACACCGTCCGAATCACCCTGACCCGACCGGAGGCGCCGTTCCTGGCCGATCTGGCCATGGACTTCGCTAACATCACATCCGCCGACTATGCCGACTTCCTGATGAAGAAGGGCACGCCCGAACGGTATGACCAGGACCCGGTCGGCACCGGCCCCTTCCGCTTCGTCGTTTATCAGAAGGATGCGCAGGTCCGGTATCGTCGGTTCGACGATCATTGGGGCGGTAAGACGCCGCTGGATAATCTGGTTTTTGCCATCACGCCCGACGCGGCTGTGCGCTATGCCAAGCTGAAGGCCGGTGAATGCCACCTAATCCCCTATCCCAACCCGCCCGACCTGCCGGCGATTGCCAAGGACCCCAACCTGACCTTGATGGAGATGGAGGGGCTGAATGTCGGTTATCTGGCCTTCCAGACCCTTAAAAAGCCGTTTGATGACAAGCGGGTAAGACAGGCCATCAACATGGCCGTGGACCGCAAGGCCATCCTGGATCAGGTGTTCCAGGGCAGCGGCAAGCCCGCCAAGAATCCCATCCCGCCGGGTGTTTTCGGTTATCTGGCCGATAACAAGGACTATCCCTACGATCCCGCCAAGGCGAAGGCCTTGCTGGCCGAGGCGGGATACCCCAACGGGTTTGAGACCGACCTTTACGCCATGCCGGTCCAGCGCCCCTACAACCCCAATGCCCGGCGCATGGCGGAAATCATCCAGGCCGATCTGGCGAAGATTGGTGTGAAGGTGAAGATCGTCAGTTTCGAATGGGGCGAGTATCGCAAGCGCATCCAGGATGGCGACCATCAGATGGCGCTCTATGGCTGGACCGGCGACAATGGTGACCCCGACAATTTCATGTACAACCTTCTGGGCTGTGCGGCGGCCAAGACCAGCGGCAGCAACATCGCCAAATGGTGCCATCCTCCCTATGAAGACCTTGTCCTGAAGGCCAAGCAGGTCCCCGATCAGGCCGCCCGCGCCAAGCTGTACGAACAGGCGCAGCGCATCTTCAAGGAAGAGGCCCCCTGGGTCACCATCGCCCATTCCGTCGTGTTCGAGCCGGTGTCGAAGAAGGTCATCGGTTACAAGCAAAGCCCCTTCAACCGCCATCAATTCGATGGGGTGGACATGGCGGAGTGAGGGGCACCCCATGTTGAAATTCATAGCCACCCGCATCGCCCTGCTGATCCCCACGTTCCTGGGCGTGACCTTGCTGGCCTTTTTCCTGATCCGGCTGGTGCCCGGCGACCCGATTGAGGTGCGGCTGGGCGAACGCGGGATTGATCCGGCCCGCCTGGAGGAGATGCGGGCGCAGTTGGGCCTGAACAAGCCGCTGCTGGAACAATATGCCGACTATCTGACCGGCGTGCTGACCGGTGATCTGGGTAAGTCCCTGATCACCCAGACGCCGGTTCTGCATGAATTTGCCGAGCTGTTTCCGGCCACCATCGAACTGTCGCTCTGCGCCATCCTGTTTGCCCTGATCATCGGCTTGCCGGCGGGCGTGCTGGCGGCGGTAAAGCGAGGCGGGCCGCTGGATCATGGGGTAATGGCGGCCAGCCTGACGGGATATTCCATGCCCATCTTCTGGTGGGGACTGCTGCTGATCCTGCTATTCTCTGTCATCCTGGGCTGGACGCCGGTCAGCGGTCGGCTGTCGGCGGCCTATTATGTGGAGCCGGTGACGGGATTCCTGCTGATCGATAGTTGGATGTCGGAGGAGGAAGGGGCGTTTCTGGACGCCCTGCACCATCTTGTCCTGCCGTCCATCGTGCTGGGCACCATCCCGCTGGCTGTCATCGCGCGCATGACGCGGTCATCCATGCTGGAGGTTCTGGGCGAGGATTATATCCGCACGGCACGGGCCAAGGGGCTGGGCCTGTTCCGTATCGTGGGCCTGCATGCTCTGCGCAACGCCATGATCCCCGTGGTCACTGTCATCGGTCTGCAGGTGGGGACCTTGCTGGCCGGTGCCATCCTGACGGAAACCATCTTCGCCTGGCCCGGCATCGGCAAATGGCTGATCGAAAGCATCAACCGGCGGGATTACCCGGCCCTGCAGGGCGGGGTGCTGCTGATCGCCTGTGTGGTCATGCTGGTCAATCTGGTGGTCGATCTGCTCTACGGCCTGCTCAACCCCCGCATCCGGCACGCGAAATGAGGGATGGGATGATAGTGTGTGTTGTTCCCTCACCCTCCCAAACGCTGGCGCGTTCGGGCCCCTCCCTCTCCCACCTTCGTGGGCGAGGGGAGAAATTTAGCCCCTCGCCCACGTGCGGGAAAGGGAGGGGCCTGGGCCGTAAGGCCTGGGAGGGTGAGGGAACCACGCCATGACCAGCCCCCTGTCCGAATTCTGGGGCCATTTCCGCCGCAATCGTGGGGCTGTGCTGGGGCTGTTCATCGTCCTGGCGCTCTCCTTCGTCGCCATCTTCGCCGAATTCGTGGCCCCCTATGATCCGGCGGAGCAGTTCCGCGACTTCGTGCTGTTGCCGCCTGCCTGGATTGAGGGCGGAAACTGGGCCTTTCCACTGGGCACCGATGATATCGGGCGCGACATGCTGTCCCGCCTGGTCCATGGCGCGCGACTGTCGCTGTTTATCGGGCTGCTGGTGGTCACCCTGTCGCTGGTGGTCGGCGTGGCGCTGGGGCTGCTGGCCGGGTTCTATGGCGGGACGTCGGATACGCTGATCGCGCGTTTCATGGATATATTGCTGGCCTTGCCGTCGCTGCTGCTGGCCATTGTGGTTGCGGCCATCCTGGGGCCGGGGCTGGTGAATGCGGCCATCGCGGTATCGGTGGTGATCGTCCCGCACTATGCCCGCCTGACCCGCGCCTCTGTAATGGCAGAGCGGGGCCGGGAATATGTGACGGCGGCGCGGCTGGCGGGTGCTTCCGATGCCCGATTGATGCTGGTCACTATCCTGCCTAACTGTGCCGCCCCGCTGATCGTGCAGGCGACATTGGGTTTTTCCACCGCCATCCTGGATGCGGCGGCCCTGGGCTTCCTGGGCCTGGGTGCGCAGCCGCCGACACCGGAATGGGGGACGATGCTTTCTTCCTCGCTGCAATTCCTGCAGCGCGCTTGGTGGGTGGTGACCTTTCCGGGGCTTTCCATCCTGATCACGGTGCTGGCCTTCAACCTGATGGGCGACGGGTTGCGCGATGCGCTGGACCCGAAGCTGAAGCGGTAGGAGGAAGTGATGCGCATGATGGCTGTGATCGGGTCTGCCCTGTTGCTGGCCATGTCAGGCTTCGGTGCGATGTCTTTCGAGCCGAAGCCATTCTGTGCGGAGCCTGGCCGGTCGGAATGGTTGGGCGATGCGGAAAGCATCGATTTGGGATGCATGGGCCCCACCTCCCCCGACGGGCGCTACACCCTCGCTATCGATGCGGAGACGGAGGAGACGAGGGGTGCCGTCATCATCGACACGGCCAGTCGGCAATCCGTCCACCGGTTTGATCCTCTCATCTCCATCCCGGCGGCCTTCGCCTGGGCTCCCGATTCCCTCGCCTTGTTCGCCGATGACGGCGACGGGTCGGGCCAGTTCAGCCGCTTACGCCTGTTTATTTTCGAGAGCGGTCGCTTCAAGGAAGTGGCCGGCTTGAATGACAGCGCCCTTGCCCTGTTCAAGGACGCGGCTCGATGCCGGTTGCCGGACATCGGTGCCAATATCTGGGGCATCCAATGGGACCCGGATGGCCGCCGCCTCCTGGCTTTCATCCAGCAGGACCATCACACGATCTGCCCGGATCAAATGGCAACCGAGGTTTTTGGCCTGGAGGTCAGCCTGGACAAGCCACTCTCGCCCAGGCTGTTCGGCAAGGAGGAGTTGCGGCAGCGAGCCGGCACCCTTCTGCCCCAGCGTCTTTTCGAGGATTGAGCCAATGCCGCTTCTCGACATCAAGGACCTGTCCGTCACATTTGCCACGGCGCGCGGCCCGTTTCGTGCCGTGGACGGCATCGACCTGTCCGTGGAACCGGGCGAGGTGCTGGGCATTGTCGGAGAAAGCGGGTCGGGCAAGTCCGTCACCTCGCTGGCGGTGCTGGGCCTGCTCGCCGACAATGCCAGCGTCACGGCGGGCCGGATGCAGTTCGATGGCCAGGATTTGCTGACCCTGTCGCCCAAGGCGCGGCGCCGCCTCAATGGCGGGCAGGTGGCCATGATCTTCCAGGAACCGATGAGCAGCTTGAACCCCTGCTTCACGGTCGGCTTCCAGATTGGGGAGACGCTGGCCCAGCATGAGGGTCTGTCGGGCAAGGCGCTGCGCCACCGCTGCATCGCGCTGTTGGAACAGGTGGGCATTCCAGCGCCGGAGACGCGCCTGTCGGCCTTTCCGCACCAATTGTCGGGCGGGATGAGCCAGCGCGTGATGATCGCCATGGCCATCGCCTGCAACCCGCGCCTGCTGATCGCCGATGAGCCGACCACGGCCCTGGACGTCACCATTCAGCGGCAGATCCTGGACCTGCTGCGCGACCTGCAACGCGAACGCGGCATGGCCATGATCCTGATCACCCATGACATGGGTGTGGTGGCCGAAAGCGCCCACCGGGTACAGGTGATGTATGCGGGCCAGGTGGTGGAGAATCGCCCCGCCGACAGCCTGTTCACCACCCCGCGTCACCCCTATACGGCGGCCCTGCTGGATGCCCTGCCCGAACGGGCCGTGGGACGGCGGCGTCTGCCCACCATTGCCGGCACCGTGCCGGGCATCAGCGACCGGCCCACGGGCTGCCTGTTCCAGCCGCGTTGCGGGCTGGCCGATGATCGCTGCGGCACTCGCCCGCCCCTGGCCACCGATGGCGATGGCTGGACACGGTGCGTAAGGGTCGAAGGAGCCATGGCATGACCATCATCCTGGAAGCCCGCGACCTGAAGCGCCATTACCGCGTCAAACGCGGCCTTTTCCGCGCGCCCGCCACCGTGAAGGCCGTGGACGGCGCCAGCTTCACCGTTAGCGCCGGTAAGACCCTGGCCGTGGTGGGCGAAAGCGGCTGTGGCAAATCCACGCTGGCCCGCCTGCTGACAAGGATTGAGGCGCCGACGGAAGGGACCATCCATTTCGACGGGCGCGATATCACTACCGTGCCCAAGGCCGATGAAAAAGCCCTGCGCCGCGCCGTGCAGATGGTGTTCCAGAACCCTTACGGATCGCTCAATCCGCGCCGGAAGGTGGCGGATATCCTGGCCGAACCGCTGCTGATCAACACCGATACGCCCAAGGCCGAACGGCGTGACCGCGCCATCGCTATGATGGAAAAGGTCGGCCTGCGCCCCGATCAGGCTGACCGCTATCCGCATATGTTCAGCGGTGGGCAACGACAGCGCATCGCCATCGCCCGCGCCCTGATGCTGGACCCGCGTGTGGTGGTGGCGGATGAACCGGTATCGGCGCTGGATATCTCCATCCAGGCGCAGGTTTTGAACCTGATGATGGACCTGCAGGACGAATTCGGCCTCGCCTATGTCTTCATCAGCCATGATCTGTCGGTCGTCCGCCATATCGCGGATGAGGTGATGGTGATGTATCTGGGCCGGCCCGTGGAACAGGGGCCAAAGGATGCGATCTTCGCCGATCCGCGCCACCCCTATACGCGCGCCCTGCTGGCCGCCATGCCGCGTGTCCATCGCGGCGGCACCTCCGACGTGCCGCCCCTGTCGGGTGAACTGCCCAGCCCCATGGACCCGCCCCCCGGCTGCGCCTTCCATAAACGCTGCCCGCTGGCCCAGCCCCGCTGCGCACAGGAGACGCCGGAACCGCGCCACGCCGACGGGCGGATGGTGGCCTGCCACCTGGTGGCCTGAAACCGACAGTCAAATTTTGACCGTCGGTACGGCGGCGACCGCCGCCACGCGGCCCATGCCGCGTAGCCAAGGGCGCGGATGCGCCCGCCCGGCGACTGAGGGCGCATGATTACCCCCTGACAGACTCGCCTCATTGTGATATCAAAATTATATCATTTTGAGGCTGGGGGGTGGAATGCAGGAGAACCAACAGGTTGGGGATCGTCCCATCACGGTGT
This sequence comes from Niveispirillum sp., assembly GCF_052437035.1. Taxonomy (NCBI): domain Bacteria; kingdom Pseudomonadati; phylum Pseudomonadota; class Alphaproteobacteria; order Rhodospirillales; family Azospirillaceae; genus Niveispirillum; species Niveispirillum sp. The sequence goes on from NZ_JBQVOH010000001.1 coordinate 154,247, forward strand.
CGTCCGGCTTGGGCATGCTGCTGTTCAGTCTGGCATTGGTTCTGGTCTCGCCAGTGATGATGATCATCGGGTTCAGGAGTGGGACGGGGCCTGTGTCCCTGTTCTGGCTGCTGCCGATGTTGGCGGGCATCATCCTGATGTGCGGGCTGTTCATTGTGCAGCCGAATCAGGCCGTGGCCTTGACCCTGTTCGGTGATTATCGTGGCACGGTGGACACGCCGGGCCTGCGCTGGGTCAACCCGTTCTTCGCTAAGCACCGTGTTTCCCTACGCGTGCGCAATTTCGAGACGGGCACCTTGAAGGTGAACGACGCCGATGGCAGCCCCATCGAGATCGGGGCCATCGTCGTCTGGCAGGTGACGGACACGGCAGAGGCCCTGTTCAATGTCGAGGATTATAAGGGCTATGTCTCGATCCAGGCTGAATCGGCCCTGCGCCTGATCGCCACCTCTTACCCCTATGATGATCACGGCGGCGGGGCTTTGTCGCTGCGTGGCCATGGCGAGGAAGTGTCTGACCATCTACAGCGCGCCATCCAGGAACGGCTGGCACGGGCCGGCATCAAGGTGGTGGAGGCGCGGATCAGTCATCTCGCCTATGCGCCGGAAATCGCCAGCGCCATGTTGCAGCGGCAACAGGCCAGTGCCATCGTCGCCGCCCGTTCCAAGATCGTGGAAGGGGCCGTGGGCATGGTGGAGATGGCGCTGGATCAGCTTGCCGCCCGCTCCGTGGTGCATCTGGACGATGAACGCAAGGCGCACATGGTGTCGAACCTGCTGGTCGTGCTGTGCGGAGACAGGGCGACGCAGCCCGTGGTGAACGCGGGCACGCTGTACTGAATAGAGGACAGGTCTTGGCGGAGAAGAAGGCATATCCCCTGCGCATCGGCGCAGACGTGCTGGAGGCCATGCAGCGCTGGGCCGATGATGACCTGCGCAGCCTGAACGCCCAGATCGAATATGTGCTGCGCGCCCAACTGCGTCAGGCCGGTCGGTTGCGACCGCCGGTCCCGACGCCGGCGGTGGAGGAGAAGGAGTAGGGGTTACCCCAGCCGCCGCGCGGCCTCCACCGCCAGGGCCATGGCCTCCACCCGCGTCAGGCGTGTGGCGGCAAGCGCCAGATCACCCAGTCGGAACGCGTCCAGCAGCAGACGCAGTTCCGCCGCCATCTCATCCTTTACCGCCGCCAGGGTCCGCGCCCGGCTGCCGGCGTCCGGGGCGGCGGCGATGGCGATTTCCCATTGGCCGCCGGTAGCGGGCCGGGCGGGGGCGGCATCGGCAAGGTCCAGCAAGGCACGGGCGCGTGCCGCCGGATCGCGCAGAATGGCCGCCGCCTTTTCCCGTGCGGCCCGTTGCGCCGATGCCAGTTCTTGGGCCCGTTCGCCTTTTTCCTGAAACCGCGCAGGGGCCAGAATGCGGGCGAAACCGGTCAGTTGCCGTTCGATGGAGGCGACATCCAGCTCAAAACCGGCCGCCACGCCTAACCGGGTGAAGGGATCAACCTCCCCCGGTGGCTGGATCGACCCGCAGCCATGGCAGAACAGGGCGCGGGGGGAGACATCGCCGGCGCAATGCCAGCAGGGCAGGGTATGTTCCAACATCTGGTCCTTCAGGCGGCAGGCCGGGCGCGGGCGGCAAGGGGCAGATAGCAGGCGAGGAACCGGTCGATATCGTCCGGTCGCGTGTCCCATCCCAGGCTGACCCGGATCGCCGATCCGGCAATGGCTCCATCAAATCCCATGGCGGCCAGGACGGGGGAGGTCTTGACCTTGCCCGATGAACAGGCCGATCCGGCACTGACCGCGATGCCGGCCAGATCGAAGGCCATCAACTGGCTGTTGGCCGGCTGGCCGAGCAGGGCCAGGCAGCTGGTATTGGCCACGCGTGGGCCGCCGGTCCCGATCACGCGCACCCAGGGGGCTGCCTCCATGACCGCCTGTTCCAGCCGGTCGCGCAGTGCGGCCAGGGCCTGATAGTCCGCCAGTCCGTCGCGGGCCGCCGCTGCCGCCGCACCGAATCCGGCAATGCCGGCCACATTCTCTGTCCCGGCCCGCATGCGCCGTTCCTGTCCGCCGCCGCGCAGCAGGGGGGAGAGCGGGATCGACGGCGCCGTCAGCAGCGCCCCCACCCCCTGCGGTCCCCCGATCTTGTGCGCCGACAGGGTGACAAGATCGAGGCCTAGGGCGGCGACATCGAACGGGATACGGCCAACCGCCTGCACCGCATCGCTGTGCAACCAGCCGCCGTGGCGGTGAACCAGGGTGGCGATATCGGCCAGCGGCTGGATGATCCCAGTCTCGCTGTTGACCGCCTGCACACTGACCAGTGCCGGGCCAGCGCGCAGCAGCCTCTCCAGCGCGTCGAGATCGATGATGCCGTTGGCCTGTACGGGAATAACGGCGCTGTCCGGGCTGGCGCATTCCAGTACCGACGGATGTTCCGTTGCGCCCAGAAGCAGGCGGCGGCCCTGTCGGGCGGCCAGCGCCAGGGCCTGATTATTGGCCTCCGTCCCGCTGCCGGTGAAGGTGATCCAGGCCGCCGGGACGCCCGCCAGGGCGGCAACCTGATCGCGCGCATCCTCTACCATCCGGCGGGCCTTTCGCCCGAACCCGTGGATGGAGGATGGGTTTCCAACCAGGTCCAACGCCGCCACCATTGCGGCCCGCGCAGGCGTGCGCACGGGGGCGGTGGCGTTCCAGTCAAGGTAAAGGGGGGGCCGCATGGGCTGCTTTTCCGCCAAAGGCTTGAATTCCCCTGCGAAGAGGCTTGAACACGAATATGGGCGCTGTGGTATAGTCCCGCCTCATACCATCGCGGTCAATGCGATGGAACAGTCCCGTGGACGGCGGGGCGTGTCCGTTCCGGGCACGGTTCGACGGCCCACAACCGCCTGAGGCAGTCCTATAGAATGACAGGGATGGACGGTCAAGAATCGCCCCTCTACCAAGGCCGCCCGGTCTTGGGTCGTTCGACAATCACTGCCACCCGCCTGTTGACGCTCGCCCCTTGCATGTCTGACCGGGACCGGTGAATCGATGCCTGACGTGATCATGAACGGCCCTGCCGGCCGTCTGGAAGGTCGCTACTCCCACAGCAAGGTGCCCAACGCGCCCATCGCCCTGCTGCTGCACCCGCATCCGCAGCATGGGGGGACGATGAATAACCGCATCGTCTATACGATGTTCCATGCCTTCACGAAACGCGGCTTCTCTGCCCTGCGCTTCAACTTCCGGGGCGTGGGCCGCAGCCAGGGCACCTACGATCGCGGCGAAGGGGAGCTGTCAGATGCCGCCTCGGCGCTGGACTGGCTGCAGACCTATAACCCCAACGCCTCGGCCTGCTGGATCGGTGGGTTCAGCTTTGGGGCATGGATCGGCATGCAGCTGCTGATGCGCCGCCCGGAACTGGACGGGTTCCTGTCGGTGGCGCCGCCGGCCAACATGTTCGACTTCTCCTTCCTGGCCCCGTGCCCGGCGTCGGGCCTGATCGTGCATGGCGACCGGGACGAGATCGTGCCCGAGGCGTCAGTAACCCGGCTGGTGAACAAGCTGTCCTCGCAGAAGGACATCAAGATCGATTATCGCCGCGTCGAAGGCGCCAACCACTTCTTCAACGAGAAGTCGGAGGAGCTGGGCCGTCTGGTCGATGATTACCTAGACGTGGCCCTGACCAAGCCGATGGGCCCCAACGCGGCGTAAGCGGGCAAGCTGTGCAGCAAAAAGGGGCGGTCCTGCGACCGCCCCTTTTTCATTTTTCGGCTGAAACCGCGTACGGCTTACAGCATGTCCTTCAGCGCGGCCCGCACCTTGTCCGACATGTCGGGACGGTTCAGGGCGTAGGCGACATTGGCCAGCACGAAGCCCAGCTTGTCGCCGCAATCGAAGCGCTGACCCTCGAACTTGAAGCCGTGGAAGGGCTGGTTGCCGATCAGCTTGGCCATGGCGTCGGTCAGCTGGATCTCGCCGCCCGCACCCTTTTCGAACACCGACAGGTGCTTGAACACTTCGGGCTGCAGGATATAGCGGCCCTGGATCGACAGATTGCTTGGTGCCACCGCCGGGTCCGGCTTTTCCACCAGCCCCTTGACCGAGACCAGCTTGCCATCCTCCGATGCGATGTCGAGGATGCCGTACTTGTTGGTCTGTTCGCGCGGCACCTCGAACACCGATAGCAGATTGCCGCCGACCTGTTCATAGGCCTCCATCATCTGCGCCAGACAAGGCTTGTCGCCCAGCACCTGTTCGTCGGGCAGCAGCACCGCGAACGGCTCGTTGCCTACAAATTCGCGGGCGCACCAGACGGCGTGGCCCAGGCCCAGCGGCTGTGCCTGACGCACATAGGAGAGATAGCCCGACTCGATCTGGATATCCTCGACGATCTTCAGCAGATCGTTCTTGCCACGGCGGCGCAGCGTCTCGTTCAACTCGTAATTCAGATCGAAATGGTCTTCCAGCGGGCTCTTGCCGCGGCTGGTGACAAAGCAGAACTGGTCGATGCCGGCGGCCTTGGCCTCGTCCACGGCATGCTGGATCAGCGGCCGGTCGGCCAGCGGCAGCATTTCCTTGGGAATGGCCTTGGTGGCCGGCAGGAAGCGGGTACCCAGACCTGCGACCGGAAACACGGCCTTGCGCACTTTTTGCGGCATCTTGATCCCTGTATTGACAGCCATGATCGTCTCTAACCCCGCCGGTCATGATGCCGACGGTGCCTTTGTCTTTTGTGGCACGTCCACCCCCCTTCCCGCAACATGGCCGCACGCGGCGGACAGGAAGGGGGGCGACGATATCGATAACCTTCCAGCGCCGCTTTTGTGCCATCGATGCGGACAAAAGCGATGGTTGTCACAGACAGCCACATGATTTTGATTTATTAAGGGTACGATGCTGTCCGTAAGATGGCGGGGCAAAAGCCCTTCATCTGGACCCGCGTGGGGCGGCGCGGGTGGATGGGTATGATAATCGGGCTGGGATCGACTTATGAAAATCCTGATTGGTGACGACCATCTTCTGTTCCGTGAAGGTTTGTGCCGCCTGCTGACCCAATTGGATGACCAGGCCAGCTTCGTCGAGGCGGGGACCTTTGACGATGTTCTGTCCCTGGCGCGTGATGGGCAGGATTTCGATCTTGTCCTGCTGGACCTGCAGATGCCGGGCTTCCCCGGTTTCTCCGGGGTGCAGGAGATCTGTGAGGCGCAGGCCGGCACGCCCGTCGTCATCGTGTCGGCATCGGAGGCGCAGGCCGATGTGCGCGCCGCACTGGATGCCGGGGCGTCGGGCTATATCCCGAAATCCTCTTCGGTGAAGATCATGCTGTCGGCCCTGAACCTCATCTTCTCTGGTGGCATCTATGTGCCGCCGGCGGCCATCCTGGGCGATGGGCCGGGTGTCAGCGGACATGCCGCTGCCGCAGCGGGAACGGCTGGTGCGACAAACGGCGCGGCGGGCACACCCAGCCTGACCCAGCGGCAGCGCGATGTGCTGCGCTGCCTGCGCGAAGGCAAGTCGAACAAGCAGATCGCCTATGAACTGGGCCTTTCCGAAGGCACTGTGAAGATCCATGTCACAGCCGTCATGCGCAGCTTGGGCGTGCGTAATCGCACGCAGGCTGTTATCGCGTCCGGTGACATTCCCACCTGATATGACCGGCGCGTTCTGATCAATGACCCATGATGATGTGACGGCCCCGACGGCAACGCCGCTCGGGGCCACCGCCTATCTGGCGGATGAGGAATTTCTGGAACACCTGTTGGTGGAATTGGGCGACGTGCGGTCGGTGCATGGACGGCTGGTCATTGCCGATGGCCCGCCGCGCCCCGCCGCCTGGGCCCAGAATATCTGGTACGATCCCGTCCTGATCCCCATCCAGTCCATCAAGCAGGGGGCCAAGGCCCTGCGCGCCATCCAGCGCAACTGGGCGCTTTACGGGTTTCAGCATCACCGCCGCGCACAGCTGATCCAGGACAACCTGCCCCATGTCTCGGCCAAGCCGGTCAGCTTCTTCACGCCCCCGCCGACGGCGCCGCTGGGGTCTTGGACGCTGCTGAACGAGAACACCATCCTGGCGGCGGCGCATTGTTCAAGCCCTTACCGCAATGGTGAGATTGAGCTTATTGAGGACAAGGTCACTCCGCCCAACCGCGCCTATCTGAAGCTGTGGGAAGCCTTCACCCGCATCGGCTACACGCCCAAGCCGGGTGAGCTATGTATCGATCTGGGGGCCTGCCCCGGTGGCTGGACCTGGGTGATGCAAAGCTGCGGGGCCAATGTCATCGCGGTGGACAAGGCCCCCCTGGACCCCAGGATCGCGGCCCTGCCCGGCGTCAGCGAACGGCGGGAAAGTGCCTTTGGCATCAAGCCGGCGGATATCGGCCCCGTCGACTGGCTGGCCTGTGACGTCATCTGCTACCCGTCACGGCTTTACCGCATGATCCAGGGTTGGCTCGAGTCGGGTCTGGCCCGCAACTATATCTGCACCCTGAAATTCCAGGGGGAGACGGATCATGAAACGGCCCGCGCCTTTGCCGCCATTCCGGGTAGCCAGCTGGTCCATCTCTGCCAGAACAAGCATGAGCTGACCTGGATCAAGCTGGGGGCGTAGGCGCTGCATTGCCGTGGATTAGCGCCAGCGCAATCCGCGGGAACTCTTCTCAAGCCCCCCATTCCCCCGAACCGGCGCCGTAATCATCGATGGCGGTCAGCATGGCCGCCACCATCTCCCGCTCGGCCTGCGTCAGTTCCGGGCGCCAGACATCGAACAGCAGGACGACGCGCGTTTCGCCGCTGTCGTTCCAGGCTTCATGTTCGACTGTGTCGTCGAAGACCCAGGCCTGCCCCTCCCGCCATTCCCGCGTCTCATTGCCCACCCGGAACCGGCATTGGCCCGGCACGATCAGGGGCAGGTGGCAGATCAGACGGGTATTGACGAAGCCCGTGTGGGCCGGGATATGCGTGCCCGGCTTCAGCAAGGAGAACAGCACCGACGGCGCCCGGCCCCGGATGCCGGTCAGGGGAATACCGTTCAGTGCCGCCGCCGTCGCGGGGCAGCGGGCAATGTTCTCTTCCTGCGGCACGCCATTCTTCCACAGGTAGAAGGCGCTCCAGTCCGGATTGCCGCGCAGGCCCGACCGGTCCACCTGCGCTCGGTTGGCGCTGGCCTCCAGATAGGGCTGGAAGGCTTCCGGCCCCTGCATCACGGCCCGCAATTCCTGGCGGATGGCGTCGGTCTGCGCCTCCAGCCTTTCCAGCCAGGGGAAGGCGGCGCGGTCATAGAACTGCACCTGCGGCAGCTCCGGGAACAGGTAGGCCTGCGGCTGCTGATAATAGACCTGCCGCCGTCCGAACAGGATATCCAGCGAGCGGCCAAACCGTCCGCCGCCCATTTCCGCCCCGAACCCGGCCTGTTCCAGACTGGACAGCAGATGCGCCTCGAACCGGCGGGCGTAATCCTGCGTCGCTGCCTGCACCCGCCGCAGCTCCGCCACCAGATCGGGCGGCAGCTGTGCCGCCGGCGGGGCCGCGCGCAGGGCGTTGTTATAGAAGGAGGTGGCGGCCTTGTGGTCGCCCTGGCCCCCGAAATGATCCCCCTTCAGGATCAGCGCCCGCACATTGCGCGGGTCCAGCGCCAGGACCTTTTCCAGGGCCGCCAGCATGCCCGCCGCGTCGCCCACGCCCCGGCAGCCATAGGCCAAGCCCAGCCAGATGCCCAAATCGTTGGCCCCCATCGCCACCGCCTGCCCGAACCCCGCCTTGGCCCCGGCAAAATCCCCCCGCTTTAATGCCTCGGCCCCGGCGCGGGCATGGGGAGTGGGGTCGGCGGGACGGGTGAACATGGCGACGATCCTGGCTGCGGGCTGTGGCCATTGGACGGGATTGGTTAAGCCGACGTCAACCCTGTTTGGGGGCGGTCATTCGGAGGGGATGGTGGTTCGGCCCCGAATGAACCGTGCCCGTGCAACAGCATGGAACGGAAAATCAGGGGGTGTTTCATGGAGCCTTGCTGCCATGACCGGACCGGCACGGGCATGCAACGCCGTGAAACGGAAAACACACCCCTGTTGCAGGGGCACAGGCGGCATGGATGGAGAAGGGCGGCATTATGGGCGCATCATGTCATGAAATAGGAATAATGTCTGCAATCGGCTGCATTGTCCGCTGCCTTTGTCCGGTTCACCGCCCCCGCTACCACTCCTCCATCCCATCCTTTCCCGCCACCTGGATGTCGACCGTTACCGTGTCGCCCAGGGCGATCCCGGCATTCTTTCTGACCACCACCTTCAGGGGCAGAAGATAGCCGCCATCCTTTGGGAACAGCGATGTTGTAAAGGCGGTGTCGTTCACCGATGCCTGCACCGGCACAACACCCCAGCCATAGCTGGCCAGCCGGGCCGCCCGTCGCACCGTCTCCACCAGATCGGATGGCACCGCGATGAAGAAGAAAGGCGCCGGACCCCGCCATTCGATGACGGTGCCGGTGAAGCGGATATGGGCGAGTGGCGGGATGTCGGATGGCATGGCGGCAGTTTAGGGCAAAGGCGGCGGTGGTGACAGGGGCCGCAGCGGCAGAAACAGTTCCGCCACCGTCTCATGCTCCGGCACTTCCGGGAAGAACCGCAGGCGCTGGCAGTAAAGCGGGAAGTCGCCCGGTTCCTCCCCGCTGGTGGGCAACCAGTCGCGGTAAAGAAACAGGGCGGCGGGTTCCAGATTATGGGTATGGCCCACGACGCGCAGCACGGCACAGCGGCCACCGGGGATGGTCCCCGGCGTTACATCCGGGTCGTCCGGTGCGATGGGCAGGTCGGTTCCGGCGCATAGATGCATGCGGTAATTGGCGGGATTGTCGGGCCGGCGTTCGGAAAACCAGACATTGAAGGTCTGGCTGTTGCCGGGATGCAGGCCCACGGATTTGCGCCAGGCGATAAAGCGCTGGATGGTGGCGGGCAGGGTGGCCGGGTCGCCGTGATGTTCCATGATGGCGACAGTCGTGGGGGACACAGTGCGGATGCTGACATCGGCGGGCGTGAAACGCTGTTGCATCAGAAGGCTCCGTGCATGGTCGAGCGGGTCGAAGGCATCCATCCAGGGCTGCCAGTCGGGCGATTTGCGGAAATCGGAAGGGGATTGCCCGAACCGCTGCCGGAAGGCACGGGCGAAGGCGTCCGGCGCCTCATACCCCGCATCCAGCGCGATATCGGTCACGCTGTCCCCCTCGCGGTAGGCCAGCCGGTAGGAGGCCCGTTTCAGGCGGGCCAACTGCACATAACGATGCAGCGACAGGCCGAAACTGGCCGTGAACAGCCGATGGAAATGGAATTTCGAATAGGCGGCGACGCTGCTCAACCGGTCCAGGTCCAGCGCGTCATCCAGATGCTGGTCGATATGATCCAGCACCCGCAGCATCCGCGCCTGATGACGTCGAAGCGCCGGATTCATGTGGGTCCTTCAGGGTGGGGGGTGATGTGTGGAACCCTACCGCCGCCTGCCCCCGCCCGCTCGACCGATCTTGCTCTTCTGCGAAATGCCTCACCGCACCATGGCCAGTTCCACCGCCGGGCGCATGGCGATGGCGGCGGTGTAGCCCAGCTGGATCAGTTCCTCGGCCCGCTCAAACTCCAGGATGCCGATATGGCCGATGCGCGGTGTGATCAGCACGTCGGGCGGCTCCCCGGCCAGACGGGAGCGGGTGATACGGTCCTGCATGATGTCCACCGAGCTGGCCATCACCTCCAGGATGCCGGGGGCGGGCGGGCGCGGCGGCTTGACGAATCGGGCCTGGAACTGCTGGCGCGCATTCTCGCCCACCTCGTTCAGTTTGGCCGCCAGTTTGGCCAAGGGCTTGGGGATGGGGCGGGGGGCCATTTCGGCGTCGGCGGTGCCTTCGATCGGGTGTTCGGGCAGAGACACATTGACAGGGCCCAGCTGTGCCTTGGACAGGCGGGGCATCTGTGACAGGTCGCCATTCAGGTTGATGGCGATCACCACCTCCGCCCCCAACGCCCGGCAGAGGGAGACGGGAACCGGGTTCACTAGGGCACCATCGGCCAGCCACATGTTCTGGTGCGGCACCGCCGGGAACATGCCGGGAATGGCAGCAGAGGCGCGGACGACATCCAACAGGTGCCCCTCGCGCAGCCAGACCTCCTTGCCGGTCGACAGGTCGGTGGCGACCGCCGCAAAGGGGATGGGCAGCGACTCGATGGCAATGTCGGTATGTTCGTTGCGGAACCGCTCATACGCCTTTTCCACGCTGACCAGACCGCCGCGCGACAAGGTGAGGTCCAGCAGCTTGATCGTGTCCAGCATGCCGAATCCCATGGCGAACTGTTTCAGTTCCTCCAGCTGATCCGTCAGATAGGCCGCGCCGACCAGGGCGCCCACGGAGGTGCCGGCGATGACGTCGGGTTTCAGCCCGAATTCAGACAGGGCGCGCAGCACACCCACATGCGCCCAGCCGCGCGCCGCCCCGCTGCCCAATGCCAGACCGATCTTCATGCTGCTGTCCGTTTCCGCTGTCTTTATCGCCTGCGACCGCGCGGAACCTTGCGCGAACGGGGGCTTGGGGGCAATACATCCTAGGTAATCTACCCAAAGGAAGATCGATGCGCGCCGTTATCGCCCATCTGTTATGGCCGCTGCTGGTGACGGTCTGCATCGCCGGTTACTGGTATGGCGGGCAGGTGGGGCACCCCGTCCTGGCTTTCAACATCACCTATTTCGGGCTGGCGGTGACGCTGCTGATCCTGGAACGCGTCATGCCTTATGAACAGGCATGGATGAAAAGCGATGGGCAGTTGCTGAATGATATCGCGCATACGGTGCTGAACAAGGGGCTGGGTCAGGTGATCGCGGCCTCTATCGCCATGCTGGGCCTGGCACAGGCGGGGCCGGAGGCTGCGTCCGGCTTCTGGCCCGGCGACTGGCCGCTCGGGTGTCAAGTCCTGCTGGCCATGATCCTGGGTGAATTCGGCCTCTACTGGGCACACCGGACCAGCCACGAGTTTCGCGCCATCTGGCACTGGCATGCCATCCATCACAGCGTCACCAAGCTGTGGATCGTCAATACGGGCCGATTCCATTTTCTGGACTCTATCTGGAAGACGGCTTTCGCCCTGACCATCGCCGGGCTGGCGGGGGCGCCCAAGGATGTGATCGTCTGGGTGCTGGCCATCACCACCTATATCGGCTTCCTGACCCACTGCAATGTCGACATGCGTTGCGGTCCGCTGAACTGGATCTTCTCCACGCCGGAACTGCACCGCTGGCACCATAACCGCGATCCCGTTGAGGGCAACGTGAACTATGGGGAGAATTTCATCCTGTGGGACGTGGTGTTCGGCACCCGCCACCTGCCATCCGACCGCAAGCCGCCGGTCAATATCGGCTGCAAGGACGCCGTGCCCGACAGCTTCCTGGGCCAACTGGCCTATCCGTTCCAGGCCTGGGCACGACGCGACTTCTACAACAAGAAGAAGGCGGCGTAACTTTTCCGTCATGCAACCGTCACGTAGGCGCAAGACCTTGGACGCTGGTTTGTGCTATGGCGTGAAGATGTTCTTTTCCAAGGGGGATTTCCGATGCGCATCGCCGTCATCGGCACCGGCTATGTCGGTCTGGTCTCTGGTGCCTGCTTTTCCGAATTCGGGGTGGAGACGATCTGCGTCGACAAGGATCAGGGCAAGATCGACCGGCTGCTGAAGGGGGAGATCCCGATCTATGAGCCGGGGCTGGACGCCCTGGTGGAGAAGAACGCCAAGGCTGGGCGTCTGTCCTTCACCACCGACCTGCCGACCGCCGTGGCCGGGGCCGATGCGGTGTTCATCGCGGTGGGCACGCCGTCGCGGCGCGGGGACGGGCACGCCGACCTGTCCTACGTCTATGCGGCGGCGGCGGAGATTGCGGCGGCGCTCGACCCCGATGATTATACCGTCATCGTGACCAAGAGCACGGTGCCCGTGGGCACGGGGCGCGAGGTGGCGCGCATCATCCGCAAGACCCGGCCTGAGGCGGATTTCGACGTGGCGTCCAACCCGGAATTTCTGCGCGAAGGCTCGGCCATCGAGGATTTCATGCGTCCCGACCGCGTGGTGATCGGCACCGACAGCGACCGGGCGCGCCAGGTAATGCGGGCGCTGTACCGCCCGCTGTTCCTGATCGAGACGCCGATGGTCTTCACCAGCCTGGAGACGTCGGAACTGATCAAATATGCTGCCAACACCTTCCTGGCCGCCAAGATCACCTTCATCAACGAGGTGGCCGACCTGTGCGAGAAGGTGGGGGCCGATGTGCATGATGTGGCCAAGGGCATCGGCCTGGATAACCGCATCGGCAAGAAGTTCCTGCATCCCGGCCCCGGCTATGGCGGTTCCTGCTTCCCCAAGGACACGCTGGCCCTGGTGAAGACGGCGCAGGATTATGGCAGCCCGCTGCGCATCATCGAAACGGTCGTGGACATTAACGACAAGCGCAAGAAGGCCATGGCGGACCGCGTAGTGGCCGCCTGCGGCGGGTCGGTCGCGGGCAAGCGCATCGGCGTGCTGGGCGTGACCTTCAAGCCCAATACGGATGACATGCGTGACGCCCCGTCGCTGGATATCGTGCCAGCCCTCCAGGAAGCGGGCGCCATCGTCGCCGCCTATGACCCGGCTGGTCGGCATGAGGCGGAGAAGATGCTGCCCGGTGTGGAATGGGCGGACGATGCATATGGCGCGCTGAACGGGGCCGATTGCGCCCTGGTCCTGACGGAATGGAACGAGTTCCGCATGCTGAACCTGTCCCGCATCTGCAAAGCCATGAAGGCGCCGGTGCTGGTCGACCTGCGCAACATCTTCAATCCCGAGGACGCGGAGATGGCCGGCTTCGCTTATCACTGCGTCGGCCGGCCAGGTCGGGTGAAGAAGGGGCGGGGTGAGGTTCATTGAGGGTGTGGGCGGGTCTGTAACGTCCCTAGGCCCACTACCTCCAACGCCCTGAAACAATCCCACCTTTTGGGCTGTTGAACAGGCTGGCGGGCGGTCGCGGCTTGTGCTTTGCTGCCGCCATAAACTTTTTAACCAACCTCTGTTCAGGTGACGGAAACATGACCCTGGCGCACAATTTCCATCCCACGGTCCTGCGCGAATACGATATCCGCGGCATCATCGGCAAGACGCTGACGACCGACGATGCCCGCGCCATTGGCCGGGGCTTCGGCACCATGGTGGTGCGTGGGGGCGGCAAGAAGGTTGCCATCGGCTATGATGGCCGCCTGTCCTCCCCGGACCTGGAAGCCGCCGCCGTCGAAGGGTTGAAGTCTGTCGGCCTGCATGTGGTGCGTATCGGCCTGGGCCCGACGCCCATGCTGTATTTCACGGCGCGCCACCTGAAGCTGGATGCCGGGATGATGATCACCGGCTCGCACAACCCGCCGGATTATAACGGCTTCAAGATGATGATCGGCAAGGCGCCGTTCTTCGGCAGCCAGATCCTGGAAATCGGCAAGATCGCCGCTGCCGGCGATTTCGAGGCTGGTGAAGGCAGTGAAGAGACGATCGACATCCAGGACGCCTATGTCGACCGTCTGGTGGCCGATTATGACGGTACCCGCGACCTGAACGTCGTCTGGGACAATGGCAATGGGGCGGCCGGCGAAATCCTGCGCCGTCTGGTCAAGAAGCTGCCGGGCAAGCACACGCTGCTGTTCGACAAGATCGACGGCACTTTCCCCAACCACCATCCCGACCCGACCATTCCGGAGAACCTGGAAGACATCATCCACAAGGTGGCCGCCGAGAAGGCCGATCTGGGCATCGCGTTCGACGGCGACGCCGACCGTATCGGTGCTGTGGATGAACAGGGTCGCATCGTCTGGGGCGACCAGCTTGTCGCCATCTATTCCAAGGATGTGCTGGCCAACCATCCCGGCGCCACCATCATTGCCGATGTGAAGGCCAGCCAGAGCCTGTTCGACCAGATCGCCAAGCTGGGCGGCAAGCCGCTGATGTGGAAGACGGGCCACTCACTGCTGAAGGCCAAGATGGCCGAAACCAACAGCCCGCTGGCCGGCGAGATGTCGGGCCACATTTTCTTTGCCGACAAGTATTATGGCTTTGACGACGCGCTCTATTGCGGTGTGCGTCTGCTGGGCATCGTGTCACGTCTGGCCGCCCTGTCGGCCCTGCGTGATGAGCTGCCGGACATGCTGAACACCCCGGAGGTTCGCTTCCAGGTGAATGAGGAGCGCAAGTTCGCCGCTGTGGACGAGATCAAGGCCCGTGTGAAGGCGGAAGAAGCCGCCGGCGGGGCCGAGGTCAATGACATTGATGGCGTGCGCGTGAAGACTGCCGATGGCTGGTGGCTGCTGCGGGCGTCCAACACCCAGGACGTGCTGGTGGCCCGCGCCGAAGCGTTCAGCCCCGAAGGGCTGGAGCGTCTGAAGGGGGCCATCAAGGATAATCTGGCCAAGAGCGGCATCGCCGCCCCGGCCGATTTCTGATGTTGCCAGATGGGGGAGGGCGCCTGTGTAAGGCTTTCTCCCCCATCTTCTGCTTCAGCCCAGCCGCCCCGCCGCCGCCGTCAGGTCGCGCAGGCGATCGGTATGATCCTCGCGCCATTGCCCTTCCTTCAGGCGCCAGCCCCAGTTGCCATCGGGCAGGCCGGGCACGTTCATACGGCCTTCGGTGCCAAGGCCCAGCACGTCCTGAACCGGCGTGATGACCAGTTCGGAATTCACGCCCAGCGCGAAGCGGATGAAGTCCCAGTGCAGTTCCCGCCCGTCGGTATTCAGGTAGGAGCGGATGCGCTGCCCCAACTCCCCATCCAGCCCGCCGCGAGAGGCGACCCAGCCCAGGATCGTGTCATTATCATGGGTGCCCGTGTAGAATACGGAATGCGCGGCATAGCGGTTGGGGTCGTAGTTCCAGGGTTCGAAATGGTCGCCCCATTCAAATGGCAGGACGCGCATGCCGGGGAAACCGAAATGGTCGCGCAGCCGCTCCACCTCCGGCGTGATGACGCCCAGATCCTCGGCGATGATGGGCAATTCCCCGAACCGATCCTTCAGCGACTGGAACAGCTCATAACCGGGGGCAGGGACCCAGCGGCCATTGATGGCGGTTTCTTCATGCGCCGGGATTTCCCAATAGGCCTCGAACCCCCGGAAATGGTCGATGCGGACCATGTCGACGGTTTCCAGCGTCTTGGCGATGCGCCGGTGCCACCAGGAGAAGCCCTCTGCCCGGTGCGTGTCCCAGCGGTAGAGCGGGTTGCCCCAGCGCTGCCCGGTGGCGCTGAAATAATCGGGCGGCACGCCGGCCACGATGGTGGGGCGGCCCGACCCGTCCAGTTCGAACAGGTCGCGGCGTGACCAGACATCGGCGCTGTCGCCTGCCACAAAGATGGGGATATCGCCCATGATGCGGATGCCACGCGCATTGGCGTCCTTTTTCAGGGCCATCCATTGCCGGAAGAACAGGAACTGCTGCACCTTGATCTTCTTGATCTCAGACGACAGCGTGTGCCGCGCCTCCCCGATGCCGATCGGGTCACGGCTGGCATAGAGCGCGTTCCAGTCCATCCAGGCGGCCCCGCCGTGGCGGGCCTTCAGCACGGTATAAAGCGCGTAATCATCCAGCCATTCGGCGTCATTGCGTGCCCGGAACAGCTCGAAATCGCCCCATTCATCGTCATCGCTGGCGCGTTTCAGGAAGGTGCCCGCCACGATATCCAGCGCCGCTAGCTTGGCCGCCGCCACCCCGTCATAATCCACCCGTTCCGCCTCGTTTCCGGGCAGTCCCGCCAGGATGGAGGCATCCGCGAAGCCGTCGGCCACCAGATCATCGAAGCTGATCAGCAGCGGGTTGCCGGCAAAGCTGGACAGGGCCGAATAGGGGCTGTTGCCCAGGCTGGTCGGGGCCAGGGGCAGGATCTGCCAGATGCTCTGTCCGGCGGCCTGCATGTCGGCCAGAAAGGCGCGGGCGGCAGGCCCCATATCACCGATGCCATGCCCGCCGGGCAGCGAGGTCGGATGCAGGAGAAGGCCGCTGGCGCGCTGAGACATTATATGGCTCTAAAAGTATCATATGTTGCATGGCAGCATACGATACTTTGCCTTCTCCGGCTAACTCCTTATTCAATCGAATCTGACTTCAGCGCTATTTCAAGCATCTGCCAAAATAAGTGAAAACTAAACTACGTAGATACTCTCAGGTTCGGCCGTCCCAAGATTGTCAAGCTGAATTGACATCAGGCCTTGGAATGGCAGACGACTTACAAACAGGTTGGCTACCGATATGTCTTGCTCCAATATTGTCAGATTGTAGGAAATCAGCTCTTCCAGAGATGTCTGTTGATTGTTTTCGTGGTCGACAATCGTGAACTTGGGAACAAATTGTGAAATTATAACATTCTTATACTCAAGGTTTTTAATGGTGCATGCCAGGGGCTCGGGCTTGCCCTCGTTAATCAGAATGCCCACGCCAGCATCAATCAGCTCTCCTATCGCATAGTCTGTCATCCTGTCCCGCAATCTGCCGTATAATCCAGGGTTCCGGGATTGCAGGTTGCTGGCATGTGCGACGGCGGTATCCGCAGCAACAGCGGCGGCGCCTCCGAAAACCCCTCGCCCGAAACTTGTCCGAACAGATGAACGAACTCCGGTGGAAAGCGCGGTACCTGTTAGGCGCGTAGCGACGCTTCTTCCTCCGAAGCGAAGTGCATTTGAGAAAATTACCCTTACGAGCAACATGGGCCAGAAGGCAGATGCTGAGTTCGTCTGAGCGCCCGCCAAGCTAACAGCAGTAGCGCCGGCTAGAAAATCTCGTCGATTCATTCAGGCCTCCTTATGTTGCTAGTTCGTCTTAGTAGACATACTCCGGGCATACATGAATTGTGGCGATATTTCCATTTCCATGCGTCAAACATATTTTTTTGATTTTTTCATTGTGATTGTTAAGTATTTGCTCAATTTCTCTGAGTTTTTTGTTTATTTCTATTCTAGTGGATGCGTTTTCAGCTTGAATGGCTGCATTATTTCTCATTATATCGGCCTGTATAGCCTTGTCATTTTCATAATATTCAGAAGATACTTTATTTATTCTTAAGTTTAATAAGGCAATGTTTCTTTCTGCCTGATCCAGGCGATCGTTTCCGCATCCGCTTAATAATATGCCTATCGTAAGTGATATGGCCAAGAGATGTGGGCGCATACTAATATCCTCATTTTGTGATATTTCTTTTAATAATATAAAGTTTTTCGTAGTTTTCCACATCAAAAATGACCTTCACGAGAGAAAGATATATTTTGAGTCGCAATAAGACTCATTTCTCTCCTGCCACCTTTAATGTGAGTGCGTTAACCTCAGTGCATGGGCTGCGCAGTGTCCGGCATAACGACGAACCGCGCCTACACGACTTTGCTGAAATCCGCTGATGCTGCAATGCAACAGTTGCGCGGACGTGTAACGCTGTTACTCTCAATGGGTATGCATGCAGTATGTTTGTTACGGGGTGCCAGATGCCGGAATCGCCGTTGCCACGGGGAGTGGCCAAGCAGGGCGGGCAGGCGGTGAAGACCGCGCTGGACCGGTTGTTCGACCATGTGAACCGCGTGATCCTGTCACGTCAGCATCCGATCACAGGCCTGCTGCCGGCCAGCACGGCGGTCACGGTGCATGGCAACTACACCCATGCCTGGGTGCGCGATAACGTCTATTCGATCATCGGTCCCTGGGCCCTGTCGCTGGCCTATCGCCGCCGGGGCGACAGCACGGCCCGCGCCCGCCTGCTGGAACAGGGCGTGGTCAAGACCATGCGCGGCCTGTTGCAGGCCATGATGCGCCAGGCGGCCAAGGTTGAACGGTTCAAGCATACCCAGGCCCCGCTGGACAGTTTGCACGCCATCTATTCGGCCAGCACGGGTGAGGCGGTGGCCGCCGATGATGGCTGGGGCCATTTGCAGATCGACGCCACCTCGCTGTTCTTGCTGATGCTGGCGCAGATGACGCGGTCGGGCATGTCCGTCATCTATACGATGGACGAGGTCTCCTTCGTCCAGAATCTGGTCCACTATATCGGCCCCGCCTACCGCATCGCCGATTTCGGCATCTGGGAGCGGGGGCGCAAGATCAATGACGGGGCCGTGGAACTGAACGCCAGTTCCATCGGCATGGCCAAGGCCGCCATGGAGGCGATGCAGGGCCTGGACCTGCTGGGCGAGGATGGGGGCCGGGTGGCCGTCATCCATGCCGTCCCGGACGAGATCGCGCGGGCGCGGGCCACTGTGGAGGCGCTGCTGCCGCGTGAATCCGGGTCGAAGGAGGTGGATGCCGCCACGCTGGGCATCATCGGCTGGCCCGCCTTCGCCGTGGATGCCCCCGATCTGGTGGAGCGGACGCGCAACGAGATCCTGACCAAGCTGGGCGGCCCCTATGGCTGCAAGCGCTTCCTGACCGACGGGCACCAGACGGTGCTGGAGGATCATTCCCGCCTGCATTACGAGGCGGGCGAGCTGGAGCGGTTCCGCGGCATCGAAAGCGAATGGCCGCTTTTCTACACCTATTTCTACGTCACGGCCCTGTTGACGGGGGATGCCCGTGACGCGGCCCATTGGCGGGAAAAGCTGGAAAGCCTGCTGGTTGAACGCGGTGGCGACGCCCTGCTGCCGGAACTGTTCATCGTCCCGGAAGAGGCGGTGGAGGCCGAGCGCGCCCATCCCGGCAGCCAGACGCGCGTGCCGAACGAGAATGTGCCCCTGCTGTGGGCGCAGAGCCTGTTCATCATGGGGCTGCTCATCGATGAGGGGTTCCTGGCGCCGGGCGATGTCGATCCGCTGAACCGCCGCGCCAAGCTGAAGCCCAAACCGCCGGTGCCCGTGCGTCTGGTGGTTCTGGCCGAGGATGATAAGGTTCGGGCACAGTTGAAGGAACAGGGTGTCAGCTGCCAGACGCTGGCGCAGGCCGGCGGGTCGATCAATATCTGCCATGTCGATGTGCTGGTCGGCGCGCTGGCGGAACTGGGCCGGTGCGAGGTTCTGGGCCTGTCGGGGCGGCCGCCGCGCCGACTGGGTACGCTGATCACTGCCTGCGGCTTCCGTTTTGCCGGGCAGCCGGCGGTGATCGTGCCCACCTTCGTCGATGAACAGGACGGGTTCTACTTCACCTATGACCACCGGTTCCTGGTCGACCGGCTGCTGTCTGAAATCGCCTATATCAACCGCACCTGGACCTTTACCAAGCCGCCGCTGCTGGTTTTTCCCGTGTCCAAGGGCATGGCGGCGGGCGAAGGCTTCGCGGAATTGGCCAAGACCTTGGCCGACCTTGTGTCGGGCCGCGTGCCCGACCTCTGCGTGCGGGGCAGTGACCTGATCGATGCCTATGGCGGGGCGCGTATCGTCGGCTTTGACCAGATCGCGCCTTCCTGTCCCGTGACGGCCCGGCCCGTGCGCGCTTGGGCCGGTGACGACGCCTATGATTTCAAGGCACCGCCGCCGGGCGGGGAGGATCGCCGCTGGATCGAGGAGGGGGACACGCCCTGGCTGGCCAAATCCCTGTCGGGTGAGCGTCGCGCTGACTGGCACCTGCTGATGCTGACCCTGCTGTGGCAGCGGCAGGGACGGGATTTCGTGACGGAGGGCGGCGCGCCCTTGTGGCAGCGGGCGGAGGATCTGTACCGCGCCGCCGGCCATGCCGGGCGCTGGGATATCGTGCGGCCCCTGGCCCATCTGCTGAACCGCCATGATGAGCGGTTGCAGGACGCGGTGAAGGAGATCGTGGTTCGGCAGAAGCATGTGATCCTGGGGGCCAGCACCGTTGACCGCCCGCTGGCCAATGCCGACATCTCGGCCCGGCTGGCCACCATCGGCGGCGATCCCGCGACCCTGATGCTGCGCGAAGAGATGCTGCTGTTCAGCGGCACCCTGATCAAGGCCAGCCCGGACCTGTTCCGCTATACCCTGTCGCTGCGCCCGGCCGACCTTCTGGGCCTGCTGATCCGCAGCGTGGCGCGGCAGCGCGGCCTGTCGGATGCGGCGGGTCTGGAGGTGCTCAAGGGCGAGGGGCCGCACGCCATCCTGACGCGCCTGCGCCGCCTGATTTCCCGCTGCCCTGGCATGACGGGGGATTTCTGCCTGCCCGTGCTGTCGCGCGGCAGTGCCGTGGACCAGCCGGAATTCGCCATGGAGGGCGATTACTGGACGGCGACCGTGCTGACCGGTGGCGACTGGTGGGGCTGGCGCGATACCACGGGCACGCTGCTGCCGGTACCGGACGCCTTCTTCCGGCGGGTCTGGGGGCTTCTGCGCCATGGTGACGGCGTGATCATCGCCGACCCCAGCCATCAGGAGATGCGCCTGGACAGCGCCACCTTGAGGGCCGATCGCACGCCCGGCGAACGCGACTTCGCACGCGAAGTGGAGGCGCGTCTGGATCGCATCATGAACCCCGAGTACCGGCAACTGACGGTAGAGGCGTTGTGGGCCGTGTCAGAGATGTTGTCGGTTCATAGCGATGTGCGACTACCGGGCCTGATCTCCACTGACCGCATCATCGCCACCGCGGTGGAACGCCATTGGCGCCTGGCCCATCCGGGGCAGGCGGATGTGGACCAGGCCGCCGCCTGGAAGGGCTTCTACAACCTGTCGCCCGTGAAGGCGGCGGAGCATCTGGCCATGGGCGCCTTGATCCTGGCCGGGCTGGCAGGGGCCGTGGCGGACGCGGCTTAGGGAGCGGCATAAATCTCGTCTCCCGGACAATGCCTGGATTGACCGCACAGGGGTCGTTTGGGGAAAGCTGTCGGTGGCTTTCCCCTGAACCGGTGCCCCATGTCTGACCGTCCCTATCCCGTCCATGATTTCAACCGTATCGATACGGCCCCCATCACTCTGACGGGGACCGCCGCCCGGCTGGAGCCGCTGGGGGTGGAGCATCTGGACGCGCTGTGTGCAGTCGGGTTGGAAGGGGACATCTTCCGCTGGTACCCGACGCCGGTGCGCAGCCGGGACGAGATGGCGGCCTGGATCGGCTTTGCGCTGGCCGAACAGCAGGCGGGCCGCATGTTGCCCTTCGTGACCATCGAACAGGCCACGGGCCGTATCGCCGGCTCCACCCGTTATCTGGCCATCGACAAGGCCAATCGGCATGTGGAGATCGGCTATACGTGGCTGGGCAAGGGGTTTCAGCGTTCAGGCGTGAACCGCGACGCCAAGCTCCTGATGCTGCGCCATGCGTTTGAGGTCTGGGGCTGTGTACGGGTGGAATTCAAGACCGACAGCAACAATGTGCAATCCCGCACCGCCCTGGTCGGCATTGGGGCCGTGGAGGAGGGGACGTTTCGCAACCATGTCGTCCGTGCCGACGGCAGCCTGCGCCACTCCGTTTATTTTTCGGTCACAGACCGGGAATGGCCGGATGTGAAGGAAAGACTTACGCCGCGCGGCCCGTGACGGCGCGTTCCACGCCCTGGGCCACCGACTGCCAGCAAATATCGGCCAGGGCCTTGCGCGTGCCGGCGGTATCCAGCGACTGTGCGGTGTGGAACTCTACGACGATGCGCAGGCGGCCCGCGCGCACCATGCGCCACAGGTGCGGTGGCAGTTCCATGTCGCCATACCAAGCGTAAAGCTGCCGCCAGACATAGCCCAGCGGGATACCATCCAGATGGGTTGCCGTCACGCTGACCGGCTGCACCGTCAGGGGGCGTTCACCGATGCGAGTGGAGGCGACGGCGAACAGGGCCGTCTTGAAGGGCAGGGTGCGGTTGCCGTCGCTGCTGGTCCCTTCGGGGAACAGGACCAAGCTGTCGCCCGCCTGCAAACGCCCCTGTATGCTGTCGCGCTGTTCATCGGCCTTGTGACGGGCGTTGCGGTCCACAAAGACGGTGCGCTGCAACCGGGCCAGAAGCCCGAAGACCGGCCAGCCATTCACCTCCGACTTCGCGATGAAGCTGACGGGCACAATCGTGCTCAACACCGGAATGTCGAGATAGGAGGAATGGTTGGCGATGAACAGGACCGGTCCGGCATCGCTCGCCGGCTGTCCCTTCACCACCACCTCAATGCCCAGGATGCGGCAGCAGAGGCGGTGATAGAAGCGTGGGAAGCGGGCGGCCGCCACCTGCGGCGACAGGCGCAGCAGCACAACCTGCACCGGGATGCAGAGCAGCGTGAACAGCCCGTAGAGGGTCAGCCGCGTGAAACCCAGAAGGGTCGAGCCGATATCCATCCTGTCCGCCCGCCGCACCGGTTTCGATGATCAGATCAGGGACGAGCCCCGGCGCTCATAATGGCGCAGGTACTTGTCGGTGATCAGGTCGGTTTTCACGACGATGGAGACGTCGGTGGTGTTGAACTGGTGGTCAACCACCGCCCCTTCACCCACGAAGCCACCCACGCGCAGATAGCCCTTGATCAGGGCCGGCACCTCGTTGATGCCGCGGCGCGGATCGATCTCATGCTCCTCCATCATCGCCATTTCGACATAGCGGTGCGGCAGGGCCACGGGGCGCAGGGCCGGGGGGGCCAGATGATGGTAGTAGAGATAGGAGAGCGGCAGGGCCAGGGCCTTCGGGTCGGTGCCCGGCAGGCTGGCGCAGCCGAACATCAGCTTGATGTCGTAATGCGCCGAATAGGCGGCGATCCCGCGCCACAGCAACTGCATCGTGCCCCGGCTGCGGTAATTCAGATCGACGCAGGAACGGCCCAGTTCCAGCACCTCTCCCGGATATTCCTCAATCCGGGAGATGTCATATTCATCGGACGAGTAGAAGGAGCCGGCGCGCGCCGCCGTGGCCCGGCGGATCAGGCGGTAGGTGCCCACCACCGCGTCGGTGCCGTCGCCCAGGCTGCGGTCGATCACCAGCAGATGGTCGCACAGCGTGTCGAACATGTCGAAGTCGCGCCGCTGCGCCATCATCTCCGCCGTGGGCTTGGCCGCCATCTCCTCATAGAAGACGCGGAAGCGCAGGCGCTGGGCCGCAGTGACCTCGGCGGCGGTCTCCGCCAGACGGACCTCCAGATTGCCGGAACGAATTTCGCCGGAAATCAGGGCTTCGGTGGAAAAGATGTCAGCCATGCTCTCACATATTCTGGGTCGCCGGCATTTGTCGGCTGCGGCCGTTCCGGCCTCTGCTCCGTCTTTCACGAAGCATGGGTGCCACGGTCGCCGCCACACGCATTGGCATAACACGAAGCGGCGCGGGCCGGTCAACCCACTGTGTCACAATGCAGGGGCCGATCACGAAAGTTTCATGCCCTTGTCCCGCAACTTTCAAAGATATAGCGGGCTTGCGGGTAGGTCCGCCATGGTGCCATGCGCAAATCACAGGGGTTGCGGCAACAATATCATCCCTGGAAAGAGAAGGGGGCGACCCGCAGGCCGCCCCCTTGTCCCGTCAGTATTTCCCGCGCAAGGCAGGAGCACGCTGATCTTTACTCGTCATCGCCAGCGCGGCGGGCGCGGGTGCCCAGACCGATCTGCTTGGCCAGACGCGAACGCTGCTTGGCATAGTTCGGTGCAACCATGGGATAGTCCGGCGGCAGGCCCCAACGCTCGCGGTATTCTTCCGGCGACATATTGTAGGCCGTCTTCAGATGGCGCTTCAGCATTTTCAGCTTCTTACCATCTTCCAGGCAGATAATATATTCAGGGGTGACCGACTTCTTGATGGCGACTGCCGGCTGCGGCTTCTCGCTCTGAACCACCGGTTCCGTACCGATGTTGGACAGGGCACGGTAAACCTGCTCAATCAAACCCGGAAGATCGTTGATCGCGACTGTATTGTTCGAGACATGGGCCGCGACGATTTCGGTCGTGAGAGACAAAAGTTCGGGCGAGGACGATGCGTTGGTCATGTATGATTGCTCCAACCAAGAAACTCGATCGTGATATAAGTCTTATCCCAACATCATGCAATATCGATTTGGTACGTCTTCAAAGGAATCGAGCATCGTGGAAAACATAGCAGACCAGTTTCTGGACATCACCTCGCTTGTCTGCCCTATGACATTCGTGCGTACGAAACTTGCCGTCGAACGGCTCAACTCGGGCCAAACCCTTGAAGTCCGTATGAATTATGGGGAACCTTCGCGAAATGTTCCGGCCAGTCTACGGGAACATGGCTATATCGTTGCCGACCTGCAACCGGAGAATCCCGCGAGTCCTGATGGGGTTCAGCGGCTTTTGGTCAAGAAGCCTTAACCAATACGGCTTAGGTCAGATCAGTCGCCATGACGTTTGCGTCAATTGACAGGCCCGCATGCTGATAATAACCGCGCCTGAGCCCGGCATTCGTGAAGCCTTGTGAAGCATAAAGCGCCTGCGCTGCTGTATTTGTGACAGCAACTTCTAGGAAGACACGGGCGACGCCGTTTGTCCGCAGATGGGCCAGTCCATGGCGCAGCAGGGTGGTGCCATGGCCGCGTCCGCGGGCTGCGGGATCGGTGCCGATGGTCAGCAATTCCCCTTCATCCAGCACCTGCCGCCACAGCGACAGGGCACAGGGTTCCCCATCCGCCATCAGGATGAAACCCATGATGCCCGGCGTTGCCAGAAAGCCGGCGAAGGCAGGCGCGTCCCAGGCGGGACCGGACAGGGCCGGGTCGGCGAAGGCCATTGCATGCAGCGCCGCCATGACATCGGCATGGGCGGGGGCGGCGGGAATGATCTGAACCATCGCCGCCATGGCTTAGCCCTGCTTCGGCAGGGTGACGTCGGGCGGGCGCAGATAGAAGGGATCGGCGATGCGGGCCGCGATGCCGGCCCCATCCTGCATCGCCGCGATACGGGCGGTGGCCAGCGCCTCTGCGGCACCCGCCGTCTCCTGGATCACCACGGCACCGTTCCAGATTCCCAGCGCCTGGGCCGTGCGCGCGGCGGCATCGCCCACGATCAGCAGCGGACCCGCCGGCAGGTGGGCGGCGGCATAGGCGGGCAGGTCGACGGGCAGCACATCCGCCGGTTCAGCCAAGGGCGTCAGATCGGCAGTGAAGGGCTGCAGGAACAGGTCATCACGCCGGCTTTCAATGGCGGCCAGCAGCGTGTGGCCGGCGCGGATATCGGTATCCAGGCCGTGCACTGCCGCCTCCAACGTCGTCACCCCGACCAGTGGGCAATTGGCGGCCAAGGCGAAGCCGCGCGCGGCGGCAAGTCCGACGCGCAGGCCCGTAAAGGTGCCGGGCCCCACCGTCACGCCGATGCGCGACAGGTCGGCAAAGACGATGCCAGCCTCCGCCATGGTCTCCTGCACCATGGGCACCAGCTTTTCGGCCAGGCCGCGCTGCATCATCTCCGCCCGCACCGCCAGCGTGCGGCCCGATGCGGCATCCCACAGGGCGACGGCGCAGGCGTTGGTCGCCGTATCCAGGCCAAGCGTGATCATGAACGCATTTCCATCCGCAATAAGCTTCGTTATCCAGAGGGGCTTCCGCCATCACAAGGGTGAACCATGCGGTTCGTCACCATTGCCCCCCCGGTCTTCGATGTCGATCTCGATCTTCGCTATGCCACGGCGGATAATCTGACGGGAAGGCCGATCTTCGCGCGGCCGCTCTGCCTGCTGCATCCGGATGCGGCGGCGGCGCTCGCACGGGCCATCCGGCTGGCGGCGGCACAGGGGCTGCGGCTGCATATCTTTGACGGCTATCGCCCACCGGCGGCGCAATGGGCGCTGTGGAACGTGCTGCCCGACCCGACCTTCATCGCCGATCCGCGTGTCGGGTCCAGCCATGGGCGCGGTGTCGCCATCGACCTGACCCTGGCGCAGGCGGACGGTGCGGTATTAGAGATGGGGACGGGCTTTGACGAGATGCGCCCCATCGCCTGGCATGCCGATACCAGCATCAGCGTGGAGGCGCAGCGTAACCGCGCCCTGCTGCTGGGTATCATGGCGGCGGCGGGGTGGCAGCATTACGCCTTTGAATGGTGGCACTATCAGTTGCCGGACGCGGCCTCCTACCCGTTGGTGGAGGATGGGGTGCTGGGTCCCTCGCTGATGGGTTCGGGGAAATCGTCGCCGGGGTAAAAGGCGCGGGTGAAATAAAGGCCGTCGGCAGGTGCCGTCTGTCCCGCCGCTGATCGGTCGCGGGCCTCCAACGCTGCCTGCACATCATCGGCGGTCCAGCGCCCTTCGCCCACCATCTTCAAGGTGCCGACCATGTTGCGCACCTGATGGTGCAGAAAGGAACGGGCGCGGGCCACGATGTGGATTTCCTCACCCACCCGCGTCGCCGTCAGTTCCGCCAAGGTCTTCACGGGGCTGGTTGCCTGACACAGCGAGGCGCGGAAACTAGTGAAATCATGCCGGCCGATCAGGCGCTGGGCCGCCGCATGCATGGCGTCGGCATCCAGGGGATGGGACACCAGCCAGGACCGCCCCGCATCCAGCGCCAGCGGTGCGCGCCGGTTGGTGATGCGGTAAAGATAGGCGCGCCCGATGCAGGTGAAGCGGGCATGGAAATCACCCTCCATCGCCTCTGCCTTCAACACCGCGATGGGGTTGGGCTTCAGGTGATAGTTCAGGGCGTCGCGCACCTTCTCCGCGCTGACCGACTTTTCCAGGTCAAAGCTGGCCACCATGCCGGTGGCATGCACGCCGCTGTCGGTGCGCCCCGCCGCATGAACCGTCACGGTTTCCTGAGCGAAGCGGCGCACGGCCTCTTCCAGGCAGCTTTGGACAGACGGGCCATGATCCTGCCGCTGCCAGCCCAGAAAGGGGCTGCCATTGAACTCGACGGTGATTTTCCAGCGCTGGGCCATAGGGCGGGTGACTTTCGACAGGGGCGGCACAGCGATGCCGCCCGCAGGCCCGTCCGTCAACATTGAACATAATTCATTTGCCGTGGCGGCCATCACACCTGTGTCATGATGCCCATGCTAGCGTCCGGCCATAGCCAAGGCCGGATGGCCGACATGAAGAGGGGGAGAAGCGGGGAATGGCCAAGTATGATTGGATCGGTGAGGCCGTGGTGAATTCGATCACCCAGGTGCTGGTGCCGTCGGTCGTGGACCTGCTGGCCGATCTGGGGCGTGACGCGGTGGATGCGGTGCGCGGGCTGAACCTGCAACCGATCCCCGGCAGCATTTTCGCGGACAAGCTGTCGGGCACTGCCGGCAATGACCTGTTCGTGACGGGGGCCGGTGCCGATACGATCCGGGCCGGGGCCGGGACCGACGTGATCATCGCTGGCAAGGGCGATGACGTCATTGATGGCGGTGCGGGTTCCGATGTGATGTCGGGCGGCAGCGGCAATGACCGTTTCGTCTTCACCAGTACCGCCCTGGTGGCCGGGGATCAGGATCTGCTGGTCGATGCCAAGGTTGGGGAGAGGCTGGATTTTGATGCGGCGTCCGAATCGCTGCTGCGCATTGGCGGGGTTGCCCTGTCGGCCCTGACCGCGACCACCGCCGTCCCGACCTTCCTGCAGGCAGGTGTAACCAATGTCGCGCAGATCGACGGCCATCTGGTCATCGATCTGAACAATGATGGCCGGTACGATGCCGCCAGCGATTACAAGATCATCATCCCCGACGGGTTGAGCCTGCGTTACGACGCGGGTGCCGACTGGTTCGTGATCGGCTGAAGGCCCAGCCGGACGGTCAGGCCCCTGGCCCCGCCCAGTGTGAAGTCGTGGCCCAGCCGGTGGGCGATATGGTGGCAGAGCGTCAGGCCCAGCCCCAATCCCCGCCGGATCGGCCCCGGCCGTTCCAGCTGCCCGCCCGGTTCCAGAACCAATGCGTGTTGATCCGTCGGGATACCCTCCCCATCGTCGGCCACCAGCAAGGTGGGGCCACCGGCACGGCGCACGCCCACCAGGATGCGGGTACCGGGCGCGCCATGGGTGATGGCATTGTCGATCAGGGCGCGTAGCAGCCGGTCCAGCATGACGGGATCGGTTTCCACCACCAGACTGGATTGGACAAGGCGGATGGGGCGTCCGGCCTGGGTCGCCCGTTCTGCCAGTTCGCCCGTGACACGGGCCAGGAGCGGTCCCAGCGGCACCTGTTCCCGGCGCAGCCTGGCACTGCCGCTGGCCAATGATGCCAGGGTCAGAACCTGATCCATCTGGGCCGCCCCAATCTCCAGCGCCTCTTCTAGCCGGTTGGCCAGTTCCGTCTGTTTGGGATCGAC
Organism: Niveispirillum sp.; assembly: GCF_052437035.1. Lineage (NCBI taxonomy): Bacteria > Pseudomonadati > Pseudomonadota > Alphaproteobacteria > Rhodospirillales > Azospirillaceae > Niveispirillum > Niveispirillum sp. The sequence goes on from NZ_JBQVOH010000001.1 coordinate 182,334, forward strand.
CAGCTTCATCTGCAAAAGGTTAAGGAACAGGCGCATGGCCTGGAACGGCTGCCGCAGGTCATGGCCAACGGAGGCCAGAAGGCGGATCGGGTCGATCGGGGTGGGGCTGGTCATGCTCTGCCGCTGTCTTGAGAAACGGCCCGACTGTGGCCGGCTTTCGCCCCAGCGTCCAGCGCGGACCCGCCCACCCCGCAAAGGGTCACACGAAGGCGGCGGGCGTGGCGGCGGCGGCCCGGTATTCTTCCTTCATGCGGGCCACCAGTTCGGCGACGGGCGGGGCATCATGGATGGTGCCGATGCCTTGCCCTGCGGACCAGATATCCTTCCAGGCCTTCTTCTTCGACCAATCCTCGATGGACAGGTTGGGATCGGCCTGACCGCCGGAAATGGCCTTCACGTCGATGCCGTTGGCGGCGACGCTGGGCGCCAGATAATTGCCGGGGATACCGCTGAACATCGGAGTGTAGACGATGTCGGCACCCGTATGTTCGATGATCATCTGCTTATAGGCATCGGGCGCATTGCCCTCTGCGGTGGCGATGAAGCGGGTGCCGATATAGGCGAAGTCGGCCCCCAGCACCTCTGCTGCCCGCACCTGCGCGCCCGACGACATGGCGCCGGCCAGCACGATGGTGCCGTTGAAGAATTCCCGCACCTCCGACAAGAGCGCAAAGGGCGACATGGTGCCGGCATGGCCGCCGGCCCCGGCGGCCACCAGGATCAGCCCATCCACCCCCGCCTCGACGGCCTTTCTGGCGTGGCGGATATTGGTGACGTCGTGGAAGACCAGCCCGCCATAGGAATGGACCGCCTCCACAATGCCCACCGGCGCGCCGACCGAGGTGATGATCAGCGGCACCTTATGCTTGACCATCAGTTCCACATCGCCCTGAAGCCGGGTGTTGGAGCGATGGACGATCAGGTTCACGCCGAACGGGGCCACCGGCTTGTCCGGGTTGGCAGCAGCATACGCGGCCAGTTCGCCCGTAATCCTGGTCAGCCATTCATCCAGCATTTCCGGCTGGCGCGCATTCAGGCTGGGGAAGGTGCCGACAATGCCGGCCTTGCATTCAGCCAGCACCAGTTCGGGATAGGAGACGATGAACATGGGCGACGCGATGACGGGCAGCGACAGCTTTCCCTGGAACTGGCTGGGCATGGGCATCTTCGGTCATTCCTCTCCGGCGGCGCTTGGGGCGCGATTGCTTGATTGATGGGGTGGTTTTAGCACGCTCGTTCGCAGGTCGCCAGAACCCCGGTCATGGGCGCATGGCGGCCCCGCCGGTGGGCGGCGTTGCGCGCCGTGCCGGTGGCGTTGCATTCTCCGCGCCGACCAAGTTGCCAAGGGCCGGTGCCATGCAGGATTTCCTCTCCATCCATCCCGAAGTGTCGGCGGCGTTGAAGGCCGGCAAGGCCGTCGTGGCGCTGGAATCGACCGTGATCAGCCATGGTCTGCCCTATCCCGCCAATGTGGAGACGGCCCAGGCCCTGGAAGCCGCCATCCGCGCCGAAGGGGCGGTGCCTGCCACCATCGCGGTCCTGGATGGCCGCATCCGCGTCGGTCTGGATGCAGAGGATATTGAGCGTCTGGCACAGCCGGGCGTCCGCAAGGTCAGCCGCCGCGACCTGCCTGTGGCCTTGGCCCAGGGCGCGGACGGTGCCACGACCGTGGCCGCCACCATGATCGGTGCGGCGCTGGCCGGCATCGCCGTCTTCGCCACGGGCGGCATCGGCGGCGTGCATCGCGGGGTGGAGACCACTCTGGATATCTCCGCCGATCTGGAAGAACTGGCCGCGACCGACGTGGCGGTCGTCTGTGCGGGGGCGAAGGCCATCCTGGACCTGCCGCGCACGCTTGAATATCTGGAAACCAAGGGCGTGCCGGTCATCGGCTTCGGCACCGACCGTTTCCCCGCTTTCTACACGGCGTCCCTGCCGCTGCCCGTCGATGGCCGCTGTGATTCGGCGGATGAAGCGGCCCGTGTCCTGCGCGCCAAATGGCAGCTGGGCCTGGGCGGCGGCGTCGTCATCGGCGTGCCCATCCCTGATGACGCGGCGCTCGATGCCGAAGCAGTGGAAGCCGCCATTGCCCAGGCCGTGGGCGAGGCCGAGGCGCAGGGCGTGCGCGGCAAGGCGCTGACGCCCTTCCTGCTGAAACGCATGGAGGAACTGACGGGCGGGGCCAGCCTGGCCGCCAACCGCGCCCTGCTGCTGAACAACGCCAAGGTGGGCGCGCGCATCGCCGTCGCCTATGCCGCGCAGAAGACCGAATTCGCCCTGCCCAAGAAGGTGGTCACCGCCAAGCGTCCGCCGGGCTACTAAACCTATTGAGAACGGCGGAAGACCAGGGTTGCAGCCGTAATCCCTGTCCCCCGTTGACTCCCAACCCCTTCACCACTATAGAACGCGCTTCGTTTTAGACGTCAGCAGTTCCAAGACCGGAGTAAGTACCGTGAAGCGTCCTTTTCAGCCGTCCAAGATCGTGCGCGCCCGCCGTCATGGTTTCCGCGCCCGCATGGCCACCGTCGCCGGCCGCAACATCATCAATAAGCGCCGCGCCCAGGGCCGCAAGAAGCTGAGCGCCTAAGGTTACCGGCATGGCGCCTCCCAAATCCAAGGTGGGGCGCCTGACCAGACGGCCGGAATTCCTGGCCGTCGCGGGCGCCCGTCGCAAATGGGCCACGCCGGGTCTGGTTCTTCAGGCCCGCGCCCATGATGAGCGGCAGCACCCCAACCCCGGCGAACCGCCGGTGCGGATCGGTCTGACGGCCAGCAAGAAGGTGGGGGGTGCGGTTGAACGCAACCGCGCCCGTCGTCGTCTGCGCGCTGCCTTGGCCGAGGTGCTGGCCCCCAATGCCACCCCCGGGCACGATTTCGTGCTGGTGGCGCGGGCGGAAACGGTGCGCCGGCCCTATGCCGACCTGAAGGCCGACCTGACCCAGGCTTTGAAGAAGCTGAGGTTGTGGAAGGGCAAACGGGAAGCGGCACAGGCCGAATCGGTCCTGGCGAAGGATGAAAACGCATGAGCCCGGCGGCCTGGCTGCTCCGGGCTTTTGTGTTTTTCTACCGCTGGATCATTCGGCCGATGATGGGCCCGCCCCGTTGCAGATTTCACCCCTCATGCTCACATTACGCGCTGGAGGCTCTGGCGGCGCATGGGGCATTGCGGGGCGGCTGGCTGACCCTGCGGCGCTTGGCGCGCTGTCATCCCTGGGGTGGTGAAGGGTATGACCCGGTACCGCCCCGGCATCCGGGGCACGCCCGGAACGAGAAATGTTGCGGCGGGCATTGATCGCCCGCCGTTTTCATGTGACCAACCGGGCGCGATCCCGGTATGTAACCGGCCATTGAATTCGGAACCTGGACCAAGCACCCATGACGGATCAGAAGAACCTTGTCCTGACCATCGTGATCTCCATCGCGATCCTGTTCGGGTTCCATTATTTCTATGAGCGTCCGCGCCAGATGGCGGCACAGGCCGAGGCGCAGCGCCAGCAGGCGCTGCAGGCCGAGCTGGCCCCGCCGACCGTGCCGGGCACAACGCCAGGCATCGCCGGTGACGGCGCCGTGCCGGCTGTGCGCGACCGCGCCAGCGTGCTGGCCGAGACGGGCCGCGTCGCCATCTCCACCCCCAGCCTGCACGGGTCGATCAACCTGCGCGGCGGTCGCGTGGATGACCTGACGCTGGCCAAGTACAAGACCACCCCGGACAAGAACAGCCCGGAAGTGGTGCTGCTGGCCCCGGTCGGGACCGAGCATCCCTATTACGCCGAGTTCGGCTGGGTCGCCGCCAATGCGGGCGATACCGTTGCCCTGCCCAAGGCCGATACGGTCTGGACCGCCAGCGCCAGCAATCTGACCCCGGACAGCCCGGTCACCCTGTCCTGGGACAATGGCGCCGGTCTGGTGTTCGAGCGGACCTTCGCCATCGACGCCAACTACATGTTCACGGTAACGCAGCGCGTGCGCAACGAAACCGGGGCGCCGGTAGCGCTGAACCCCTATGGTTTCGTGCAGCGCCGGGGCACGCCGAAGGTCGAAGGCACCTACGTCTTGCATGAAGGGCCGCTGGCCATCGTCGACGGCACCCTGAAGGAATATAAGTACGGCGACCTGAAGGAAGACGGGAAGACCATCAACCTGTCCTCCACCGGCGGCTGGATCGGTATCACCGACAAATACTGGCTGGTCAGTCTGATCCCCGATCAGGCGCAGACCACCGACATGCGCGTCCTGCACCAGACGGCCGCCACCGACATCTATCAGATCGACTACAAGGCCCCGGCTGTGACGGTGGCCGCCGGTGCCGCCGCCGAGACCACGCACCGCCTGTTCGCGGGCGCCAAGATCGTCGGCCTGCTGAACGAGTATAATGACAAGCTGGGCATCGACAGCCTGGACTATGCCGTTGACTGGGGCTGGTTCTACTTCCTGACCAAGCCGTTCTTCCACGGCCTGGACTGGCTGGGCGTGACCATCGGCAATTTCGGCATCGCCATCCTGGTCTTCACCGTCTTCCTGCGTCTGGCCTTCTTCCCCATCGCGAACAAGCAGTATGAAGCGTTTGCGAAGATGAAGAAGCTTCAGCCCAAGATGGAGGAGTTGAAGAAGAAGCACGGCGATAACCGCGAAGCCCTCTCCATGGAGATGATGAAGCTCTACAAGGAGGAGAAGGCCAATCCGCTAGCCGGCTGCCTGCCCATCCTGCTTCAGATCCCTGTGTTCTTTGCGCTGTACAAGGTCCTGTACGTCACCATCGAAATGCGCCATGCGCCCTTCTATGGCTGGATCCATGACCTGTCCGCCGCCGATCCGACGACCCTGTTCAACCTGTTCGGCCTGATCCCCTGGGATCCGCCCAGCATGCTGCATATCGGCATCTGGCCGCTGCTGATGGGCGCCACCATGTGGCTGCAGCAGAAGATGAATCCGGCCAACCCGGACCCGGTGCAGCAGAAGGTCATGATGCTGCTGCCCTTCATCTTTACCTACATGATGGCCAGCTTCCCCGCCGGTCTGGTGATCTACTGGACCTGGTCCAACCTGCTGTCCATCGCCCAGCAGTGGTTCATCATGCGCCGCATGGGTGTGAAGCCGACGTGATGCGTTCCCTCAGGCGCCGGGCGGCGGCATCCGCCGCCTGGGCTTACGCGGGCATGGGCCCGCGGGCCGGCGGTCGCCGGCCTGGGTGATAGGTTGGGATAGGGTTTTATGAAACGTCTCCGGCCATGGCTTGGAGGCGTTTCATCTTTTCACCCCAACGGCGCATGCCGTTGGAGGCCGGCGACTGCCGGCCCGGCGCACATGCGCCGTAAGCCAAGCCGCCGGATGGCGGTGCCCGGCGCTTGAGGGCGCAAGTAAAGATCTAAGGAGTTTCCGCCATGGCCAAGCCGCTGACCATCACCCCGTCCCTGATCGGTGATCTGACCGAGATGGAGATCGAGGCCGGGCGTCTGCTGTTCGCCAAGGAGTGCGACTTCTTCTGGGGTGCCGAGGCGGCGACCACCTTGCCGGAGGCCGTGCTGCCGGAAATCTGCTTTGCGGGCCGGTCGAACGTGGGCAAATCCTCCCTGGTCAATGCCCTGACGGGGCGCAAGACGCTGGCCCGTACCTCCCAGACGCCGGGCCGGACACAGCAGCTGAACTTCTTCAATCTGGGCAACCGGCTGGTCATGGTGGACATGCCCGGCTATGGCTACGCCCAGGTGTCGAAGGAGCGGTCGGCCGCCTGGGTCGATTTCATCAAATCCTATCTGCGCGGTCGGGTGACCCTGAAGCGCGCCCTGGTCCTGGTCGATGCCCGCCATGGGCTGAAGCCGCATGATGTCGACATGATGAAGATGATGGACCAGACGGCGGTCGGGTATCAGATCGTGCTGACCAAGGCCGACACGCTGAAGCCCGGCGCCATTGACAAGATCCGGGCGCAGGTGGCGGTGGCCCTGAAGACCCACGGTGCCGCCCATCCGGAGGTGCTGGCCACCTCGGCGGAAACCGGCCTGGGCATCCCCGAGCTGCGCGGCTTCCTGACCCGCATGGCGGAGCCGGCGCTGGTTTCGGGGTGAGTGGGACCACGCGGATCGGGAGGGCTGCCAGGGCCGGCGGACCCATCCGGTGAACGGGGGGACGGTCCGCGCAGGCCCTGGCAGACAGGACCGGGCATTGCAGGAAGGGGGATGCCCGGCCCCGGTGACAGGGTCAAAGCAAGCGGCTTGCCACGCCCGCAGACCCAGCAATCCCGCCAAATCCATATTCGCTTACCTCACCGGGCTGTTCAGAACCGGACAGCAACTGTCCGGCAGCGGACATCATCCGCGCGGCAGAGACAGCACGGCCCGCAGGCCCCCGCCCGCCGCCTGATCCAGGGTCAGGTCGCCGCCGTAAAGCCGGGCCAGATCATCGACGATGGCCAGACCCAGGCCGCTGCCGGGCACCGCCTCGTCCAGCCGCACGCCGCGTGCCAGGACGGCGGCGCGTTCGGCTGCCGGGATGCCCGGCCCGTCATCCTCGATAATCATCCGCAGCCTTTCCGTCCCGTCCGCCGTGACGGACAGGGTGACGCGGCCCCGGCACCATTTGGCGGCATTATCCAGCAGGTTGCCGGCCATTTCGGCCAGATCCTGCGCCTCCCCCCGGAAGGACAGGGTTTCATCACCGGTCAGCGCCACCTCGATATCCCGGTCGGGGTGCAGCCGCGCGATGGTGCGGGCCAGCGGGCGCAGGGTCGGGATGACGGGGGTACGCAGGCCTGCGCCCTTGGCCATGGCGGCGGCACGGGCGCGGGTCAGGTGGCGGTCGATCTGCCGGCGCATGCGCTCCGCCTCGGCCTGGATCAGGGCCGATTCGCCGGGGTCCGACAGTGTGCCGGCAGAATTGGCGATGATGGTCAGCGGGGTCTTCAGGGCATGGGCCAGATTGCCAGCCTGGGTCCGTGCGCGTTCCACCATCTCCGCATTGTCGGACAGCAGCTGGTTCAGGTCGTCGGCCAGCGGCTGCACCTCCGATGGGAAGGCGCCGACCAACCTTGTGGACCGGCCCGCCCGAAGGTCAGCCAGCGCCCGGCGCAGCCGGTCCAGCGGCACCAGACCCAACCGCACCTGCACCAGCGCCGCCCCCAGCAGGCCCAGGGCCAGGATGCCCAGCGACAGGGTCAGCACCTCTGCAAAGCGCCGTGTGGCGGCGGTCAGGTCGGCGGTGGTGGCAGCCACCGACACCTCCACGGGGCTTTCCGAATCGGGCAGGCGGACCCGACGAGACCAGACCAGCAGCGCCTCCCCCTCCGGTCCCGTGGCGGTCCTTCGGTGCAGGGCGCCATCGTCGGGCACCGTGCCATCGGGGCGCAGTTGTTGGTCCCAAAGGGAGCGGGAGCGTACGGCCACGCCCCGGTCATCGGCTACCTGCCAGTAAAGGCCCGACAAGGGCCGCTGGAAGCGCGGGTCGGACAGGTCGCGCGATGCCTCCACCCGACCGCCGACACCGGGGCGCAAGGTCACCGTCAGTTCATCCAGGTGCAGTTCGGCATGGCGGGCCAGTTCGACTTCCGCATGGTTGCGGAAAATGTCGGTCAGCAGCCAGCCGGCGACCGCCAGCGCCAGGGTCACCCAGACAAAGGCCAGTGCCAGCAGGCGAAGCCCCAGCGACCCGCGCCGCATCAGACCGCTTCCATGCGATAGCCCTGGCCGCGTTCAGTATGGATAACGGGTGCCCCCAGCTTTCGCCGCAGCCTGCCGATGAACACCTCGATCGTGTTGCTGTCGCGGTCGAAATCCTGGGCATAGATATGTTCGGTCAATTCCGTGCGCGACAGGATGCGGCCCTGGTGATGCATCATGTAGGACAAGACCCGCTGTTCATGGGCCGTCAGATTGACGGGGTTGCCCGACACGGTGACGCGGCCCGTGCGTGTATCCAGGCTGACGGGGCCGCAGGTCAGCGCTGGTGATGCCTGTCCGCCGGCCCGGCGGATCAGGGCGCGCAGCCGGGCCAGCAATTCCTCCATGCGGAAGGGCTTGGCCAGATAATCATCGGCGCCGGCATCCATGCCCTCCACCTTTTCCTGCCAGGTGCCGCGTGCGGTGAGGATCAGGACGGGCATGACCCGATCCGCCGCCCGCCAGCCGCGCAGCACCGACAGGCCGTCGCGGCCTGGCAGCCCCAGGTCCAGCACGACCGCATCATAGGGTTCCGTCTCGCCCATGAAGGCGGCCTCCAGCCCGTCGGGCGCGGGGTCGGCGACATAGCCGGCCTCGTTCAAGGCCTGGATCAATTGTCGCCGCAGATTGGCGTCATCCTCTGCCACCAGGATGCGCATCACTTCTTCTCCTTCAACAGGTCCTTGCCGGCGGCTTTGGCCTTCAGCAGCTTGCCATCGGCTGCATCGTACAGAAGCTCCACCAGCCGCCCGTCGGCGGCCAGGATCTCAATGTCATAAACGAAGCGCCCATGCTTGGTTTCCAGTTCCACCTCCAGCAGGCGGCCTGGGTAATCGGTCTCCGCCTTTTCCATGATGGTGCGCAGCGACATGATCTCGCCGCGCTCCAGCGCCGCGCGGGCGCGGTCATGGTCGGCGCGGTCATCATCATCGTCATCATCGGCCCAGACATGCGGCGCGCCGGCCAGGGCCAGGAACAGGCAAAGGGGCAGCAGCAAGGGGCGCATGGGATGGGGCTGGCTCCGGGGTTTTGGGTGGGGTGATGACAGAGGCTACGCAACGCTATGAAACACGGATTGAGCGGATGTTTCGGAGCGGGCAGGGGGGCAACTCCGAAACAATCAGGCCTCGTGCAACATAATGAACCATAAATTCAGGGGGTGTTACACGGAGCACGACGAACGCCAGCTCCGAAAGCTGTCAGCTCCGAATGGGGGGGAGGTGCAAATGGGGGATGATGAAGCGCAGCATAGCAGATTGAGGTGAGAGAAGCAGCAGTTACGGGGCCGCAGGTCAGGTCGCGCGCGACCTGACCTGCGGTGTGGTGATCAGTATACCAGCCCTTCGGCGGTCAGGCCGGACAGCAGCGCCTTCACGCCCACAAGGTCCAGCGTGCCATGGCCCTCGGCCAGTTCGACCCAGGTGCCGTCATTATTGTTGTCGGCATAGACGGTCCATTCGGTGCGGCCCTTTTCGACCTCGGTCTTCACGACCAGACCATCGCGCAGCTGCCAGGTCTCGTTCCGGTCGGGGCGTTCGGTTTCCCAGCGGCCATCGTCCCATTCCTGAATGGTCGTGACCTTTCCGGCGCTGTCGAAGGTGAAGCGGTAGAGATCGTCCACCCCACTGGTGACGGGGCGGTTCAGGCTATAGGCCTCGAAAAACACGCCGTCCCCATTGGCATCGGTATAGAGCGTGACCTCGGTGCCGTCGCGGTCGGTTTCGGTCTTCACCACGCCATCGGCCGTGATCGACCAGCTTTCGTTGCGGCCGATCTTCTCATTTTGCCAGCGGCCTTTCTCCATCTCCTGCACACCGGTGATGGTGCCGCTGGTCAGCGTGAAGCGGTAACCACCTTCGAACGGGCTGGCGGCGGTAACGGTACGGGCCATTTTGAACACTCCTGTCATTGTCTGCCAAGCAACCGACCTCAAACCGGGCCGGTGTCAGACGCGACAATAGGGGGGCGAACCTGAACGGCCCCTGAAAGTGCCGTTCAGAAACCGTTCAGGAAGGAGACGGCGTATCCGCCTTGATTGCGCCCGGATGCAGGCTTATCACCGGAACAGCTTAACCATCATCCCGGCCCCCCAATGTCTCCCAGCCACCGCCTTTTACAGCCGCGCGCCATTCTTGTGGCGCTGCTGATCCTGCTGCCCCTTCTGGTGGCGTTCTATTCGCTGACCCTGGGCCAGGACGGGAACTGGGACCTGCGCAATTACCATTGGTACAATGCCATGGCTTTCCTGGAGGGCCGCGAGTTGGTGCAGGACGTGGCGCCGGCGCAGGTGGCGACCTTCTATAACCCCACGCTGGACATTCCCGTCTATTGGCTGGCGCAGTTCCTGCCGGGCCGCGCGGTCTCCTTCATCCTGTCCTGGGTGCAGGGGATGAACCTTGTGCCGTTGACGGGGATTGCCTGGCTGCTGCTGCCGGTGCTGGGGGGCCGCGCACGGGTGCTGGCGTCGGTGGCGCTGGCCCTGGTCTGCTTTGCCGGGGCCGGGCAGATGGGCCTGCTGGGCACCACCTTCTATGACAATGTCATCAGCTTGTTCGTGCTGGGCAGTGCCTGGCTGGTCATGGCGCGGGCTGATGATGTCTGGGGGTCGGCACCCAAGGTGGCGTTCCCCATCGTGTTTGTGGCGGGGCTGCTGGTCGGGTCGGCGGTGGGGCTGAAACAGCCGACGCTGCCCTATGCCGTGGGCCTCTGCTTTGCCTTCCTGGCGGTGGCCGGTGGGTTCTGGCGGCGGATGTTCCTGTCGTTCTTCTTCGGGATCGGCGTCATTGCCGGTATGGCGCTGTTTTCCGGCCATTGGATGTGGCACCTGTGGTCCACCTACCAGAACCCGCTATTTCCCTATTTCAACGACTTCTTCAAATCGCCCTGGGGCGTGCCGGAGGCGTACCGGGATGACAAGTTCCTGCCCCATGGTCTGTGGAACAATCTGATCTTCCCCTATACGTGGCTGATGGACCCCAAGAAGGTGGGGGAGATTATCTTCACCGACCTGCGCGTGCCGGTAATGGTGGTGGTCCTGCTGCTGACCCCATTCCTGGCGCTGGCCGGGCGGTTTGTGCCGAAGAAGGATGTGATGGTGCCGTTCCGCCCGGCGCTGTATCTGCTTGTGGCGGGCGCCCTGACCTATCTGGCCTGGCTGAAGCTGTTCGCCATCTATCGCTACCTGATCCCGCTGGAGATGATGGCGCCGCTGGTTGTGGTGGCGGCCATCGCGCTGTGGCCGCTGCCGCGCTGGGCCAAGGGTCTGGTGATGCTGGCCCTGCTGGCGCTGGTCACCGTCACGGCCCGGCCCGGCACCTGGGCGCGGGTGCCCTTCGCAGACAAGTTCGTGGAAGTGTCGATCCCCGACCTGCCCAACCCGGACAACACCATCATCATCCAGACTGGCTACGCGCCCACCAGCTTCCTGGCCTATGGGTTCCCGAAGAATGTGCCGTTCCTGCGCATCCACAGCTATTTCATCCATCCCGACCATGGCGACATCCTGCTGAACCGCGCCATGCATGGCCGTATCGACGCGCATCAGGGGGACATCTTCTGGCTGGTCGCGCATTGGGAAGTGTGGACGGCGGAACATATCCTTCCCCATTACGGGCTGGCCGCCGACATGAGCGATTGCGGGCTGGTGAAGTCCAACCTGGATGAGCCGATGATGCTGTGCCGGTTGCGGAAGGTGGTGTCGGCACCAACCGAAGGGTAATCAGGCGCTGGGAAGCGGCTTCAACCTGCGCTGCATTCCCAGTGTGCAGGTTGGGTGGCATTCCTGTTGAAGTGGCGATTGCCGATGATGATCGGTCAGGTCGCGGCGACGGCGGCGTTGGTCAAGCTGCCATGATCCAAAGGGACGAATGTACACGGACATGAAAGCGCCGCGTTTCCGCCGCAGCTTTCCCCGAATATCCGTGTTATCTCTTTGTCATCCAACCCTTGTCCAACCGGACCCGAATATCCCATGTCTGACAGTCTGACCCAGGGTGCGCCGCGCATCGCCGTGCTGGTGCCCTGCTATAACGAAGAAGCCTCCATCGAAGCCGTGGTACGCGACTTCAAGGAAGCGCTGCCGACCGCCACCATCTATGTCTATGACAATAACTCCAAGGATCGCACCTCGGAGATTGCCAAGGCAGCCGGTGCCGTGGTGCGGCGGGAGCCGTTGCAGGGCAAGGGCAATGTCGTGCGCCGCATGTTCGCCGATATCGAGGCGGACGTGTATGTCATGGTGGATGGCGACGACACCTATCACGCGCCCAGCGCCGGCAAGCTGGTGGCCAAGCTTCTGGATGAGAAGCTGGACATGGTGAACGGCGCCCGCGTCACCGACTGGGAGAATTACCGCGCCGGTCATCGGCTGGGCAATGTCATGCTGACCACCCTGGTTACCATGGTGTTCGGCAAGCGCACCGACGATCTTCTGTCGGGCTATCGCGTCTTCTCCCGCCGCTTCGTGAAAAGCTTCCCCGTGCTGGCGGGTGGGTTTGAGATTGAAACCGAACTGGTGGTGCATGCCCTGGAAATGAGCATGCCGCTGGGTGAGGTGGAAACGCCCTACAAGGACCGCGCGCCGGGGTCGGTGTCGAAACTGTCCACCTTCCGCGACGGGTTCCGCATCCTGTGGATGATCGGCAAGCTGATCAAGGAAGAGCGGCCGATGCAGTCCTTCGGGCTGGTCGCGGTGCTGCTGGCCCTGATTTCGGTGATCATCGCGGTGCCGCTGTTCATCACCTATTACGAAACTGGCCTGGTGCCGCGCTTCCCCACGGCGGTGCTGGCCACCGGCCTGGGCCTCTTGTCCTTCCTGTCGCTGACCTGCGGTTTGATCCTGGACACGGTCACGCGTGGGCGGCGGGAGATGAAGCGCCTGCGCTATCTGGAGATCCCGGCACCGGATTACGATAGCGGGTTTTTGAAGTGATGGAACGGGCGGGTTCGGTGACGAACCCGCCCGATGTCTTTCAGGGCTTTTTCTCTTCGGTTGCCTTCTGCTCACGGAAGGCTTCCGCCTCCTGCTTTACCCGCTCGGCCTCGGCCTTGGCCTGTTCTTCGGTCATCACGGTGGGGAAGACGGTGATGGTCTTTTCTTCCAGCTTGAAGACACTCATGCCGATACCGCTGATCCAAGCCGGGATGATCAGCAGGCCGATGCCGGCGGCGACCAGACCGGCCAGCCGGGTCTTGGTACGGCCCATCTTGAGGCGGCGGATGGTTTCATCTGATGTCGGCTCCGCCGACCAGGCCCGCTTCAGTTCCATTCCACCACCATCCTTTCCAAAATGTCCAAACGGTCAGCCTCTGCCGCCGGCTTGTCCCACCGCAGCCGCGAAATGCGGGGGAAGCGCATGGCGATGCCGCTCTTGTGCCTTGTGGAGCGGTGGACGCTGTCGAACGCCACCTCGAACACCAGGCCGTGTTCCACCTCCCGCACGGGACCGAAACGGTTGGTGGTGTGGTTGCGCACCCAGCGGTCGATCTCTGCCAGCTCCGCATCGGTGAAGCCGGAATAGGCCTTGCCGACGGGCACCAGCTCTCCGCCCTCTCCAGGCGTACCGCGCCACGCGCCGAATGTATAGTCGCTGTAGAAGCTGGACCGCTTGCCATGCCCACGCTGGGCGTACATCAGCACGCAATCCGCCGTCAATGGCCCGCGCTTCCACTTGAACCAGGGACCCTTGGGGCGGCCACCGACATAAGCACTGTCGCCGCGTTTCAGCATCAAGCCTTCGATGGCCCCATCCTCCACCCCCTGATCACGGGCCGACAGGCGCAGATGGGACAGGTGGTCCCAATCGGTAAAGGGGACAAGGGGCGACAGGTCCATGCCGGGCGGGCGGGTGCGGGCGAACCAATCCTCCAGCCGGCGGCGGCGTTCATCGAAGGGCAGGGCGCGCAGGTCCTCATCCCCGTCGAACAGCATGTCGTACAGCCGCACAAAGGCAGGGAAGTCGCGCAGCATGGGTGCCGTCACCCGCTTGCGGTTCAGGCGCTGCTGCAAATCATTGAAGGGCGCGATGCGGCCATCGCGGGCCACCAGCAATTCGCCGTCCAGAACGGCATGAAAGCCCATCTGGGATGCCACGTCGGGAAAGGCCCCGGCGATCTCATCCCCGGTGCGGCTGTAGATCCGGGCCTTGTCCGGCGTGCCGCGTGCCACCAGCTGCACCCTTATCCCGTCCCATTTCCATTCGGCCCGGTAATCGGTGGGGTTCAGGGCCTGGATGTCGCTTTCTTCCAGCGGATGGGCCAGCATCATGGGGCGGAAACCGCCCGTGTCACTGACACCTGGCTTCTCCGCCTTGGCCGTCAGCCAGTCGAACAGGGGGGCATAGGGGGGCGACAGGCCGTGCCACAGCTCCTCCACCTGCTCCACGCTGGCCTCCACCCCCCTGGCATTGGCCCAGTCGACCAGGGCGGTCTTGGCCATGCGGGCCGACACGCCGATGCGTAACCCGCCGGTGATCAGCTTCAACAGCGCCCAGCGGCCCGTGGCGTCAAGGCTGTCCAGCCAGCCGGACAGCAGGGCGGGGACTGTGCCGCGCTTGGCAGTGGAAAGCCCCTCCACCACCTCTGCCAGACCGGGGGGCGGGTGGTTGACGCCGGGTGGTGCGGGCCAGATCAGGGCCACGGTTTCAGCCAGATCACCCACGAAATCATAGGACCAGCCGAACAGGGCCGGGTCGACGCGGGTGGCGACCAGTTCCTTGACCATCCCGGCCTTGGCCGCCGTGAAGGACAGGTCACCGGTCAGGGCGGCCAAGCCATAGCCGCGGTCGGGGTCGGGCGCATGGTCCAGGTAATCGGCAATCATGCGCAGCTTGCCGTTGCGGGACGGCATGTAGGCGAGCGCGTCGAGGAGGGTGGCGAAGGATTGCATAGGCGTGGCTCCCTCACCCTCCCACCGGCTGACGCCGGCGGGCCCCTCCCTCTCCCGCAAGCGGGCGAGGGGCAAACCCAACAAGTTCCGCCCCTCGCCCACGAGAGTGGGAGAGGGAGGGGCCCAAGCCTGTCAAGGCTTGGGAGGGTGAGGGAGCAACCATCCTCATTCCTCCTCCCCCCGTCCGACCAGATGCAAGGGCTTGGCCTCCACACCCTGGGTCGTGGCCCAATGGACAAGCGCCTCTTCGCTGCCATGGGTGACCCACAGCTCCCCCGGCGCCACGTCGGTCACCGTCTGGCACAGCTCATCCCAATCGGCATGGTCAGAAACGATCAGGGGCAGTTCCACCCCATGCTGCCGCGCGCGCGCCCGCACCCGCATCCAGCCGGACGCATAGGCCGGCAGCGGGTCGGGCATCCGGCGCAGCCATTTGTCGGCCATGGCCGATGGCGGGGCCAGGACGATGCCCCCACGCATGGATGAAGCATCGGCCACCGTCGCGGGGCGCAGGTCGCCCAGTTCTACCCCCTGTTCCTGGTACAGAGCACAAAGCGGCAGGTGGGCGCCGTGCAGATGGAGCGGACGGTCGTATCCGGCGCGGCGCAGCTCCGCGATCAGGCGCTGGCACTTGCCCAGGGCGTAGCAGCCGACGACGATGGTACGTTCGGGGAAGACCGACAGCGTGTGCAGCAGGCGGGCGATCTCGCCCTCCACCGGCGGGTGGCGGAAGACGGGCAGGCCAAAGGTGGCCTCCGTAATGAACGCATCGCAGGGGACGGGTTCAAAGGGGGCGCAGGTGGGATCAAAGCGGCGCTTGTAATCGCCCGACACCACCACCCTGCTGCCCCGCCATTCCATCACCACCTGCGCCGACCCCAGCACATGGCCGGCGGGCACGAGACGCACAGTCACCTCGCCGATCCGTATCGGCTGGTGATAGGGCAGGGGCTGTTGCGCGGCCCCCGCCCCATCGCCCAGGCGCGCCCGCATGATGGCGAGCGTGCCGGGTGTGGCCAGGACATGGGCATGCCCTGGCCGTGCATGGTCGGAATGGCCATGGGTGATCACCGCGCGCTCAACAGCACGGGTCGGGTCGACATGGAAGCCACCCGGTTCCACCCACAGACCGCCGCCGCGTTCGGGCGGGCAGGGGGTGACCCAGCTGTCGGGCGCAGGGATCATCAGGACCCCGCCGGCATATGGACAAAGGCGCCCGGACCCAGCGGCAGTTCCGCCAGATACCAGCCGCAGAAGAGCGCCACCGCGCCGATACCCATCCACATGGCCAGCGGCAGCATGGTGGCCAGCAGCGATCCGATGCCGAAGCTGGGCACATAGCGCTGACACATGATCAGGATCAGCGGGAAATAGGGCAGCAGCGGTGTGATCGGGTTGGTGAAGCTGTCCCCCACACGATAGGCTGCCTGCGTCGCCTCCGGCGTGATGCCCAGCAGCATCAGCATGGGCACCATAACGGGACCCAGGATGGCCCATTTGGCGGACGCACTGCCGATCAGGATATTGATCAGGGCAGAGACGATGATGATGGCGACCAGCAGCGGCAGGCCCGTAAAGCCTGCCTCCTTCAGAAAGGCCGCCCCGTTCACCGCCAGGATGCCGCCCAGGTTGGACCAGCCGAACAGGGCGATGAAGACGGCACAGCAGAAGGCCAGCACGATATAGCCGCCCATGTCGGACATGGACTGGCCCATCATCTTCACGACGTCGCGGTCATTGCGGATAATGCGCGCGCCGACACCATAGGCGATGCCGATGATCAGAAAGCTGATGAACAGCACGGCCACGATGCCGCGCAGGAAGGGTTCGACGGTACCTTTGGCATCGCGCAGGATGGCAAAATTCGGCGCGACATTGATGCCGAACGGGGCGGCAAGGGCCTGAACGATTCCATCCGGCACGACCGCCACGCCGATCAGGGCGGTTATGGCCAGGATGGCAAGGCCGGCATAGCGAAGGCCGCGCTTCTCATTGGCCTGCTGTTCGGCGCTGGGCGCGTCGTCGGCAATGGTCAGCCCGGCGGCGACCGGGGCTGTGCGCACCAGACGTGGTTCGATCAACCGTTCGGTGACCAGGGTGCCGATGATGGTGAACAGCGGCACGAAGGCCGCCATCAGGTACCAGTTGGCGGTGGCCAGCACCTCATAACCCGGATCGACCAGACGGGCCGCCGCCGTACTGATCCCGCCCAGCAGCGGGTCGAGCGAGGTGACCAGCAGGTTGGAGGAAAACCCCGCCGACACACCGGCAAAGGCCGCCGCAATACCGGCGATGGGGTGGCGACCGGAGCTGTGGAACAGCATGCCGGCCAGCGGGATCAGCACGACATAGCCGGCATCGGTCGCCATGCTGGACTGTACGCCGGCAAAGACCACAATCAGGGTCAGCAGGCTTTTCGGCACGGCGCGGACCAGGGCGCCCAGCGACACGCCGATCAGGCCCGTCTTCTCCGCGACACCCACAC
Organism: Niveispirillum sp.; assembly: GCF_052437035.1. Taxonomy (NCBI): domain Bacteria; kingdom Pseudomonadati; phylum Pseudomonadota; class Alphaproteobacteria; order Rhodospirillales; family Azospirillaceae; genus Niveispirillum; species Niveispirillum sp. Next base: position 199,357 of record NZ_JBQVOH010000001.1, read on the forward strand.
CCATGACACAGAGCAGGACCACGGCCAGCGGCGGGAAGCTGGCGAAGATGGTGGGCAGGTCGGTCAGGAAGCGGCGGATATATTCCGCCGACAGAAGATTGGTGGCGACCAGTTCCTTGCCAGTGCCGGGATGGATGGCCGACACGCCCATGGATGACAGGATGGCCGACAGCGCCACCAGAATGATGATGGCGATCAGGAACAGGGTGGCCGGATCGGGCAACCGATTGCCCACCCGCTCAATCGCCCCCAGAATGCCACCGCCCGCTTTTGCCTCAATGTCCGAAACTGCCATGTTTTCCTCTTATCCTTCGCGCCCCGTTTGCCGGGCGTCGCTGGCGAAGATAGTGCATGCGGGCGTGCCGGGCGAGGGGGCGTTCAAGACAAAGCCACCGATCCGTGACAGGCTATCCCCATGGAGATGGTCAACGGATTCGCTGCGAAAGCTGCGCCGACGTGGCGCTGGACAAACGCGGCCTGGACCCCGCCAAGGGCAATTAATCGCCCTTTGAGCGGGCACAGGCGGCGGCCAAGGCCGGCCTGACGGTACAGCCGCTGGGCGTCAACCAACCGCTGACCACGGCCGTGCGCGGGACATTGTTGAATATCGTGGTTTGAAGGCGCGTCCCCGATTTATCCCCGGTCCTGTGCGCCGTGCCAGACGCGCAGGATGCGGACTTCATCCTCTACGATGTCATAGACCAGGATATAGGGATGCACGACCGCCAGTTCGCGCGTGCCGTCGGGGCGGGCCTTGCCGCGTTTGGGAAAGCTGGCGCCGGCTGTTGCCGGCGGTGAAAAGGTGTCGGACGATGCGGCTGGCGGCATATGGATTAAATTGCGCGATATAGGCCGCATGAGCCTGAAGGTCATCAATGGCGGTTTCGGTCCAGGTGACCAACGTCACCGGGGCACGCCCGAGCGGGGGGGCGGGGGGCAAAGCTTCGCCGCGTTCCAGGGCGTCGGCCAGTTTCAGCAGCCAGGGGCCGACCACGGCGTGCGGCACGACGCGACCGGCGGCGATGTCGGCGCGTGCCTCTTCGATGGCGCGTGCCTTACGCGCTTCGTCCACGTCGTCGAAGATGGAGCCAGCCTGTTCCATGGCAACGAGTATCGCACCCGGTGCAGTTCGGGGCAAGTCATGGGGTGTGCTGGCGGCTGTTGCGTCACTTTCGCAATGTCATGGGTCTGGAAACGGTAGCATTCGGTCGTTACGATACGTGCCAACGCACAAATCCGTACCGGCGGGGGCGCTGGGCGGGACATAAAAGAGGATTGTTGGGAAAATGGCCGGTATCGATAAGCGCATTACCGAGGAAGAAGCCCTTCTGCTGCATAGCAGCGGGCGTCCCGGTAAGCTGGAAATCACCCCTACCAAGCCGATGGCCACGCAGCGCGACCTGTCGCTGGCCTATTCGCCGGGGGTGGCCACGCCATGCCTGCGCATCCATGCCGACCCGTCCACGGCCTATGATTATACAGCCAAGGGCAATATCGTCGCCGTCATCTCCAACGGCACCGCCGTTCTGGGGCTGGGCGATCTGGGGGCCCTGGCATCCAAGCCGGTGATGGAGGGCAAGGCCGTCCTGTTCAAGCGCTTCGCCGATGTCGACGGTATCGACCTGGAGGTCGATACCCGCGATGTGGAGGAATTCATCAATTCCGTCCGCTATCTGGGTCCCAGCTTCGGCGGCATCAATCTGGAAGATATCAAGGCCCCGGACTGTTTCATCATCGAGCAGCGCCTGCGCGAATTGATGGACATTCCCGTCTTCCATGATGATCAGCATGGTACCGCCATCATCGCCGCCGCCGGCCTGTTCAACGCCCTGGAAATGACGGGCCGCGACATCAAGGAAACCAGGCTGGTCATCAATGGTGCCGGTGCCGCCGCCATCGCCTGTGCCGAGCTGTTCAAGTCCATGGGTATTCCGCACGGGAACATTACGCTGTGCGACACCAAGGGCGTGGTCTGGAAGGGCCGGGCCGAAGGCATGAACCAGTGGAAATCGGCCCATGCGGTGGTGACCGATGCCCGGTCGCTGGCCGATGCGGTCGCCGGGTCGGATGTGTTCGTGGGCCTGTCGGCCAAGGGGGCGATGACGCCCGCCATGGTGAAGTCCATGGCCAAGAACCCGATCATCTTCGCGCTCGCCAACCCCGACCCGGAGATCACGCCGGAAGAGGTGCGGCAGGTGCGTGACGATGCCATCGTCGCCACGGGCCGGTCGGATTATCCCAATCAGGTCAACAACGTCCTGGGCTTCCCCTATATCTTCCGCGGCGCCCTGGACGTGCGGGCCAGCACCATCAACGACCAGATGAAGATCGCCGCCGCCCGCGCGCTGGCGGCCTTGGCGCGCGAGGATGTGCCGGATGAGGTGGATGCCGCCTATTCCGGCCGCCGCCTGCGCTATGGCCCGGAATATATCATTCCGGTGCCGTTCGACCCGCGCCTGATCTCCACCATCCCCGCCGCCGTGGCCCAGGCGGCCATGGATACGGGCGTGGCGCGCAAGCCCATTGTCGATATGGATGAATATCGCCGGTCTCTGCGCCTGCGCCTGGACCCCACGGCGGACAGTTTGCAGTTGATCGCCGACAAGCTGCGCAGCAGCCCGCGCCGCGTGGTGTTCGCCGAGGGCGAGGAGGAGCGGGCCATCCGCGCCGCCATCGCCTACCGCTCCGGTGGGTTCGGCCACCCGGTCCTGATCGGGCGCGAGAATGTGGTGCAGGAAAAGCTGGCCAGCCTGGGCCTGTCGGGGGTGGAGCCGCTGGATATCCAGAATGCCCGTTTCGGCGCCCCGAATATCGAGCGCTATACCGATTTCCTCTATAAGCGGCTGCAGCGGCGCGGCCACCTGCACCGCGATTGTCAGCGCTGGGTCAACCAGAACCGCAATGTCTTTGCCGCCTGCATGGTGGCCACGGGCGATGCCGACGCGATGGTCACGGGCCTGACCCGGTCCTTCGCCGTCAGCTTCGAGGATATCGAACGCGTGATCGACCCACAGCCCGACCATATCGTCTTCGGCCTGTCGGTGCTGGCCACCCGCAAGCGTACCGTCTTCATCTCCGACACCACCGTGCATGAGCGTCCGACACCCGAACAACTGGCCGATATCGCCATCCAGTCGGCGCGCATGGCCCGCCAGATGGGCCATGAACCGCGCGTCGCCTTCCTGTCTTTCAGCAATTTCGGCCAGCCCATGCGAGACCGTGCCGCCCATGTGCGCGAAGCCGTATCGCTGATGGACAAGCGCAAGGTCGATTTCGAATATGACGGCGAGATGTCGGCGGATACGGCGCTTGATTACGATCTGATGAAGCGCCTGTACCCGTTCGCGCGCCTGTCAGGGGCGGCCAATGTGCTGATCATGCCGGCCCTGCACGCCGCCAATATCGGGGCCAAGCTGCTGCACAAATTCGGCGGCGGCAACCTGATCGGCCCGCTGCTGATCGGCATGGATAAGCCGGTGCAGGTGGTGCAGATGGGGGCCACCGTCAATGAGCTGACCACGGCGGCCATCATGGCGGCGCATGACAGTTTGGCACGGTAACGGGCGGGCGTAGGTCAGGTCGAGGGGCGTCAGCCCTGAGCCCTGACAGTAAAGGATCAAAGGCCTTTTCTGTCAGGGCTCGCGCGCTGCGCTCGACCTGACCTACGCGAAATCGTCACAGGCGGGCTCAATTATTAAGTTTCCGTGATGCTGTTACCCTGACCCTGCGGCAATGTTATCTCCTCCGGTCCCGCTCTATGGCGGGAGGGAAATGATAAGAATGGCAGGAACAGATGCGGTGGTATGAGGTGCGGCCGGTTCGGTTCGTGCTGATCGGGGTGGCGCTGGTCGGGCCGACGGCGGCGATCCTGCTGGCCTTGCTGCTGGCGGGGCATGTCGATGCCGGGGTGGCGCTGCCGGCGCTGCTGGTCAATGTCGTGGTGGCGGTGGCCATCCTGCGCATGATCCAGACCGATACGCGCCGCCTGACGGATTATGCCGAGATCCTGGGTGAGGCGTCGGAACCGGTGCCTGCGCCGGAACTGGACAGCATCACGGCGGAGTTCATCGCATCAGCCATGGCACGGGCGCAACAGGCTTGGCTGGACCGGGAAAGCAGGGATGCGGGGCGCGCCGGCCTGTTCGAGGCGGTGATCGACCAGCTGCATGACCCGGTCATCCTGCTGGGGCCGGGCCGGGAGGTGCGGCGCGCCAATCAGGCGGCCTGCAAGCTGTTCGGGGACCGGCTGCTGGACCGTGATCTGGCCAGTTCGGTGCGCACGCCCAGCCTGCTGGAGGCTGCCGATGCCGTGCTGGCCGGTGGGGCGTCACGCACGGTGGAGGTGCTGCTGCCGGTACCGGTGGAGCGCACGTTGCAGGCGCGGGTCAAGCCGTTCCGCCCGCCGGGGGAGGAGGGGCCGCTGCTGGTCCTGCTGACCCTGCACGACATCACGGTCCTGAAACGATCCGAGCAGATGCGGGCCGATTTCGTGGCCAATGCCAGCCATGAGCTGCGCACGCCGCTGGCGGCCCTGATCGGCTTCATCGAGACGCTGCGCGGGCCGGCCAAGGATGATCCGGCGGCGCATGAACGGTTCCTGGGCATCATGTTCGATCAGTCCAACCGCATGTCGCGGCTGGTCAATGATCTGCTGTCCTTGTCACGGATCGAGATGGACGAGCATTCGCCCCCCACCGAACAGGTGGATGTGGCCAAGATCGTGCGCAATGTCGCCGCGACTCTGGAGCTGCGCGCCGCATCGCGCAAGGTGAAGCTGCGCCTGGAACAGCCCGACAGCCTGCCGCCTGTCGTGGGGGACGAGGATCAGCTGTCCCAGGTGTTCCAGAACCTGATCGACAATGCCATCAAGTATGGCAAGGAACAGACGGAAGTGACGGTGGCCCTCACCGCCTCCACCCAGGGCAAGGCGGGCACGGTGCGCGGGCCGGCGGTGATGGTGGCCGTCACCGACCGGGGCGATGGCATCGCCCGCACCCATCTGCCGCGCCTGACGGAGCGATTCTATCGTGTGGACCCCGCCCGGTCGCGCGCGCTGGGCGGCACCGGGCTGGGGCTGGCCATCGTGAAGCATATCGTCAACCGCCACCGTGGCCGCCTGATCATCGACAGCGAGGTGGGCAAGGGCAGCACCTTTACCGTGATGCTGCCGGCGGCCAAGGCGGTGAAGGTTGTTGAGCGGGAGGTGGGGTAGAGGCGGCGGCGTTGCGCCCTCACCCTCCCAGGCCTTCGAAGGCCTGGGCCCCTCCCTCTCCCACGTTCGTGGGCGAGGGGAGAAGTTTTGCCCCTCGCCCGCTTGGCGGGAGAGGGAGGGGCCCGAACGCGTCAGCGTTTGGGAGGGTGAGGGTAAGCCCCTCTACTTCTTCTCCGCCGCTTCCTTTTCCGCCTTCTTCCGGGCCAGGAATTCCTTGGCTTCCGGTGCATTCAGGCCGCCATCGGCCATGAATTTCCAGGACCCGTCCTTCTGCTTGCGCCAGATGGTGACGTAGCGGGAGGGGGGCAGCTCCTCCTTGGTGCCGTCGGGTTTCAGCTTGTAATAGCGGGCCTTGCCCCAGGTATAGCCCAGGGTGCCGTCACCCGACACGGCACCATCCATCGGCCCCCAGTCGATCTCCAGGTCCGTACCGAAAAGGGTCGTCAGGGCGCTGGCGTCCGTGCCGGGCACGGGATCGTTCAGCATCAGTACCCGCGTCTCCGCATATTCGGCAAATGCCTTGCCCGGCCCCACCTCCTTGGCGCGGGCGGCAAAGGCGCGGTCAGCGTCCATCACGGCCTGGGCCGGGTGGCTTTGCGCCCAGACCGGCAATGTCATGAATGTTGCGCAGGTCAGCGCCCCGAAGGTGCGCGCCAGCGTGCCGGTCTTACGCCGGTTCTTGTCCGAAAAACCCATGTCCAGTTCCTTGCAAAAGTGAAATTTCCCTGCAATTTCAATGGTGAAGGACTCTGTGCCGGCTGCCAATGGCCAATGTGTAACGCGACTGTATCGCGCGTGGTGGCGGCGGGCTTTCGGAGGCGGTGTCATGGAACTGTAACGTAGATGTAGTATTTGCGTCTCGCAGCACCGCTATGGTCCCGGCACCCAGCAGGGACATGGCCACAGGGTGAAGGCAGGCATCATGGGATGCCAGGGCCTTTCCGTGAGCCGCCCAGTTAACCGGAGGCCCTTGTCGTGACCACCAAGAAGCTCGTCCTCGCCGCCGTTCTCGGCGCTGTTTCCTTCGTCGGCCTGGCCGGCGCTGCCGCTGCCCGCGACCAGATCCGCATCGTCGGCTCCTCCACGGTGTTCCCCTTCACCTCCACGGTTGTCGAGCGCTTCGGCCAGACCACGAAGTTCGGCGCTCCGATCCTGGAATCGACGGGCACCGGCGGCGGCATGAAGCTGTTCTGCTCCGGCATCGGCGCCGATTTCCCGGACGCCACGGGCGCTTCCCGCGCCATGAAGGCCAGCGAATACGACACCTGCCAGAAGAACGGCGTCGAGCAGATCACCGAGCTGGTCATCGGCTATGATGGTCTGACCTTCACGCAGTCCAAGAAGGGCAACCAGATCAGCATCACGAAGGCGCAGCTCTTCGCCGCTCTGGCCAAGGAAGTTGAAGTGAACGGCCAGATTGTGCGCAACCCGCACAAGACCTGGAAGGATGTCGACGCCGCCCTGCCGGCCATCGAGATCGAAGTGCTGGGCCCGCCGCCGACGTCCGGCACCCGCGACGCCTGGGTCGAGCTGGTGATGGAAACGGGCTGTAAGGAATTCCCGGCCATCAAGGCCCTGGACGCCACCCGCCACGCCGCCGTCTGCAAGACGATGCGTGAGGACGGCGCCTTCATCGAAGCCGGTGAGAACGACAACGTCATCGTGCAGCGTCTGGTCGCCAACCCTAATGCCTTCGGCATCTTCGGCTACAGCTTCCTGGAAGAGAATATCGACAAGCTGCATGGCGTGCCGGTCAACGGCATCGAGCCGAAGTACGAGACCATCGCTTCCGGTCAGTACCCGGTGTCCCGCCCGCTGTTCGTCTACTTCAAGAACCAGCATTTCGGCGTGATCCCCGGCCTGAAGGAATTCCTGGGCGAATACGCCTCGGAGCGCGCCATGGGTGACGATGGCTATCTGGCCGACAAGGGTCTGGTGCCGCTGCCTGCCGATAAGCGCAAGGCTTCCGAACAGGCGGCCCTGAAGCTGACCCCGATGGCCAAGCCGGCGTCGTAATGTGAAAGGCCGGGCCGGTACAGGACTCTTGCACCGGCCCGGTGTATAAGCAGATGGCGGAACCGGCGGCGTCAGACCTGATGCCGCCGGTTTGCCGTAACCGGTAAACTCCCCTGACAGCGGCGGATTGAACCACATGTCAGTAACCTTGACCGTAGCCGTCCTGTTGTTCCTGTCGCTGGCCGGATTCTGGCTGGGACGCAACAGGGCCGTGGCCGTGGCCGGCGGGCGCATCGCCAATCTGCACTCCGTTCCCAATTATTATGGCTCCTACATGGCCCTGTGGGCCGGTCTTCCGGCCCTGGTGCTGATCCTGGTGTGGGTCGCCCTGCGCGGCGCCGTCATGGACTGGATGGTTCTGTCGGCCATGTCGCCGGAACAGCTGGAGGCCTGGGCCCGCGTCATGCTTGCCCCGGCGGAGCTGGAAACGCTGCTGCCGTCCATCGCCGATGGCGCCTCGGCCCTGAGCCAGACGCATCGCCAGTTGCTGCTGATCAATATCAGCAATCTGGCTATCGGGCAGGCGCAGTATGTCAATCCCGGTGTCATCGACTCCATCACCCCCGCAGCCGGCCACTTGGCTCAACTGCGTGGTCTGGCCGACTGGACGCTGTTCGGCGTCGTCGTTGCCCTGGCTGGCGGTGTGCTGGCTTTCACATGGTCGAAGATCGGGCCAGAATTCCGCGCGCGCAACAATGTCGAACGCATCATCACGGCGTTGCTGGTGCTCTGCTCCACCATCGCCGTCCTGACGACGGTGGGCATTGTTCTGTCGCTGCTGTTTGAAAGCATCCGATTCTTCACCAAGGTGCCGATTACCGAGTTTCTGTTCGGTCTGCAGTGGTCGCCACAGACGGCCATCCGGGCCGATCAGGTGGGATCGTCCGGTGCCTTCGGTGCCGTGCCCCTGTTCACGGGCACCTTGCTGATCGCCACCATCGCGATGTTTGTGGCGGCCCCGGTCGGTCTGATGTCGGCCATCTACCTGTCCGAATATGCGCCCAAGCGGGTGCGCGGGCTGGTAAAGCCGGTGCTGGAAATCCTGGCTGGCGTGCCCACGGTGGTGTTCGGTTTCTTTGCCATCCTGACGGTCGCCCCCTTCATCCGTGATGTCGGTGCCTCGATGGGCATTCCGATTTCTTCCCAAAGCGCGCTGGCCGCCGGTGTGGTGATGGGCATCATGATCGTGCCCTTCGTGTCCTCGCTGGCTGACGACGTAATCAATGCGGTGCCGCAATCGCTGCGTGACGGTTCTTACGGTCTGGGCGCTACCAAGTCGGAAACGATCAAGCAGGTACTGCTGCCCGCCGCTTTGCCCGGCATCGTGGGTGCCATGCTGCTGGCTGTCAGCCGCGCCATCGGCGAGACGATGATCGTGGTGATGGCTGCCGGCCTCCAGGCCAGCCTGACCCTGAACCCGCTGGAAAGCGTCACCACAGTGACGGTGCAGATCAAGTCCATCCTGGTCGGTGACCAGGAGTTTGACAGCGCCAAGACGCTGTCGGTCTTCGCCCTGGGTCTGGTCCTGTTCCTGGTGACCCTGGCGTTGAATGTCGTTGCCCTCCGCATCGTCCAGAAATACCGGGAAAAATATGACTGAGATCGCAGAGCCGATGCCCACAGCCATGCCCGTGTCCCTTCACACCGGCGACGCCGCCACCAAGCGACTGAAGGCGCGCTATGCCGCCGAACGCCGCTTCCGCCTTTATGGCATCCTGGCCATTCTGTTCGCCTGCTCGATGCTGGTCATCCTGCTGTCGACCCTGCTGAAGGAAGGCACGTCCGCCTTCTTCCAGACGGAGGTCAAGCTGGCGGTGACCATCGATGCCGGCACCATCGACCCGCAGGGTACCGGCAACCCGGCCGAGTGGGATCGTGGTGCGTTCCAGACCCTGGTGACCGACGCGCTGTACAAGGCGTTCCCGGACGTCACGGGCCGGACGGAGAAGCGCGACCTGCGCGGTCTGGTCAGCCCCGTAGCCGGTGTTCGCCTGGGCCAGATGCTGGACAAGAACCCGGCCCTGGTTGGTCAGACGATTGAGGTCTGGCTGCCCGCGTCCGACGGTATCAACCAGATCGTCAAGGGCGGCATCGACCGCGACCTGCCCGAGATTGAGCGTCCGATCAACGACAAGCAACTGGCCTGGTTCGACAGCCTTCAGCAGCGTGGAGACGTGAAGTCGGCCTTCAATACCACCTTCTTTACCGCCAGCGACAGCAACTACCCTGAATTGGCAGGCTTGCTTGGTGCGGCGGTAGGGACGCTGTTGACGATGCTGGTCACGCTGGCCATCTCCCTGCCCATCGGCGTTGCTGCGGCGGTCTATCTGGAAGAATTCGCGCCCAAGAACCGGTTTACCGAGATCATCGAGGTGAACATCAACAATCTGGCGGCCGTGCCCTCCATCGTGTTCGGTCTGCTGGGTCTGGCGGTGTTCCTCAACTTCTTCGGTATGCCGCGTTCTGCCCCGCTGGTCGGTGGTCTGGTGCTGGGCCTGCTGGTGCTGCCCACCATCATCATCGCCAGCCGCGCGGCGCTGAAGGCGGTTCCGCCGTCAATCCGCGAGGCAGCGCTGGGCATGGGCGCCTCGCGCCTGCAGACGGTGATGCACCATGTGCTGCCGCTGGCCATGCCGGGCATCATGACGGGCACCATCATCGGCATGGCCCATGCTGTGGGTGAGACGGCACCGCTGCTGATGATCGGTATGAATGCCTTCGTCACGTCGGCACCCGATAGCCTGCTAGCCAGTTCCTCGGTCCTGCCCGTGCAGATTTTCATCTGGGCGGACAAGCCGGAACGCGGCTTTGTCGAACTGACCTCGGCCGCCATCCTTGTGCTGCTGGCCTTCCTGATCCTGATGAACGGTGCCGCCATCTGGCTGCGCAAGAAATTCGAACGTCGGTGGTAACAATGGACAGCATGACCCTGAACAAGCCTGTACAAGCCGCCGTCACCCAGCCGGTGAAGGTGTCGGCCCGCGACGTGAAGGTCTATTACGGCGCCAAGCGCGCCCTGCACGGCGTCAATGTCGATATCTACCAGAACGAGGTTCTGGCCATGATCGGCCCCTCGGGCTGTGGCAAGTCCACGTTCCTGCGGACCCTGAACCGCATGAACGACACGATCGATATCTGCCGCGTCGAGGGCAAGATCCTGCTGGATGGCGAGGATATCTACGATCCCAAGCTGGACGTGGTGCAGCTGCGCGCCCGGGTCGGCATGGTGTTCCAGAAGCCGAACCCGTTTCCGAAGTCGATCTATGAAAATGTGATCTACGGGCCGAAGCTGCATGGCCTGGCCACCCGCAAGGACGAGTTCGACGCCATCGTCGAAACCTCGCTAAAGCGCGCCGGCCTGTGGAACGAGGTCAAGGATCGCCTGCATGAGCCGGGCACCGGCCTGTCGGGTGGTCAGCAGCAGCGCCTGTGCATCGCGCGCGCCGTTGCCGTCAGCCCGGAAGTCATCCTGATGGATGAGCCCTGCTCGGCCCTTGACCCCATCGCCACCGCGCATATCGAAGAGCTGATCGACGAACTGCGCGAGAGCTTCACCATCGCCATCGTCACCCACAACATGCAGCAGGCCGCCCGCGTGTCGCAGCGCACGGCCTTCTTCCACCTGGGCGATCTGGTGGAGGTCGGTGACACGGAAGAGATTTTCACCAACCCGCGCGACGAGCGCACCCAGGGGTACATCACCGGCCGTTACGGTTGATACCTGTCCCCCAACCAACGCTCTTTACGCTTTGAGGGTTTACGTCCATGTCGCCGACCGAACATACCGTCAAGTCCTTTGAGGCGGAATTGCAGCGCCTGTCCAACCTGATCGCCCAGATGGGCGGCGTGGTGGAGGCGCAGGTGGAAGCGGCCGTGCAGGCCGTGGGCCGCCGCGATGTCGAAGGCGCCACCAAGGTCATGCAGGGCGATGCCCGCCTGGATGAGTTTGAACGCCAGATCGAACATGATGCCATCCGCATGCTGGCGCTGCGCGCACCGGTCGGCGTGGATTTGCGTGAGGTGCTGGCGGCGCTGAAAATCTCCGCCGATCTGGAGCGCACGGGCGACTATGCCGCCAATATCGCCAAGCGCTCCATCGCGCTGGCCCAGCTTCCCGTGATGCGCCCGGCCGGGACCATCCCGCGCATGGGCCGTCTGGTGCAGGAAATGCTGAAGGATGTGCTGGACGCCTATATCGACCGCGATGTCGACAAGGCCGTGGCCGCCTGGCACCGAGATGAAGAGCTGGATGACCTCTATACCAGCCTGTTCCGTGAGGTCCTGACCTATATGATGGAAGACCCGCGCAACATCACCCCCTGCACGCATCTGCTGTTCATTGCCAAGAACCTGGAACGCGCCGGCGACCATGCGACGAACATCGCGGAGACCGTGCATTTCCTGGTCCGGGGCCAGCCGCTGACGGCGGAACGGCCCAAGGGCGACAAGTCCAGCTTCACCATCATTGAACCGGTCGAGGGCGAGGGCTGAGTTAGCCCCGCCCCGCCACCATCTAGCGCCAAGGGACCCCGATGAACGCCGCCTTGAAGCCGCTGATCCTGGTTGTTGAAGACGAGGCCGACCTCGTCACGCTGCTGTCCTACAACCTGGAACGCGAAGGGTTCCGGGTCATCACCGCCGGTGACGGGGAAGAAGCCCTGTTGCTGGCCGATGAGCGCAGCCCGCATCTGATCCTGCTGGACTGGATGCTGCCGCTGATGAGCGGGCTGGAGGTCTGCCGCCAGTTGCGCCGCAATCCCAAGACCCGTGAGACGCCCGTCATCATGCTGACGGCACGTGGGGAGGAGGCCGACAAGGTCCGCGGCCTGAATAGCGGGGCGGATGATTACCTGTCCAAGCCGTTCAGCCCCACCGAACTGGTCGCCCGCATCCGCGCCGTCCTGCGCCGTGCCTCGCCGGGTCTGGCGGAAGAACTGCTGCGCTTCTCCGACATCTCCATGGATCTGGCGGCGCACCGCGTGCGGCGCGGGGGCCGGGATATCCATCTGGGGCCGAAGGAATTCGCCCTGCTGCGCCATTTCATGCAGCATCCGGGGCGGGTTTTTTCGCGTGAACAGTTGCTGGACATCGTCTGGGGCCACGACGTCTATGTCGAGCTGCGCACCGTGGACGTGCATATCCGCCGGCTGCGCAAGGCGCTGAACGAGACGGAAGAACAGGATGTGATCCGCACCGTTCGGTCGGCGGGTTATGCGCTGGATAACAAGACGACGATGTGAGTTTTGATGGGCGTCGCATGCGGGCATTCGCCCTTATGCGACCTACGGTTCAGACGTAGGTCGCATAAGCGCAAGCGCATGCGACGTGTGGCAACCCCTATCCCAACTGCCGGCGCAGATGGTTCAGCACGTCGGTGCGGGTCAACAGGCCCAGGAACACCGGGCCGTCCATGATGATGGCCACCATGTTGCGGTTGAACAGGGCGCGCAGGTCGGCCATGGTCGCGGTCACGGGCAGGGTTTCCAGACGGTTGACCATGGCCGTATAGACCTTGTCGCGGAACCGCGCCGGGTCCTTTTCGACATGCAGCAGCAGGTCGCTTTCATCCAGGATGCCGATCACCCGTTCGCCTTCCATCACGGGAAGCTGTGACACGTCGGAAATCCGCATCCGCTTGTACGCGGTCAGCAGCGTATCCTCCGGCCCCACCGTCACCACCTGGCCCTTGTCGAAGCGGCGGGTCATCAGGTCGCGCAGGTCATTGTGCCGTTCGCGCGGGGTGAAGCCGTGATCTTCCATCCAGGCATCGTTGAACATCTTTGACAGGTACTTGTTGCCCGTGTCGCAGACAAACGTGATGACCTTCTTGGGCGTCGTCTGCGCCCGGCAATATTTCAGCGCCGCCGCGAACAGCGTGCCCGATGAGGACCCGGCCAGGATGCCCTCCAGCCGCAGCAGGTCGCGCGCGGCGTTCAGGCTTTCGGTATCGCTGACATAGTAGGCGGCCTTGGCGTACTGAAGGTCGCAGATGGGGGGCACGAAATCCTCGCCCACGCCTTCGACCACCCAGGAACCGGGTTCGTCATGCGTGCCCTTGTTCACCAGATCGGCGATGATGGACCCCACCGGGTCGGCGATGACCATGGCGGTCTTTGGGCTGGCCTTGGCGAAGAAGGTGCCCAGGCCCGTGAAGGTGCCGCCAGAGCCGATGCCGGCCACCACCGCGTCGATGTCGCCGCCCATCTGGTCCAGCATCTCCGGACCCGTCCATTCCTCATGCGCGCGGGGATTGGCGGGGTTGGCGAACTGGTTCACATAGAAGCTGCCGGGGATTTCATTCGACAGGCGTTCGGCAATGTCCTGGTAATAGGCGGGGTGGCCCTTGCCCACATCCGACCTTGTGATGTGGATCTGTGCACCCAGGGCGCGCAGATTGTTGATCTTTTCGGTGGCCATCTTGTCCGGGATGACCAGGATCAGGCGGTAACCCTTGGCCGCACAGACCAGGGCCAGACCCAGGCCGGTATTGCCTGCCGTCGCCTCGATGACCGTGCCGCCGGGGGCCAGCTTGCCCTCTGCCTCCGCCGCCTCGATCATCTTGAGCGCGATACGGTCCTTGATGGAGCCGCCGGGATTCTGGTTCTCCAGCTTCAGATACAGCTCGCACGGGCCGGTATCGAAACGGGTGATACGGACGATCGGGGTGTTGCCGATCATGGACAGGATGGCGGGTGCGCCGGACATGTTTCCCCCCTGGGGCAAATGGTTTTGCCCTAAGGGAACCGCATCCTCAAACCACCCGCAAGGGGGTGTGAAATAACGAAATCAAGCTGCGGCGCGGGTGCGATCCGCGCACGATTCCGGCGGAATTGGCCGCCCATCCGCATTGATCAAACCCGCCTGGAAAAGCGCTTCGACATTATCGGTCAGATTCTCAGCGCAGGCTGGCCGTTCCCAGCCCTCCAGCCAGTTCTGTTCCAGGAAGGCCAGGATGGCGGGCTGACCCAGTTCCACCTCCCACAGGATGCCCAGGAGCGAGGCCAGCGCCTCTTCCCGTATCTGGTCATCCTGGCCCACGGCCAGCGCGCGGTTGGCCTCGTCCACGCGACCGGACTCAGGGCCCGCACCCAGGCCGAAATCGATCAGGCCCCGGCGTTCGGGCGGGGCCACCAGCCAGTGCGCCACCTCATGGATCAGGACATAGGCCTCTGACCGGGTGCGGATGGCGTGACCGTCATAGGAAAAGGCGGCCTGCGGCTCCTCATCGATCACGCCGATGCCAAAGCGGCGGGCCAGATCCACACCCGCCGCCCGGTGGGAAGGCGTGTCCACACCCAGCGCGATCAGATCGCGCGTGGCCGCAATGCGGGCCAGCACCTTGGCCGTCCGGCTTTCGGGGGCCAAGTGGCGGGCAACGGCGGCCAGGGCGTCCGGGAGGATGTGTTCGGGGATGGTGGTCAATTGCATGGCGTGCAGAAGATAGCCGCCCGTGCCCTGGCGTGAAGTGCCAAACAAGCGCGGCGGGATATCGCGCGGCGCAGAGGTGGCGGGCGAATCATGGTGTTAGCAAACCAAGGATATAGGCCTTGGCCGATGCGGCATCCCGTGCCCGCAGCGCCCCGCGCTGCCACAGGTCGCACAGGCCATGCACCTCTCCCCAGGCGCGCATGACGCGGTCGCGGATCGCGATGGAGAAGCCGGCCGGATCGTCCACCCGGCGGAAGGCCTTGCCCGCAAGGCGCGTGACCTTGGCGACCGACGGGGCCAGGGCCGGATGGGTCAGATAATCCTGTCCCGGAATGCCATACATCAGGGCGTAGAGGGCGGGCCGGTCCAGGGCGAAATCCACATAGGCGCGATAGAGCGGGCCGGGGCAGGGCTGTCCCCCCTCGCCATCGAACCCGGCCTGGATCACGGCGGCCAGCCCATCGAACCCCTGTGCCGCCAGGGCCAGGGTCAGTTCATGCTTGTCCGCGAAATGGCGATAAAGCGCGCGGTGATTGACACCGACCGCCGCCGCGACCGCGCGGAAGGACAGGGCCTCCGGGCCGCCTGCCTCCACCATGGCCAGGGCCGCCGATAGGGATGCGGCGCGCAGGTCGCCATGGTGAAAGCTGTCGCGGCGGGGGGCCAAGTCGGTGGTCAGGACCGCTTGGGGCTGACGTACCATTCCACCACCATCTTCGACACGGGGCTGCCGGCGCCGTCCAGGATCTCCACCTCCACGGGGAAGCGCACCTTGCCCGAGGATTCCAGTTCCGCCCGCAGATCGGCACCCGACCGGCCCGTGCGGGCCACGGCGCGCAGGTCGCCCTTGGCCACGGCCAGATACTGGATCGTGGCCTGGGCCGCCACGGGGCGGATGCCCGCCAGGACAGGCGCCATGGCCCCGGCCATCGCCCCGCCGCTGGCCGTCTCCGCCAGCGTGAAGATGACGCCGGCATGGGGCGTGCCGATATGGTTCTTCACCTCCGCCCGGTCGGTCACCCGGGCCTCGGCGGTGCCGTCGCCAATGCTGACCAGATCAATGCCGCAATGGCGCACGAAGGGCAGGGAACCCACCATCTGCTGGCGGATCATGTCATAGACCATCTTGGGCCTCACCTTGAACAACAGGGGAAGGATGATTTTCAGCATGGCTTGAAGTCTCCGATGGAGACATTGAGTGAAAGCGAACGATCGGTCAAGAATTTTGTCCGGTGTCAGCCCGCCTTGGCGCGAGCTGCGGCGAGGAGGTTGATTGCCTGCTGGGTCAGCGCCATACGCTGTTCAGCGTGGGCATAGAGGTCGGCGGGAAACAGGGCCTGGATGGCGGGCGTCACGTGGCTGTCGATGGCGATGACGATCCGTTCCTGGTCCGTCTGGTTCTCCACCTGATGCGGCAGGGCGAAATCGCCTGTCCACAGGGTGCCGGGCGGATAGGCCACCTTCTCATGCCCGATCCAGGTGAAGGCATCCGCCGGCACCCGCACCGGCAGCAGCAGACGGCAGATGTTCAGATGCAGGGCCTGATGGTCAAAATGCCATTTCAGGTCCACACCCGGCGGCTGCCGCGTGATGTGCAGACCGAACGGATCAATACCGGCATCGCGCAGCAGGTCGGTCAGCAGGGGGATATGGGCCAGCGGCGGCTGTGGCACCGGCATCCCCTTCGGGTCCGTGTACAGCAAGGTGATGGCCGTCCAATCGCCGCTGGGGTTGCCGAAACGGTTGCGCTGCTCATCCGGCACGCTGTCGATGGCCGCCTGAACCTGCTGCTCCAGCATGCCGGGATCGACCCTTATGCTGGACGCTGCCGACAGCATCAGGCCAGACCCGACTGTCATTTCCTGCCAGGGAAGCAGCGCCGCCATCGCCTTACCGCCGATGGAACAGCATGACGCGGAAGGCGGGTTCTTCCGGCCCCTTGGCCATCTGCATGCCCAGTTCCTCGCCCAGGAAGGCGGTGCGGTCGAATTCCGGGAAATGGGTGTCGCCCACGGGGCTGGCCGCAATCTCGGTCAGGAATACGCGGTCGGCCAGGGGCAGGGCGGCGGCGTAGATCTGTGCCCCACCGATCACCATCACCTCGTTCCCGCCGGCCTCTTCCGCCAGGCGCTTGCCCGTGGCGATGGCGGTTTCCAGGTCATGGACGACAATCGCGCCCTCTGCCACGAAATCGCGGTTGCCGGTGATCACGATATGCGGGCGACCGGGCAGCGGCTTGGACCCGAAGCTTTCCCAGGTCTTGCGGCCCATGATCATGGGCTTGCCCATGGTCACCTGCTTGAAGAAGCGCAGATCATTGGGCAGCTTCCAGGGCATGCGGCCTTCATGACCGATAACCCCGTTGCGGGCGACGGCGGCGATCACGGAAAGGAACAAGGCGAAGTCTCCAGACGGTCGATGGGTGACAATAGCCGCCCGCCGGGCTAATGAACAACCACTTGCAGCATGACTGGCAAAGCAGGGCCGACAAGCGATGCGCCATCCCGAACAGCAATATCTGGACCTGATGGAAGACATCCTGGCTCGTGGCGACGCCCGCGTGGACCGGACGGGTGTGGGCACCAAATCCCTGTTCGGGGCCATGATGCGGTTCGACCTGTCGGATGGGACGGTCCCCATCCTGACCACCAAGCGCGTCTATTGGAAACTGGCGGTCAAGGAGATGCTGTGGTTCCTGACCGGCGGCACCAATATCCAGCCGCTGCTGAAGGAAAAGGTCACCATCTGGACCGACTGGCCGCTCGCCACCTATCGCCGGGAAACGGGGGAGGCGATCAGCCAGAAGGATTTTGAGCAGAGGATTGTCGAGGATGACGCCTTCGCCACCCGTTGGGGCGAGTTGGGGCCGGTCTATGGCAAGCAATGGCGCCGCTGGCTGGGTCCCGATGGGCGCGAACATGACCAGATCGCGGCCCTGATCAAGGGCCTGCGCGAAACACCCGCCAGCCGTCGCCTGCTGTTCCATGCCTGGAATGTGCCGGACCTGGGCGGCATGGCCCTGCCGCCCTGCCACATGGTCTATCAGTACCATGTCACCAGTGATGGCCGTCTGAATGGCCTGATGTATCAGCGCAGCTGCGACGTGCTGCTGGGTCTGCCCTTCAACCTGACCGGCGCCGTGGCCTTGCAGGCCATGCTGGCGCAGCAGGCGGGGCTGCGCCTGGGGGAGTTTGTGTGGATGGGTGGGGATGTGCATCTCTACCTCAACCACCTGGACGCCGCCCGCGAACAACTGTCCCGCACCCCGCGCCCCCTGCCGCGCCTGACCCTAACCCCGCGCGCCGACAGCATCGACGCCTACCGGATCGAGGATTTCGTGGTCGAAGGTTACGACCCGCACCCGCCGATCAAGGCGGATGTGGCGGTATGAGCGGCACCCTGCCCAGAAAATAATCAATATTTTACAGTATGATGGCCGTGTTTTTCGTGGGAAGCTGACGGTACTTCAGCCCAGCCGGAGATGCCCCGCGATGACCCGCTTGCGTTCGCTTGCCCTGTCGCTTTGCCTTGCTACTGCGCTGTGCGCGATACCGGCCATGGGGGCCTGGGCGCAGAAGGAAGGGGCGGTGGTCACGGCGCTGCCCATGGGCAAGGCCATGGTGTCGTCGGCGGACCCGCGTGCCACCGATGCGGGGCGGGAAATCCTGCGCCAGGGCGGGTCGGCGGCCGATGCGGCGGCGGCCCTGATGCTGGCCCTAACGGTGGTGGAGCCGGAATCGTCGGGCATCGGCGGCGGCGGCTTCCTGCTGTATCACCCCGCCGGCAGCAAGGACACGTTCAGCTATGACGGGCGGGAGGAGGCGCCATCGGCGGCCAAGCCCGACCGCTTCATGAAGAACGGCCAGGAAATGGATTATGAGCTGGCGCGGGCCGGCGGCCTGTCGGTGGGTGTGCCGGGCAATATCCGCCTGATTGAGCTGGCCCATGCCCGCCATGGCAAGCTGCCCTGGAAGGCTTTGTTCCAGCCGGCGATTCGGCTGGCGCGCGACGGCTTTGTCGTCACGCCGCGCATGGTGAAGATGCTGGAGGAACAGAAGCCGCTGCTGTCCGTGTCACGGGAAGCGCAGGCGCTTTATTACCAGCCCGACGGGTCGCCCAAGCCGGCGGGATCGGTGATCAAGAACCCCAAGCTGGCCGATCTCCTGACCCTGGTGGCGGAGAAGGGGGCGGACGCCTTCTACAAGGGGCCGGCGGCGGATCGGCTGCGCGCGGCGGTGGCCAACGCGGCCCGCAACCCCAGCATCATCACGGCGGATGATATGGTGAATTACCGCGCCGTGCCGCGCCCGCCTGTCTGTGGCACCTACCGCGTCTACACGGTCTGCGGCATGGGGCCGCCTTCGTCCGGTGGGATTGCCGTTCTGACCATCCTGAAACAGATGGAAGGGTTCGATATTCCGGCCATGGGGCCGAACAGCCTGGAGGCCTGGCATATCATCGGCGAATCGATGCGGCTGGCTTATGCCGACCGGGCCAAATGGCTGGGTGATCCCGACCATGTGAAGGTGCCGGTAGAGGGGCTGACCGACCCCGCCTATATCAAGGAGCGGGCCAAGCTGATCGACCCGAAAAAGGCCATGCCCAAGGCGCCGGCGGGCAACCCGAAGGATGCGCCGCGCGTGTCGGAGATCCCCGACAATGAAATCCCCGGCACCACCCATTTCTCCGTCGCCGATGAATGGGGCAATGTCGCCTCCATGACCTCCACCATCGAGGATATCTATGGCTCCGGCATCATTGTGGACGGCTATGTGCTAAATAATGAGCTGACGGATTTCAACTTCATCCCCGATGTAGACGGTGTACCCACCGCCAACCGGGTGGAGCCGGGCAAACGCCCGCGCAGTTCCATGTCGCCCACCATCGTCTATGACCAGAGCGGTCAGGCCGTGCTGGCCATCGGGGCCGCCGGCGGGCCGACCATCATCGCGCAGGTCGCCAAGGCCATTGTCGGGGTGCTGGACTGGAAGCTGGATGTGCAATCAGCACTCGCCCTGCCCACCTTCATGGGCAGCGGGGAGACGATCCGCATCGAGGCGGGGACGGCGGTTGGCGGCATGGCCGACCAGCTGCGCGCCATGGGCCATGAGGTGGTGGTCGATGATTTCGGGGGCAAGCTGAACGGGATTGACAAGATGACGGGCCAGTGGCGCGGCGGTGCGGACCCACGGTCGAACGGGACGGCGGGGGCGCCTTAAGGGGGCTGTGGTTCCCTGCTCTTGCTCCCTCACCCTCCCATCGGTTGACACCGATGGGCCCCTCCCTCGCCCACGAAGTGGGAGAGGGAGGGGCCCGAACGCGCCAACGTTTGGGAGGGTGAGGGCGGATGCCTATTCAGCCCCCGAACATCCCCCTTTAAACCCGCGTCGCAATCGCCTATATGAAGCCTGTCGGGTTCGCCCGACTATGGGGATAAACGCGGTGTGGAATAGACGTTGCGGACCCGGGGGCGGTACCCGGCGCCTCCACCATTCACCTTTGGCCTGATGGCCATTGGTTCATGGGGGCGAAACAGGATCGACGCGCGTAATAAAGGCATAGTCTTCCCTCGGCATGATACCGCCGTTATCGGGTCAAACCTCATAGATGCCAACGATAACTCGGCGTCTGACCTTCGCATGGCTGCCTAATTCCCCCTTAAGGGCGTTAGTCAGTTAGCTTAGTTCGCAGCCCGGGGGGAGCTGGGCAACAGAATCCCCCCACCTTATTATTTTGTTCCCTTGAGAAGCCGGGCGGGCGCATCCGTGCCTTTGAGTGCCCGGTTAAGCCCCCATTCCCGCATGGCTGCACGCGGGAACGCAGACATTTGCGCCCGACGCTTGATTATCCGACCGTAATAGGCTTGTCTGGGGCCAGATGGGGGACGGTCTGTTCCGTCGCGTTCGTTGCCAGGGGTTCGCTTAACCGATGTCCGAGGAAATGCTCCGCTATGACCGCATGGTCGAGGCCGCCAAGCGTGGCGTCGTCAGACAGGCCCTGCGCGAGGTTCTGAACCGGGGCGGACAGCTGCCGGGCGAACATCATTTCTATGTCACCTTCCGCACCGATGCCGAAGGGGTGGATATCCCGGACTATCTCCGCGCCAAGTACCCGACGGAGATGACCATCGTCCTGCAGTACCAGTTCTACGACCTGACGGTGGAAAACGATAAGTTCGCCGTCACCCTGTCGTTCGGCGGTGTGCTGCGCCGGCTGGTCGTTCCCTACATCACCATCATCACCTTCGCCGACCCGTCGGTGAATTTCGTCCTGCAGTTCCAGCCCGATGATATGCCGGACCTGCTGGTGGATGAGGAGGAGATGGAGCACGACGCGGGAGAGGTCACGGTCGCAGTGGACGAGCCCGATGACGATACGCCCAAGCCGACCGGCACCGTCGTCGCCCTGGATGCCTTCCGCAAGAAGTAAGGCCCGCCCATGGCCCCGCGCCGCCCGCCCCCGTTTGTCACCCATGTTCTGGAGCTGATGCAGCCGCTGGGGCCGGTGGTGGCGCGGTCGATGTTCGGCGGCTGGGGCCTGTCGCTTGACGGGCTGACTTTCGCCCTGGTCGCGGGTGAGGAGCTTTATCTGAAGACCGATGCGCAGAACCGCCCCACCTATGAGGCGCTGGGCCTGCCTGCCTTCGCACCCTATGAGGACCAGCCAGAGCGGACGATGAATTATCATCGGCCGCCCGCGGACGCGCTGGAGGATTCCGACAGCCTCATGGTCTGGGTCCGGCCTGCGTTCGAGGTGGCGTTGCGCGCACCCCGTAAGCCGAAGAAGAAATAGCGGTCCAAGCTGCCTTTCCGCACGGTCGTGCGCTTTCCGGCTTGACGGCGCAGGCGGGTTCGGGCGTCCTGTGCGCCAACCATAATCCCAGGCTGGGGAGCGCCTTAAATGACCGAGCATGTGCTGGTGAGTGACGCCGACGGCGTGCGCACGATCACCCTGAACCGCGCCGACAAGCGCAACGCCCTGACCGCCGCCATGTATGCCGCGATGGCCGAGGCGTTGAAGAGCGCGCCCGATGCCGGCATCCGCGCCGTCCTGTTCCAGGGGGCGGGCGGGTTCTTCACCGGCGGCAATGATATCGGCGATTTCCTGGCCAACCCGCCCGCCAATGATGAGGCGCCGGTGTTCCAGTTCCTGTTTGCGCTGGCGACATCGCCGCTGCCCCTGGTGGCGGCGGTGGAGGGGATGGCGGTCGGCGTGGGCACCACCATGCTGCTGCATTGCGATCTGGTCTATGCGTCGCCCGACGCGCGCCTGCATGTGCCGTTCGTCGATCTTGGGCTGGTGCCGGAGGCGGCCAGTTCCATCCTGATGCCGCGCACCATGGGCCATGCCCAGGCGGCCCGCATGCTGATGCTGGGTGAACCACTGGGTGCCGATGAGGCGCTGGCCACGGGCATCCTGTCGGGCATCGTGCCCGCCGCCGATCTGGCGGCAACCGCACTGACCAAGGCCAAGGCCCTGGCCGCCAAGCCGGTGGGTGCCATGCGCCAGACCAAGGCCCTGATGCGGCCCAATCAGGCAGAGGTGCTGGCCACCATGAAGAAGGAAGGCCAGATTTTCGGCGCCTGCCTGCGCTCCCCCGAAGCCATGGCGGCCTTCCAGGCCTTCATGATGAAGGGGAAGAAGTAAGGGTTGGGGATGCGGGGCGGCATTTTGTGTAGCCCCTTGGTGGATGTGGCGGCGGGGGCGGCGATGCGGTAGAGCTATGCCGCCCTGCAACATGACCGGTTCTCTGCCCCATGATCCGCCGCCTTGCCGCCCTTGCCACCACCCTGCTGGCCCTGTCCGGCCCCGCTGCCGCACAATCGGCCCTGTTCGGGATGGAGACGACGGACCAGACCGCGCCCTTGTGGGAAGCCAGCATCCTGGCCGCCGGTGGCTATGTCGCGCACTATCCGGCGGCATCTGAGGGACAGTTCAAGGCGCTGCCGGTACCGTTCCTGATCTATCGCGGCGACAATCTGCGCATCGGCGACAACGGCTTCATCCGCGCGCGCCAGGAAATGGCCGATGGGCGGTTTGAGCTGGATATCGGTCTGGACGGGTCGTTCGATGTCGACAGCAAGGACAACAAGGCCCGCGAGGGCATGCCCGACCTGGACCTGCTGATCGAGGCGGGGCCCAAAGCCACCTGGCATTTCATGCCCAAGCATGCGGATGTACAGGTCGATCTGGGCGTGGAGGTGCGTGCCGTCATCGCCACCCGCCTGATCGGGTTTGATTATGAAGGCATCAGCGTCAATCCGGAACTGAGTTGGTCCGACCGCTCGCTGGGCGGGACCAAGCTGCGCGGCTATGCCTCCATCGGCCCCGTCTTCGGCTTTGACGGGGTGAATGATTATTTCTACGGCGTCGATGCCGCCTATGCCACGGCCAGCCGCCGGGCCTACAAGGCCGATGACGGCTATATCGGCACCAAGGCCACGCTGGGCGTGGCCTATCCCATCAATGATCGTCTGCTGGTGTTCGGTGCGGCGCAGGTCGGCTATTACGGCGGGTCGGCGAACGAGGACAGCCCCCTGTTCCGCGACAAGACCAATTACAGCGTCGGCATGGGCGTGCGCTGGTCCTTCTGGCAGTCGGACGCCCGCGTGCCGGTGGTGCGCTGAGTTCTCTGCCCATTTGGGCGGCAGTGCCGTTTGAATGGGCAGGTGCTCTGGTGGTGGGGGTATGGGAAAGCGTTGTCAGGGGCCGGATTGGCACTTGGCACGCGTTTAGCAAAGTGCTTCCGGCACATGCACGGGGATATTGGGTAACCCCACCGGTTGGCGACAAACGGTCGGCATGATGTTGAAATTGGGGTCCCCTCACGGGGATCTGGCTGGGGGTCGACGCCCGGCAGTGGGGTGACCTGCTGCCGGGCGTTGTTTGTTTGGGGGGTGCTTTGCGCTGAAGATCAGGTGGTTCTGATCCGATAAAAAACATGCCGACGCAGGGGATGTCCTTCCGCCAGCCGGGGATGGTCGAAATCCATCGCCGGTTCGTGGCGAAGGCCGATCCGTTCCATGACGGCGCGTGAGGCACGGTTATGCGGCACGGTGAATGATACGATCTCCCGCAATCCCGCCGGGCCGAACCCGTAGTCCAGGGCCGCCTTCGCCGCCTCTGTCGCGTAGCCCCGCCCCTGGAAGGCCGGCGACAGGCGCCAGCCGATTTCAACGGCAGGCAGGAAACCGGCATCGAAGGTGACGGGCATCAGGCCGGCCATGCCGATCAGCGCGCCCGACGCCTTTTCCACCACAGCCCAGTAGCAGAAACCATGTTCGGCCTGAAACCCCTGCTGCCGCTGGATGCTAGCGGCATTCATCTCCCGCGTGAAGGGACCGGCCAGCCATTGATAGACGGCGGGGTCATCATTGATGGCGGTGAGGGCGTCCAGGTCGCTGTCGAGCCAGGGGCGCAGGAGCAGGCGGGGCGTGTGGATCATTCCTTTATTATGCCTGATCGTCATATTTACTTTATGTGTTGTGGGTTCTGAATTTCGATAATGTGCTTAATTTCTTTGACTTGATCATAGTCATTGCTCTCGATAATTTGAATGATTTCATCAGAAATGCGAACCATTAAAATATAGTTCCTATTCATGTTAGATAAAATAGCATATAAAAAATATAGAATGGCTGATATTAAAAATAAAATAAATAAAATTGTCGGTGGAAATGCTATAGATAGCCAAGCTATTAATTCAAATAACTGAAAAATATCTGGATTTATCGATAAAATGATAAAAAATACAATCGATAATGAGAGAAATATAAAAATAGCCATAGGTAGATGACTGCTGCGACCTATCCATATCTCTGATATTTCTGAAATTTTAAACTCACCTCCATTTTTACGCAATTTTCCCTTAGTGATACTGAGAGTGCTATTTGAATAGATGATTTCATCTTCCATCTGAATTCCCCGCATAGGAATCGCACAAGATTGGTAAGAAATTGGGTGTTGCGAATTCAAACTATGTCCCACATCGGACGAAGCAGCCACACTCAATCCACCATCCGCACCTGTGGCAGCCCAATCCCCGCCGCGACCCGTTCGCGCAGCACATCGCGGCGGAAGCGGTGCAGTTCCGCCGGGCGGCCACCGGTATGGGCTTCCTGGGAGCCGGTGGCCTCCACCAGACCGCCGGCCAGGACCAGACGGCGGAAATTCTGTTTGTGAAGCTGCACGCCCGACAGTGCCTCCACCGTCCGCTGCAACCGGAACAGGGTGAATTGCTGGGGCAGCAGGTCGAACACCAGGGGGCGGTATTTCAGCTTGCCGCGCAGCCGGCCAAGCGCCACGGCCAGGATGCGGCGGTTATCCTGGGCCATGGGGGTGCCCATCTGGATGGCCAGATCGGGTTCATTCAGGTGGCCATTGTCCAGGGTCAGGCCCAGACGCTGGCGGATGGCGCGGTCGCGCAACGCCTCTTCCACCAGACCGGCGCTGTAGAGCAGTTCGTAGCGTTCCAGCACGCGTTCGGTGTCCCACAGCTCCTCTTCGGCAAAAGTGGTGGAGACACGTTCGGCGCGGGCGGCGGCGATGGCGCTGTCGGGGGCGGCCGCGATCCAGCGCGACAATGCGGGCATGATGGTACGGGTCAGCAGGGCGGGGCGGCCATCGCGCCAATCCTCCCATGGGAAGTAATCGTACCAATCGTGCCATTCGGCGGCCCCGCTGCCCGACAGCGGTGCCTCCCGCACCAGCGCCATATAGCCGACGGAAACGACGCGCGACCCGCCCTCCAGCTCACGCGGGTCGCGATACTTGTCCCCGAACGTATAAAGCTGTTCGACATAGCGCAGCGGCAGGCCCGTCTGTTCCTCCACCCAGCGGCGCAGACCCTGTTCCAGGGTGCGATCGCGGTCGGCGGTAAAGGGGCCGAAGGGCAGGGCGTCCTGCCCTGCGGTGGCATCCCGCTGTTCCGGCGTGGCGAGGTTGTGCGTCATGCGCCGCACCACCAGCACGCGCGGCACCTCGTCCGTCACGGCGACGATGACGGCGGTCAGGCCCAGCACTGTCGAGTCGGGCACGGGCACGGGTCGCTTGCTCCCTCTCTGGCGGACGGGTCGGAACGGTCGGATTCGAAAAGAAAGCCGTAGTCGCTTGTAAAGCAATGGAATGCCGTATGCCAGCCCGTCGGCAGCATAAGCGTTCCGGAACGCCGAACTGTCACCCGACCCTCTTTCTGACGACGCATAAAAGGAGCAAGGTGTTGCCCGCAAACCGTGCCGGGGCACATCCAGCCACAAATCCGCCCCGACAAGATGCGGTCCATTGCGGGAGAAACACCATGGCGTTCAAGCTCGAACAGCGTAAGTCCGAGCTGCTGGATCAGGTTGTCGCCAAGTTGCGCAGCCGGTTGTCCAAGGAAAAGGCCGGCCTGGCCGAAGCGTTCGTCCGGGCCTTCTATCGCAACGTGTCGCCCGACGACATGCTGCGCTCCACCGCTGATGAGCTGTATGGCGCCGCCATCGCCATCATGCAGTTCGGGGGCACGCGCAAGCCGGGTGACGCGCTGGTCCGCGTCCTGAACCCGCGCGTCGACAGCGATGGCTGGCATGCTCACCATACGGTGGTGGAAATCGTCAATGACGACATGCCCTTCCTGGTGGACAGCGTTTCCGCCGAACTGAACCGCCGGGGCCTGACGGTCCATCTGGTGGTGCATCCCGTGATCAAGGTCAGCCGCGACGGCGATGGCCGCCTGACCGCCATCTGGCAGAATGGTGAGGCACCCGCCGACGCCATTGCTGAATCGGTGATGCATATCGAGGTCGACCAGATCACCGGCAACGATGAACTGGACGCGATCCGCGCCAGCATCGCCGCCGTACTGGCCGATGTCCGCGCCGCCGTCACCGATTTCCACGCCATGCGCGCCCGCCTGACCGAAACCATTGCGGGCCAGTATGGCCCCGTGGCGGCGGAGGAGCGGGAGGAGGGCCTGGCCTTCCTGCGTTGGATGGATGAAGACCATTTCATCTTCCTTGGCATCCGCGAATACCGCCTGGGCAAGGATAATGGCGAGGAGACGCTGGACATCCAGACCGGTGCCGGCCTGGGCCTGCTGCGCGATGACGAGGTCAGCGTCTTTGACGGTCTGCGCTATTTCTCCACCCTGCCGCCGGAGGTGAAGGCGTTTGTCCGCCACCCTCGCTTCATGATGGTGACCAAGGCCAATAAGGACAGCACGGTACATCGCCGCGCGCCCCTGGATGCCGTCATGGTCAAGCTGTTCAACGAGGCGGGTGAGGAAGTGGGCGAGCGGCTGTTCGTCGGCCTGTTCACCAGCACCGCCTATAACCGGTCATCCCGCGATATCCCGTTCCTGCGCCAGAAGGTGAACCGCGTCATCGCCCGGTCGGGCTTTGACGGACGCGGCCATGATGGCAAGGCGCTGGTCCATATCCTTGAAACCTATCCGCGTGACGAGCTGTTCCAGATTGGCGATGACGAGCTGTTCGACATCGCCATGGGCGTGCTGCATCTGCAGGAGCGGCAGCGTGTCGCCCTGTTCGTGCGCAAGGACCCGTTTGAGCGTTTCGTTTCCGCATTGATCCATGTTCCGCGTGATCGTTACGATACCGATCTGCGTAAGCGCCTGCAGGCGTTGATCGAGAAGGCCTATGACGGCACCTCGACCCAGGTGAATGTATCGCTGTCGGAAAGTGTGCTGGCGCGCGTTCACCTGATCGTGCAGACGACGCCCGGCAAGGTGCCGGACGTGGATGTGGCTGAGATGGAAAGCCAGTTGATCGAAGCCTCGCGCGGCTGGCGCGACCGCTTCACCCAGGCGCTGGTGGAGGAAAAGGGCGAGGCGGCCGGTCTGGCACTGGCCCGCCGGTACAATGCCACCCTTCCGGCATCGTATCAGGAGGCCTATACGCCGGACGAGGCGGTGGTCGATATCGCCCGGATCGAGCAGATCATTGCCAATGGCGGCATCGCGCTGAACCTGCACCGCCCGGTGGAGGCGGATGCGCATCAGCTGTTCTTCAAGGTCTATCAGACCGGCGGGCCGGTCGAGCTGTCCAAGGTGCTGCCCATGCTGGAGCATCTGGGTCTGCGCATCCTGGCCGAAGGCGGCCCGTTCGAGGTGGAACTGCCGGGCGATACGCCCAATGTCTTCATGCAGGATTTCGACATGCGCACCGCCGATGGCCGGGCCGTCGAGCTGGACCGTGTGAAGGCGGCGTTCGAGGATGCGTTCCTGCGTGTCTGGACCGGAGAGGCGCAGTCGGACGGCTTCAACCGTCTGGTCCTGCTGTCGGGCATGGATTGGCGTGAGGTCACGATCTTCCGCGCCTATGCCAAGTATCTGAAGCAGGCCAAGTTCGATTTCAGCCAGGAATATATCGAGAATACCCTCTCGACCCATTCCCGCATCGCCCGTCTGCTGCTGGACCTGTTCCGGTTCAGCCATGATCCGGCCATCCTGGCCAAGCTGGGCCGGGATGAGGTGGATACCAAGCGCAAGGGTTTGATCCTGGAGATCGACCACGCGCTGGACGCCGTCACCAACCTGGATGAAGACCGCATCCTGCGCCGGATGCTGAACATCATCCGCGCCACCCTGCGCACTAATTTCTTCCAGAAGGGGGCGGACGGGAAGGCGAAGAGCTACATCTCCTTCAAGCTGGACAGCGGGTCCATCGACGACCTGCCCCTTCCGCGCCCGTGGCGGGAGATCTGGGTCTATAGCCCGCGTGTGGAGGCCATCCATCTGCGCGGCGGCAAGGTGGCCCGCGGCGGCATCCGCTGGTCCGACCGCAAGGAAGATTTCCGTACCGAGATTCTGGGCCTGATCAAGGCGCAGATCGTCAAGAATGCCGTGATCGTGCCGGTCGGCAGCAAGGGTGGCTTCATCGTGAAGAACCCGGTGCCGGCCAGTGCGGGCCGTGAGGCCGTGATGGCCGAAGTCATCGAATGCTATAAGACGATGATGCGCGGCCTGCTGGACATTACCGACAATTTGAAGAACGGCGTGGTCATCCCGCCCGTGGATGTTGTGCGTTTGGACAGCGACGATCCCTATCTGGTGGTGGCCGCCGACAAGGGCACGGCCACCTTCAGCGACATCGCCAATGGCGTGTCGCGGGAGTATGGCTTCTGGCTGGACGATGCCTTTGCCTCTGGCGGTTCCGCCGGTTACGACCATAAGGGCATGGGCATCACGGCACGCGGCGCGTGGGAGGCGGTGAAGCGCCATTTCCGCGAGCTGGGCAAGGATATCCAGAACGAGGATTTCACGGTTGTCGGCGTGGGCGACATGTCGGGCGACGTGTTCGGCAACGGCATGCTGCTGTCCAAACATATCCGCCTGATCGCCGCCTTTGATCATCGCCACATCTTTGTCGATCCCAACCCGGATGCGGCCAGCAGCTGGGCGGAGCGCAAGCGCCTGTTCGATCTGCCGCGCTCGTCCTGGGCTGATTACGACACGACGAAGCTGTCGCCCGGTGGTGCCATCTTCGACCGTGGGGCGAAGTCGGTGACGCTGTCGCCGGAAATCCGTCAGGCGCTCGATATCCAGAACGAGCGTGTGACGCCGACGGAGCTGATGCGGGCCGTGCTGCGCGCCAAGGTGGAACTGCTCTGGCTGGGCGGCATCGGCACCTATGTGAAGTCGACCGACGAGACCAACGCCGATGCCGGCGACAAGGCCAATGACCCGATCCGCCTGAATGGCCGCGAGCTGCGGGCCAAGGTGGTGGGCGAGGGTGCGAACCTTGGCTTCACCCAGCGCGGCCGTATCGAGGCGGCGCAGGCCGGTGTCTCGATCAATACCGACGCCATCGACAATTCCGCCGGTGTGGACACCTCAGACCATGAGGTGAATATCAAGATACTGCTGCGCGACGTCATGGATGGCGGCGGCATGACGCGCGAACAGCGCGACGTGCTGCTGGCCCAGATGACGGATGAGGTGGCGGATCTGGTCCTGGCCGACAATTACAAGCAGACCCAGGCCCTGACCATCGCCCAGGCCATTTCGGTGGAAACGCTGGAGGATCAGGCCCGGTTCGCCCGCACCATGGAAAAGGCCGGCAAGCTGTCCCGCGCCATCGAGTTCCTGCCCGATGACGAGGAAATCGCCGCGCGTGTCAATGCCAAGCGCGGCCTGACCCGCCCGGAAACGGCGGTACTGCTGGCCTATGCCAAGATCGACCTTTATGACCAGTTGCTGGCATCCGACCTGCCGGAGGATAAGACGGTTGAGCGCGATCTGATGCGCTACTTCCCCAAGGCCTTGCAGGAACGGTTCCCGGATGCCGTGGCACGCCATCAGTTGCGGCGCGAGATCATCTGCACCGCCGTCACCAATGGCATGGTCAACCGCGTCGGCCCGACCTTCACCTGGGAAATGGTCGAACAGACGGGGCGTAGTGAGGGCGATGTGGCCCGCGCCTATCTGATCGTGCGTGACGCGTTCGGCCTGCGCCGGCTGTGGGACGCGGTGGAGGCGTTGGATACTAAGGTGCCGGCGGCGGTGCAGACGGCCATGATGCTGTACACGGGCCGCCTGATGCGCCGGGCCGTGCCCTGGGTCCTGGCCCATGGCAGCTACCCGCTGGATATCGCCGCTGAGGTGGCACGTCTGGCCCCGGTGGTGGAGGAGCTGACGGGTCACCTGCCCGACATCCTGTCGCCCTCGGCCCTGAAATGGCTGGCTGAGACGGCGGGCAACTGGTCCAAGGATGGGGTGCCGGGCGACCTTGCCCGCCGCGTCTCGGCCCTGCCGCTGCTGGCGGCCAGCACCGACATCGCGGAAATCGCGGTTGAGGCCAACCGCGACCCGTCGGATGTGGCCAACCTCTATTTCGATCTGGGCGACCGCCTGGGCCTGGAATATCTGCGCGCCCGCACGGCAGAGGTGAAGGCCGAGAACCACTGGCAGCGTCAGGCGGTGGCCGCCTCGCTGGATGACCTGTTCAACTTGCAGGCCCGCCTGACGGCGCGCGTGCTGGTGCAGGTCCAGGGCGGCGGCGACCTGTTTGAGGCCTGGGCGGCACACCGCACCGGCCCGCTGGAGCGGATCAACAGCCTGCTGGCGGACCTGCGCGGTGTGGCGGCGCTGGACATCGCCATGCTGGCGGTGGCGGGGCGGCAGTTGCGCGGGTTGCTGGCGGGGTAAGCCCTGGACGGGCGTCGCATGCGCTGACACTTATGCGACCTACGACGAACCGTAGGTCGCATAAGGCCCAACGGGCCGCATGCGACATTACCCGCGTTTGGGTGCCGGGCGTGTGGCGACGAAAATCGCCGTGCAGCACAGGATGACGCCGACAATCACGGGCACCCAGGTGCCTTTTGCCGTGAAGAACACGACGACCCAGGACAGGGCCATCACCGTCACCGCCGCGATCTTCGCCCGGGTCGGGATGGCCCTTTGTTCATGCCAGTCGCGCAGCATCGGCCCCCAGCGCGGATGGTCCAGCAGTTTCTGCGCCTTTTCCGGATGCGAACGGAAATAGGCCCACAGCGCCACCAGCAGAAACGGCGTGGTCGGCAGGACCGGCAGCACCGTTCCCGCCATGCCCAAGCCTACGCAGACATAGCCCAGCGCGATATAGAAGGGCCGCCAGCGGCGGCGGCTGTTCGGCTCGGTCATTCTGCTTTCCGCTGCCAATCGCAAATCATTCGCAACAATGGCGCGGGTGCGGGTGGTTGGCAAGGTCCCTGCCATGGTAGAAGGGGGCAGATGGAGGAGGACCCCATGACCCGCGACATCCTGTACCTGCTGCCGCCCGACTTCCCGGATGAGAAATATCCCGGCCAGCGCTTCTATTGCGCCGACTGCATGTTCTTCGAGGGCATCCTGGCCCGGTTCCCGGTGATCGCGGAGCAGGTGGAGGTGCGGCGTCACGATTTTCCGCGCCCACGGGCGGAGGTTGTGGCGCTGGTGGGGGAGGCGAACCAGGGCCTGCCGCTGCTGATCTTTGGTGATGATGCCGATGATGGCTTGGAGACGGGGCGGCATGGTGGCTTGCGCTTTGCGGGCACAAGGGTCGCTATCATGAAGGCGTTGGCCGTGCGCCATGGGATACCGTTGCCGCATCCGTGAGGGCCGGCTGGCAGACCCGCATGAATGAGGACCTGCGCCGGGCGGCGGGGTTGTGATGGTTGTTAGACCTGTCGCCTACGTACCATTTATTTCGTCATTTGCGAAAAACGCCTTTGCAAAACTGTTCGCTATTTGCGAACATTCCCCTATGAAGCTGGTCATCGAAAAGGCGGCCCTGAAGGGCATGGACAAAATGCCACCCACGGCACGCAAGGCTTTGCTGGCAAAGCTGCGGATTGTGGCGGCGGAACCCTTTGCCCCCCATCCCTTCGATGTGAAGGCGATGAAGGGTGAGAAGGACACTTTCCGTATCCGCCAGGGCGACTGGCGGGCCGTGTATGTCGTGGTCCGCATTGATGACACGATGCGCGTCCGTATCGTTGAAATCAGAGGGGAAGTATACAAATGAACGCCATCCGCCCAATCTCCACCACAGACGAAACCGTCACCTTGTCCAAGGCCGATTATGAGGCGCTGCTGGATGAGTTGGAGGAGGCGCATGACCGTGAACGGCTGCGTCAGGTCGAAGCCGACTTGGCTGCCGGGCGGACGGAGGAAATCCCCCTGGATATGGCAGAAGCACTTCTCGAGGGCGCGAACCCGGTTCGTACTTGGCGCAAGTATCGCGGCCTGACTGCGGGTGAGTTGGCTGCACAGGTAGGCATCTCCAAGGCATACCTGTCCGAAATCGAAAACGGCAAGAAGCCCGGCTCCGTGGCCGTGCTTGCCCAGATTGCCAAGGCTCTGACGTTGGACATGGACGATCTGGTGCCCCGCAACGCGGGTTGACTTCACGCCACGCTTCGCACTCGACCTGACCAAGGGTAATAGCTGTGCGCCCACTAGTCAAAAGGGCAGCATTGTCCCCATTCTTGGCAGGGTTTCCGGTGCGCTGATCACAATCTCGTTGCCATCAGGGTCGTTCAGGACCAGGGCATGGCCGGACTTGGTCTCGTGGGTGGGTATCACAGGCGTCACGCCAAGGGCGTGGAGCCTAGCCTCTTCGGCTTCTATTGCAGATCAAATGCGCGAGGCCGCCGCCTGGGGGCGGCTGGTGGTGGCTGCGGTCATCCGTCAGGACCAGGCGGCCGCCACTTTGCAGGGCGAACCAGGCGTTGTGCCAGGGCGCGCCAGTTGGGTCCTGGCCTGTCAGCGATGCCACCTCCTCCCCCAGTAGCAGCCGGTAGAAGCGGATGCAGGCCGCTATGTCGCGGCAGCGCATGGCGATGGTGCCGGGGGCGAAAGGGGCGGTCATGGGTTGCCATACGGTTGTCACTGGTCCTTGAAATACTACCCCATTATGTCGGCGCAAAAAAGATGGGCGGTCGGGATTTCCCCCAACCGCCCATAAGGTCGATCGCCGTGAAATGACCGGACAACGGCGATCGTAGAGGACCGGAAAGACGTTAAGAGCGGCGCGGCAAGCTGGCGGCTTCACGGGCCAGCGCCGTGATGCCGGCCCAGTCGCCGGCCTTGACCATGTTGCCGGGCGTCACCCAGGAGCCGCCCACGCACATGACGTTGGGCAGGGCCAGGAAGTCGGGCGCGGTGGCGGCGGTGACGCCGCCGGTGGGGCAGAATTTGATCTGGGAGAGCGGCGAGGATACCGCCTTCAGCATGTCCATGCCGCCCACGACGGTGGCGGGGAACAGCTTCTGGTGACGGATGCCGCGCGACAGCAGGTACATCATCTCCGCCGGGGTGGCGACGCCGGGCAGGTAGGGGATGCCGCTGTCCAGGATGGTGTCGACCAGGGCCGGATAGGTGCCGGGGCTGACGATGAACTTTGCCCCGGCATCGGCCACCTGCGCCACCTGCTCCGGGGCGATGACGGTGCCGGCACCGACCACCGCACCCGGCACCTTGGCCATGATGCGGATGGCGTCCAAGGCGGCGGCGGAGCGCAGGGTGACTTCCAGCACCGGCAGGCCGCCGGCCACCAGCGCCTCTGCTAGCGGCTGGGCATCTTCCAGCCGGTCGATGATGATCACCGGAATGACCGGGGCCAGGCTGGCGATGTGGGCGATATCCATGCTCATCTTGTCAGGTTCCGGTCGGGTCAGGCGGTGGGGATGGGGGCGGCGAAGCAGGAACCACCCTGTTCGGCCCCGGTGGCAGATGCGCGGAAGGCACCGAACAGGTTGCGGCCCATGCCCCATTCATTGTGGGACAGGTCGGGTACAGTGACGGTGCGGGCCGCGAATTCGGCGGCATCGACCAGCACGTTCAATTCGCCGGTTTCGGCATTCAGGCGGATGATGTCGCCATCGCGCACCCGGGCCAGCGGGCCGCCGCCCAGGCATTCCGGCGTGATATGGATGGCGGCCGGCACCTTGCCCGACGCACCGGACATGCGGCCATCGGTGACGAGTGCCACCTTGAACCCCTTGTCCTGCAACACGCCCAGGCCGGGCGTCAGCTTGTGCAGTTCCGGCATGCCATTGGCGCGCGGACCCTGGAACCGGACAACGGCGATGACGTCGCGGTTCAAGGCGCCGGCCTTAAAGGCAGCCTGAAGGTCGTCCTGGCTGTCGAATACGGCGGCGGGTGCCTCAATCACCCGATGTTCCGGCTTCACGGCGGACACCTTGATGATGCCACGGCCCAGATTGCCGGACAGAAGGCGCATGCCGCCCGTGCTGTCGAACGGGTCGGCGACGGGGCGCAGCACCTTGGTATCGGCACTTTCCTTCACACCGGGCCGCCAGGTGGCGACACCGTGATTATCCAGGAAGGCATCCTGGCGATAGGCGTCCAGACCATCGCCGGCCACCGTCTTCACATCGCCATGCAGCAGGCCGCTATCCAGCAGTTCGGAGATCACGAACTGCATACCGCCGGCGGCATGGAAATGGTTCACATCGGCCACGCCATTGGGATAGACGCGGGCCAGCAGCGGCACGGACGAGGACAGGTCGCTGAAATCCTGCCAGTCGACCTGGATGCCGGCGGCCGCCGCCATGGCGACCAGATGGATGGCATGGTTGGTGGACCCGCCCGTCGCCATCAGGCCGATGATGCCATTCACGATGGCCTTTTCATCGATCACGTCGCAGATGGGCGTATATTCATCACCCAGCGCCGTGATCTTGGCCGCCCGCTCAGCGGCAGCGACGGTCAGCGCATCGCGCAGCGGCGTGTTGGGGTTGATGAAGCTGGCGCCCGGCAAATGCAGGCCCATGATCTCCATCAGCATCTGATTGGAATTGGCGGTGCCATAGAAGGTGCAGGTACCCGGTCCGTGATAGCTCTGCGACTCCGCCTCCAGCAGCGCGTCGCGGCCCAGCTTGCCCTCTGCATACAATTGCCGGACCTTGGCCTTTTCCGGGTTTGACAGGCCGGACGTCATCGGGCCGGCGGGCACGAAAACGGCGGGCAGATGGCCGAAGGACAAGGCGCCGATGAACAGGCCCGGCACGATCTTGTCGCAGACCCCCAGATACAGGCCGGCGTCGAACATATTGTGCGACAGGGCAATGGCCGTCGACATGGCGATGACATCGCGGGAGAACAGCGACAGTTCCATGCCGGCCTGACCCTGGGTCACGCCATCGCACATGGCGGGCACACCACCCGCGAACTGTGCCACCGCACCCGCCTTGCGCACGGCATCCTTGATCAGGGCCGGATAGCGTTCCAGCGGCTGATGCGCCGACAGCATGTCATTATAGGCCGAGACGATGGCGATGTTCGGCTCGGTCCCCGACTTCAGCTTGGCCTTGTCGTCAGGGCCACAGGCCGCGAAACCATGGGCCAGATTGCCACAGGCGAGCGTACCGCGCTTAGGCCCCTTGCCGGCGGCGGCGCGGGTCTGCTCCAGATATTTGGACCGGGTGGCGACGCTGCGCCCGATGATCCGGTCGGTGACGCGGCGGATGGCATCCTGTGTCATCTTGAACTTCCTCCTTCAGGGGCGCCCGGCAAAGGCCGTGGGGGTTACGGCGCCCACCAGATGGAAACGGGGACCTGGGTCTGGTGCAGCACGGAGCGGACGGGGGCGGTCTCAACCGGTCCCGGCGCCAATGCGTCGTCCAGAACGGCCTTTTTCTTGTCACCGGTGATCAGCAGGGCCACGGCGCGGGAGCGCAGCAGTTCCGGCAGGGTCAGGGTGATGCGGGCGGGTACACCCCCTCCAGGCGTAACGGCGGCAACCGCCAGACCCAGCGCACCGCTCAACGCCTCTGCCAGACCGGTGGCACCGGGGAAGAAGCTGGCCGTGTGGCTGTCCTCCCCCATGCCCAGCAGGACAAGGTCATAGGGGCGCGGCATGGTCGCCAGCCGGCTGCTGGTGCGGGCCAGACCGTCGGCGGGGGTGGCGCCCACGCTTTTCAGGCCGACCACGGTCGCACCCTTGGCAACAGCAGCGGACAGGGTCCGGCGGACCATCGCCTCATTGCTGGCCGGGTCGTCCAGATCGACCCAGCGTTCGTCCGACAGGGTCAGATAGACCTTGTCCCAGGGCAGGTCATAGGTATCCAGCCGGGCGAACAGGTCGGCTGGCGTGGTGCCGCCCGACAGGACCAGCGAGGCGCGGCCATGCGTCGCCACCGCATCGCGGATCAGGCGGGCGATATGGTCGGCCAGGGAGGTGACCAGGGCCGGCCTGTCGGCGTGGGCATTAATAGTCGGCATCGTTCCACCGCCGATCATCACGGGCCAGCAGCAGGGCCGCCGACAGCGGCCCCCAGCTTCCGGCCGGATAGGGTTCTGCCGGCTGGTCGGTGTCCTTCCAGCCCTTCTGGATGGTGTCGATCCAGGCCCAGGCGGCGTCCACCTCGTCCCGGCGCATGAACAGAGACGGGTTGCCGCGCACCGTGTCCATCAGCAGCCGTTCATAGGCATCCGGGTAGCGGTCCTTGAACGTCTCTGCATAGGACAGGTTGAGAGGCACCGAGCGCAGGCGCAGGCCGCCGGGGCCGGGCACCTTGGTCATGATCGACAGGTTGACCCCCTCATCCGGCTGCAACCGGATGACCAGCCGGTTGGCGGTCAGTTCCCCCGCGCCGCGCCCGAACACATTGTGCGGCGTGGCCTTGAATTGAATCACGATCTCGGAATAGCGGGTGGGCATGCGCTTGCC
Source organism: Niveispirillum sp. (assembly GCF_052437035.1). Classification (NCBI taxonomy): domain Bacteria; kingdom Pseudomonadati; phylum Pseudomonadota; class Alphaproteobacteria; order Rhodospirillales; family Azospirillaceae; genus Niveispirillum; species Niveispirillum sp. The sequence continues at coordinate 236,164 of NZ_JBQVOH010000001.1, forward strand.
GGTGCGCAGGTAAAAGGGAACCCCGCCCCAGCGCCAATTATCCACCTCCGCCTTGATGGCGACGAAGGTTTCATTGTTGGACGACGCCCCCAACTCCTCGGCATAGCCGGCGACGGACTTGCCCTCGATGGCGCCCTGGCGGTACTGGCCGCGCACCGTCTTGGCCTTCACATCCTGGGCGGTGATGGGGCGGAGCGCGCGCAGCACCTTGATCTTCTCATTGCGGATCATGTCCTCCGTCAGAGATGACGGCGGCTCCATGGCAACGAGGCACAGCAGCTGCAGGAAATGGTTCTGGACCATGTCACGCAGGGCGCCGGCCTTGTCGTAATATTCCGCACGGCCTTCCACGCCGACCTTTTCGGCCACCGTGATCTGCACATGATCGATATAGTTGGCGGACCAGAGCGGTTCGAACAGGGCGTTGCCAAAGCGCAGCACCATCAGGTTCTGCACCGATTCCTTGCCCAGATAATGGTCGATGCGGAAGATCTGCTCTTCCTTGAAGATGGCGCCGACCTCGTTATTCACGGTGTTGGCTGAGGCCTGATCCTTGCCGATCGGCTTTTCCAGGACGACGCGCGTCTTGGGGCAGATCAGGTCGGCTTCTTTGATGTTACGGCAGATGGCGCCGAACAGGACGGGCGAGGTGGCCAGATAGAAGACGCGGGCCTTGTCCCCGCCATCCTTCAGCGCCTCGACCAGCAGCGGCCAGTTGCCGCCCGGCTTGGTCGCGTCCAGGGGCACATAGGTGATGCGGCCCAGGAAACGGGCCAGGATGGCCTGATCGATATCTTCCGCCGGCACGAACTGACCCAGCGCCTTGGTGATCTGCGCGCGGAAGGCGTCGGTATTCTGATCGGTGCGGGACACGCCGATGATGCGGCTGTCATCGGTCAACTGATGATCGCGTTCACGATAGTACAGGGCAGGCATCAGCTTGCGCAGGGCCAGATCGCCCGTGCCGCCGAACACCACATAGTCAAACGGATTAACCTGCATCACATCAGCCATGGCACCCGGCCCGCCCGTCCCTTGATTTCCGGCCATTTCCTGGCCGAGGCGGCGCGCGGTCCGCGCCGTCTTCTGGGATGAATGTAGCAGAATTACCAAAGCTGGCAAGCGGCGACTACGTAGTCTGTCTGCATTTCCGGCATTCACGCGCATGTTTGTGACCGGCATGCTGCGCTGCGGCGTAACTTTACTACGGTTTTTGCCCTGGGAAAGGCATTTCGGGGGCGGAACGGGCCAAACTCGGCGGGCAGGGGTGCCCCGCTGTTACCGCCGGTATGCCGGCCTTGCCAAATCCGGCTGGATTTCGTGTAATTCCCTTACACGGCCCTGCCGGCCGGTATCAGATGTTGGGGGGAGTGGCCGACGTGCTTGAACGTATCCGTGGCATGCAGTCCGGTCTGCGCCGTTCCGAACAGAAGATCGCGGAAGTGGTGCTGAAGCGCCCGCATTCGGTGGTCAATGCCTCCGTGGCGGAGGTGGCGCGCGAGGCGCAGGTCAGTCAGCCGACGGTTGTCCGCTTCTGCCGCTCCATCGGCTGCGCCGGGTTCCAGGATTTCAAGCTGCGCCTGGCCCAGGATCTGGCCACCGGTACCCCTTATGTGCATGAGGAGGTGCGGCCCGACGATCCGGTGGTCGATGTGGCCGCCAAGGTCTTGAACCGGTCCATCGCCTCGCTGACGCGCGTGCGCAACCATACCAACCCGGAGGCCCTGGAAGAGGCGGTGCGCATCCTGTCCGAGGCGCAGCGCATGGAATTCTATGGGTTCGGCGCGTCGGGTGTGGTGGCCATGGATGCGCAGAACAAGTTCTTCCGCTTAGGGATTCCCTGCGTCGCCTATACCGATTTCCATGTGCAGGCCATGTCGGCCACCTTGCTGGGTCCCAACGCGGCGGCCCTGGTCATCTCCCACACGGGCCGCACGCGCGAATTGCTGCGGTCGGTCGATCTGGCACTGGATAGCGGGGCCAAGGTGGTGGCGCTGACCTCGGGCGGGTCGCCGCTGGCGGAAAAGGCGACGGTGTCGCTGCTGGTCGATGTGGTGGAAGATACCAGCATGTATACGCCGATGGTCAGCCGTCTGGCGCATCTGGCCATGCTGGACGTGTTGCAGGTGGCCGTGGCCCTGCGCCGGGGTGTCAATCTGGCGGAGAGCCTGGCGCGGTCGAAGCGGCCGATCCGGGAGCGGCGGTTGGGGCAGCGGGGGTAGGGGCAACGTTCGTTACACTCCCCTCCCGCAAACATGGTAAATTTCCCAACCACCCCAACCCAGGTAGACCATGCCCCAGACCCCGTCCGAAGCCGAGATTGCCGCCATCATCCAGGCGACGCATGGTGACGTCTTCGCGATCCTGGGGCCGCATCCGTTGCATGACGGGTCGGGGCGTGTGGAATTGCGGGTGTTCCGGCCCGATGCGGAACGGGTAGTGGTGATCGGCGCGGATGGGGTGGAACGGCTGGACCTGCCGCGCCTGCATGGCGACGGGTTCTTTGCCGGCACCCTGACCGCTGAACAGGCAGCGGGTTACCGCCTGCGTCTGTCGCGCGGGAATGACCGCTGGGAGATTGAGGACCCGTATCGGTTTCCGCCCATCCTGGGGGAGATGGACCAGTATCTTCTGGGCGAGGGGCGACACTGGCGGTCTTATGAGAAGCTGGGCGCGCATCTGGATGTGATCGAGGGGGTTGCCGGTGTGCGCTTTGCCGTCTGGGCGCCCAATGCGCGGCGCGTCTCAGTCGTGGGCGACTTCAACGGCTGGGATGGCCGTATCCACGTCATGCGCCTGCGCATGGGGGCGGGCATCTGGGAGATTTTCATCCCCGGCGTGACCGAGGGCGCGCATTACAAGTATGAGATGCTGGATGCCGGCGGCTATATGCTGCCGCTGAAGGCCGATCCGCATGCCCTGGCCGCCGAATTCCGGCCCGCCACCGCCTCCATCGTGTCGCGCATCGATCATCACCCCTGGCAGGATGCGCAATGGCTGGCCAAGCGGGCGGCGCGCAATGCCCGGTCGGCACCCATTTCCATCTATGAGGTGCATCCCGGTTCCTGGCGCCGGCCCGGCCATGGCGGTTACCTGAACTGGCGCGATCTGGCGAACCAGTTGGTGCCCTATGTGCAGGAAATGGGCTTCACCCATATCGAGGTGATGCCCGTTCATGAGCATCCGTTTGACGGTTCCTGGGGCTATCAGGCGCTGGGCCTGTTCGCGCCGACCTCCCGCTTTGGCACGCCGGCGGATTTCCAGGCCTTTGTCGATGCCTGCCATCAGGCGGAAATCGGCTTGATCATCGATTGGGTGCCCGGCCATTTCCCCACCGATGCCCATGGCCTGTATGAATTCGACGGCTCGCACCTGTACGAACATGCCGATCCGCGCCAGGGCTATCACCCCGACTGGAACACCGCGATCTATAATTTCGGGCGGAATGAGGTGACGAACTTCCTCATCTCCAACGCCCTGTTCTGGCTGCGCCATTACCATATCGACGGGCTGCGCGTGGATGCGGTCGCCTCCATGCTGTACCTGGATTACAGCCGCAAGGAAGGCGAATGGATTCCCAACCGCCATGGCGGGCGGGAGAACCTGGAAGCCATCGATTTCATGCGCCGCATGAACGCGCTCGTCTATGGCACCGAGGAAGGGCAGGGCGGCGGGGCAATGACCATTGCCGAAGAGTCCACCGCATGGCCCGGCGTGTCACAGCCCGCACATGCCGGCGGCCTGGGCTTCGGCTATAAATGGAACATGGGCTGGATGCATGACACGCTGAAATATATGCAGCGTGACCCCATCCATCGCCGCCATCACCATAGCGACCTGACCTTCGGCCTGCTCTACGCCTTTTCCGAAAACTTCATCCTGCCGCTCAGCCATGATGAGGTCGTGCATGGCAAGGGCTCGCTGCTGGCCCGCATGCCGGGCGATGATTGGCAGAAATTCGCCAACCTGCGCGCCTATTTCAGCTTCATGTGGACCCATCCGGGCAAGAAACTGCTGTTCATGGGGGGCGAGTTCGCGCAGGGACGCGAATGGAACCATGATGGGCAGTTGGACTGGCATCTGCTGCACGATCAAGGCGGCGGCCATTGGCACCGGGGCGTACGCGATCTGGTTCGCGATCTGAACCATCTCTACCGCGATACCCCGGCCCTGCATGAGCGGGACTGCGAGGGCGAGGGCTTCCGCTGGATCAAGGGCGGGGCGGCGGATGAAAGCGTGTTGGCCTATAGCCGCCATGGCTTTGCCGAGGGGGCGGTCGCCGTGACATTGGTGAATTTCACGCCCGTCCCGCGTCAGCGTTATCGCGTGGGTGTGCCTTCGGGGGGGATGTGGCGGGAGGCGTTGAACAGCGATGCCGCCGCCTATGCCGGCAGTGGCATCACCAATCCGCAACCGGTGCAGGCCGAACACCTGCCCTGGGACGGGCAGCCATTCAGCGTGGAGATCGCCTTGCCACCGCTGGCGGGTCTGGTGCTGCTGCCGGCTTGAGGCGACGCACCGGGGTTTGCGCGGATTACGCTTCGCTCATCCGCGCTACGGCTTGACCGGAAACCCCATCACGGTTATCCAAAACACGCTCTGGCGGAGCCGACGGGTGCCTGCACCCCGTAAACTAAGTGCCCCGGATCGGGTCGGGAACCCGTCATGGGAGCACTGAATTGATCGACCGCAGCCGCCAGATTGCCCTTTTCGACCGCTATGACCAGCCCGCCGTGAATATCGCGGCGGTGGCCGATTGCCCGGATTTCGTGACGCCGGCCAAGGATGCCGGTATTCCGCCCTTCGCCCGCGTCCTGCACGCCATCGGGCGGGCCAGCATGGACATCCCGCATATGCGCCTGCGCCTGCTGGAAAAGCGGGTCAGCGAGGTGAAGAACCTGACCATGTCCTATACGGTGATCGGGCGGGATCAGAACCTGAACTTTTCCACCATCCCGTTCGTGCCGGATTTCCAGGCCTTCCTGAAAAACTACCTGGCCGACCGGGAAGTGGCGCGCAACGCCGTGGAACTGCGGCTGACGCCGTTGAGCACCCGCGATTACATCTTCACCACCTGCCTGCCCTGGCTGCGCTTCACGTCGATCCAGCATCCGATGGCACGGTTTGGCGATTGCTCCATACCCAATATCGCCATCGGCAAGTTCGGCCACAGCAATGGCCGCGTGGATTTCCCCGTCGCGGTGCAGGCCCATCACGGCCTGATCGACGGGCTGCATATCGCCCAGTTCATTGCCCGGCTGGAGGAAGTGCTGGCCGAGGCTGTCAACGACCCGACACGATAAGGGTGATCGTTCCGGACGGTGACGTCCGGGGCGTGAATCACCCGACCCCAAGAGATGTTGGGCGCTTACAATAGAGGATGTTCAGCATGAAGGACCGCCCCAACCGCCAGGGATTCGCGACCCGCGCCATCCATGCCGGTCAGCAGCCCGACCCCACGACCGGCGCCATCATGGTCCCGATCTACGCCACCAGCACCTTTGTGCAGGAAAGCCCCGGCGTTCATAAGGGCTATGAATATGCCCGCAGCCAGAACCCGACGCGCATGGCGTACGAGGCCTGCATCGCCGATCTGGAGTCAGGATATCGCGGCTATGCCTTTGCCTCCGGTCTGGCGGCGGAGGCCACCATCCTGGAACTGCTGGATGCCGGCGCGCATGTCATCGCGTCGGATGATCTTTATGGCGGCACCTACCGCCTGCTGCACCGGGTGCGGTCGCGCACGGCCAACCTGTCGGTGACGACGGTCGACCTGTCCGACCTGGACGCGGTTAAGGCGGCCATCCGCCCGGAAACCCGTATGATCTGGGTAGAGACGCCGACCAACCCGCTGCTGAAGCTGGCGGACCTGGAGGCATTGGCGCAACTGGCCAAGACGCATAACCTGATCTCCGTCGCCGACAATACCTTTGCCAGCCCTTGGATTCAGAGACCGCTGGAGCAGGGTTTCGACATTGTCGTCCATTCGGCCACCAAATATCTGAACGGCCATTCCGACATGGTGGGCGGCGTCGCGGTGGTGCGCGAAGCTGGCGAAATCGCCGATCGCATGGCCTTCCTGCACAATGCCGTGGGGGCTATCCAGGGTCCGTTCGACAGTTTCCTGGTGATGCGCAGCCTGAAGACCCTGGCGCTCCGCATGGAGCGCCATTGCCAGAACGCCGTCGTGATCGCCGAATGGCTGGAAAAACACCCGTCGGTCGCCAAGGTGCGCTACCCGTTCCTGCCCAGCCATGCCCAGCATGATCTGGCCAAGCGGCAGATGCGGGCCGGTGGCGGCATGGTGACCATCCACCTGAAAGGCGGGCTGGAACCCGCCCGCCGCATGCTGGAACGGACGGAGCTGTTCAGTCTGGCCGAAAGCCTGGGTGGGGTGGAAAGCCTGATCGAGCATCCGGCCATCATGACCCATGCCAGCATCCCGCCCGAACAGCGCGCCGCCATCGGCATCGATGACGGTCTGGTCCGCCTGTCGGTGGGCGTGGAGGACGTGAACGACCTGCTGGCCGATCTGGAACAGGCGCTGCGGTAAGTGTTGCGGCGGGGCGGGCGGTTTTCCGCTTACCCCGCCGTCGGTGATTGCCCAAATCTGGGATGTCGCCAGGGAGGGTGCCATGAGCCTTTATGAGAAGGATTTCTACGCCTGGGCCAACCAGCAGGCAGCCTTGTTGCGTGCAGGCAAGCTGGATGCCGCCGATATCGCCAACATTGCCGAGGAGATCGAAAGCATGGGGCGGACGGAAAAGCGCGAGTTGGTAAGCCGTCTGGCCGTTTTGCTGCTGCATCTGCTGAAGTGGCAGTTCCAGCCGGGGTTGCGCAGTCGTAGCTGTGCACTGACAGTGCGAGAGCAACGCCGCCAACTTTTGCGGCATATGAAGGACAATCCCAGCCTCAAAGGCACTTTGGCGGAGTCGATTGACGAGGCCTATGGCGATGCTGTGATCGCTGCCGAACGTGAGACTGGGCTGTCCAGCTACACTTTCCCCGCCACCTGCCCCTTCACCTATGACCAGATGGCGGATGACGGGTTCTGGCCGGAATAAAAAAATGGCGCCCGGATTGGGGCCGGGCGCCAGTTGTTCAGCAATCCATACACATACCGCCTACATGGCGACTCACCATACCGGGTTCAGGGTCGGACTTCCCAAGCGAACTCGACATGGCAAGGGGTGTTCGGCATGGCCGCGATGGGGTTCATCTGCAGCCACGTCCAGAATTCCTTGAACGCCAGCTGGGGACGGGCCTGCGCGTATGCACCCAGACGATCGGCAACCCGTTCGCTTAGCGTACGCGTTACTTCCTCATAGGCGACTTCGGGTAGGCCGTGTGCAACCTGAATGTCGCCCGTGCGAGGGTCGGCAGCCCGGAAAGAGTGGGCGCCATCGCGAAACGCATATGCAACTCGGATCGGTTCGTCTTGATACATCCTGTCCGTCCTCCAGCGGAGTACGAAGTTTATGTACCAAATGCCGGCCTGGACGGAAAGGAAAAATCCATTGCACGATACGCAGTGCAGCAATCCGTCTTTTTGCGGGCTCTGCGCGAAAGGGTGTTTCAAATGAACATTTGTAAAATATCGCACCAACCCGATCGGGGTATTCAATAATCGCCGGAAATCGGGTTGGGCGCGCCTTGATCATTCGATCACGATACGGGGTGCGGCCCGCCCGCTGCCGATGCTGATCTTGTCCCAGACGCGGGCGGCGATGGAACGGTAGACCTTGGCATGGTCGCTGTCGGGCTGGGAGACAACGATGGGGTCGCCGCCGTCGCTGGTCTCCCGGATGGCGATATCCAGCGGCACCTCGCCCAGGAAATCGATCCCCAGCTTGTCGGCTTCGGCCCTGGCACCGCCATGGCTGAAAATATCGCTGCGGTGGCCGCAATTGGGGCAGCAGAAATAGGACATGTTCTCCACAATGCCCAGGACGGGCACATCGACGCGGCGGAACATGTTCAGCCCCTTGCGCGCATCCAGCAGGGCAATGTCCTGCGGCGTGGAGACGATGACGGCGCCGGCCAGCGGCACATTCTGCGACAAGGACAGCTGCGCATCACCCGTGCCCGGCGGCATGTCGACCACCAGCACATCCAGTTCGCCCCAGGCGACATCGCGCAGCATCTGCTGAATGGCGCCCATCACCATGGGGCCGCGCCAGATCATCGGGGTTTCTTCGGCCACCAGGAAGCCCATGGACATGACCTTCACCCCATGGCGCACATGCGGGCGCAGGACCTTGCCATCGGCGGTTTCCGGCTTGCCCGACAGGCCCATCATGCGGGGAAGGGACGGGCCATAGATATCGGCATCCAGCAGACCGACGCGCAACCCATTGGCCGCCATGCCCAGCGCCAGATTGACCGAGGTCGTGGATTTGCCCACCCCGCCCTTGCCCGACGCCACCGCGATGATGGCGCGCACGCCGGGCACGCCGATCTTAGCAGGTTTCGGCGGCGGGGCGGCGGCGGGGGCGGGACCATGGCTGTGACCCTTATGGTCATGCCCCTTATGATCATGGCCGCCCCCCAGCTTTGGCGGTGCACGATGGGCCGTCAGCATGGCGGTGACCGAGGTAACGCCGGGCAGGGCGTCCACGGCCTTTTCCGCCGCCTGACGCAGGGGTTCCAATGCGGCGCCGCGGCTTGGGTCCACCTCCAGCGCGAAGGCGACATTGCCGCCCTTCACCGTCAGGCCGGAAATCATGCCCAGCGACACGACATCCGCACCCCGGTCGGGGTCCTTCACGGTGCCGAGTGCCTTCAGAACCTGTTCCTCGCTGACCACGGCCATGGTTGAAAACCCCGTTCTTTTCCCAATATCTGCGGTGACCGATGGCCCAAGGGCCTTGTCTCCGGTGCGCCGCGATATATAGGGTGGCGTATCACAGAGAGAAAGCGTCCTGTCCCTGGGGGCAGGCCTGTCGGTTTGGCAGTTACGTGGGTCCAATCACCAAAGGGTCGGCAATATGCCCTGGAACAATCAAGGTGGCGGCAATGGCGGTGGCCCCTGGGGTTCTCCCCCGGGTGGTGGCGGCAATGGCGGCGGTAACAATCCGTGGGGCCGTCCGCCCGGCGGTGGCGGCGGCGGGCAACCGCCCGGCGGCCCCGACCTGGAGGAACTGCTGCGCAAGGGGCAGGAGCGGTTCAAGAACCTGACGCCCGGCGGCCTGGGCGGCGGCAAGGGCATCGCGCTCGGGCTGGTCGCCCTGGGCTTGCTGTGGGGCCTGTCGGGCATTTACCGCGTGCAGCCCGACGAGCAGGGCGTGGTTCGCCGATTCGGTGAATATGTCCGCACCGAACAGCCGGGCCTGCGTTATCACCTGCCCGCCCCAATCGAAATGGTGGACACGCCCAAGGTGACGCTGGTCAACCGTCTGGAGGTCGGCTACCGCTCCGGCACCGACAGCCGGCGTCCCGGCGGCGGCGACATCCTTGACGAAAGCCTGATGCTGACAGGCGATGAGAATATCATCGACATCGACTTCACGGTCCTGTGGGTGATCAAGGATGCGGGCAATTACCTGTTCAAGATCCGCGATCCGGCCAACACCGTGAAGATGGCCGCCGAAAGCGCCATGCGCGAAGTGATCGGCCGCACCGATATCCAGCCCGCGCTGACCGAGGCGCGCCAGGATATCGAACAGCAGACCAAGGCCCTGTTGCAGACCATGCTGGACGAGTACCAGTCCGGTATCGAGATCACGCAGGTGCAGTTGCAGAAGGTGGACCCGCCGGCCCCCGTGGTCGATGCGTTCAACGATGTGCAGCGCGCCCGCCAGGACCGCGAGCGTCTGCGTAACGAGGCCGAGGCTTATCGCAACGACATCATCCCCCGCGCCCGTGGTGAGGCCGAACAGCTGATCCAGCAGGCATCGGCCTATCGTGAACAGGTGGTGAGCCTGGCACAGGGTGATGCGCAGCGTTTCGCCCAGGTTCTTGCGGCCTATAGTCAGGCGCCGGAAGTTACGGCCCGCCGCATGTATCTTGAAACGATGCAGGAGGTGCTGGGCGGCACCAACAAGGTCATCATCGATCAGGGCAAGGGCAGCGGTGTCGTGCCGTTCCTGCCGCTGAACGAGTTGACGAACCAGATCCGCCAACAGACGCCGGCCGTTCCGGCCGCACCGCGCCAGTAAGGGGGACGGACCATGAGCACCAAACTTGTCGCTCTCGGCATTGCCGCCGCCGCAACCGCCATCCTGGCCTCGGCCTCCCTGTTCACCGTGAACCAGACCCAACAGGCCCTGGTGCTGCAATTGGGTGAATGGAAGCGGACCATTCAGGAGCCGGGCCTGCATGCCAAGATCCCGTTCGTGCAGAATGTGGTTCTGCTGGACGCCCGCGTGCTGGATGTCGATCCGCCGGTCGAACAGGTGATCCTGGCCGACCAGAAGCGTCTGGAAGTGGACGCGTTTGCACGTTATCGCATCACCGAACCGTTGAAGTTCTATACGTCGGTCGGCAATGAGAACGTGGCCGAACAGCGTCTGGCCGCCACCGTCAATTCGGCCCTGCGCCGTGTGCTGGGTAACGCCACCTTGCTGGCCGTCCTGTCCAAGGAACGCGGCAAGGTGATGACCGACATCAAGGCGCAGGTGAACCAGGAAGCCGCCCAGTTCGGGGTGGAGATCGTGGATGTCCGCATCCGCCGCGCCGACCTGCCCGAAGCCACCTCGCAGGCCGTTTATGAGCGTATGCGGTCGGAACGCGAGCGCGAGGCCAAGGAAGCCCGCGCGCAGGGTAGTGAACAGGCCCAGCAGATCCGTAGCCGGGCCGAGCGTGAACGCACCGTGATCCTGGCTGAAGCCCAGCGCGACAGCCAGGTGCTGCGCGGTGAGGGCGACAACCAGGCTATCCGTATCCTGGCCGAATCCGCGAACAAGAACCCGGAATTCTATGGGTTCTACCGGTCGCTGGATGCCTATAAGGCGGCGATGAAGGGCGATAACACGCAGATGGTCCTGTCACCGGACAGCGAGTTCTTCCGCTACTTCAACAGCACGGGCGGCGTGACCAAGCGGTGATGCTGCCTTGCGCGGGGCGGTTTTGACCGCCCCGCGCCCCCTCCTTTTCCGGACACCTCCCGTGACCGATTTCCTGACCGCACTGGCCCTGGTCTTTGTGATCGAGGGGCTTCTTTATGCCGTTGCGCCCAATTCCATGCGGGACATGGCCCAGCGCATTACCGGCATGGAGCCTGTCATGCTGCGCCGGATCGGCTTGGGTGCCGCCATCCTGGGCGTCGTGGCCTTGGCCGCGATCCGGGGCTAGAGCTGTTTTACGGTATACCGGAAACAGCTCCGGCAGCGACTGCTGCCGCGCCGCACGTGCGGCGTGAAGCCAAGCCAACGGACGTTGGCGCCGGCGCCTGAGGAAAACGAAAGGCTGTAGCGTGTTTCCAGACAACGGAAACACGCTACAAAGGTTCTGGTGCCGCTTTTCACACCCAAGACCATCCGCCTGTTACGAAGGAATGCTTCGCAAGGCGGTCTTTCACGCTATATTCGTTGGCTGTCGGTGCGCCCCTTTCGGGCCGGCGTGCCGATGCGTGCCCCGGGGTGTGGGCGCGGATGACCGGCCCCTGGAGATTGACGTGATCGACGCCTTCCGTTCCCGTTCCGCCCGCGCCACTGCCGGGGCCGTCGTCCGGGAAGGCCGCGTGGCCGGCCTCTTGTCGTTGCTGGCGGTGACCGCCGCCCTGATCTTCACCCCGCCGGCCCTGGCCCAGCGTGGCGCGCCCGACAGTTTCGCGCCGCTGGCCGAAAAGACGCTGCCGTCGGTGGTCAATATCTCGACCAGCCAGACGATCCAGAACAAGCAGGGTGGCCGCGGCGCCGTGCCCATGCCCGACTTCCCCCCCGGCTCGCCCATGGAAGAATTCTTCCGCGACTTCCTGGAACGCCAGCAGCAGGGCCAGGGCGCCCCGCGCAAGGCGCAGTCGCTGGGGTCGGGCTTCATCATCGACGCGTCGGGTTATATCGTCACCAACAACCACGTGATTGAAGGTGCCGACGAAATCACCGTCATCTTCCAGGATGCCGACCAGACCGAACTGAAGGCCAAGCTGATCGGCACCGACAAGGAGACCGATCTGGCCCTGCTGAAGGTTGAGACCAAGCAGAAGTTGACCGCCCTGAAATGGGGCGACAGCGATGTGCTGAAGGTCGGTGACTGGGTGGTGGCCATCGGTAATCCGTTCGGCCTGGGTGGCACCGTCACCGCCGGCATCGTGTCGGCCCGCGCCCGTGATATCGGTGCCGGTCGCTTTGACGATTTCATCCAGACCGACGCCGCCATCAACCAGGGCAATTCCGGTGGCCCGCTGGTCAATCTGGCCGGCGACGTGGTTGGCATCAATTCGGCCATCTACAGCCGTACGGGCGGTTCGGTCGGTATCGGCTTTGCCATCCCGTCCAGCATGGCCCGCACCGTGATTGAGGAAATCCGCAAGGCCGGCAAGGTGCGCCGTGGCTGGCTGGGCGTGCAGATACAGTCGGTGACCCCGGAAATCGCCGAAAGCATGGGGCTGGCCCATCACAAGGGTGCCCTGGTCGGCACCGTGACGGAGGGCAGCCCCGCCGCCGCCGCCGGTTTGAAGCCCGGCGACGTCATCCTGACCTTTGACGGCAAGGAGGTTGCCAACAACCGCACCCTGCCGCGCATGGTGGCCGGCACACCGGTGGGCACCAAGGTCAATGTCGGCATTTCCCGCAAGGGCACGCCGGTGAATGTGACCGTTGCCCTGGCCGAATTCCCCGAGGAACCCGCCGCCGCAGAAGAGGAGCAGCCCGAGGAGCAGCAGTCTGGCACCTCCGGTGCGCAGCAGCAGGTGGACGCGCTGGGCCTCACCGTTTCCGCCATCACCGCCGAACTGCGCAAGCAGTTCGAACTGGCTGAGGGCACCAAGGGCGTGGTCATCACCAAGGTGAATCCCAACGCCCCTGCCCAGTCGCGTCAGCTGCGCCCCGGCGACGTGGTGCTGGAGGTCAGTCAGCAACCGGTAACCACCCCCGCCGACGTGCAGGACCGCGTGGGCAAGGCCAAGACCGCCGGCCAGAAGGCCGTGCTGCTGCTGGTCGAACGCCGTGGTGAACAGACCTTCCTGGCCCTGTCGCTGGAGGGTGCACCGTAAGGATCACCGCATCGGCGGTAAATGGCATGGCCCCGGTCCACCTGTATGGGTGGGCCGGGGCTTTTCATTTGTTCGTCCCCTGAACCACCCGCCCTTGACACCCAACCCCATCATCCCGCACCTTCCCTCCCGTCCAAGGGGAACCCCGGCAAGGGGCTGAGACACCGCATGGACCGCCAGGATGGCGGCACCGGCGCGGGAACCCTTCGAACCTGATCCGGGTCGTACCGGCGTAGGGATGGAAGCATAGGGGCCCCGTTTGCCCCAACCGTGCCGCCTCACCGCACGCAAACCCGGATCTCCAACGCAAGGGAGGTCCAGATGCCAGATACCAACATTACCGATCCCGAATTCCGCGTGACCACCGGCCCGCTGCCCGCCAGCCGGAAGGTGCATGTGGCAGGGGAGCGTTTTCCCGATATCCGCGTGGCCATGCGCGAGATCGATCTATCGCCCAGCGCCAATGAGGCACCGGTGCGCGTCTATGATCCGTCCGGTCCCTATACCGACCCGTCCATCCGTACCGATATCCGTTCGGGCCTGCCCGAACTGCGCCGCGCCTGGGTGACCGCGCGCGGGGATGTGGAGGCGTATGGTGGCCGCGAGGTGAAACCGGAGGATAATGGTCTGCGCGAGGGGCAGGAAAGCCCCGTGCCGCTGTTTGACCGGGCATCCCGCACGCCGTTGCGCGCCAAGGCAGGGGCGAACGTGTCCCAGCTTCATTATGCCCGCAAAGGCATCATCACGCCGGAAATGGAATATGTCGCCATCCGCGAGAATCTGGGCCGGGCGAAGCTGGCGGAACAGGCCGCGCGCGATGGCGAGGATTTCGGGGCGTCGATCCCCGATTATGTGACCCCGGAATTTGTGCGGGACGAGATTGCGCGCGGTCGCGCCATCATCCCCAATAATATCAACCACCCGGAGACGGAGCCGATGATCATCGGCCGGAACTTCCTGGTGAAGATCAACGCCAATATCGGCAATTCGGCGGTGACCTCGTCCGTCGCGGATGAGGTGGACAAGCTGGTCTGGGCCATCCGTTGGGGCGCCGATACGGTGATGGACCTGTCCACGGGCCGCAATATCCACACGATCCGCGAATGGATCATCCGCAATTCGCCGGTCCCCATCGGCACCGTGCCCATCTATCAGGCGCTGGAAAAGGTGGGGGGCAAGGCGGAGGACCTGACCTGGGAACTGTTCCGCGATACCCTGATCGAACAGGCCGAACAGGGCGTGGATTATTTCACCATCCATGCCGGTGTGCGGCTGGCCCATATCCCGCTGACGGCCAAACGGGTGACGGGGATCGTCAGCCGGGGCGGCTCCATCATGGCGAAATGGTGCCTGGCCCATCACAAGGAGAACTTCCTCTACACGCATTTCGAGGAGATCTGCGAGATCATGAAGGCGTATGACATCGCCTTCTCGCTGGGTGACGGTTTGCGCCCCGGCAGCATTGCCGACGCCAATGACGCGGCTCAGTTCGCGGAGCTGGACACGCTGGGCGAACTGACCCAGATCGCCTGGAAGCATGATGTGCAGGTGATGATCGAGGGGCCGGGCCATGTGCCCATGCACAAGATCAAGGCCAATATGGACAAGCAGTTGAAGGTCTGTGGCGAGGCACCCTTCTACACGCTGGGGCCGCTGACCACCGATATCGCGCCGGGGTACGACCATATCACCAGCGGCATCGGGGCGGCCATGATCGGCTGGTTCGGCACGTCTATGCTCTGCTACGTCACGCCCAAGGAGCATCTGGGCCTGCCCGACCGTGACGATGTGAAGGTGGGGGTGATCACCTACAAGCTGGCCGCCCATGCCGCCGATCTGGCCAAGGGGCATCCCGGTGCGCAGGAACGTGATGACGCTCTGTCACGCGCCCGGTTTGAGTTCCGCTGGCGCGACCAGTTCAACCTGTCGCTGGACCCCGAAACGGCGGAGAAATATCACGACCAGACCCTGCCGGCCGAAGGCGCCAAGCTGGCGCATTTCTGCTCCATGTGCGGGCCGAAATTCTGCTCCATGAAGATCACGCAGGAAGTGCGCGATTACGCAGCGGCGCAGGAGGGGATGGCCGCCATGTCGGCGGCGTTCAAGGAGAAGGGTGGGCAGGTGTACCTGTCGGACAGGCCGGTGCCGGAGGATCATCACTGAGGGGGCAGGTCAGGGAGCGGGTGGTGCGAAGGCCACCCGCTCCGGCTTGCGGGGCGGATCAATCAAAAAGAACCATGCACAGATAATTTATTAATAAATATAAGGCAAAATAGCTAATTATATTATCAAGTCAGGAGGTGGATCATGC
Source organism: Niveispirillum sp. (assembly GCF_052437035.1). Taxonomy (NCBI): domain Bacteria; kingdom Pseudomonadati; phylum Pseudomonadota; class Alphaproteobacteria; order Rhodospirillales; family Azospirillaceae; genus Niveispirillum; species Niveispirillum sp. The sequence goes on from NZ_JBQVOH010000001.1 coordinate 251,628, forward strand.
GGGCACGTATCCTTGGTTCCTTGGTCGCGCTGTCATTTTATAGCCTTTCCCTCCTCCATGCCGTACCCGCCGCAGCATTGACCTTTGTCGAGGTTGATTATACCTGCCCCATCACCGGGGAGAAATTCACCGCCCCAACAATGGCATCCGGGACCTCTTTCGGCAGTCGGCTTGATTTTCGGAAAGTTGGGCCCATCGCCTCGCCTTGGCCGATGGTCACCTGTCCCAGCAACGGCTTCCCCCTGTTTCAGGAAGAATTCAAAACAGAACAGATTGAAACCTTGAAGGCCTTCGCTGCGACACCGGAATACAAGGCGTTGGTGGCAAGCCATCCCGTCTATTACCTGGTCGCCCGCTTGCAGCGTCTGTTGGGTTATACAACAGAGGATATCGCCTTCAGTCTTCTGTACGCGTCCTGGCAGGCGGAGGCGAATGAGCAGAAAGCACTGGGCTATCTGGAAGAGGCGCTGCCGCTGTTCCAGGAAGTTCTTGAAAAGCAACCACCGGTCGATGTCCGTAATGTGGCCAGCTTGCGCTTTCTGACCGTCGAGCTGCATCGCCGGCTGGGTCGGTTTGAACAGGCGGCGGCCTTGCTAGAGAAATACCGGGCGGAGTTGGAACCGGTGGTACCGCCCGACTTCATGGTGTTGGAAACCAAGCTGATCCAGCAGCGGGTGTCGGTACCGGCAACGCCCGAAAGGCCGAAGGACAAGTCGCCCTGAAACAAAAGGCCCCCGTCCGCATCGCGAACGGGGGCCTTTCTTCTGGCCGTTCGGGGCCGGAAATGCCGTCAGGCGCGGGCCAGGCGGTCCATTTCCTCCTTCACGCGCAATTTCTCCATTTTCAGGCGGGTCAGGGTCGTTGTGTCGGGCATGGGACGGCGCGCTTCCATGCGCACCTCCCGATCCAGGTTCTCGTGCTTCGTACGCAGCGATTCAACACGCTCGGGGAACAACATACGGCCTCTCCTTCTTGAACGATGGAACAACGGACCTGTCTGGTTGTTGGGACCTGAAACGCGGCTTGACCTTTCCTGAGGGACAAAACATGGGTCACGATCCTGACATGGAATCGTAACTTGCGGCTCTATGCATATGGATAGGGTGGTGGGGTTTTTCGAGGGGCGGATTAGCCACCCTGGACGAAAACCATCGGGGGCGCTACATCACCTCCATGGCAGATATCCTCCCACAGCCGGCCGGTTCTTCCGGTCCTGACCAGAACCCGGCATCCACACCGCCCCGACGGATGATTGTCGGGATCAGCGGGGCGTCGGGCATTGTTTACGGCATACGCCTGCTTGAAACGTTACGCCGGCTGGGCATCGAATCCCACCTCGTAATGAGCAGGTCTGCCGAGGTGACCTCTGCGCACGAGTCGGGGCTGAAGGTGGCTGACATTCGCGCATTGGCCGACGTCACCTATGCCATCACCGATATCGGGGCTGCCATATCATCGGGCAGTTTCCGCACCATGGGCATGATCGTCGCGCCTTGTTCGGTGCGCTCCCTGTCGGAGATTGCGTCGGGGGTCACCAGTTCGCTGCTGACCCGTGCCGCCGATGTCGTGCTGAAGGAACGCCGACGGCTGGTGCTGATGCTGCGCGAGACGCCGCTGCATCTGGGCCATATCCGCTCCATGGCGGCGGTGACGGAGATGGGGGCCATCGTCTATCCGCCCGTTCCTGCCTTCTATGCCAATCCGCAAAGCCTGGACGACATGGTCGACCATACGATCGGGCGCGTGCTCGACCTGTTCGATATCGACACGGGCCGGGTGCGGCGCTGGGGGGAGGGGGGGTAACCCTCCTTTCCATATGCTGCCGGCCTGCTTACATTGGCATCATCCTTGCCGAAGGCTTTCCCATGTCCAGTCCTGCCCACGCCCATCACCACCATGACCATGCCGTCCGCCATGACCATGGCTCGTGCGTCAAGGATGCGCTGGCGCGGGCCGACGCGCTCTGTACCGAACGCGGCGTGCGCCTGACGTCGCAGCGGGCGCGGGTGCTGGAACTGGTCTGGTCCAGCCACAAGCCGCGTGGCGCCTATGCCATCCTGGAGGACCTGTCGGCGGATGGAAAGCGGGTGGCTCCCCTGACTGTCTACCGTGCCCTGGATTTCCTGCTGGAACAGGGGCTGATCCATCGGATCGAAAGCCAGAATGCCTTTGTCGGCTGTCCTGATCCGGGTACGGCGCATACGGGGCAGTTCCTGGTCTGCTCCTGCTGCGGCAACGCCACCGAACTGACCGACCGCGGCATTGCGGCGGCCATCGCCGACAGTGCGGCGGCGCAGGGTTTTACCGTGCAGCGGCAGACCGTTGAAGTAACGGGCATCTGCCCCGACTGCCGCGACCATTGACGATTGGGGTATTGGTCCCCCACATGTCCGTTTAAGTAACCGACCTTTCTCTGCCCGAGGAATCCTCCCTTGTCCACGCAACAGACCCCGCCCAGCCCGCCGCCCCGCCTGCCCATTTCCGTCCTGACCGGGTTTTTGGGCAGCGGCAAGACCACGCTGCTGTCGCGCCTGATCCGCGACCCGGCCATGGTGCGCACCGCCGTCGTCATCAATGAATTTGGCGAGGTCGGGCTGGACCATCTGCTGGTGGAACAGTCGGACGAGAATATGGTGCTGATGGATAGCGGCTGCCTGTGCTGCACCATCCGTTCCGACCTGGCCGAGACGCTGCGCGACCTCTACATGAAGCGTATGCGCGGCGAGATCCCGGAATTCGACCGGGTGGTGATCGAGACGACGGGTCTGGCCGATCCGGCGCCCATCCTGCACACGCTGATGACCGATCCGCTGATCGCCTCGCGCTTCCGTCTGGACGGGGTCGTGACCACCATCGACAGCGTCCATGGCATGGGCCAGTTGGACGAACACGAGGAAAGCCTGAAGCAGGCGGCGGTGGCCGACCGCGTGGTCCTGACCAAGACCGATCTGGCCGAACCGGCCCAGGTGGAGGCCCTGCGCCGCCGCCTGCATGACCTCAACCCCGGTGCGGTGCATGTCGACGCGCAGAAGGATCAGGGCCTGCCGGTCCTGCTGTTCGATGCGGGCCTGTACAATCCCAACACCAAGTCGCTGGACGTGCAGCGCTGGTTGAAGGCCGAGGCGTATGAGGGTGGTCATGATGATCACCATGATCATGACCACGGCCATTGCGACCACGACCATGGCCATTGCACCCATGACCATCATGAACATGGGCATGATCACGGCCATGATCACCACGCCCATGACCATGGGCACGACCATCATGATCATGATCATAGCCATTGCGACCATGATCACGGCCACTGTGATCACGACCATGGGCATGGCCACGACCATCACCACCATGACGTCAACCGTCACAATGACAAGATCTCGTCCTTCGTGATCCGGTCGGAAAAGCCGCTGCCCTGGGACGGTCTGGTGACCTTCTTCGAGACGGTGGCCAAGGCGCAGGGCGACAATATCCTGCGCGTGAAGGGCCTGCTGAATGTCGAGGAGGCGGAACGCCCCATCGTCATCCACGGCGTGCAGCACCTGTTCCATCCGCCCGTGCAGCTTGACGCCTGGCCCACCGCCGACCAGAGCACCCGCATCGTCTTCATCGTCAAGGATTTGAAGCGCGAAACGGTGCAGGAACTGTTCGACAGCGTGGTGAACGCCAAGGCGGCGTAAGTCCGTCGCATGCGCTTCGCTTATGCGACCTACGGGGACAGGCGGTTTTCGTAGGTCGCATAAGGGCGATTGCCCGCATGCGACACCGCCTCACCACCCCACATACCCCATCGCCCACAGCCACCCGATGGCCAGGACGATGGAGGACAGCGTCATCGGCACCCCGCATCTGGCATGTTCCCAGAAGCCCAGGGTCACGCCGCTGGCTGCCGCGCGTTCCACCACGATCAGGTTGGCAAGGCTGCCCAGCAGCAGCAGGTTGCCCGACAGGGTGGACAGGACGGCGAGCGCGTAAAGCGCGCCTTCCGGCGGGCTAGGCCAGACCTGCATCAGCAGCAGTACCGCCGGTACATTGCCGATGGAATTGCTGGCCGCCAGTGATAGGGGGGCCAGCACCGACAGCCGGTCGATGGGCCAGCCGCTGCTGGCCAGCGCCGCCACCATCTCCCCCGGCAGGCCGGTGCGGGCCAGGGCCGCTGTCACCACAAACAAGGCCGCGAACAGCACCAGCAGGTGCCAGTCAACCAGCCCCAGCATGCGCCGGCTGGCGAACCGGCGGCTGATCAGCATGGCGGCGGCCACGGCCAGAACCCCTTCTTCCTGCGGCAGGGGGGTGGCGAAGAAGATCAGCAGCGCCAGGGTGGCCAGCAGCGCCTTTTTCAGATGCCACAGGTCCAGGTCGGGCGGGGCCAGGGGCAGGGGGCTGGCATCGGCCATTTCCAGCCGCCCGCGCCAGACAAGGGCGACGGTGGCGAAGACGCAGCCCATGCCCAGCAGGGCCGGTACGCCGCAGGCCGCCAGAAAAGGCCAGAAATCCAGGTGGCCCAGTTGTCCGATCAGGATGTTCTGCGGATTGCCGATGATGGTGGCCGCCGATCCAGCATTGGCGGCACCCGCCAGCGCGATCAGATAGGGCCGCGCATCCAGCCCCCGCGCCAGCAGCCCGGCGCAGAGCAGCGGCGTCATGGCAAAGACCACCACATCATTGGCCAGTACCGCCGACAGCCCACCGCCCACCGCCACCACGAGCGCCAGCAGCGCCACGGGGCTGTACGCCGCCTGCGCCAGCCGGACGGCGCACCAGCCATAGAAGCCCGCCAGTTCGAACTGCGCCGACAGGATCATCAGACCCAGCAGGATGAACAGGGTCGGGTAATCGATGGCCGCACCCAGCGCATCACCCGGCATGGCACCGGCCAGCGCCAGAATGACGGCGCCCAGCAGGGCGATGCCGGTCCGGTCGATCTGCAATCCGGGGAAGCGGCCCACGGCCATGCCCAGATAGACCAGCACGAAGATGGTGAGGATCAGGATGGTCATGGGCGCCGGTGGGGATGGGGAGACTGTCCCCTTGGCGTACAACGCCGGGACCGACGGGGCCATGGGAATTTCGGTTGGGAAAATAGTTAGGTATTTTACAAACTATTCCCTTGCGGCCATGCCTGCGCCCTGATAGTTAGGTTTATGCCTAACATTCAAACCGACCCGATACAGCTTGACCGCATGTTCCACGCCCTGGCCGATCCGTCGCGCCGCGCGGTGCTGGAACGGCTGGCCGAAGGGCCGGCCAGTGTGGGGGAGCTGGCAAAGCCGCTGCCCATGGCCCTGCCCAGCCTGATGCAGCATCTGCGGCTGCTGGAGGATTGCGGCCTGATCCAGACGGAAAAGGTGGGGCGTGTCCGCACCTGCCGGCTTCAGCCCCACGCGATGGATGCGGCGGGGGAATGGATTGCGCGGCAGCGGGCCGTCTGGGAGGCCCGGTTCGACCGGCTGGACGCCTATTTGCAGATATTGAAGCAACAGGAGGAAGCGACCGATGACGACCCCACCGCCCGCTGACCGCAGCATGGTGATCACCCGTACCCTGAACGCGCCGCGCCCGATGGTGTGGAAGGTGCTGACCGACCCGAAGCATATCCCCCTGTTCTGGGGCCCCAACGGCTTCTCCACCACGGTGCACGAGATGGATGTGCGACCGGGCGGTACCTGGCGCTACACGATGCATGGATGGGGTCAGGATTTCGAGAACTGGATCCGCTATCGCAAGGTCGAGGCGCCGGCCCTGCTGGAGTATGAGCATGGCGGTGACGATCCCGACCATTGCCTGTTCGATGCCTCCATCCGATTGGAGGAGGTGGGGGCGGACAAGACCAGGGTGACCCTGACCATGGTCTGCCCCACCGTGGAGTCGCTGGAGGAAAAGCGCAAATTCGGGGCGGAGGCCGGCGGCCATCAGACGCTGGAGCGGCTGGAACGTCAGGTGCTGGTCGCCGACCGCGATCTGGGGATCACGCGCATCCTGGATGTGCCGCGCGATCTGGTCTGGAAGGCCTGGACCAGCCCGGAACATCTGAAGCAATGGTGGTGCCCGCGCCCCTGGCAGACCGTGGAGGTCCGCATGGACCTGCGGCCCGGCGGGGAATTCTATACCCGCATGGAGGGGCCGGATGGCGGCGTGTCGGACAATCCCGGCATCTTCCTGCTGATCGAAGAGGGCAAGCGCCTGGTCTTCACCAACATGATGGCGCCGGAATTCCGGCCCGTGACGCCGGGCTTCGTCGCCTTCACCGCCGACATCACCTTTGAGGATCATCTGGGTGGCACACGCTATACCGCGCGCGCCATGCACCAGACGCCCGAAGGTGCGGCCAGCCATGCCGAGATGGGCTTCTATGATGGCTGGTCGACCGTGGTGGATCAGCTTTTGGAGGCGGCGAAGAGCTGGAAACTGTAAGGTTTACGCCGCCACAACGATCCCGTCGACCGCCGGCAGGTTCAGCATGTCCAGCGTCACCCCCTCGCGCGCGGCAAAGGCGCCGGGGAAACGCTGGGCTGCCTCCCGCTCGATGGCGGCCATGGCGGCGTCATCATGGTCGGGGTCGTGGTGGAACAGGCACAGGCGCTTGGCACCCGCCGCCTCCATCAGCTTCACGCCCTCGTTCCAGGTCGAATGGCCCCAGCCGACACGGGTGGCGTATTCCGCCTCCGTGTAGGTCGTGTCATAGACGACGACGTCCGCGCCCTCGATCAGGCGCAGGATATTCTGGTCCAGCTGCCCCGGCACATGTTCGGTGTCGGTGACATAGCAGAAGGACTTGCCCGCATATTCGATGCGATAGCCAACGGCACCCCCGGGATGGTTCAGCTCACCCGTCTTCACGACCAGGCCGGGGGCCAGGTCCAGCTGGTCACCGGCATGCAGGTTCTGAAAGCCGATCTTGGCGCGCATGGTGGTCAGCGGCACCGGGAACAGCGGCTTTTCCATGCAGGTGGTCAGCACCTCCCCGATGCAGGAACAGCCCGACAGGTCACGGGCGAAGATATCCAGGCTGAAATCCGGGACATAGCCGGGTTCGAAGAAGGGGAAGCCGTTGATATGGTCCCAATGGGCGTGGCTGAGCAGCAGGGTGGCGTTGCGGATATTGTCGCGCAGGAAATGCTTGCCCATCGGGCGCAGGCCCGTGCCGGCATCCAGCACCAGCGTGCGGCCACCCACGGTCACCTCGATGCAGCTGGTATTGCCGCCATAGGTTAGATGCGAGGCGAAGGCACAGGGGAAGGTCCCGCGCACGCCCCAGAACTTAACCTTGAACTCCATGACACGCCCCTGGGGCCGGGCGATGCCCGGCCGATTGCCCCCGGTTACCAGCGGACACATTCCGCCAGACGCCCCGAAGGTTCCACAAAAATAAATGCGACCGTGCCGATGTTCCTGTGACGAGGCACACAGGCGCAGTCACGAATCTGTCATGGCGGGCGTGCATCGGGATAGGTTGGAAAGCGCTGTGGCAATATTACCGCCGGATGCGGTGGTCCAGGCGCTCATCCTCCAGGCCGGCCGGTTCCTGATGGATTGCGAATTCGGCACTGGGGAAGGCGGCGCGCAACTCCCGCTCGATCTCGTCGGTGATGTCGTGCGCTTGGGCCAGGGTCAAATGCGGGTCCAGTTCCAGGTGGAATTCGATATGCTGGCCGATGCCGGTGGACCGGGTGCGCAGATCATGGATGCCGCGGGTCTGACGGTGGGCGCGGACCACTTCCTTCACGCGTGCCCGGTCGCCATCGGGCAATTCGCGATCCATCAGCACGCCCAGCGCGTCGCGCACGATGCGGCTGGCACCCCAGACCAGGAAGGCGGCGATGCCGAGCGCGAAGATCGGGTCCCAATAGGGCCAGCCGGTCCATGCCGTCAGGCCCAGCGCCGCGATGACAGCAGAATTCATCAGCAGATCGCCGCTGTAATGCATGCTGTCGGCAGCAATCGCCATGGATTTCGTACGCCGGATCACCCAGCGCTGCACCAGCAGCAGCAGGCCCGTCATCACGATGGCGAAAACCATGGTGGCGATGCCCAGTTCGGCATTCTCCACCGGGCGCGGCTCCGCCAGCCGGCCTACACCTTCATAGCCCAGGAACACGCCTGAACCGGCCACGAACGCCGCCTGGGCCAGGGCCGCCAGCGGTTCGGCCTTGCCACGACCGAACCGGTGTTTGCTGTCGGGCGGCTGCAACGCCTGCGCCACCCCCAGCAGGGTGACAACGGACGCCAGCAGATCGACCGAACTGTCCATTAGCGAGGACAGGATGGCGACCGCCCCCGTGGCCATGTAGGAGGCCAGCTTGGCCGCGATCAGGATCAGGGCAACGGTCACACTGGCATAGGTTGCCCACCGCCTGTACCGATCCGCCGCCGCTGCCGTTATCGTCACCGCACACCTGTCACATCAGGGGTAAAGCCGGCCCTTTTTCCATTCCCCCTCACCCTCGCGGGTGAACAGGATACGGTCATGCAGCCGGTATTCGCGATCCTGCCAGAATTCAATGCGGTCGGGAACGACGCGGAAGCCGGTCCAGTGCGGGGGGCGCGGCACTTCGCCGCCATCGAACCGCGCCTCGGTATCGGCCACGGCCTGCTCCAGGGTGGCGCGGCTGTCGAGCGGGCGCGACTGCTGGCTGGCCCAGGCGCCGATGCGGCTGCCGCGTGGGCGGCTGGCGAAATAGGCGTCGGCCTCTGCGTCCGTCACCCGCTCCACCGGCCCTTCGATCCGCACCTGACGGCGCAGCGACTTCCAATGGAAGGTCAGGGCGGCGAAATGGGTGGCGTCCAACTGGTCGCCCTTGCGGCTCTGCGTATTGGTGTAGAAGGTGAAACCCCGGTCATCCAGGCCCTTCAGCAGCAGGATGCGCACCGACGGGCGGCCATCGGCGCCGACGGTGGCCACCGACATGGCGTTGGGATCATTGATCTCCGCCGTCTCGGCCTCGGCGAACCACGCCCGGAACTGCGCGAAAGGGTCGGTGGCGTTTTCCAGCGTCATGGCTTGATCTTCGTCATAGTTGCGCCTGAATTCATCACGAAGATAAGGAGCATGGGTTGTTTGTCCATGCCGTCCCCCGCATGGCACCCGTCCGCAGGCGGAAACGCCCGATGGCGAATGGTTCGGGGGCAAAGCATGATCCGAGAAAGGTTCTGAAAAATGATTCGCAAGATCGTTGTCGCCACCGCCCTGGTGGCCCTGCTGGCCGGGTGTCAGACCACGGGCGGCAACAAGCAGACCGGTGGCGCCGTGATCGGCGGCCTGATGGGCGGTCTGGCCGGCAGCCAGATCGGTGGCGGTTCGGGCAAGCTGTGGGCGACCGGCGCCGGTGCGGTGCTGGGTGCGCTGATCGGTTCGGAAGTGGGCGCCTCGCTGGACAAGGCTGACCGCGCCGCCCTGGAACGCAACACCTACGCGTCCTTCAACGCGCCGCTGAACCAACCCATCGTCTGGGATAACCCCAATAACAGCAACCGCGTCATCGTGACGCCCACCCAGGAAGGCCGTCAGGCCGGCACCAACGCCTATTGTCGCGAATACCAGCAGACGATCATCGTCGGTGGCCGCAGTGAACAGGCCTATGGCCGCGCCTGTCAGCAGCCGGACGGTTCCTGGAAGATCGTCAGCTGACGATCGCCCAATCGGCAGGACAAATGATCACCCCGCGTCAGGGTCTACCCCCTGGCGCGGGGTTTTTTATACGCATGCGCTGGCCGCTTCCTGTCGGCCATGCTTGACCGGGGGCCGATGGGGCGTAGGATGCGGCAGGTTTTCACTTTTTCTGCCTGCTGGTGACCATGCGCGATCCCTACCTTGTCCTCGGCCTGACGCGGAGTGCCTCTGCCGATGACATCAAGCAGGCCTTTCGCGGATTGGCCAAGCAGTTCCATCCGGACCTCAATCCCGGTCGCCCTGACATTGAACAGAAGTTCAAGGAGGTCAACGCCGCCTATTCCCTACTGTCCGATCCGGACAAGCGGGCGCGGTTCGACAAGGGCGAGATCGATGCCAGCGGCGCCGAACGGCCCGACCGCACCTTCCGCCGCGCCTGGGGCGCGGGGCCGGGTACGGGACGTGGGGCTGGATTCGGTGCGCGCGGTCCCGGCGGCGGGGCCAAGCCGGGTGCCGGTGGCGCCGGTGCGGGCGACGATCCCTTTGCCGATGATCTCTTCAACGATATTTTCGGGGCGACCAAGCGGCGCTATTCCGCCGGCTCCGGTGCCGGCGTCAAGGCCAAGGGCAGCGACGTCAATTATTCGGTCAGCGTCAGCTTTGCCGATGCCTGCCTGGGTGCCAAGCGCCGGCTGACCCTGTCCACGGGCAAGACCATCGATGTCAACATCCCGCCCGGTACGCGCGATCAGACCAAGCTGCGCCTGAAGGGGCAGGGTCTGGCGGGGCTGGGCGGTGCCGGGGCCGGCGACGCGATTGTCGAGGTGCTGGTGGACCCCCACCCGCTATTCACCCGCAAGGATGACGACATCCATCTGGATGTGCCGGTGACGTTGCAGGAAGCGGTCCTGGGGGCGGCCATCAAGGTGCCGACCCTGGACGGGCAGGTGGCCGTGAAGGTGCCCGCCGGCGCCAATAGCGGCACGATCCTGCGCCTGAAGGGCAAGGGCATCCCCAATGCCGACCGCAAGGTCACGGGCGACCTTTATGTGAAGCTGATGGTGATGCTGCCGGAAAAGCCGGATGCCGAGCTGTCCAGCTTCATCGAGCGCTGGTCCAAGGGCAAGGATTACGACGTGCGGCGCAAGCTGGGGGTGTGATCCCCCCAGTTGCGTTTACGGTGTTACTTTTTATCGTCCTTGGCCTTTTCCACGGCATCATCCGCCTTGTCGCGCAGGTCCTTCACGGCTTCGCCGGCCTTGTCGCGGGCGTCTTCCAGCTTGTCGCCGGTCTTTTCGGCGGCATCGTCGATCTTCTCACCCGCCCGTTCGGCCGGGCCCTTCTTGTCGCAGGCTGTCAGGGCCATGGGGGCTGCCAGAAGCATGACGGCCAGGGTGCCCTGGCGCAGAAGGTTCATCCGCATGATCTCTCTCCATCCATTTGTATCTTTCGACCACCCCTGACGGGTGGTCTTCGGCGATAGAACAGCCAAAGGGGGCGGAAGGTTCCCGCCCCCCTTGGCGTTGGCCTGCCGCGATCTAGCTCCTGTTGCCCCTAAAGGACAGGACGGAACAGCGTTATGGCATCCCCCATCATCATTATTGGTGCGACCGGCGGCACCGGTCAGGCCCTGGCCCGGCGGTTGGCGGCCAAGGGCCATGCCCTGCATCTGGTGGCGCGCGATGCGGTGCGGGTGGAGGATCTGGCCCAGAACCTGGGCGCCACCCATGCCGTCGCCGATGTGATGGCAGAGGATGCGCTGGCCGATGCGGTGGCGCTGGGCGACCGGGGTGAAGGCATCGCGGGTCTGGCCTATTGCGTCGGCTCCATCGTCATCAAGCCCTTGAAGGCGACCCGTAGTGCTGATTTCCTGACAGCCTTCAACCTGAACCTGCTGGGTGCGGCCACGGCCCTGCGCGCGGCGGAAAAGGGGTTGAAGGCGGCCAAGGGGGCGGTCGTGCTGTTCTCAACCGTCGCCGTCGAACAGGGCTTTACCAACCATGCCGTTATTGCGGCGGCCAAGGGGGCGGTGGCGGGCCTGGGCCGGGCCATGGCGGCGGAATGGGCACCGCATGTGCGCGTGAATGTCATCGCTCCGTCTTTGACCCGCACGCCGCTGGCGGCACCGCTGCTGTCCTCCGAACAGATGGCGCAGGGGATTGCCGCCATGCACCCGCTGGCAAGGCTGGGGGAGGCCGATGATCTGGCTGCCATGGCAGATTTTTTGCTGTCCGCCGATGCCGGATGGATCACAGGGCAGGTTCTGGCCGTTGATGGGGGACGTAGTACACTTCGCACCAAGGGATAGGAGACGAACATGCATCGCCGCCACCTGATCCTCTCATGCCCGCTGGCTCTGGGCCTTGGCCTGATCCTGCCGCGCCGGTCGGCGGGATTCATCCTTCCGGAAACGGATGCCGTTTCCTTTTCCGTGTTCCGCAAGAATGACAGCCCTATGGGCTTTCACCGGATGCGCTTCACGCGCGACGGTGACCGGCTGATCATGGAAAAGGAAATCAGTCTGGAGGTGACGCTGGCCTTCGTCACCGCCTATCGCTACCGCCACCGCAACCGGGAGGTCTGGGAGGCGGGGCGGCTGATCGAGATTGAAACCCGCACCGATGATGACGGCGACGATTACTGGCTGCGCGCCAAGGCGGGGCCGGACGGGCTGATGGTCGAAGGCAGCGGGGGGGCCTATGTGGCCCCCGCCGACATCATCCCCACCAGCTATTGGAACAACGCCATCACCGGCGCGACCCAGCTTCTGGACACGCAACGCGGCCTGATCATGGATGTGCGGATGGAGGATAGGGGACCGGAGGTGTTGGACACGCAATCCGGCCCGACGCGGGCGCATCGCCACACCATCAACATCCTGACCAACCCGCCCGGCAAGACCAACCAGATCGACCTCTGGTACGATGATACCGGCCAATGGGTGGGGCTGGCGTTTGAGGCGAAGGGACAGAAAATCACCTATATCCTGGATAGCGTTCCGGTGCCGCCGCAGCCTGCCCCGCAATCGGCCTCCACCCCATGAGCGGTGCTGTCCGTCTGGTCTTGGGCGATCAGCTGTCGCGCAATCTGGCGTCCTTACGCGGGCTGGACAAGGACCAGGATGTGGTCCTGCTGGCAGAGGTGATGGCGGAGGCGACCTATGTCCCCCACCACCCGCAGAAGATCGCCTTTCTGTTCAGTGCCATGCGGCACTTTGCCGAAGAGCTGCGGGCGGATGGCATCCACGTCGATTACATCCGCCTGGATGATCCCGACAATAGCGGCACCCTGGGCGGGGAACTGTCACGCGCCATTGCCCGGCATGGGGCCGCCCGCGCCATCGTCACCTTCCCCGGTGAATGGCGTGTCTGGAAACAGATGCGGCAATGGCAGCAGGATTTCAGCGTTCCGGTTGAGGTGAAGGAGGATGACCGTTTCTTCTGCCCCATCGCGCGCTTCCGCTCCTGGGCCGATGGGCGCAAGCAGCTGCGCATGGAGTTCTTTTACCGGGAGATGCGGCGCGACTATAAAATCCTGCTGACGGAAGAGGGGCAGCCGGAGGGCGGGCAATGGAATTTCGATGCGGAGAACCGTAAGTCCCTGCCCAAGGGCCTGAAAATCCCTCCCCCCTATCGCGAAGAACCCGATGCCATTACCGCCGAGGTGCTGTCCCTGGTCGCCGACCGTTTCGCCGGCCATTTCGGCAAACTGGAAGGGTTCTTCTATGCCGTCACGGCGGCGGGGGCGGAACGGGCGCTGGACCATTTCATCCGCCATTGCCTGCCTTTGTTCGGGGATTATCAGGATGCGATGGCCATGGGGCAGGAAACCCTGTTCCATTCCATCCTGTCGCCCTACATCAATGCCGGCCTGCTGGACCCGCGCCGCGTGGTGGATGCCGCCGAAACCGCATGGCGGCGGGGGCAAGCGCCGTTGAATGCGGTGGAAGGGTTCATCCGCCAGATTCTGGGCTGGCGCGAATATGTGCGCGGCATCTACTGGCTGAAAATGCCGGGATATGCTGAGACCAACGCACTGAACGCCCACCGCCCACTGCCCGATTTCTATTGGACCGGGCGCACCGACATGAATTGCATGGCGCAGGTCATCGGGCAGACGGAACGTCTGGCCTACGCCCACCATATCCAGCGCCTGATGGTGACGGGCAATTTCGCCCTGTTGCTGGGCGTGGAGCCAGCGCAGATCGAGGAATGGTACCTGGCTGTCTATGCCGATGCCTATGATTGGGTGGAACTGCCCAATGTGCATGGCATGGTGATGCATGCCGATGGCGGCTATCTGGGCAGCAAACCCTATGCCGCCAGCGGCAAGTATATTCAGCGCATGTCGGATTACTGCACCCGCTGCCGCTACGATGTGAAGGAAACCACCGGCCCCACCGCCTGCCCCTTCAACGCCCTCTATTGGAACTTCCTGATGGAGAATGAGGGCAAGCTGCGCGCCAATCCCCGCATGGGTCTGGTTTATAAGGGCCTGGACGGCATGGAACCGGCCAAGCGCGACGGCATCCGGGATCAGGCCGGGCGGTTCATTGCGGGGCTGGTGCCAGCCTATCCGGCCACGGGAACGGAGAGATCATGACCAATCTGCACACCCCCACCCCAACCGATGGTTTTGCCTGGGTTACCGGTGCCTCTTCCGGGATTGGGGAGCATGTGGCGCTGGCGCTGGCGGCGGAAGGGTGGACCGTGCTGGCCAGTGCGCGGCGGGTGGAGCCGTTGGCAGCATTGGCGGCGCGGGCCGTGGGGTCGGGGCGGATTATTCCGGTGCCGCTGGATATCACCGATGCCGATGGGGTGAAGGCAGCGCTGGCGCCGCATGGCCCCATCGCGCTGGCGGTGCTGAATGCCGGGACCTATCAGCCGGATGCGGCCAAGGACCTGGACCCCGCCACATTCGCCCGCACCATTGATGTCAACCTGATCGGTACCGTGAACTGTCTGGCCGCCATCCTGCCGGGCATGATCACGGCGAAGCGGGGGCATGTGGCGGTGGTGTCCTCTGTGGCGGGCTATCGCGGCCTGCCCCGGTCCCTGGCCTATGGCGCGTCCAAGGCGGCCTTGAACAATATGACCGAGAGCCTGAAGCTGGATGTGGAGCGGTATGGCATCAAGGTGCAGCTGGTCTGCCCTGGGTTCATCAAGACGCCCCTGACCGACAAGAACGACTTCCCCATGCCGTTCCTGATGCCGGTAGAGAAGGCGGCAGCGCGGCTGGTGGCGGGACTTAAAGGCAACGGGTTCCAGATAACGTTCCCCCGTCGCTTTACATGGCTGCTTCTGCTGTTGCGCTGTTTTCCCGATGCACTGTATTTCATGATGGTCCGTGGAACCGTGCCGAAATAAGCGCCGGGATTGGACCCTCAGGAAACGGCTTGGATCAGGGTTGGCATGGGATCGGTGAATGGACAGGTTCCGGTGGATCAGGCGCTGGGCGCCTATATCCGCTTTTATCAGGAACTGCGGCCTGAAACGGTGGCGCGGCTGGACCGGCTTGCCGTGCCGGACGTGCATTTCAAGGACCCGTTCAATGATTTCCGGTCGCGCGACCGGATGAAGGCGGTGTTCACGGCCATGTTCGATGTGCTGGAACAGCCGCGTTTCATCGTGCGGGATCATGCCGTGTCGGAACAGACGGCGTACCTGCGTTGGGGCTTTGTCTTCCGCCGCAAGGGACAGCCGCGCCCCAGCACCATCGAGGGCATGTCGGAGGTGCGGTTTGATCTGGCCGGACAGGTGACCAGCCATATCGACCATTGGGATGCCGCAGAGCAGTTTTATGAAAAGCTGCCCCTGCTGGGCTGGGTGCTGCGCAAGATCAAGGCCTATATGGCGCATTAGCGCTTGTCGCGGGGCCGGCGGCGGCATACCTCCCTATGCCGCACCCGCGAAACAGAATCTGAGCCGCCACCATGAGCATTGCCATCGTCCGCACCGTCGCCGACCTGCGTGCCCAGGTGTCCGCTTGGCGTGCGGCAGGGCTGCGCACCGCCCTGGTGCCCACCATGGGCGCCCTGCATGACGGGCACCTGACGCTGGTGCGGCGTGGCCGCGAACTGGCCGACCGGGTGGTGGCGACGGTGTTCGTGAACCCCACGCAGTTCGGCCCGAACGAGGATTTCAGCCGCTATCCGCGCGATGAGGCCGGCGACGCCGCCAAGCTGGCCAGTGCCGGCTGCGACCTGTTGTTCGCGCCGACCGTTGATGTGATGTATCCGACGGGCTTTGCCACCGGCATTGATGTCGGCCCCGTCACCACCCGCTGGGAAGGCGCCTTCCGCCCCGGCCATTTCCAGGGTGTGGCCACGGTCGTGACCAAGCTGCTGTTGCAGGCCGGCGCCGATGTCGCCTGTTTTGGGGAAAAGGATTACCAGCAGCTCTGCACCATCCGGCAACTGGTGCGCGACCTGGATATCCCGGTGCAGATCGAAGGCGTGCCAACGGTGCGGGAGGCGGATGGCCTGGCCCTGTCATCGCGCAACGCCTATCTGTCACCCGAACAGCGGCAGGTGGCGGGACAGCTGAACCGCGTGATGCGCGACGCCATCGCCCGGCTGGAGGCCGGTGAGGCGGTGGAATCCGTCCTGTCGGCGGGCATTCAGGCCCTGCTGGATGCAGGCTTCACCGCGGTGGATTACTTGGCCTTGGTTGACGCCTTGACCCTGGAACCGCTGACGGAACCCGCCCCCGGTCGTCTGATTTGCACCGCCCGGCTGGGCGGGGTGCGGCTGCTGGACAATATGGCGGTATAAGAAATGGGGCGGACCCGCCGGCCCGCCCATGCTTTCCTTACCAAACGCCCGTGTTCGGCATGCTGGTCCAGGGTTCGGCCGGAGCCAGCGAGCCGCCCTTCTGCAACAGCTCGATCGAGATATTGTCGGGCGAGCGGACGAAGGCCATGCGACCATCGCGCGGCGGACGGTTGATGGTCACGCCCTTGTCCATCAGCGACTGACAGGTGGCGTAGATGTCATCCACCTCAAACGCCAGATGGCCGAAATTGCGCCCGCCCGCATAGACCTCTGGGTCCCAGTTATAGGTCAGTTCCACCTGCGCATCCGGCGTCTCATCGGCGGCCAGGAAGATCAGGGTGAAGCGGCCCGCCTGGTTTTCCATGCGGCGCAGTTCCTTGAGGCCCAGCTTGTTGCAGTAGAAATCCAGCGACTGCTCCAGGTCGGTCACACGGACCATGGTATGCAGGTATTTCATCGTTTCTTATCCAAGGGTTGGCGGAAATCCGATCCCCCTAACATGGGGCATCGGCGGGCAATATCCCAGCCCCGGCATGCAATTGTTCCCCAGCGACCCCGCATAATCGCCATGAAAGTTCGATTGCAATGCAGCATGATCCGTGTTGGCATGGATGTTAGCGGTGTCACGCAATAATATTCACCAATATTTCCGGCCCACCCCCAACGGGAGGGGGGAAGGCGTCGGCGGGGATGTGGATGACGAGTGATCCGGTCGTTCATCTATGGGTCCTGACCGCGACGGCCTTGGTCTTCGCGATGCAGCTGGGATTCTGCCTGCTGGAGGTCGGGTTCGTCCGGGCCAAGAACTCCATCAATGTCGCCATCAAGAATGTGATGGATTTCTGCATCGCCGGCTTCCTGTTCTGGCTGTTCGGCTATGCCATCATGTTCGGGCCCAGCTGGCTGGGCCTGATCGGCACGGGCGGCTTCATGCCCGACCATCTGGATGCCGCGACGCCACTGGTCTTCATCCTGTTCCAGATCATGTTCTGCGGCACGGCAACGACGATTGTGTCGGGCGCGGTGGCCGAACGCATGGGCTATGGCAGCTATATCGTCGTCTCGGCCCTGCTATCGGCCCTGATCTATCCGGTTTTCGGGCATTGGGCCTGGGGCGGGATGGCGGGACCGCAGAGTCAGGGCTGGCTCTCGGCCCTGGGCTTCATCGATTTCGCCGGCTCCACCGTGGTGCATTCGGTGGGGGGCTGGCTGTCGCTGGCGGCCGTGCTGGTCATCGGGCCGCGTACCGGGCGCTTTGACCCCGGCGTGCGCGCGCTGGGCAGCAACAACCTGACCATGGCGGCGTCGGGCGTGCTGGTCCTGTGGTTCGGCTGGCTGGGTTTCAATGGCGGGTCGGTGCTGGGCGATCTCGACAAGGCGCCGGGGGTCCTGCTGAACACCGTGGTCGCGGGCTGCGCCGGTGGCCTGACGGGGCATTTCGTCTCCGTGCTGATGGAGCCGAAGCCGCGCGTCGAACATTTCCTTAACGGCATTCTGGGCGGTTTGGTTGGCATCACGGCCTGTGCGCTGGTGGTGGGGACCGGGTCGGCTGCCATCATCGGGGCCGTGGCCGGGATCATCGTCATTGCCGGCGGCGTGCTGCTGGACCGGTTGAAGATCGACGATGCCGTGGGCGCTGTGCCGGTGCATCTGTTCGCAGGCATCTGGGGGACCCTGTGCGTGGCGCTGTTCGGGGATGTCGCCCTGTTCGGCACGGGCCTGTCGCGGTGGCAGCAGCTGGGTGTGCAGCTGACGGGTGTGGCGGCCTGCGGTGTCTTCACCTTTGGCAGCGGTTATATCCTGCTGCGGGTCATCAACCGCATCTTCCCGCTGCGCATCGATGTGGAGGCCGAACGGCTGGGCCTGAACGTTGCCGAACATGGCGCCACCTCCCCCATGCTGGATCTGGCCGCCGAGATGGAGCGCCACCGCCAGGAGGGCAAGTTCGACCGCCCCGTCCATGTGGAGCCGCAATCGGATGTGGAACTGATCGCGGCCCAGTATAACCGTGTCATCGACCGGGTGACGTCGGAGATCCAGCGCCATTCCCTGCTGCTGGAGGAACTGGGCAAGGCCAAGGTGGAGGCGGAGAATTCCAACCTTGCCAAGTCGCAGTTCCTGGCCACCATGAGCCATGAGTTGCGCACGCCGCTGAACGCCGTCATCGGCTTTTCACAGCTGATCGCCGATCAGGCCTATGGCCCCATCGATGAACATTATGTCGAACATGCCCGCGATATCCATGATGGCGGCAAGCATCTGCTGGCGCTGGTCAATGATGTGCTGGATTTCTCCCGGCTGGAGGCGGGTAAGTTCCAGCTGAATGAACAGCCGCTGGATCTCGCCCGCGTCCTGCGCGGCGTCCATCGCCTGATGCAGCCCTTGGCCGAAAGCGGCAGCATGGGCCTGATCCTGGATGTCTCCCCCGACCTGCCGGCCCTGCAGGCCGATGAACGTGCCATCCGCCAGATCCTGATCAATCTGGTCGGCAATGCGGTCAAGTTCACGCCGGCGGGCGGCAAGGTGAAACTGTCCGCCAGTTTCGAACCCGATCGCCGCCTCTGCCTGACCGTGTCGGATACGGGTATCGGCATGGACCCGTCCATGGTTTCCAAGGCGCTGGAACCCTTCACGCAGCTGGAAGGCGGGCTGGCCAAGGGCCATGGCGGGTCGGGCCTTGGCCTGTCGCTGGTCAACGCCCTGGTGCGTCTGCACGAGGGGACGCTGGTCATCCAGACAGCACCGGCCAAGGGCACAAGCGTCCATATCCGCTTCCCCATCGCCCGCACCATTGAACGGGCGGCGGAGAAGGATCGGCGGACGGGTTAAGCCCGGTCCACCCGCCCGGCATAGCATCCGCGCCGGGCCAGATGCACATGCAGATACGCCACCTCTGACCGGGCCAGATACTGCCGGAACAGGGCGTCGGCGTCCTTGCCGTCCACCACATCGGCATCGACGATCATGTCATCGCCGTCATAGGCGCGGACGGACAGGATGCGCTTGGCCATCATTAATGGCACCTCGCCCTTCGCCACCGCCGTGTCTGCATGGCCTTCGGTGACGAAGATCGGCCCCTCGGCGCGGTAGGGCGTGTGGGCCGGTTGATGCTGATAGGACAGCAGCAGGACATCGGTGCCCGCCGGTACATCGGCCAGCGTGACGCGGCAGGGGTACAGCCCATCCTGCGGCGCCGTCATGCGCCGGATGCCGCGTTGGGCCAGCGCCTGATCGTCCAGACCGAACAAGGGGGCGAAGGGGGCGGATTGCAGGCCGCTGACAATATAGGACATGGGGGACGCTCCATCATTAGGGATGGCGCAACGATGTCAGGCCAGGGCCACAGCAGCGACCCGGTTCTTGCGGTCACAGCAGCCAACGCCCCTCGGCCCAGCGCAGGGCCCATAGCGCGGTACGTCCCAGCATCCAGCGCCGGCCCCAGGCTGCCAGCGCCTCGCCATTACCCAGGTCGAAGAACAGCGGCGGTTTGCGCGCTGACGCCCGGCGCGGCACCAGATCATTGGCCATGGCCGTCAGATTGTACCCCAGCGTGCCCCAGCCGGGATGACGCCCGCCCTCCGGGCTCACCGCTTCACCACCTGCCAGCACATGTTCCAACCCGCCCACGAACAGCTTGGCATCACAGTGCAGGCGCCCGTTCGCATCGACATCCAGTCCGCTGGTTTTCAGCCAGGCCGGCCCGGCCCCGCCGGTCGCATTCAAGAACAGGTCGAAGGCGATGCGGTCACCATTGACCAGTACCGCCTCATTCCCCTCCACCCGCGCCACGGGTGCCTTTTCGATCAGGATGGCGCCATGGGTCGACAGGATTTCCGCCAGCTTAACCCCCGCCGGTCCCGGCAATTCTGTCAGGATCAGGCCGCGCATCAGCAAGGTGACGGCCACATGCCCGCCCAGCAGGGCGGCAAGATTGATGATCGACAGGGCGATGCGCACCGCCTCTACCCCGCCGCCGGCGATGGTCAGGGCCACGACGCGGCCCGGATGCTGCTCAAACCGCGCCTCCAGCGCCGAACGCAGGTCCAGCAGGCGGGACAGGGGGCGGGTGGCGAAGCAGCGGGCATGGCCCTGGGTACCGGGCAGGGGCCGGGTGCCCGCATCGGGCGCGATGGAAAGCAGGTCGAAGGGGACGGGCTCCCCCTCATGCCGATGCACCAGCCCGGCCTTCAGGTCCAGGCCCAGAACGGCATCATCGATGAATCCGATCCCCGCATCCCGCGCCAGGGCGCCCGCATCCAGGCGGGCGGTGGCCGGATCGATCCGCCCGGCCAGCAGGGCCGGCACGGCCTCTGCCCAAACCTGCGGGGCAGGGGATAGCAGCGTAGTCTTGTGCCCAGCCCGGCCCAGGGCGGACAGGCGTTTCAGCAAGGGCGGGCGTGCATGACCACCGCCCAGAAGCAGGATACGCTGTGGCCTGCTCAACCGGCGGCCTTTGTGGCCACGGCACCTTCGGTCGGGTCGCGCAGCACATAGCCGCGGCCCCACACCGTTTCGATATAATTGTCGCCCTCTGTGGCGGTGGTCAGCTTCTTGCGCAGCTTGCAGACGAAGACGTCGATGATCTTCAGCTCCGGCTCATCCATGCCGCCATAGAGATGGTTCAAGAACATCTCTTTGGTCAGGGTCGTGCCCTTGCGCAAGGACAGCAGCTCCAGAATGCCATATTCCTTGCCGGTCAGGTGCAGGGGCGCACCCTCCACCGTGGCCGTCTTGGCATCCAGGTTCACGGTCAGCTTGCCGGTGCGGATGATGCTTTCCGAATGGCCCTTGGACCGGCGGATGATGGCCTGTACACGCGCGATCAACTCGCGCTTGTCGAACGGTTTGGTCAGGTAATCATCGGCGCCGAAACCCAGACCCTTGATCTTGTTATCCAGATCGGACAGGCCCGACAGGATCAGGATGGGGGTGTTGACCCGCGAGGCGCGCAGGCGGCGCAGCACCTCGTACCCGTCCATGTCGGGCAGCATCAGATCCAGGATGATGATATCGTAGTCGTAGAGTTTACCGATCTCCAGCCCGTCTTCACCCAGGCTGGTGGCGTCCACGATGTACCCGCCTTCGGCGGACAGCATCAGCTGGATGCTTTTCTGCATCGCGGCATCGTCTTCAACCAGCAGGACGCGCATGATGGTTTCCTCGGGAGCAGGAGTGGGTATACCCATCTACGGCAGATAGGTTAACAGAGCCTCTACGGATATGCTATCCGACCAATGGTTTTGCCAGGGGTGATAGCCTGTTCATTCGTATGTGCCCGGCCATGTCATTGCGGATTTGCCAAAGACCAGGGGCGTTCCATGCTTGATCACGATCAGTTGGTGCAAGAGATCAACGCCTTGCCGACCTATGCCGTGTTTGGCCGCGTCACCTCGGTGCTTGGCATGATGGTCGAAGTCGGAGGCGTGGAACGGCGCCTGTCCATCGGCGGCCGCTGCCGCGTCATCACGCGCGGGGGTAAACCTGTCCCGTGCGAGGTGGTGGGCTTTCGCGGGGGACGCGCATTGCTGATGCCGTTCGGCACGCTGGACGATATTGGCCTGGGCTGCCGGGCGGAGGTGGCGGAGGGACAGGCCTCCATCTATCCGACGCAGGCCTGGCTGGGCCGGGTCATCAACGCCCTGGGACAGCCCATCGACGGCAAGGGCCCCCTGCCCACCGGTGACGTCCCCTATTTGATCAAGGCTGGCCCGCCGCCCGCTCATGCCCGCAAACGGGTAGGGGGCAAGATGGATCTGGGCGTCAAGTCCATCAACACCTTCCTGTCCTGCTGCCGGGGGCAGCGCATGGGCATCTTCGCCGGGTCGGGCGTGGGCAAGTCGGTGCTGATGTCCATGCTGGCCAAATATACAGAGGCCAATGTCAGCGTCATCGGCCTGATCGGCGAACGTGGGCGCGAGGTGCAGGAATTCCTGGAACATGATCTGGGACCCGAAGGTATCGCCCGCTCCGTCGTTATCGTGGCGACGTCGGACGAGCCGCCCTTGATGCGCCGTCAGGCCGCCTATCTCACCTTTGCCGTGTCGGAGTTTTTCCGCGATCAGGAACAGGATGTGCTGTGCCTGATGGACAGCGTCACCCGATTCGCCATGGCCCAGCGTGAGATCGGCCTGTCCGCCGGCGAACCGCCGACCACCAAGGGCTATCCCCCCACCGTGTTCGCCGAACTGCCGCGCCTGCTGGAACGCGCCGGGCCGGGCACAGGCGTGGGCACGATCAGCGGCCTGTTCACGGTGCTGGTCGAAGGCGGCGACATGGAAGAACCGATCGCCGACGCGGTGCGCGGTATCCTGGACGGGCATATCGTGATGGAACGCAAGATCGGCGAGCGCGGGCGCTATCCCGCCATCAATATCCTGCGCTCGGTCAGCCGTACCATGCCCGGCTGCAACACGCCCGAACAGAACGCCCTGGTCGGCAAGGCGCGGCGCCTGATGTCGGCCTATTCCGACATGGAGGAGATGATCCGCCTGGGTGCGTACCGCAAGGGCAGCGACGCGCAGGTGGATGAGGCCATCCATTACAACCCGGCCATTGAGGCCTTTCTGCGCCAGAACAAGGGGGAACGCAGCACCCTTGACCAGGGCTATGCCGAACTGGCGGCCATCCTGGGCGGGGCCAGCGGATGAAGGACCTCAAACCCCTGATCCGCCTTAACCAGCGCGAGGTTGACCAGCGCCGCCGCGTCGTCGTGCAGCTTCAGGAAAGCCAGGACCGTCTGGTGGCGGAGCGGGAGCAGTTCGAACAACAGGTGATCGTGGAGCGCGATCTGGCCGCCACCGACCTGATGCTGGCCAAATCCTACCCGGCCTTTGCCCGGCGGGTGGAAATGCTGCGCGATGAGTATGAACGCCGGGCCGCCACCCTGCGCCTGGAACTGGAGCGGGCGGAGGAAGCCCTGGCCGAGGCGTTCCGCGAACAGAAGAAGTTCGAGCAGGTGCAAGAACAGCGCGACCTTGCCGCCAAGGAAGCCCGCCGCTACCGGGAAACCCAGATGTTCGACGAGGTCGCCTCCATCCGCTTTTCCCGGCAGCAGGGGGCGGAAGGCGAGGGAGAGGGGTGATCAGCGAGGGGGTGTTTTGACAGGTGCCAGCCTTGCGGCCTCACGCAAGGCTGCATTCATCCGGGACTGCCACCCATAGCCACCCGACCGGAAATGGTCGATCACATCCTGGTCAAGGCGGAGTGATACCAGCGCCTTGGTCGGCGCCTTCTGCGGCCCCCGCCGCCGCAATAGCTGCCCTGCCGCCTCTTCCCCCAGCAGACGGGGAAGCATCTCGGCCCCCGGTCTGGCGCGGGCAAAGAAATCCGCATCCAATTCAGGCGATACCTCGTCGGTCAGCTCAGGGTTGGGTTTCGGCATAGCGAGCACACTCCCGCTCATTGGCGCGGCGAAGGCTGATGACGCGCAGCACCTGCCCCCGCATAGTGAAAACAAGCACATGCAGCCGGTCACCGATAAATCCCAGGGCCTGGAAACGCGGTTCCCCATATTCCCGTCGGTCATCGGCGGCGATCAGTGCCGTGGCGAAGTCGAAGTCTGCGGCCAAGGCAAAGGAAATGCCGCGTTCGGCAATGTTCCTTTGATCCTTGGCCGGGTCAAATTCGATCTCCATAGCAGATCGTATCTACAAAAAGATGGTCAGGCAAGGCGGATTGTATCTACAAATTAAGGTGCGGTTGCTCACCGCATCTTCGCCAGACACTCCACCTCCAGCAGCGCACCCAGCGCCAGGCCGTTGGTGCCGAAGGCAGAGCGGGCGGGAAGGCGGTCGGGCTTGAAATAGGTGACGTAGATCTTGTTGAAGTCGCCCCACTGCTTCATGTCCGCCATCATGACGGTGCATTTGAAGACATGGTCCATGGTCAGTCCGCGTTTTTCCACGGCGGCCTTGATATTCTCCATCACCTGCCGGCCCTGCGCCACCATGCCATCGGGCAGTTTCAGGTTGGCATCGGTGCCCAGCTGTCCCGACAGGTAAAGCACCCCATCCACTTCCACCGATTCGGAGAAGGGGGCACCGGGGAAGGATTTGTGGAAGACCATGTCATCGGCCAGGGCCGGGCCTGTGGAAATCCCGGCCAGCAGCAGGCCGGCGGCAAGTGCATGCTTCATCATCTCGGTTCTCCTTCAACCCCAGACATCGCGCGCAAAGCGCAGGAAATTGCGGCCCAGGATCTTTTCCACCTGTCCGGTTTTCAGACCCTTGGCCAGCAGCAGGTCGGCCAGTTTCTGGAACTGTCCCGGCCCGCGCAGATCCATGATGAAGGGGGTGGTGGTGGCGCTTTCGCCTGCCGCCGCGATGCCCAGCTTCACCCGCTGCTCATTCTCCTTCCGCAACTCCTCCATATAGGCGTCCATATCATCATAGGAGGTGACATAGCCGTCGGTGCCGATGCCGATATGGTCCTCCCCCGCCACCTTCACGGCGTGCATTATATGGGTGGCGACATCATCGGCGGTGGCGATGCGGCCCTTGGCCAGGAAGGGCATGAAATAGATGCCGACAAAGCCGCCCTTGTCGGCGATGCCGCGCATTTCCGCATCCGTCTTGTTGCGCCCCAGATCGGTGATGGCACGGCAGCCGGTATGGTTGACCGACAGGGGCCGTGTCGCCGCCTTGATCGCGTCCAGGCAGGTCTGGCGGTTGGAATGCGACAGGTCGACCATGACTTTGTTCGCCTCGATCCGGGCCATCACTTCCCGGCCGAATGGCGTCAGCCCCTGATCCTCCGGCATCAGGCTGCCGGACCCCAGATCGTTCTGGAGATTGTAGGTCAGCTGCATGACCCGCACGCCCATATCGGCGAAGAGATCGACGCGGCTTGCGTCCTTGCCGAACATGGTGGCGTTCTGGAACCCCATGATGATGCCGATCTTGCCCTCGGCCCGCGCGCGCTCAATATCGCCCGCCGTCAGGATCAGGGACAGATCACGCGGCTGGTTGCGGATTTGCAGCAGGGTGGAGGCCGTCTCCCGCACGCTGAATTCAAACGGCTCCCCCGGACCCGCGACCCAGCCGATGGTGCTGTTGACCACATGCAGGCCCGACCGGCGGGCATCATCCAGCGCGCGCTGATCAATGCGCAGCTTTTCCGCCCGTGAGGCGCCGTCCGCCGGTTTCACATTGGGATTGCCCAGCCCGCCCAGGGCATTGATGACCAGCATGTCGCGGATGCTGCTGGCACCCGCAGGGCCGGGGATGGCGGTGGCGGCCTGTACGGCGGCGGGCAGCAGGGCCGCCGCGGCCCCGGTCAGCAGCAGATGGCGTCGGGCAATCTCACTCATCCTGGGGCATCTCCTGTGCGGTGATGGGGCGATAGGCGGTGCGGTCAAGGCGCGTGCCGCGCTTCACCGTGAAACGGATGGAGGTCAGGTTAGCCAGATCGGCCAACGGGTCCTTCGCCAGCACAACGAAATTGGCAAGCTTGCCGGCCTCCACGCTGCCCATCTCCGCCTCTTGGCCCAGGACGCGGGCACCGTCCAGCGTCGCGGCGCGGATCACCTCCGCCCGGCCCATGCCCGCCTTTGTGTGCAGCAGGTTAAGCTCGTCATACAGGGCGGGCCAGGGATGGGCGGCGGGCGGTACGCCGTCGGTGCCGGTGACGATGGTGACGCCTTCGCGCCGCGCCTGCGCCGTCAGAGCCGCTGCCACCTCCAGGGTACAATGAGGCCGTGGCTTCATGTCGGGTTTGGCGGCCAGACGCCTGTCATATTCCTGATAGACGCGCAGGGTGGCGTCCAGAATGATGCCGCGCTTTGCCATGTCCCGGAACAGGGCCGCCATCTCGGGATTATCCCCGCCCTTCAGCCGGTCGATCTCCACCAGACGCCGGTCCTTGTAGGTCAGGGGGCGGGGGTTGGAGATGTGGTAGGCGAGGTAGCAGGTGTGGGAAATGCTGTCGACGCCGGCGGCCACCACATCGGCGGGCGGGGTGGGGAACACCATGCCATGGGCCCAGACGCGCAGGCCCTGGCGGTGCGCCTCTGTCGTGATGGCGCGGACATCCTGGGGCCGCAGATTGTCATACAGCTTGACAGCGATGGCGGACGTGCCGCGCGCCAGGGTCACGGCTTCCGCCAGGTTGGTGGCGTCATCGACAGCGCGCATCCAGGGCACGGTGCCGGGCTTCACCCCCTCTGCTGCTGCTGCGGTGCGCGGATCATCGAAGAAATCGGGACCCGCAAACAGGGCGGCGGCCCAGATGTCCGGCCCCGGCACCTCGCCCACGCGCGCGGCGCGGGCATATTCATTGATGGCGCGCAGATCGTCGGCCATGTCGCGCACCGCCGTGATGCCACCAAACACATCGCGGCGCATCTGTGCTTCTGCCTGCACCCGGTTGGGTGGTGTCGCCATATGCTGATGGCTGTCGATCAGGCCGGGGATCAGATACTGGCCGGTCAGGTCGATCAGGGTGGCGCCTGTGCGGCTGGTCTCATCCAACTGCGCCAGGGGCAGGACCTTTGCGATCCGCTCCCCTTCCGTGATCACCGCCATGCCGGGCTGTGCCGGTCCGCCGCGCCCGTCGATCAGGGTGACGCCGGCATAGATCACGCGGGCGCCCTTTTCCGCCGGGGCAAAGGGCCGCTCCATGGCGCCCGGCGGGGCATGGGCCAGGGCGGGGGACAGAAGTGACGCCGCCAGCAGCAGGAGGCCGAGGGCCGTGCAGGTCATTCCTGGCCGCACGGTTCCGTGAAATCCCATCATCCCCCTGTTTCCCCTCTCTGTTCAGCGTTCCAGCGCTGGGCTCAATTCCGGCCAGCCGCGTTTGCGCACCATCGGCATGAAGGTGGCGCTGACGGGAACCAGCAGGCCGCCCTCCAGGCGCAGCGCCCATTTGCGCCCGTCGCGCCGTTCCAGGCCGCGCACGGCCCGGCCCGCCACCCAATAGCCGCGATGCACCTGTTCGCCATCCAGCGGCGACAGTTCAGCCAGCGCGTCGCGCAGCCGGTACAGCACCAGCGGCTTTCGCCCATCGCTCAGATGCAGGCGCAGATAATGATCCTCTGCCTCCACCGCCATCACCTGCGCCGGGTCGGTCACCCCGGCCCGCAGCAGCAGGCCGCCGCTGGGTGCATCGATGGGCAGGGCTGGTGCTGTCACTGCCATGTCCGCCGCGGCAGCGGTCGCAACCGCCGCCATCTCCGGCGTGCCGGTCATCTGATGCCGGCGCATGCCCCAGCGTGCAGCCTCGATCCCGGCGCAGATGATCAGGCCCAGGGCCACCGCCGTGCCGTAAAGCGGCAGATAGGCGGGCGCCGGGCCACCGACAAAGGCGTTGGCCACCTGCACCTCAAACGGCAGGGTCAGGCGCAGAATGAACACCGACAGAACGCCCATCAGCGCCATGTCGCGTTCCCGCCAGCCAACCAGCGGGCCAGTAAGCCGGAACCAGACCCACCATTTCAGGCAGCTGACCGCCATCAGCCCCAGCCAATAGGGCAGGCGTTCCTGGAACGGAATGCGGATCGTTCCAAACGGCCCCATGATGGTGAGGGCGACCGATACGATCAACCACATCAACAACATGCCGAGGAGACTGGGCGGGCTTTTCATGGGGCGGCTTGGAACAGTGATGGTGAGGGGCAGGATAGTGGAAGGGCGGCAGGGGTGCCACCCTGAAGGGTGCCTTCGCGGTGCCAATCCGTTACGGGGGTTTACGCCCACCCCCGGTTCCCGGCACACTCCGCGCCGTTTGGGTTCTGACGGTGCGGAAGGTGCGGTATGACGGCTGGGCGTTGGCAATTCTGGATCGACCGGGGCGGCACCTTCACCGACATCGTGGCTCGCCGCCCGGATGGCCGCCTGCTGACCCACAAGCTTCTGTCGGAAAACCCCGAACGCTACCGCGACGCGGCGGTGCAGGGCATCCGCGACCTGCTGGGCGTGGCGCCGGGGGAACCCGTGCCGGCGGACGCGGTGGAGGCTGTGCGCATGGGCACGACGGTCGCCACCAACGCCCTGCTGGAACGCAAGGGGGAGAAGACCTTGCTGGTCATCACCGCCGGCCTGGGCGATCAGCTGCGCATCGGCTATCAGGCGCGGCCCAAGATATTCGCGCGCAGGATCGAACTGCCCGAACAGCTTTACACCCGCGTGGTGGAGGTGCCGGAACGGGTGATGGCCGATGGCACCGTGCGCCGTCCCCTGGACCTGGATGCCGCACGGGCAGGGTTACAGGCGGCGTTCGAGGCGGGTTATCGCGCTTGCGCCATCATCTTCATGCACGGCTATCGCTATCCCGCACACGAGGCCGCCGTGGCCGATCTGGCGCGGGAGATCGGGTTCACGCAAGTGTCGGCCAGCCATCAGGTCAGCCCCCTGATGAAGATGGTGGGGCGCGGCGACACGACCGTGGCCGATGCCTATCTGTCGCCCATCCTGCGCCGCTATGTGGCGCAGGTGGCCGACGCGCTGCCCGGCATTCCGCTCTATTTCATGCAGTCCAATGGCGGCCTGACGGAGGCTGCCCGTTTCCAGGGCCGCGACGCGATCCTGTCGGGTCCCGCCGGCGGGATCGTCGGCGCGGTTCGGACGGCGGCCGCAGAAGGGCTGGACCGTATCATCGGCTTCGATATGGGCGGCACCAGCACCGATGTCTCCCACTATGCCGGCACCTATGAACGCAGCCTGGAAACGGTGGTGGCGGGGGTGCGCCTGCGCGTGCCCATGCTGCGCATCCATACGGTGGCGGCGGGTGGCGGGTCCATCTGCCGGTTTGATGGCGCGCGGCTGCGCGTGGGGCCGCAGTCGGCGGGGTCCAATCCCGGTCCCGCCGCCTATCGCCGGGGCGGGCCGCTGACGGTCACCGACTGCAATGTCATGGTCGGCAAGCTGCATCCCGATTTCTTCCCCGCGGTGTTTGGCCCCAACGGCGATCAGAAGCTGGACGCCGAAATGGTGCGGGCGAAGTTCGCGGCCATGGCGGCGGAGGTGGCGGCGGCCACGGGCCGGCCCATGGGGGCAGAGGCGCTGGCCGAGGGCTTCCTGAAAATTGCCGTGGAGAATATGGCGAATGCCATCAAGCATATCTCCGTTCAGCGGGGATATGATGTCACCCGCTATGCCCTGAACTGCTTCGGCGGGGCAGGGGGGCAGCATGCCTGTCTGGTGGCCGACGCGCTGGGCATGACCAGCGTCTATCTGCACCCGTTCGCGGGCGTGCTGTCGGCCTATGGCATGGGCCTGGCCGATCTGGGTGCCTTGCGCGACCGGTCGGTGGAATTGGTCCTGGGGCCGGACGCGATGGCGGAACTGTCATCGGTGCTGGAGGCGCTGGGCACCGATGCAGCGGCGGAACTGCGCGAACAGGGGGTCACCGATGCCGGTATCCGCCTGATCCACACGGCCCGCATCAAGGTGGCGGGCACCGATGCGACGCTGGAGGTGCCATTCGGATCGGAGTCCGACATGCGTGCCGCCTTTGCGGCCGAACATCGCCAGCGCTTCGGCTTTGATGTTCCCCACCGCCCGCTGGTGGTGGAAAGCCTGTCGGCGGAGGCGGTGGCGGCCAGTGGGGAACAATTGTCTGACACCCTGATGGCCGAACCCGACACTGTGGCCGCCCCGTCGCCGCGTGCCACCGTGCCCGTCTGGATGGAGGGTGTGGAGCGGATGGTGGCCGTCCATGACCGCGACGCCCTGGTCCCCGGTGTCGCCATCGACGGTCCCGCCATCCTGACGGAGGCGACGGGGACGACGCTGGTTGAACCCGGCTGGCAGGCGCGGGTGACGGTGCGGGGCGGGTTGATCTTGCGCCGCGTGGTGCCGCTGCCGGCCCGTGTGGCCGTGGGCACCGATGCCGATCCCGTGATGCTGGAGGTGTTCAACAACCTGTTCATGTCCATCGCCGAACAGATGGGGCTGGCGCTGGAGAACACGGCGCATTCCGTGAATATCAAGGAACGGCTGGATTTCTCCTGTGCCCTGTTCGATGCGGGCGGCAATCTGATCGCCAATGCCCCGCATATCCCGGTCCATCTGGGGTCGATGGGGGACAGCGTGCGCACCGTGATCACTGCGCGGCGCGACAGTTTGCGTCCTGGCGATGCGGTGATGCTGAACAACCCCTATCGCGGCGGCACGCATCTGCCCGATGTGACCGTGGTGACGCCGGTCTTTGATCAGGCCGGAAGGGACATCCTGTTCTGGGTGGCCAGCCGGGGGCATCAGGCCGATATCGGTGGCATCACGCCCGGTTCCATGCCGCCCGACAGCACCCATATCGATCAGGAAGGCATCCTGATCGATAATTTCCTGCTGGTCCGCGATGGCGTCCTGCTGGAACGCGAAGTGGTGGAGCTGTTGACCAGCGGCCCCTGGCCCGCCCGCAATATCGAACAGAATCTGGGCGACCTGCGCGCCCAGATCGCCGCCAATGCACGCGGGCGGGATGAACTGTTGAAGATGGTCGATCTTTTCGGTATCAAAACGGTTATCTCCTACATGGGCCATGTCCAGCGCAATGCCGAGGAACAGGTGCGCCGGGTGATCGGCGTCCTGAAGGATGGTCATTTCGATCTCGAAATGGATAGCGGAGCGCATGTGCGCGTCGCCGTCTCCATCGACCGCGCCGCCCGGTCGGCGCGGATCGACTTCACCGGCACGTCGGAACAGCAGTCGGGGAACTTCAACGCGCCGTCGGCCATTGTTCGCGCTGCCGTGCTGTATGTCTTCCGAACCCTGGTGGATGATGACATCCCGCTGAATGATGGCTGCTTGCAGCCGCTGGAGATCATCATCCCCGAAGGCAGCATGCTGAACCCACGCTACCCCGCCGCCGTGGTAGCCGGAAATGTGGAGGTCAGTCAGGCCGTGACCAATGCGCTCTACGGCGCGCTGGGCGTTCTGGCCGCCGCGCAGGGGACGATGAACAATTTCACCTTCGGCAACGAGAAGTACCAGTATTACGAGACGATCTGTGGCGGGTCGGGCGCTGGGCCCGGCTTTGACGGCACCGACGGCGTGCATACCCACATGACCAACAGCCGCCTGACCGATCCGGAGGTGCTGGAATGGCGCTTCCCTGTTCTGCTGGACAGTTTCCGCCTGCGCAGCGGTTCCGGCGGGGTGGGGCGCTGGACGGGCGGAGAGGGCGTGGAACGCCGCATCCGCTTCCTGGAGCCGATGACCGCCGCCATCCTGTCCAACAACCGCCGCATCCGGCCCTATGGGCTGGCGGGTGGCGGCGATGCCCTGCCGGGCGGCGCACGGGTGGAACGGGCCGATGGGCGCATTGAGGTGCTGTCAGCCACCGCCAAGGCCGAGATGGCAGCCGAAGACGTGTTCGTCATCGAGACGCCGGGTGGCGGGGGATATGGGGTGATTTAAGAGGCTGTCAGGCGTCAGCCTGACCTTCATCCTCCTCCGCCGCCTTTTTCAGATAATCCAGCGCGCCCTGCAGGATGTAGGCGGCGGCCATCTTGTCCACCACCTCGTCGCGCCGCTTCCGGGTCATGTCCCATTCGATCATCATGCGGTCGACCGCGCTGGTGGACAGGCGTTCGTCCCAAAACGCGATCTCCGGCTCCACCTTGCCAAACAGCTCGGGCCGGATCAGCAGGTTGCGGGCGAACTCCCGCACCGACTCACAGCGCGGGCCTTCTGTCCCGTCCATGTTCACGGGCAGGCCGATGACCAGACCGCGCACGTCGCGGTCCTTCATGGCGCGGGCCAGTTCCTGCGCATCCTGCGTAAACTTTGTGCGTCGGATGGTACCGATGGGCGAGGCGACGGTAAAACCGGGGTCGCAGACCGCCATGCCGATGGTTTTCTCGCCAATATCGAGCCCGATAAGGCGTGCATGGCGCGGCATGACCGCTTTCAGTTCCACAAGGTTGCGGATGGACATGATGGGATGCTAGCTTCCTGACCGCTTTAACGCCCGCGTCTTCCATTCGGCGGACGGCTGGGACGACAAGCCCACAGCAATGATGAGATTTAGCACCATGTCGCAGGACAAGGCCACCCTGGACGCCAAGACCGTGGCGAAGATCGCCCATCTTGCCCGCATCAAGGTTCCCGCCGAAGAGCAGGAGCATCTGGCGGGCGAGTTGAACAAGCTGCTCGACTGGGTCGAGCAATTGGACGAGGTCGATACTGACGGGGTGGAGCCGATGACCTCCGTCGCGGCCCAGACCCTGCGCCGCCGCGCGGATGTCGTCACGGATGGCGGCTATCCCGACAAGGTCGTGTCGAACGCGACCGACGCCGCCGAACATTTCTTCTCCGTGCCCAAGGTCGTCGAATAATGACCAACCTGACCCATCTCTCCATGTCCGAAGCCCTGGCCGGGCTGAAGGCCAAGGAATTCACGGCGCTGGAACTGACCAACGCCTATATTGCCGCTGTCGAGGCGGCGCGTCCGCTGAACGCCTTCATCACGGAGACGCCGGACGTAGCATTGGAACAGGCCAAGGCGTCCGATGCCCGCTACGCCGCCGGGACAAACCGGCCGCTGGACGGCATGCCGCTGGGCATCAAGGACCTGTTCTGCACCAAGGGCGTGCTGACGACGGCTGCCAGCCATATCCTGGACGGGTTCAAGCCGGAATATGAAAGCACGATCACGGAAAACCTGTTCCGTGACGGTGTTGTGATGCTGGGCAAGCTGAACCTCGACGAATTCGCCATGGGTTCGGCCAACATCACCTCCTATTACGGCCCCGTGCTGAACCCCTGGACGGGCAAGGACCCGGCGGGTGCGGATCGCAAGCTGGTGCCCGGCGGTTCGTCCGGCGGGTCCGCCGCGTCCGTGTCCGGTCGCTTTGCCATCGCCGCCACGGGCACCGACACGGGCGGTTCCATCCGTCAGCCGGCGAGCTTCACTGGCATCGTGGGCCTCAAGCCCACCTATGGCCGCTGCTCCCGCTGGGGCACCATCGCCTTTGCCAGCTCGCTGGATCAGGCCGGGCCGATGACCCGCACCGTGCGCGATGCCGCCCTGATGCTGCAGAGCATGGCCGGCTTCGACCCGAAGGACAGCACGTCCGTCGATATGAAGGTGCCGGACTTCCTTGCGTCGCTGACCGGCGATATCCGGGGCCTGCGCGTCGGCATTCCCAAGGAATACCGCGTCGATGGCATGCCGGCGGAGATTGAGCGCGTCTGGAGCCAAGGCATCGAATGGCTGAAGGCCGCAGGGGCCACCCCGGTGGAGGTCAGCCTGCCGCACACCAAATACGCGCTGGCCACTTATTACGTGGTCGCTCCCGCCGAATGTTCCTCCAACCTTGCCCGCTATGATGGCGTGCGCTTTGGCCTGCGGGTTGAGGGCAAGGATCTGGCGGAGATGTATGAGAATACGCGCGGTGAAGGCTTCGGCAAGGAAGTGCGCCGCCGCATCCTGATCGGCACCTATGTGTTGTCGGCGGGCTATTACGATGCCTATTACCTGAAGGCCCAGAAGGTCCGCGCCCGCATCGCCGAGGATTTCGCCAAGGCGTTCGAGCAATGCGACATCCTGCTGACGCCGACAGCCCCCAGCACGGCGTTTGCGATTGGGGAGAAGCAGGACAACCCGATCGCCATGTACCTGAACGACGTGTTCACGGTGCCGGCCTCGCTGGCCGGTCTGCCGGGCATGTCGGTGCCGGCGGGTCTGGCTTACGATGGTCTGCCGCTGGGTCTGCAGCTCATCGGCCGTCCGTTTGATGAGGAGACGATGCTGCGCGTCGCCGATGTCATCGAAAAGGCCGCCGGCCCGCAGCCGCTGCCGCCCTACTGCCGCTGATCACAGCTTAAACGAAAGGCCCCGTCACCGCAGGGTGACGGGGCCTTTTCTGTTTCAGGGCAGCGGTGCCGTCACCACATCCACGGTCGTGGAGACCGCCGTCGTGGCAACGTCGACCGTGGTTCCGACGACGGTTCCCACTGTAGAAGCAACACCACAGCCCGACAGGGCCAGGGCACCGGCCAGGACCAGCATCAGCCCCATGTTCTTGACCATTCCCGCCCTCCGGCGCGTCCCATGCATGTGCACATGGTCGCGACCCTAGAACAGTTGCCGATCAGAAGCCAGCCACCCCCTTGCCGCAGTCACTTTATTCCCCCACAATCCCGCTGGTTCCGTCGATGGGGGATGCCCATGCCCGACAATCTCTACGACCGCGATTATTACGCCTGGACGCGCGAGCAGGCCATGCGCCTGCGCGAGGCGGGTCAGAGCGGGCATAACAATGCGATTGATTGGGAGCGGGTGGCCGAGGAGATTGAGGATATGGGGGATGTGAAGTGGGACGAGATCGAAAACCGTCTCGGCCTGCTGCTGACCCACCTGCTGAAGCTGATCTATTGTCCCGAACTGCGCGAACGCAACGCCCGGCAATGGTGGCTGACGATCCGTGAACAGCGACGCTCGATACCCAAGCGCTTGAAGCGCAGCCCCAGCCTGCGGCCCATGGCGCGGGAGTGTCTGTCCGAGATTTACGCGGAGGCGCGCCATATCGCGGCGGATGAAGCGGAGGTTGATGTGTCCGTCTTTCCGGAAAACATGCCCTTTACCTATGATCTCGTCATGGAGTTGGATTTCCCAGAGGAATTCCTGCCCGATCACATGCGCCGCTGACGCCTGCGCCTTGCCCATCTACGCCCGCCATGTCACCTTCGGCCCCGGAAGTGGGGTGCCCGACCAATGACCATCGGCGGCAAGACCGGGGCGGCCCGCCAGGAGAGTTCTGGCAGGGCAGGGGAGTAGATAATGGGCAATGTCGTGTCACGGGACGGCAGCCGCATCGACATGGTGGATGCGCTGCGTGGAACGGCCCTGATCGGGCTGTTCCTGGTCCATATGGATGAACATTTCGAACTGCTGCGCTATCCGGCCAACGCGCCGGATTGGCTGAACAGCCTGAACCAGTTTGTGCATCACCTGACCTTCGGCCTGTTCGCGGGCAAGGCCTACGCCATCTTCGCCATGATGTTCGGGATCAGCTTCACCCTGATCCTGCAAAGCTGGGCCAGGAAGGATGGCGACGCGACGGCGAGGCTGCGGTTCCTCTGGCGGCTGGTGCTGCTGGGGGGCCTGGGCTATGTCCATGCCTTGCTTTATATCGGCGACATATTGCTGGTCCTGGCGGTCTTTGGTCTGCCGTTGGTCCTGCTCTACCGCGTGCCCGACCGCTGGCTAGTGCCACTGGTTGTGTTGCTGCTGGGTCAGGCCGTGTCGCTGTGGGCCGTGGCCAGCCTGTGGATTACGCCGGAGACCACGCCATCCAACCCGTCGCATTGGGCCCTTTATGGCCGCATCTTCACGCTGTTCACCCAGGATAGCTGGTCGGCGGTGTTCGTGAACAACCTGACAACAGGGCAGACGGCGCGGTTCTGGTTCTTCGCCGAATCGGGCCGCTGGCAGCAGATGGCGGGCCTGCTGATCCTGGGCATGATGGCCGGGCGGCTGCAGCTTTACCTGGACAGTCCTGACAATCGCCGCATCTGGTTGCGGACATTCCAACTGGCCCTGGCCGGTTTCGCCCTTCTGTTCCCGCTGTCGCTATGGGTGCAGGGGCTGCCCCTGCAGGGCCTGGTGAAATACCATCTGGGCATGATGACGGGCGGCTGGGCCAACCTGATGCAGATGCTGCTCTGGGCCTCAGGTTTCGCCCTGATCTATCGCCGCATCGCGGGCTTTGGCTTCACGGGCCGGCTGGCCGCGTTCGGGCGGATGAGCCTGACCTGCTACCTGATGCATTCGATCATCTTCGTGCCCTTTTTCCATGGCTATGGGCTGGGCTTCTATCAGCATTGGGGCATTGCCCTGTCGGTGGGCGTGGGCGTGCTGTTCGTGGCCGCGCAGATGCGCTTTGCCGACTGGTGGCTGCGCCACCATGCCTATGGTCCCGTGGAATGGCTTTGGCGCTGCGCCACTTTGCGCCGGTTCGATGTGCCGTTCCGGCGGGTGGCGATCTGATCAGAAGGGCCGTTGGCCGAGACGGGCAACAACTCACCAGCCAACGGCCCTTGCATTTTTACGGAGTGCTCGCCGGCGCCGCAGTTAACGGAATCGACGCACGACTGGGAACCACCAGACGCCGCACCAGCCGGTCACCACGGCTTGGTTCCTGGTTGTTCAGTTTCTGGCGCAGGTCGGCAGCGATCTGGTCGAACCGGTCATCGACACGGATATCCAGCCGGACCTTGGCGGGGTCCGACCGGTCGGGTACGAAATGCCAATGGCCCAGGTATAGGACATCGCCTTCCTTGACCTCGAAATCAATGATCCATCGGCCATCGATACGGCCCAGACTGTAGCTGGCATTGTTGCGGCCACCGTCATAGGTGGTGATATTGGCCAAACCGTAGCGACCGGCGGGCAAGGTGAAGAAACGGTCCTGGGCAACGGCAAAAAAAAGCGCCTTTTCAACCAGGACGCCTTTTTCCATCACCTTCACGGGCGGATCCACCGCCAGCGTCAGCATCGGCTGGGAGACATAGTCGCTGGTGAACAGCCCGCCCATCTGGTCGATGCCGGCGCTGAAATAGACCAGCGCCTTGCCGGACCCTTGCAGGACCGGTACATCCTCGCGGTCCCGAACCAGGGCGGTGTTGCCACCACATCCCGACATAATCACGCTGACCAGCAGCAGGATAGGCCAGCTCAATACCTTCAGGCCACGCATCATTCCCCCGACATTGGGCGTTGCTCATACGCCCAATGTCTTCAAATTATTGCGAAATGTCAAATCACGCGAGTTCTTCGACCTTTTCCTCGCGTTTTTGGCCTTTCGGCTCGGCATAGTCGAAATCCAGGCCGTCGCCTTCCTTGTTCAGGATGACGCGCACGGCCCCGCCCTTCGACAGTTTGCCGAAGAGCAGTTCCTCGGCCAGCGGCTTCTTCACATGTTCCTGGATGGTGCGGGCCAGCGGGCGGGCGCCCATGACGGGGTCATAGCCCTTCTTGGCCAGCCAGGCACGCGCCCCATCGGTCAGTTCGATGGTCACGCCCCGGTCGGTCAACTGCGCTTCCAGCTCCATCACGAACTTGTCCACCACGCGGGCCACCACGTCCGGACCCAGATTGCCGAATGGGATGATGGCATCCAGTCGGTTGCGGAATTCCGGCGTGAAGGTTTTGTTGATGGCTTCCTGATCGTCGCCCGTGCGCACGCCGCTGCCAAAGCCGATGGCATGCTTGGCCATGTCGGCGGCGCCGGCATTGGTGGTCAGGATCAGGATGACATTGCGGAAGTCGACGATCTTGCCGTTATGGTCCGTCAGCTTGCCATGGTCCATGACCTGCAACAGGATGTTGTAGATGTCGGGATGCGCCTTCTCGATCTCGTCCAGCAGCAGCACGCAATGCGGATGCTGGTCGATGGCATCGGTCAGCATGCCGCCCTGATCGAACCCGACATAGCCCGGCGGCGCGCCGATCAGCCGGCTGATCGTATGGCGCTCCATATATTCCGACATGTCGAATCGGACCAGCTCGATCCCCAGCGTGCGGGAAAGCTGCTTGGCAACTTCCGTCTTGCCGACGCCGGTGGGGCCGGAGAACAGGTAGTTGCCGATGGGCTTTTCCGGTTCGCGCAGGCCCGCGCGGGCCAGCTTGATGGCCGACACCAGCGCCTCGATGGCAGCATTCTGACCGAAGACCATGGTCTTCAGGTCGCGCTCCAGGTTCAGCAGCACTTCCTTGTCATCACGGCTCACCGACTTGGGCGGGATGCGCGCGATCTTGGCGACCACGGCTTCGACATCCTTCTGGGTGATGGTCTTCTTGCGCTTGTTCTCGGGCAGCATGGTCTGTGCCGCCCCGACCTCATCGATCACGTCGATGGCCTTATCGGGCAGCTTGCGGTCGCCGATATAGCGCGCCGACAGTTCCACCGCCGACCGGATGGCGTCCTTGGTGTAGCGCACCTTGTGGTGCGTTTCGTAATAGACCTTGATGCCGTCCAGGATCTTGATCGCATCCTCGATCGACGGCTCATTGACGTCGATCTTCTGGAACCGGCGCACCAGGGCGCGGTCCTTTTCAAAGTACGACCGGTATTCCTTGTAGGTGGTGCTGCCGATGCAGCGCAGGGCACCGGACGCCAGGGCCGGCTTCAACAGGTTGGACGCATCCATAGCCCCGCCGCTGGTGGCACCGGCGCCGATGACGGTGTGGATCTCGTCGATGAACAGGATGGAGCCTTCCATCGCCTCCAGTTCCGAGACCACGGCCTTCAACCGCTCCTCGAAATCACCGCGATAGCGCGTGCCGGCCAGCAGCGAGCCCATATCCAGCGAGTAGATGGTGGCCTTGCGCAGGATTTCCGGCACCTCACCCTGCACGATGCGGCGCGCCAGCCCCTCGGCGATGGCGGTCTTGCCTACGCCGGGATCACCGACATAGAGCGGGTTGTTCTTCGACCGGCGGCACAGGATCTGGATCGTGCGCTCCACCTCCTGCTCGCGCCCGATCAGGGCGTCGATCTTGCCGGAAAGGGCCTTCTTGTTCAGGTTTACGCAATAGGCTTCCAGCGCCTCCGTCCCCTTCTTCACCACCTTTTCGGCATGTGCCTCTTCATCGGCGCCCGACACGCGCTTCGGCTCGGCCCGGCCGGGGGCCTTGGCGATGCCGTGGGAGATGTAGTTGACGGCGTCGAACCGGGTCATCTCCTGCTCCTGCAGGAAATAGACGGCGTGGCTTTCGCGTTCGGAGAACAAGGCGACCAGGACGTTGGCGCCCGTCACTTCCTCGCGACCGGAGCTTTGCACATGGATGGCGGCGCGTTGCAGCACGCGCTGGAACCCGGCGGTGGGCTTGGCATCGTCCTGGCGGGTCGTGACCAGATTGGACAATTCCCCATCCAGATATTCGACCAGCTCTGCCTTCAGCTTCGCCACATCCACGCCGCAGGCCCGCAGCACGGCCAGTGCGTCCTGGTCCTCCGTCAGCGCCAGCAGCAGATGTTCCAGCGTCGCATACTCGTGACGCCGTTCGTTGGCGTTGGCCAGGGCCCGGTGGAGGGTCTGTTCGAGATTCCGCGACAGCATGATGCGCTAATCCTTTTCCAGGGTGCACTGTAACGGGTGCTGGTGCTGACGGGCGAAGTCCATGACCTGGGTCACCTTCGTTTCCGCCACTTCATAGGTGAACACGCCGCAGACGCCGACGCCACGCCGATGGACATGCAACATGATCCGCGTCGCTTCATCACGGTTCTTGTTGAAGAAGCGTTCAAGGACATGCACGACGAACTCCATAGGGGTGTAATCGTCGTTCAGCATCAGCACCTTGTACATGGCGGGCTTCTTCGTCTTCGGCTTGGCCTTCACGACCACGCCTGTCGACGTCCCCCCATTCCCGTGCTTGTCATCCTCAGCCATGGCGGTTAACGATCAATTGATGGGTCCCCTCTTGCGCCCTATGATCATATGAAATGATTGGCCCCGGTTGGAAGGGCGTATCTGCATTGCCCGAAAGGTTTTGAAGGATACTTGAAATGAGACGGGGGCGATGCCAGTGCGGCGCGGCATCGGGCCACAATCATGCCCCTCGCCGCCCCCGGTACCGGCTGCTATAAGGCGCGGACCTATGCCAGCCGGGATGCCCCCTAATTGACCGACCTCGCCCAATATCTCGACGCCGTCCTTCTGGGCCTGCTGGAAGGGCTGACGGAATTCATTCCCGTCTCCTCCACCGGGCATCTGATCCTGCTGGGAGAGATGCTGGGCTTCAAGGGGCAGGCGGAGGACCTGTTCAAGGTGGTGATCCAGCTGGGCGCCATCCTGGCCATCTTGCTGGTCTATTTCCAGAAGCTCTGGGGTGTGGTGCGCGGGCTGGTACAGGGCAATGGCGAGAGCTACCGGTTCACTGCCGCCATCCTGTTGGCCTTCCTGCCCGCCGCCGTGATCGGCGTCTTTGCGCATTCCTATATCAAGAGCGTGCTGTTCAACCCGACCGTGGTGTCGGTCGCCCTGATCACGGGCGGCATCGCCATCTTGGCAGCCGAACGGCTGGTGCCCCGGCCACAGCATTTCGCGGTGGAGGCGTTCCCGCCCAAACTGTCGTTGTCCATCGGCTTTGCCCAATGTCTGGCCATGATCCCCGGCGTGTCGCGGTCCGGTGCCACTATCATCGGCGCGCTGCTGATGGGGGTGGAGCGCAAGGCGGCGGCGGAGTTCAGCTTCTTCGTGGCCATTCCCACCATGCTGGGGGCTGCCACCTATGATCTCTATAAGAACCGTGAGGTTCTGGCCGTGGACAGCGTCGGCATGATTGCCGTGGGGTTCATCGTGGCTTTCCTGTCGGCCCTGCTGGTGGTGCGCTGGCTGGTGGCCTTTGTGGGCCGGCACGGCTTCGCGCCGTTCGCCTGGTACCGCATCGTCATCGGCAGCATCATGCTGGCCTGGCTGACCTTCTTCGCAGGCTGATACCATGGTTGACCGCCCGACCCTGTCGCTGAAACCGAAGCCCGCACCCCAAGCCCCCGTGAAGGCACGGCGCAAGCCGTTCCGCATCGGGGGCCTTCCGGCGGTATCGGCCCTGTTCGACCGTGACCCGGATCGGGTGGAGAAGCTGTATTTCGACGAGCGGCTGAAGCATGCGGCCGCCCCCTTCTGCACCCGCATGGCGGCGGCCCGGAAACCCTTCCGGCTGGTCCCATCCGAAGAACTGGAGAAGATTGCCGGTTCCGCCATGCATGGCGGCATCGTGGTGGAGGCGTCACCCAGGCCGGTCCACCCCTTCAGTCTGGATTTGGCCAATGACTGGGCGGCGGCGGGCCAACCGCTGCTGATCCTGGACGGGGTGTCGAACCCGCATAATCTGGGCGCCATCGTGCGCACCGCCGCCTTCTTTGGCGTCGATCGCATCCTCATTTCCGATCATCCGGGCCAAGCCCTGCCGTCGGAGGCCGCCTATCGCGTGGCGGAAGGCGGGTTCGAGTATGTGAACCTGCACCGCGCCACCGGCTTTGCCGCCACCTTGAAGGCGCTGGGCGGCCTTTACCGCACCATCGGTACCGCCCTTGGACCGTTCCCGGCCCTGTCCGACCTGTCGCGGCAGCCGGGCGGAAAGCCCGTGGCCGTGGTCATGGGGAATGAGGAACATGGCATGCCGCCCGACAGCCAGGCTGCCTGTACCGACCTTGTCACCATCGCCGGCAGCGGCTGGGTGCAGTCGCTGAACGTGTCTGCAACCACGGCCATCCTGGTATTCCTGATGACGAAGGGGTAACGGTTCAGCCGTTACCGGTGCCCAGCGGCAAGGTCACGTGGCATTTCAGCCCTGTTGCGGCCCAATCCATGTCGATCTTCCCGCCCAGCTGATGGCGCAGCACCTGACCCAGCAGGGTGGAGCCAAAGCCCTTGCGGGTGGGTGGGGTCGTCACCGCAGGGCCACCGGTTTCCGTCCAGGTCAGTTCCAGGATGTTGCGGCGGACCGTCCAATCGACCGTCACCTGTCCGTCCGGTCGTGACAGCGCACCATGCTTGGCCGCATTGGTGGCCAGTTCATGGAACACCAGGCCCAGCGATTGCACCATGTCCGCACCCAGGCGGACGCGCGGGCCGCGCAGAGTCAGTTGCGACGGTTCCGCCGCAAAGGCCTGCACCTCATCCTCCACCAGCCGTTCCAGATCAGCACCGGACCAGGATGCCTGGGCCAACAGGGAGTGCGACCGCGCCAGGGAGGAGATGCGGCCCTCCACGGCGCTGGTGAAGGCCTCGATACTGTCGGCCCGGCTCAACCTCACCACGGCCTGCGCCACGGCCAGCGCGTTCTTGGCGCGGTGATCGACCTCGCGCATCAGCAGGCGCTGGCGGTCTTCCGCCTCGTACCGGCCCGTCACATCCATGGCGGTGGCGGTGCAGCCGATGATGCGCCCATCCTCGTCCCGGATGGGCACGGCATTCACGGACAGAATCTGTCGCGCGCCCGTCTTGGGGTCGCGTAGCGCATATTCACCGTCACGCACCTCTTCCCCCGCCAGGGCGCGGGCCGTGGGGAAATCCACACTGGCCATGGGCCGGCCATCCAGGGCCGTTGCATGCCAGATGGCGGCGTCATGGCGCACGCCGATGATGGCCTGCCGCGACAGGCCCAGAATACGCTCGGCAGCGGCATTCACATCGGTGAAACGTCCGTCGGGTCCGATCTCCATGATGGCGACCGGGGCCGTGCTGACCAGCCGGCTCAACCGTTCCTCGCTACGGCGCAGATCGTCCAGCGCGATGTCCAGATGGGCCGTGCGTTCCCGTACCCGTGCCTCCAGCGCCACGTTGGAACTGCGCAACTGCCCCTGCGCCACCTCTGCCTGCCGTGTCTGGCGCAGGGCGATGGCAGCCAGTGGCAACAGCATCAGCGTGGCCAGCAAGGCGAAGCTGAAATGGCCCAGCGCCGACCAACCCCAGTCGGAGCGCAAACCCGCCGTGGAGATGCCGTAGACCACACGCACCGGCACACGGTCGACATCGGCCACCGCATAGAGCCGTTCCTGCCCGTCGAAGGGCGACGGGGCGGTGACAAGGCCGGATGTCTGATCACGCTGCGCCACCAGATCGGTGACATTGCCCAGCGTCAGCCCCGCATCCGCCGTGGCCGGGTGGCGCACCAGCACCTCCCCGTCACTGCGGACCAGCATCACCTCCACATCCGGGCGGGTCGCGACGCTGGCATAGAAGGATTCGAAATAGGCGGGCCGCATCGATACCTGGACAACGCCCAGGAACGATCCGTCATGCGCCTCCACACGGCGGGACAGGGCGAAGAATAATTCCGGGTTCAAACGCCCTGCCAGACGCGTGCTGACATGCGGGCCGGCATTCTGGCTCTGGTGCGAGCTGAAATAGTCGCGGTCGGCGACATTCAGATCCGGTGCCGGCCAGCGCAGGGTGCTGACCCGCACCTTGCCGTTGGCATCCGCCAGCCAATAGGACTGCACCTCGGGCGCCTCGCTGGCCAGATCGCGCAGCCATTCATGCAGGTGCGGGGTATTGGCCACCGCGTCCCAGCCCTGGCTGCGCACCAGCCATTCGGCATTACGCAGGACAAGGGCATGGGCACCCATCAGCCGGGCCGCATGTTCGGCCAGTTGATCCGCCTCTGTCCGCGTATCGACGGTCGCCCGCTCCATCACGCGAGCCCGGCCCAGAAGCAGTTCAGCCCCAAACAGGGCCAAGGCGACAAGCAGCGCCATCAGCGCCAGCCAGACGACGGCGCGGGACGGATTGGCCTGACGCAACGCCTGTGTCGGCGCTGCGGGATGGTCGAAGATGTCCTGCACGCTGATCGACCTCGCTAGGTGCTGTATAGCTGATACGCCCTGTGACCTGTGTCCGTGAAGCTGTTTCATCGGTAGAGGCAGGCCTATGACGAATCGCATAGAAATCCGCGCCACGCCGGGCCGGCACGCGCAAAGCGGCGGTTGTTTCGTCCGGTTCCTGCGTCTATGGTGCGCCGCCTTTTGAAAGCAGTTTGGAAGCCCACCCGCATGACCAGCGCCCCGATCCAAGCCGCCACCCGCATCGACCACCGCTTTGCCGCGCTGAAGGCGGAAGGCCGGGCCGGCCTTGTCACCTTCATCACCGCCGGTGATCCCGACCATGAGACCAGCCTGGCCCTGCTGAAGGGCCTGCCGGCTGCCGGGGCCGATGTCATCGAACTGGGCATGCCCTTCACCGATCCCATGGCTGATGGTCCCGCCATTCAGGCGGCGGGCCTGCGCGCGCTGAACAATGGCGCCCGTATGACCCGAACGCTTGATATGGTGCGGGAGTTCCGTAAGGGCGACGATGAAACGCCCGTGGTCCTGATGGGCTACTACAATCCCGTCTATTCCTATGGCGTCGAACGTTTCCTGGCCGATGCCAAGGCGGCGGGCGTGGATGGCCTGATCGTGGTCGACCTGCCGCCGGAAGAGGATGGGGAACTGTGTGAGCCGGCCTTGCGCGCCGGTGTCAATTTCATCCGTCTGACGACGCCGACGACCGATGAT
The DNA here is from genome assembly GCF_052437035.1 of Niveispirillum sp. Taxonomy (NCBI): domain Bacteria; kingdom Pseudomonadati; phylum Pseudomonadota; class Alphaproteobacteria; order Rhodospirillales; family Azospirillaceae; genus Niveispirillum; species Niveispirillum sp. The sequence continues at coordinate 295,953 of NZ_JBQVOH010000001.1, forward strand.
GATCGGATGCCCGCCGTGCTGGCCAATACCTCGGGCTTTGTCTATTACGTCTCCGTGACCGGCATCACCGGCGCCGGCAGCGCCAGTGCCGGCGCCATTGACGAGGCGGTGGCCCGCCTGCGCCGCCATACCGACCTGCCGCTGGCCGTCGGTTTCGGCATCACGACGCCGGAGGCCGCCGCCGCCGTCGCCCGCGTGGCCGACGCCGCCGTGGTGGGCAGCGCCATCGTGCGCCAGGTGGAGGTCAACCTGGACGCCGAGGGCAAGCCCACTGCCGCCCTGGTGCCCAACGTGCTAGACTTCGTGCGGGCGCTGGCCCAGGGCGTGCGTACCGCCCGGGTGTAAGTGCCACGGCTTCGAGGTGCGCCATGGCTTATGCGTTTGATGATGACCAGGATGTGTTTCCACCCTTGTTGTCGAAAGATGAGGTGGAAGCAGAACAGCAGGATTGGCTGACGCGCCTTCGCCAGCTGTACAGCACCCTTGAAGGGTGGCTTCCGGCTGGTGAGGATTTTGGCGTGACTCGTCATGAAGCCGACAGCCTTGATCCCGTCGCCAAGAAGGCGGGTGTCACGGTCCCTATCAAGGTTCCGCGACTTCAGATCGAGCATCGGTCTTCTGAAAAGCGCCTCCAGATTTTCCCTGAATCTCGGTGGGTTTTGCTGACGCGTGGGCGGCTATTCCTCTTCCACCCCTTGGGACGGACTTACATCGAAGACCATGGAGCGCCAGGGGTGCCTGACTGGCGGTTCTATCCTTATCGCGACCGGAGTCAGAACGCTCCTTTGAACTGTGCCGAGTTTCAAAATCTGCTGGACGGCTTGCGGTGAAATATTTCGACGTTATTGAGGCGTCGTACCTAGCGACCGATATCGCACTTTCCGAGCGTCAGGCCGCAGACGAGTCCAGCCCGTTGGAGATTGACGGCAGTCCTCCGGCGGTTACCGCTCAATATGTCAATGAACGCGCCTATTTCGTCCTGCTCGTCGCGCAATTTGAAGATTTGGTAAACAACGCCGTCAATGTCCAGATCGATCGTGGGCGTGAGGCCTCAGACTGGCGTACCCGAGAACTATGGGGTGCGGTTGTCCCTCGTACAAAACGTATCCAGGATATCCCCTTCAAATTACGTCTTGCGTTGCTGATCGACAGACAGAGGGTTGAGTACAGGGACGCTTGCGGACTATATGATGCGCGGAATCTGATTGCCCATGGCGTGCTGGATGGTCCCTTGAGTATCCAGACAGCCATCAACCAGTTGCGGGCCGTCGCGTCGCTTATCCAGGAAGTCCCATGAACTGGCTGACCAATTTCGTCAAACCGAAGATCCAGGCCCTCGTCTCCAAGAAGGAGGTCCCGGACAATCTCTGGCACAAATGCCCGTCCTGTGGCGCCATGCTGTTCCACCGCGATCTGGAGGAGCAGCTGCATGTCTGTCAGCATTGCGGCCACCATATGCGCCTGGACCCCGTGCGCCGGCTGAAGACGCTGTTCGATCCGGGCTATCAGACCATCGAGCTGCCGAAGGTTCTGGTCGATCCGCTGAAGTTCCGCGATCAGAAGCGCTACACCGACCGCCTGAAAGAGGCGCAGTCCAAGACGGGCCGACAGGACGCCATTGTCGTGGCCCATGGCAAGATCAACGGCCAGGGGGCGGTTGCCGCCGTCTTCGACTTCAATTTCATGGGCGGGTCCATGGGCATGGCCGTGGGTGAGGGGCTGCTGGCCGCCGCCCGTCTGGCCGTGTTGCAGCAGGTGCCGCTGATTGCCATCCCATCCTCGGGCGGTGCACGCATGCAGGAGGCGATCCTGTCGCTGATGCAGATGCCGCGTACTGTCATCGCGGTCGAAATGGTGAAGGAAGCGGGCCTGCCCTATATCGTGGTCCTGACCGACCCGACCACGGGCGGCGTCACGGCCAGCTTTGCCATGCTGGGCGACATCCATATCGCCGAGCCGGGTGCGCAGATCGGTTTCGCGGGCGCCCGCGTCATCGAAAGCACGATCCGCGAGACGCTGCCCGAAGGGTTCCAGCGGTCGGAATATCTGCGAGACCATGGCATGGTCGACATGGTGGTCCATCGCAAGGAATTGCGGGAGACGCTGGGCCGGGTCATCGACCTGTTGCGCCGTCCCGGCCCCACCGCCGATATCGTGAAGATCGGTCGGGGCAGCGACCGTGGCGGCCGCAAGCCCGGCGGTTCCGGTCCCGCTGTCAGCGCCATTCAGGGTGGCGCTGGCTATCAATGATCAAGGCGCCGCCGCTGCTGCCCGCCTCCCCCCGGCTGGAGGCGGCGCTGGATCGGATGCGGCAGTTGCATCCGGTGGTCATCGATCTGTCGCTGGGCCGGATTGAACGGCTGCTGGCGGCGCTGGGCCATCCGGAACGCCGCCTGCCGCCGACGGTTCATGTGGCCGGCACCAACGGCAAGGGCAGCACCGTCGCCTTCCTGCGCGCCATGGCAGAGGCGGCGGGCCATCGCGTCCATGTTTATACCTCCCCGCATCTGGTGCGCTTCAACGAGCGTATCCGGCTGGCAGGATCGCTGATCGGCGACGATGACCTTGCCGACATCCTGGAAGAGGTGGAGAGGGCCAATGACGGCCATCCCATCACCTTTTTCGAGGTGACGACGGCAGCCGCCTTCCTGGCCTTCGCCCGCGTGCCCGCCGACCTTCTGATCCTGGAGGTGGGCCTGGGCGGGCGGCTGGATGCCACCAATGTCATCGACGCGCCGGTGGTCAGCCTGCTGACCCGCATCTCCTTGGACCATACACAGTTCCTGGGGCCGAGCTTGCGCGACATTGCGGGCGAGAAGGCGGGCATCATCAAGCCGGACCGTCCAGCCATCGCGGGGCCACAGGCGGACCCGGTCGCCAATGCGGTCTTCGCCGAACGGGCTGCCGTCCTGTCGGCGCCTTTGTTCCTGCATGGGCGCGACTGGTCCGTGGCGGCGACCGACACGGGTTTCCGCTTTCAGGATGCCGCCCGCACCCTGGACCTGCCGCCGCCCGGCCTGATGGGCGCGCATCAAGTTGATAATGCCGGCCTTGCCATCGCGGCCACGGCCCATCTGCCGCTGACCATTGGGGATGATGCCATCCGCCGGGGGCTGGTGGCCGTGGAATGGCCCGCGCGGTTACAGCGTCTGACGCGTGGCCCCTTGCCCGACCTTCTGCCCTCCGACTGGGAACTGTTCCTGGATGGCGGGCATAATGACAGCGCGGGTGAGGTTCTGGCCCGGCAACTGGCGCGCTGGAATGCAGATGGCCGCCCGCTGGACATGGTTTTCGGCATGTTGGGGTCAAAGCGACCCCTGGATTTCCTCACCCCCCTGGCCCCGCATGTGCGCCGCCTGCGCGCCGTCGCCATTCCGGGCGAACCCAACAGCGTGACGGCGGAAGATGCCGCCGCCTTCGCCCGCACCGCCGGCATGGATGCGGCGGCCAGCCCCGATGTAGAGGCAGCGGTCACCGAACTGGCGACACTGGCCGGGCAGGGGCAGCCGGGAAGGCTGCTGATCTGCGGCTCGCTCTATCTGGCGGGCACCGTCCTGGCCCTGAACGCATGAAAAAACCCCCGAAGCTTCCGGCTTCGGGGGTTTTTTCAGTGCAATCAGGACGGATCAGAGGCTGTTCTCGATCCAGGTCTTCAGCTGCTGCTTGGGCAGGGCGCCGACCTTGGTGGCGGTGACCTGACCGTCGCGGAAGATCATCAGGGTCGGGATGCCGCGCACGCCATACTTGCCCGGCGTGCCCGGATTCTCATCGATATCCATCTTGGCGATGGTCACCTGACCGTCCAGTTCGGTGGCCAGCTGTTCCAGGCTGGGGGCCAGCATCTTGCAGGGGCCGCACCATTCGGCCCAGAAATCCACCAGAATCGCGCCGGAACCTTTCAGGACGTCGGCATCGAAGCTGGCGTCGGTAACGTGAATGATATCAGCCATTTTTCCCTCGGAGGGTTTGTGTCATGGGTGCGGGCCATCCTGTGCGCCGCCTCTCGAGAGGAAATGTAGGCACCCGCCCGCCACGGGGTCAAGCCGCTGCACACCGCACCCCTGCGCTGCACCATGCGTGGCTTGAAATCGTCGGTTGGGTTAACGGAAAACTGTCCAACTATCTAAAATACGATATATAACAAAGGCCATACCGCGCGAGCGGTGTCGAAAGGCGGGACGGATCGGCCAGACATGACGGATCAAGGGGACAGCGGGCGTACCCGCAAGATGATGGAGGATTTCGCGCCCGCGACATTCGAGGAGCGCGGCGTCACCGTCCCCTTCACGACCCCGTTGCTCAGTCAGGCGCGCCTGCGCCGTGACCAGAATGACCGGTTCGAATTCCTGCTGCCCAATTTCACCGCCGGCAAGGGCACCTATGTCCTGCCCTGGAAGGGTCTGCCCAACGTCATGACCCTGACGCTGCATGACCGGCTGCTGTTCGAGGAGATCGAACAGCTGGAAACCCATTCGCCCGAACAGATCCGTACTTGCGCCCTGACGGTCCAGGCCACCGGCGTTTGCGGGCCGGAACCGGCGACACGGGCTTCCGAACTGCGCGATCAGGACGGGCAGTATCTGGTGCTGACGCAGTTCATCCTGGTCACCGAACTGCTGAAGCTGGTGAATATCAGCGCCGCTGACCTGTTGCGTCCCGGCATGACGGCGGATGACAGCAAGCGTGTGGCCCGTCAGGCCCTGGCCAAGGTGGCGGCCATGGTCGATATCCCGCCCGATGACATGACGACGCGTGTGGATCAGATCGGTGAGGCGGTGTCGCCCGTCGGCCTTCCACAGGCGCCGAAATCCGGGCGGTTGCGTGCGCTGGCCGACCGGTTGCAGGCCTTTGCCCAGGGTACCCAGCATTTTGCCGATACCGACCCTTCGGAGGCGGCGATGCTGGGCAATTATATCGCCACCGTTGCCAACCATACGCTGACCCTGGCGCGGCAGCGGATCGGCAAGCTGGACGCCGCCTGCCGTGACGCGCGCCAGATTGTCAATGACGCGCCAAAGCTGCACCGGGTCATCGCGGAATCCGTGGGCCGTATCTCCTGGCTGCTGGATGGCTGGGAATTCCTGATCGCCATGTGGGAAAGCGTGAAGGACGGGCCGTCGGCCACCAAGCAGACGACCATCACCGATATTTCCCGCCTGCTGCCCATGATCCCGAAGGAGGAGATCAGCGCCGCCACCGACGCCCTGGACCTGGACGCCATTCAGCGCCTGCAGAAGAAATGGGTCCGCGTGAACCAGGACTGGCGCACCGGTGTTCTGGATATGGACGCCGTCATGCGGCTTGAATCCCTCAAAGCGGCCATGAGCTGAGGGGGCGGAGCATGAACGACAAAGCCAAGCCCGGTACCCCCGCGCCGCCCCCTGTAAAGCCCAGTGATTGGGCGGCGTTGGGCACAGACGTGCTGCGTCTGCCAGACCGCAAGCTGCTTCAGATCTATCGCCTGCTGGAGCAGGTCGGTGACAAGCCGGAAATTTCAGACGCGTTCGAGGCGATGCGTCCGCGCCTGACCACGCTGCGTCCGCCGCGCCGGCCTGCCTTGTCGCGGCTGTTCTTCCTGCCGGCAGAGGACATGCTGGATGATGCCCTGCATTACACCCGCCGTCTGAACCGCATCTGCCGCGCCACCCTGTCGCCCTGCTGGACCGCGGTGAAGGAGCATATCCCCGCCGCCGTGCAGCAGGAGGTTCAGCGCGAAATGGCGGGGATCGATTACCGCGACGGTGCCGCCATCGCCGTCATCTGCGAGCCGTTGTGGCAGGCGGGTGTGGAGGCCTTGGCCAAGGTCATGGCCGAATGCCAGAACAACCTGAAATACAAGCTGAACCTGTTCGGTCGTGACGATGACGTGCAGCGGCAGTTGGACACGCTGCGCCAGATTCTGGCGGTCGCCTTCCGGGTGGAAAAGCTGAAGGCGGCCCTGCCGCCGCGCCCCATTATCGATCTGGCCGAATCGCATGTGGAGATCATCCGCAACAACCTGATCGAACTGGGCAAGGAAGAAGCGGCCCTGACGCAGCCCCTGCTGCTGGTCCTTGCGTCGCGCATGCAGCGTCCGGGTGAGTTGCTGCGCATGCTGGGCGAGGTGCGTCTGGGCGGCACGGCGGCGGAGAAGGAAACGCTGACCAAGGAAATGTCGGGCTATGTCGTTGGCAACCTGCTGCGCCAGACGACCGATTTCGACAGGGAGAATCCGGGGGTTACCGGTGATGTTTCCAGTCTGGCGGCGGCTGCCGAACGTCTGACGGACGGTCTGAACTCTGTTAATGACACGGTTCAGGGGCTGCGCGACAAGGAGATCACCTCCAAGGTCAAGAATGCCCGGGCGGAGATCGCGCAATTCGTGCTGAAAAACATCTGCGCCGATGTCGACAAGGGTCTGACCGAGGCGCTGTTCAGCCATGAAGGTTTGCCCAGCGACGAGGAAGTGAAGAAGGCCGAGCAGTTCGCGATGGCCCTGCGCCGGTCCTCCAAGCTGGCGGGACCGCTGGGCATTCAGCGTGAGGTGGCGGCCAAGATTACCGAGGCGCGGACGCAGGTGGTGAACAATACGCTGGCCACCCTGCGCAATGCGCCCCGCAACCGCGACGGCTCCATGGGACCGGAAGGCCAACGCCAGATGTTCAACGGCCTGCGCATGGTGGAAATCCTGGCCGGCTCGGACGAGGCGGAACGCCTGTTCCGGGATTGGAAGTCGCAGTTTCGGTAAGCAAGGCAGCCTTTTCAGGTCGCCCGGCGTTTGAGGGAACATCAACAGCTTCATTGCGGGCGGCGGTGCATCTGCTACCCTCTGCGTCCGTTTTGGCAGCAGAGGGGCGCCGGTGATGGCCGCCAATATCCGCATCGAAACCGACAGTTTCGGCCCTATCGAGGTGCCGGTGGACCGTTACTGGGGTGCCCAGACCCAGCGGTCCTTGCAGAATTTCAAGATCGGCGGCGAACGCATGCCGCCGGCCCTGATCCGGGGCCTGGGCATCGTCAAGAAGGCCGCCGCCAAGGCCAATGTCACGCTGGGACAGTTGGACCCCGCCCTGGCCGACGCCATCATGCGCGCGGCGGATGAGGTGATCGACGGCACCCTGATCGACCATTTCCCGCTGGTCGTCTGGCAGACCGGGTCTGGTACCCAGACCAACATGAATGCCAATGAGGTCATCTCAAACCGCGCCATCGAAATGCTGGGCGGGCAGATGGGGTCAAAGAAGCCGATCCACCCCAATGACCATGTCAACCGGGGCCAAAGCTCCAATGACAGTTTCCCCACCGCCATGCATATCGCGGCGGCGGAACGCATCCATCACGACCTGATCCCCGCCCTGGAACAGCTGCACGCCGCCCTGGCGGCCAAGGCCGTGGAGTTTGCGGATGTCGTGAAGATCGGGCGCACGCACCTGCAGGACGCCACGCCTATGACGCTGGGTCAGGAATTTGGCGGCTATGCACAGCAGGTGGCCTATGGCATCGACCGGGTGAAGGCGGTGCAGCCGGCCCTGCTGCGCCTGGCCCAGGGCGGCACGGCGGTGGGCACGGGTCTGAACACGGCCAAGGGCTTTGATGTGGCCTTCGCGCAGGAAGTGGCCGCCATCACCGACCTGCCCTTCATCACGGCCCCTAACAAGTTCGAGGCGCTGGCAGCCCATGACAGCATCGTGGAGGCATCGGGCGCGCTGAATACCGTCGCCGTATCCCTGATGAAGATCGCCAATGATATCCGCTTGCTGGGCTCCGGCCCGCGCAGCGGTATCGGGGAGATCAGCCTGCCCGAAAATGAACCCGGCAGCTCCATCATGCCCGGCAAGGTCAACCCCACCCAGTCGGAAGCCATGACCATGGTGGCCGCGCAAGTGATGGGCAATCACGTCACCATCACCCATGCCGGCGCCACGGGCCATTTCGAACTGAACGTGTTCAAGCCGGTGCTGATCTATAACCTGCTGCAATCGATCAAGCTGATCGCCGATGCCAGCCGGTCCTTTGCCGAGAACTGCGTTATTGGCATCACGGCCAATATCGACCGGATCAGCCGCCTGATGGGTGAAAGCCTGATGCTGGTCACGGCGCTGAACCCCCATATCGGCTATGACAATGCCGCCAAGATCGCCAAGAAGGCGCATCATGAGGGCACCACCCTGCTGGAGGCCGGGATGGCCCTTGGCCTGCTGACCGAGGCGCAGTTCAAGCAATGGGTGCGGCCCGAGGATATGGTGCATCCGGGGTGAGGGGGCGGGTGCGGCCTGCCCACCAAACAGGCCGCCTGCCTCAATAAAATCACCAATAGTCCTGTTTCGGACCTATTTACGCACCTGCGAACGGTTCGCAATGCTCGGTATGCGCAAATGCAATGGAACTATGCAGGGCAAAATAGTCAGCAATACTGACCTAACGCCAAAAAACTGCTGGCGGGGGCTGATTTTACGTTTTATATGAACCTTACCGGCGCCATTCGGGAAAGGGGATTACCCGCCTGTTGGCGCCGTTTCCAACGGTGCGGGGCGTTTGGCCCTTTGCACTGCGGCAAAGGAAGGGGCCCGGCCCCGTTTGACGGTAAGGATTGGTTCCATGGCGACGCAGAAGATGCTGGGCTTTGTTCACACCGACCAGCGTATGCCCGAAAAGCGCGGGGCGGAAATCCGTCGCCAGGATTTCAACGAGATTTATGCCCGCTTCACCGACAAGGGCGCGGTCGAACAGGCTAACCGCTGCTCGCAGTGCGGCGTGCCCTTCTGCCAAGTGCATTGCCCCGTCTCCAACAACATCCCCGACTGGCTGAAGCTGACGGCCGAGGGGCGCTTGGAAGAGGCGTATGAGCTGTCGCAGGCCACCAACAACCTGCCCGAAATCTGTGGCCGCATCTGCCCGCAGGACCGCCTGTGCGAAGGCAACTGCACGATTGAGCAGTCGACCCACGGCACGGTCACCATCGGGGCCGTGGAGAAGTATATCACCGACACGGCCTTCGATAATGGCTGGGTCAAGCCCATCGTGCCGCGGATGGAGCGCGAACAGTCGGTCGCCATCATCGGTGCCGGCCCCGCCGGTCTGGCCGCTGCCGACCAGCTGCGCAAGAAGGGCTATCAGGTCCATGTCTATGACCGGTATGACCGGGTCGGCGGCCTGCTGATGTATGGCATTCCGGGCTTCAAGCTGGAAAAGGATGTGGTCATCCGCCGCTGGAAGCTGCTGGAGGAAGGCGGCGTCAAGTTCCATCTGGGTGTAGAGATCGGTCGCAATACCGACATGCGGACCCTGCGCGCCCAGCATGACGCGGTGCTGATCGCCACGGGCGTTTACAAGGCCCGCGACCTGGGCGGCCCCGGTTCCGGCCTGGACGGCATCGTTCCGGCGCTGGATTACCTGACGGCCAGCAACCGCAAGAGCCTGGGCGACACGGTCCTGGATTTCGAGACGGGTAAGCTAAACGCCAAGGGCAAGAAGGTCGTCGTCATCGGCGGCGGCGATACCGCCATGGATTGCGTGCGTACCGCCATCCGCCAGGGCGCGATGTCGGTGAAGTGCGTCTATCGCCGCGACCGCAAGAACATGCCCGGTTCCCAGCGCGAAACCGCCAATGCCGAGGAAGAAGGCGTGGAATTCGTCTGGCAGACCGCGCCGGAAGGTTTCACTGGCGACGCGCATGTCACGGGCGTGAAGGCCTTCAAGATGCATATGGGCGTGGCCGATGCCACGGGCCGTCAGACCCCGATGCCTATCGAAGGCTCCAACTTCACGATGGATGCCGATCTGGTGATCAAGGCCCTGGGCTTTGATCCAGAAGATATCCCCAGCCTGTTCGGCGTGCCGGAACTGAAGGTCAGCCGCTGGGGCACGGTGCAGGTGAAGTACGCCACCATGATGACCAACCTGGACGGCGTCTTCGCCGCCGGCGACATCGTGCGCGGCGCCTCCCTGGTCGTCTGGGGCATCAAGGATGGCCGCGACGCCGCGGTGGGCATCCACAACTACATCCAGGCCAAGATCGCCCAGGGCGTGGCGGTGGCGGCGGAGTGAGGGATGCCGACCGTCGCATGGATCATGGGCTTCGCCATCGTTTTCTTCTACGATGACCATGGTGAACCCCACTTTCACATCAGAGGTAGAGGTACCACCGCCAAGATAATGCTGGCGGATCTGTCTCTGGCGGAAGTGAAGGGAGAACTGACGACCCGCGAATTGCGGGAGATTCGGACATGGGCGCGCCGCCATTTGCCGGCCCTTTATCAGGCCTGGACGAATGCGCGCGCACAGCAGCCGATCCCGACGATCAAGGAGTGAGGCCATGTACTGGATTGAAGAGGCGACGGCCAATCCCGACTTCACCGTGACCATCCGCTGGAAACACGGCGCCATATCGACGGTGGATTTCAAAGGGAACATCGAGAAGGGAGGCGTCTGTACAGTCATGGCTGACCCAGCCTTCTTCACCACGAAAATGTATGTGGGTGGGGATGGCTATTATCTGGGTTGGCCGGAGGAGATTGACTTCAGCGCCGATAGCCTTTGGTACCGCACCCATCCTGAAGACCTGAAGCGCGACTATCCCGACGCTGCCGCCGAGTAACCCTGAGACACAAGAAAGACCCGACCGCACCATGCTCCGCCTCTACGACAACCTCTCCTCCGGGAACGGCTATAAGTGCCGCTGGCTGCTGACGCAGCTTGGCCTCCCGTTTGAGCGGGTGGAGATGGATATTGATGCGGGTGAGACGCGGACAGAGGCGTTCCTGGCGTTGAACCCCAACGGGCGCATCCCGCTTCTGCGGCTTTCGTCCGGTGATTTTCTGGGCGAAAGCAATGCCATCCTGCGCTGGCTGGCCGAGGACACGACCTTCTGGCCGGATAACCGCCGGGACAAGGCCGCCGTCCTGCAATGGCTGTTCTGGGAACAGTATAGCCACGAGCCGAATATCGCGACGGCGCGGTTCTGGATCACCCACAAGGTGGCGATGGACCCCGAACGCATCCATGCCCTGATCGTGAAGCGCGAGCAGGGGCATGCCGCCCTGCGCCTGATGGAACGCCACCTGACGGGCCGTGACTGGTTCGTCGGGCAGGGCGCCACCATCGCCGACATCGCACTCTACGCCTACACCCATGTGGCGGAGGAGGGTGGGTTCGACCTTGCCCCCTATCCCGCCATTCGCGACTGGCTGGACCGGTTTGCCGCCCAGCCGAACCACATCAAGATCACAGACGCCGTGGGCACGCCCGTGTCCCTGGCCGATGCGCTGACTTCTGAACAGAGGGCCTGACCATGACCGACGCCACCATCAACGCCGGTGAGATTTTCGCGGCGGAATACACCGCCAACAAGGCCCTGCTGGATACCACCGCCTTTGTCGATACCGAACAGCACGACGCCTGCGGCGTCGGCTTTGTGGCCGCCATCGATGGCAAGCCCCGGCGCGAAGTGGTGGAAAAGGCCGTGGAGGCGCTGAGGGCGCTCTGGCACCGTGGTGCGGTCGATGCCGACGGCAAGACGGGCGACGGAGCCGGCATCCATGTGCAGCTGCCGCAAGCTTTCTTCCGGGAGGTGGTGGTCCGTACCGGTCACCCGGAGCCCAAGGGCCTGATCGCCGTTGGCCAGGTCTTCCTGCCGCGTACCGACCTGTCGGCGCAGGAACGCTGTCGCGCCATTGTCGAGACGGAAATCCTGAACTGGGGTTACACCATCTATGGCTGGCGCCAGGTGCCCATCGACATTTCGATCATCGGCGAGAAGGCCAACGCCACGCGGCCCGAGATCGAACAGATCATGGTCGGCAATGACGGCACCGTCTCGGACGAGCAGTTCGAGCGCGACCTGTACATCATCCGCCGCCGCATCGAAAAGGCGGTGGCCGGTGAACAGATCGGCGGCTTCTATATCTGCACCCTGTCGGCCCGCTCCATCATCTACAAGGGCATGTTCCTGGCCGAACAGCTGACCGCCTTCTACCCGGACCTGCTGGATGCGCGGTTTGAGAGCAATTTCGCCGTCTATCACCAGCGCTATTCCACCAACACCTTCCCGACTTGGCAGCTGGCCCAGCCCTTCCGCACGCTGGCCCATAATGGCGAGATCAATACCCTGCGCGGCAACGTCAACTGGATGAAGGCGCATGAAACGCGCATGTATTCCGAGGCGTTTGGCGCGCATGTGGAGGATCTGAAGCCCGTCATCCAGGTCGGCTCGTCGGACAGTGGTGCCCTGGATGCCGTGTTCGAACTGATGCTGATGTCGGGCCGTTCCGCGCCCATGGTGAAGACCATGCTGGTGCCGGAAGCCTGGTCGAACAAGGAAGTGATGCCGCAGGCCCACCGCGACCTGTACAGCTACGCCAATGCCGTGATGGAGCCGTGGGACGGCCCGGCGGCGCTGGCCATCTATGATGGTCGCTGGGTTGTGGGTGGTGTGGACCGTAACGGCCTGCGTCCGCTGCGCTATGTCATTACCGGCGACGGGTTGATCATCGGCGGGTCGGAGACCGGCATGGTCAAGATCAATGAACAGGCCGTGGTCGAGAAGGGCCGCCTGGGTCCGGGGCAGATGATTGCCGTCGACCTGAAGGAAGGCAAGCTGTTCCACGACCGAGAGATCAAGGACAATCTGGCCTCCGGCCGTCCCTATGGCCAATGGATCGGTGAGATCACGGTCCTGGACGATCTGGTCAAGAAGGCCCCGGTGGAGCCGGCGGAACTGTCCAAGGACGAGCTGCGCCGCCGTCAGCTGGCCTATGGCATCACCATGGAGGATCTGGAACTGATCCTGCAGCCCATGGTCGACGACGCCAAGGAAGCCGTCGGGTCGATGGGTGATGACAGCCCCATTGCCGTGCTGTCCGACAAGTATCGCGGCCTGCACCATTATTTCCGCCAGAACTTCGCCCAGGTTACCAACCCGCCCATCGATAGCCTGCGCGAAACCCGCGTCATGTCGCTGAAGACGCGCCTGGGCAACCTGGGCAACATCCTGGACGAGGATTCGACCCAGTGCCGCCTGTTGCAGCTGGAAAGCCCCGTGCTGACCAGTGCCGAGTTCCGCGCCATGCGCAAGTACATGGGCGCCACGGCGGCGGAGATCGACTGCACGTTTGAGCCGGCATCCGGTCCCAACGCCCTGCGTGACGGTCTGCGCCGTATCCGCCAGGAGGCGGAGGATGCGGTACGTGGCGGCGCCACCCATGTCATCCTGACGGATGAGGCGATGACGGCCAACCGCGCGCCGATGCCAATGATCCTGGCAACCGGTGCCGTCCACACCCATCTGATCCGTCAGCAGCTGCGCACCTTCACCTCGCTGAATGTGAGGTCGGGCGAATGCCTGGACGTGCATTATTTCGCGGTGCTGATCGGCGTCGGTGCCACGACGGTGAACGCCTATATCGCCCAGGAAGCCATCGCCGACCGCCACCGCCGTGGCCTCTTCGGCGCGATGAGCCTGGAGGAATGCCTGAAGCGCTACAAGAAGGCCATCAATGACGGTCTGCTGAAGGTCATGTCCAAGATGGGCATCTCCATCATCAGCTCCTATCGCGGTGGCCTGAATTTTGAGGCCATTGGCCTGTCGCGCTCGCTGGCTGCCGAATACTTCCCCGGTCTGCCGTCCCGCATCTCCGGTCTGGGCCTGAACGGCATCCAGGAAGAAGTCGTGGGCCAGCACAAGATCGCCTATGACGAGGATGTGGTGGCCCTGCCGGTGGGCGGTTTCTACCGCTTCCGTAAGGGCGGTGACCGTCACGCCTGGGAAGGTGGCCTGATCCACCTGATGCAGACGGCGGTGGGCACCGACAGCTTCTCCACCTTCAAGAAATACTCCGAGGCGCTGCACAAGCGTCCGCCCATCAACCTGCGCGACCTGCTGGATTTCAAGCCGGCGGAAAAGTCGGTGCCGGTGGATGAGGTGGAAAGCATCACCTCCCTGCGCAAGCGTTTCATCACGCCGGGCATGTCGCTGGGCGCCCTGTCGCCGGAGGCGCATGGCACGCTGAACGTCGCCATGAACCGTATCGGCGCCCGCTCGGTCAGCGGGGAGGGTGGTGAGGACCCGGCGCGTTTCAAGCCAGACGCCAATGGCGACAACTGGAACAGCGCCATCAAGCAGGTGGCCTCCGGCCGCTTTGGCGTGACGGCGGAATATCTGAACCAGTGCCGCGAGATTGAGATCAAGGTGGCGCAGGGTGCCAAGCCCGGTGAAGGCGGGCAGTTGCCCGGCTTCAAGGTCACCGAGCTGATCGCCAAGCTGCGCCATTCCACGCCGGGCGTCATGCTGATCAGCCCGCCGCCGCACCATGACATATACTCGATCGAAGATCTGGCGCAGCTGATCTATGACCTGAAGCAGATCAACCCCACCGCCAAGGTCTGCGTGAAGCTGGTGTCGCGGTCCGGCATCGGCACCATCGCCGCCGGTGTGGCCAAGGCCGGTGCGGACATCATCCTGGTCGCCGGCCATAATGGCGGCACCGGTGCCTCGCCGCAGACCTCGGTCAAGTATGCCGGCGTGCCGTGGGAAATGGGCCTGTCGGAAGTGCAGCAGGTGCTGACGCTGAACCGTCTGCGCCACCGCGTGACCCTGCGCACCGATGGCGGCCTGAAGACCGGTCGTGACATCGTGATGGCCGCCATGCTGGGTGCCGAGGAGTTTGGCATCGGCACGGCGGCCCTGGTCGCCATGGGCTGCATCATGGTCCGCCAGTGCCATTCCAACACCTGCCCCGTCGGTGTCTGCGTGCAGGACGAAGACCTGCGCAAGAAGTTCACAGGCACGCCGGAAAAGGTCGTCAACCTGTTCAGCTTCATCGCCGAGGAAGTGCGCGAGATCCTGGCGAACCTGGGCTTCCGCGAGCTGCGCGAAGTGGTGGGCCGTTCCGACCTGCTGCATCAGGTCAGCCGTGGTGCCGCCCATCTGGACGATCTGGACCTGAACCCGCTGCTGTCGGTGGCCGATCCGGGCGAATATGCCCGCTACTGCACGCTGGAAGGCCGCAACGAGGTGCCGGACACGCTGGACGCCCAGATGATCAAGGACGCCAAGGCCTTGTTTGAAGTGGGTGAGAAGACCCAGATGCAGTATCACGCCCAGAACACGCACCGCGCCATCGGCACGGCTTTGTCGGGCATGATCACCCGCAAGTTCGGCATGAAGGGCCTGCAACCCGGCCACGCCACCGTCCGCCTGCGCGGCTCGGCGGGTCAGTCGCTGGGTGCCTTCGCGGTGCAGGGTCTGAAGCTGGAAGTGTTCGGCGATGCCAATGACTATGTCGGCAAGGGCCTGTCGGGCGGCACCATCGTGGTGCGTCCGCTGACGGCCAGCCCGTTGAAAACCAACGAAAACACGATCATCGGCAATACCGTTCTGTACGGTGCCACGGCGGGTAAGCTGTTCGCAGCGGGCCAGGCTGGTGAGCGTTTCGCGGTGCGCAATTCCGGCGCCACGGTTGTGGTCGAAGGCTGCGGCTCCAACGGCTGCGAGTATATGACGGGCGGTCTGGCCGCCATCCTGGGCAAGGTCGGGGACAATTTCGGCGCCGGCATGACGGGTGGCATGGCCTATGTCTATGACGAGGAAGGCCAGTTCCCGCTGTTCGTGAACCCGGAAAGCGTTATCTGGCAGCGTCTGGAAGTCCCGCATTACGAGGATCAGCTGAAGGCCCTGATCCAGGAACATATCGACGAGACGGGCAGCCGCTGGGCCGCCCAGCTCTTGAACGATTGGGAACTGGTGCGGGGCAAGTTCTGGCAGGTGGTCCCGAAGGAGATGCTGAACCGGCTACCGATCCCTGTTACGGCACCGGAACGACTGAGCGCAGAGTAAGACCAAGTAAGGATAGGGGGCCGAAAGGCCCCCTTTTCTTTTGGGTGCGCGACTCGGGAAGCGAGGCATTCTGCGGCTTGCGAGTCGCAAGGGCGAATCGCCAGTCGAATCTATCCTTACTTGGGGTGCGGCGGGAGTCGGTAAGGGATGGGCGGCCTGTCGTGTCCGGTTAACCCGGACAATCAACACCACGTTTGTCGTCAATATAGCTGGTCGTCCGGCGTGATCGGAAGTTGCGATGGGCCGCCGCCATCTCCGGCGTGAAGCTAGGGCCATATCCGGGGTCGGGTGTCCGCGTGCAGGCAGCGATACGAAGTCGATCAGGGGCGATCCCCATGCCGATCAAGATATCCCGAACCCTTCCAGCCCGGCGTAAGGCCAGATTGGCGCCATCGCTGCCGTCATCGTCACCGCTGTAGCCGATAACAACAAGTTTCAAGTCCGGGTACGACAAGAGCATGGAGCCTTGCCAGCCCAAGCGTTCCTCGAACTTTGTGTCCGGAAGTGCTTCTATCCCACCGGGCTTGAAGAAGATATCCGCGCCGATCAGTTCCAGGCAGCGTTCGCTAGAGTATCCACAATTCGCACTTTCAGGTGGATCGCCCATCAGCACGGGACGCTTCTCTGGCGCTGCTATGGCGGACATTGTCAATGTTGCAAACAGAAACACTGATGGCTGCCAATACCGTCCCATCCCCTGTCCGCTCCCCCAAACGCAAAACCGGCGCCCCGTTGCCGGGACGCCGGTTTCACCACTCTTATACCAAGCCCAAACCCTTACGCGGCATTCACCTGTTCGGTCTGGGCCAGCAGCGCGTAAAGGGCATCGCCCGATTCCGCGCCGCGCAGCTTGTCACAGAGTACCGGGTCCCGCAGCGCGCGTGACACACGTGCCAGGGCCTTCAGGTGGTCGGCGCCAGCCCCTTCCGGGGCCAGCAGCAGGCAGATCAAATCCACCGGCTGTTCGTCGATCGCCTCGAAATCGACCGGCTTTTCCAGCCGGGCGAAAATGGCCATGACACCGGTCAGGCCCGGCAGCTTGCCATGCGGGATACCGATGCCGCGCCCCACGCCCGTGGTACCCAGGCGTTCACGTTCCACCAGCACGTCGAAAATTGCCCGTTCATGCTGGCCGGTCAGGTCGGCCGCCTTCTTCGCCAGTTCCTGAAGGACCTGCTTTTTGGAGCCGGCCTTCAGGTTCGGGAGGATCGCCTCCGGCGTCAAGAGATCATTCATCGCTGCCGAAGGGGTCTGGAATGAAGGGGATACGGAACGTAGGGACAGAGCCATGGGGTACGCATCACCTTACTGTTTCACCGACCCGGCCGCCCCGGCAGGGTCCACCCAGCCGATGTTACCATCGGGCCGGCGATAGATCATGTTCAACCCGCCATGGGCGCGGTTGCGGAACATCAATGCAGGCAGCTCGCCAAGGTCCATGCGCATCACGGCGTCACTGACCGTCAGCATTTCGATGGAAGTTTCCATCTCCGCGACGACCACGCCGTGATGCCCGTTCCCTTCCGGAGCCGGCGCTTCATCCGCCGCATAATCGTCGGAATCCGTCTCCGCTTCAAGGATGTACTTGCGGGCGGCCTGAACGGGCAGCTGGTTCAGCGTGGTCCGTTCATGATGATCCTTCAAACGACGCTTGTAACGGCGCAGACGCTTGGCCACGCGGTCGGCGGCCTCGTCGAAGGCGGGATAGGGTTCCGTGGCTTCGGCGTTCGACTGCAACAGAATCCCGCGACCGACATGCACCTGGATATCGGCCTTGTACAGATGCGCATCCTTCGAGAGGATGACGGTCGCCTCCATAGGGTTTCCGAAGTATTTTCCGACCATCGATGCCAGCTGATCCTTCACATGGGTCCGCAGTGCATCGCCCACATCCAGTTGCTTGCCTTTGACGGTAACTTGCATATTCGACCTGTCGTTTCAGGGCGCATGGCCTGACCCGAAGGAACCGTCATCCAGGAACCGGCATCCAGACCGGGAGTCCCAGGATGGGTATTCCTTCAGCGGCCAGCGCAGGGGTTACAACCCAAGGGCCTTTTCCCGACGGCGCTGGACTGAAGAAGGGATCTTCATGCCTTCACGATACTTCGCCACCGTCCGGCGTGCAATGTCGATCCCATCGGCACGCAGGATTTCCACGATTTTATCATCGGACAGGGTGTCATCTGCCTTCTCCGCATCGATCAGGGCCTTGATGCGATAACGCACAGCCTCTGCCGAATGGGCCGCTTGGCCGTCGGCACCTTGGATGGCGGACGTGAAGAAGTATTTAAGTTCGAAGACCCCACGCGGGGAGGACAGGAACTTATTGGTGGTAACCCGGCTGACGGTGCTTTCATGCATGCCGATGGCTTCTGCAATATCGCGCAGAATCAGGGGCTTCATGAATTGCAGGCCGTGCAGGAAGAAGGCGTCCTGCTGACGCACGATCTCGGTCGCCACCTTCAGGATGGTGTTGGCCCGCTGATGCAGGCTTTTGACCAGCCAGCTCGCCGACTGGAACTGTTCGGCGATATATTCCTTGTCGGCCTTGCTGCGGGCACCCGTGGTCACGCGGCTGTGATAGCGCTGGTTGACCAGCACGCGGGGCAGCGTTTCGGTATTCAACTCCACGATCCAGCCGCCGCCGGGACTGGCGCGCATCAGGATGTCGGGCACGACGGTCTGAACAGGCTCGAAATCAAAGGCCAGCGCCGGCTTGGGGTTCAGCGCCTTGATCTCTGCTACCATGTCCGACATATCTTCGGCGTCGCAGCCGCAGACCTTCAGCAATTGCTGAAGATTGCGCGCCGCCAGCAGGGGCAGATTGGCCAGCAGCGCCTGCATGCAGGGGTCCAGACGGTTCTTCTCCCGCAACTGGTTGCCCAAACATTCGGCCAGAGTGCGGGCGAAAATGCCGGCGGGGTCGAAGCGCTGCATGCGCAGCAGCACCGTTTCCACCTGCTCCAACCCGCAACCCAGTTGGACCGCCACTTCCTCAAGGTTGCCGGTAAAATACCCGGCCTCGTCCAGATGATCCAGCAGGGCGTAGGCGACCAGCCGGTCCAGCCGGTCTGGAAAATCCATCGTAATCTGTTCTTCCAGATGGTCGCGCAGCTTCGGCCGCTCTGTCAGGGTCGCCTCAAACCCCTCGCCATCATCATCGAATCCGCCCGACCGGGATGACCAGTCGCCAAACTGCTCCCCCGACCCCAGCCCCGCACTGTCCATGTCGGCGGCGGAACTGTTGGTGTAGACATTTTCGAAATCGGTATCGAGCGGGGCATCGTTGGACCCGGCCATCCGGTCGGACGTGGCCAGTTCCACCGTGTCGGCCACCCGGCTTTCATTCACGGGGGCGGGCGCTTCCTCCCGGTCGACACCCGTGGTGGGCGCGTCGTTCCAGCCCGCGCCATCATCGCGTTCCAGCAGCGGATTGCGTTCCAGTTCCTGGTCCACATAGTCGGCAAGCTCCAGGTTCGACAGCTGAAGAAGCTTGATCGCCTGCTGAAGCTGCGGCGTCATCACCAGCGACTGTGCCTGGCGTATATCGAGCCGTTGCTGGAGCGCCATTCTTGCCGGAAAACCTGTTCTGACGGGCTTATATCTGCCGGTTGCACCAATGCCGGTTCAAAGGCCCGACGGTGGTGATCCTTGAAACGCCGCTGCCATCATCCCTGACGGCCACTCGGCTGGCATACCCCCGTCGGCTGTCCCCAGCGAGGCCCAAGGTACGATGCAAGACGCATGCCCGCAACAGTTAGGCCCGGCGAGGTCGAAAATTATTCCATTGATTTCTGCGGCGAATTGGGGCCGCGCCATTAAGGCCCCGTCCCCTTATGGCTAACTGGCCGCAATGGCTACAAGCTGAACCGTTCGCCCAGATAGACCCGGCGCACATCCTTGTTCGCGACAATCTGCGACGGGGCACCCTCCATCAGGACGACGCCGTCATGCAGGATGTAGGCGCGGTCCACGATATCCAGCGTCTCGCGCACATTATGATCGGTGATCAGCACGCCGATGCCGCGTTCGCGCAGATGGCCGACCAGTTCGCGGATTTCGTTCACGGCGATGGGGTCTACGCCCGCGAACGGTTCGTCCAGCAGGATGAAATGCGGCTGGCTGGCCAGCGCGCGGGCGATTTCCGCGCGCCGCCGCTCACCGCCCGACAGGGCCAGGGCCGGTGTACGGCGCAGATGGGTGATGGAGAACTCGGCCAGCAGTTCGTCCAGCCGCTGCTCGCGGATATCGCGGTCGGGCTCCACCACCTCCAGAACGGCGCGGATATTGTTCTCCACGCTCAGGCCCCGGAAAATGCTGGCTTCCTGCGGCAGATAGCCGATGCCCAGCCGCGCGCGGCGATACATGGGCAGCGAGGTGACGTCAATCCCGTCCAGGGTGATGCTGCCATGGTCAGGCAGGATCAGGCCGGTAATGATGTAGAAGCAGGTGGTCTTGCCGGCCCCGTTGGGTCCCAGAAGCCCCACCGCCTCGCCCCGGTTCACCGACAGCGAGATGTCGCGCAGGACGGGCCGGCCCTTGTAGGCCTTGCCGATGCGTGATGCCACAAGGCCCGTATTGTCGGCGATCAGGCGGGGGCCTGTCGCGGACTTGTCCTGGGTCGGCTGGGTCATGGCTTCTCGCTCCCCTTGGGGTTGGCGGGCGGACTGGGCTGCTGTGGCAGCCCGCCTTCGCCCTGCCGGTTGGGAATGAACAGACCCTTTACACGCTCGCCTGTGGCGGGGGCGGTCGCTTGCGGGGCGGTACCCGGCGTACGGGATAGAATACGGCTGACACCGGACTTCAGGTCAACCTCTGCCGCAGGGCCGTTCAGCTGATTTTGGCCGCGCGTGACGCGGACATTGCCGGTCAGCAGCGCACGCTCGCTGTCCAGGTCATAGGTGCCCTTGTCGCCGCGCGCCGTTTCCGTCTTCGTGGTGATGACCACGCTGCCATCGGCATCGACCCGCGACAGGCCCAGCTTGTCGCCGGCACCGCGCGATAGCAGCGCCACCAGACGGTCGGCGCGGATCCGGTCCTGCGGGCGGGCGGCCAGGGCGTCGCCCCGCGCCACGGCCAGTTCCTGCTCGCGCCAATATTCCAGACTGTCGCGGGCCGTCACCGTCTCTGTTGCGGTGGTCAGGCGCAGGCCCTCGCCCGTCAGCACGGCCACCGACTTGTCCAGGTCATAGATGGCGCGCGACCCGTGGGCCGTGCGGTCGTTATTCTTCAGCTGCACATTGCCTTCGGCCAGCAGGCGATAGACCTCGTTCCCGCCATCCTTGGTCTTACGGAAATAGGCGGCCAGCGTGTCGGCGGTCAGGACCATGTCGCCCTGCGTGGCCGTGGCCCCGCCGCGCGCGATGGCGACCTGCAACTTGTCGTGATATTCGAACCCGGCGGGGGCATCGACCTCAATCGGCTTCGATCCGCCAATCTCCAGCGAGGGGGTGGCGGTGGCGGGTGCGTCCGATACCGGTGCCTGCTGCGCCAGACCGGTGCCGGTGGCCAGCGCCAAACCCAGCGCCAACGGTGCCAGACGGCGGCCCCACCCGATATTCACCCGCATCACAGACTTCATGGTGCCGTTGCCCTCGGCTTGTCATTCGTTTGGGCCGTCTGGCCCGACCCCGCCCCAAAGGCCCGCAGCCGCGCATGGCCGGTGAAGACCAGTACGTCGCCATCCTGCAGGACGCGAAAGCCACCAGCCTCCACCGTCCCCATCGGCCCCTGGCCCTCCACGGGCCTGTTGCCCCAGGCGATACCCTTCTTCACGTCCAGTATGGCCTCTTGTGTGCGCAACTCATAGCCTGACCCGTGATAGAAGCTGACCGGGCCTTGCAGGGACAGAACCTGCTTGTCCTGATCATAGGCGCCCTTGGCCGCTGTCATGGACAACCAGGCCCCGCGCTTCAGGGTGATATCGGCCTGTGGCACCGTCAAATCCACGCTGGACCGGCCCCCACCCTGCTGGGCAGCGCGTTCGGCGCGGATTTCAAAGGGCTGATCGCCCTTGTCGGTGCCCAGATAGCGGGCCTGGGTCAGTTCCAGGTCGCCTTGCGCCGGGCCGGGGTTGGACTTGTCCGACGATCCGCCGAACAGCGGCCAGATGAAGATGGTCAGCAGCACCACACCCGCCACCGCCGGAAGGGCCACCCGCGCCACCCGGACCGCCTTGCTGTGCGCAAACGGGTCGCGTCCGCCGCCTGCCGGCAGGCGCGGCGCGGTGGGCCGGTTGGACGGGGCGGGGGCGGTGGCCATGGGTGGGGAAGGGTCCTTGCGGATGTTCGGGTGTCAGGGGCGCAGCAGATGACAGAACAGGACGGCAATTCTGTGACGGACCGCACAGGGCCGGCCCGCCATGCCGTGCGTGCGCAGCTCAATGGGTGGAGCGCGCCGGGCTTAGTGCGAGAAGATGTCCGGCTCTTCCCAGCCCAGCAGGTCCAGCTTGCCGCGTGCCGGCAGGAAGGCGAAGCACGCCTCCGCCAGTTCGCGCCGGCCCTCACGCTCCAGAAGCGCGTCAAGCTTTTCCTTGATCTGGTGCAGGTACAGAACGTCGGATGCGGCGTATTTCAGCTGTTCCTCATTCAGGTCCGAGGCACCCCAGTCGCTGGACTGCTGCTGCTTGGACAGCTCGATCCCCGTCATCTCCTTGCACAGATCCTTCAACCCGTGCCGGTCGGTGGAGGTGCGGACCAGCTTTGAGGTGATCTTGGTGCAATAGATGGGGGCGCAGGTGATGCCCAGCGCCTTGTACAGCACGGCGACATCGAAGCGCGCGAAATGGAACAGCTTCAGGACCGAAGGGTCTTCCATCAGGCGCTTCAGGTTGGGGGCCAGGGTCTGGCCCTTACGGATTTGCACCAGATGGGCATTGCCATCGCCAGACGACAGTTGCACCAGGCACAGCCGGTCGCGATGCGGGTTCAGGCCCATGGTCTCCGTATCGACGGCGACGACGGGGCCGAGGTCCAGGCCGTCGGGCAGGTCACCATCGTAAAGGGAGATCTGGGCCATGAGCTGCGTTCCTTGCTGGCAGAAATGATGTGCGCACTTCCCCTTATCGGTTGCCGGACCGTTCATCGCAAGGGGCGATGCCGCAAGGGTCCGATGCCGAGGAGAAGGGAAGGGCCAAAAACGCTTAAGGCCGCCGGAGTTGCCGGCGGCCTTAAGAGCGTTAATGCGGATGGTGCCCAGAAGAAGACTCGAACTTCCACACCTTGCGGTACAGGTACCTGAAACCTGCGCGTCTACCAATTCCGCCATCTGGGCGTATCCGAACCGCGCTTTCCGTTGTTGCCAATGGGCGGCGCGTCGTGGAGCGGCTGTATAAAGGGGGGCTTTACGGGCGTCAACAGGTTTGTTGATTTTTTTCGACGCTATTTCTGACGCGCTGCGATCGGCCCAGAAACGCTTAAGGCCGCCGGGATTAACCGGCGGCCTTAAATGCGTTACATCGGAATGGTGCCCAGAAGAAGACTCGAACTTCCACACCTTGCGGTACAGGTACCTGAAACCTGCGCGTCTACCAATTCCGCCATCTGGGCGTTTTCCGAACCGCGCTTTCCATCGTTGCCGGTGGGCGGCGCGTCGTGGAGCGGGTGTATAATGACCGCCGCCGGTGCCGTCAACAGATGTTTTTCATGATCGCCCGACTTTTTATGCAGGGCCCCTGAACCATATCCAAATCATACGCTTAAAGGTGGGGGAGGGGGCGATGTCCGCATCCTTGGGTACGGTGGTGGTTTTCGGCGGCTCCGGTTTCATCGGGCGGCAGGTGGTGAAACGGCTGGCGCAGGCTGGCGCGCGGGTCATCGTGCCATCGCGTCATCCGGGCCTGCTGTCCTGGATGAAGGTGGCGGGCGATGTCGGGCAGGTGCTGCCCATCGCCACCGACACGCGTGATGATGCATCCGTGGCCGCCGCCGTGACGGGGGCCGATGCCGTCATCAACCTGATCGGTATCCTGGCCCCTTCGGGCGGGGACAGTTTCGATGGTGTGCAGCATCAGGCGGCAAGCCGCATTGCGCGCGCCGCCGCTGCTGCCGGTGCCCGCCGCTTCGTGCAGATATCGGCCATCGGGGCCGATGCGGCCTCGCCATCGGCCTATGCGCGCAGCAAGGCGGCGGGGGAGGCGGCGGTACGGGCCGCCATGCCGGGGGCCGTGATCCTGCGCCCCTCCATCGTGTTCGGACCGGGCGATGGCTTCTTCAACCGCTTTGGACAGATGGCCAAGGTCCTGCCCTTCCTGCCGCTGATCGGCGGTGGCCATACCCGATTCCAGCCCGTCTATGTCGGCGATGTCGCCGATGCGGTCATGGTCGCCCTGACCGATCCGGCCTGTGCGGGCAGGACCTATGAGCTGGGGGGGCCGCGTGCCTACAGCTTCAAGGAACTGCTGGATTACATCCGGCGTCAGGCGGGCGTGCCCCATCGCGGCCTGCTGACCCTGCCTTTCCCCGTGGCCATGCTACAGGCCTTTTTCATGGAAATGCTGCCGGGCAAGCCGCTGACGCGCGATCAGGTGACGCTGCTGCGCCGGGACAATGTCGTCTCCGGCACCCTGCCGGGATTGACCGATCTGGGGATCACGCCCAAGGCTGTGGAACTGGTCGTGCCGACCTATCTGCGCTGACCGGGGGGCACGGACTTGTGAAAATGCGTTGGCCGCAGACCGATTTCCATTGATCGGGGGGGAGAGGCACCCAATATAGAGCTTCAGTACTCAACAGCCCCTGTCGAGGATACATCGATGGTAAACGGACCCTATAATCCGTATGCGGCGGGCAGTCGGACCATGGACCAGGCGTCGTTCGACGCAGGTCTGCGTACCCATATGCTGCGCGTCTATAATTACATGTGCTTGGCGTTGGCAATCACCGGCGGCGTGGCTTTCCTGGGTTCGCAGAGCGAAGCCCTGGTTGCCATGATCTTCGGTACGCCTTTGAAGTGGGTGGTCATGCTGGCCCCGCTCGCCTTCATCTTCTTCGGCTTCCGGCCTGACCGGATGTCTGCGTCCGCCTTGCGGACCAGCCTGATCGCCTTCAGCGCCCTGATGGGCCTGTCGATGATGTCGATCTTCCTGGTCTATACGGGCGCCAGCATCGCCCGCGTATTCTTCATCACGTCGGCGATGTTCGCAGGCATCAGCCTGTATGGCTACACGACCAAGACCGACCTGTCGAAGATGGGCAGCTTCATGGTGATGGGCCTGATCGGCATCATCATCGCCGGTCTGGTGAACATCTTCCTGGCTTCCAGCGCCTTGCAGTTCGCCATCTCGGTGCTGGGCGTGGTCATCTTCACGGGCCTGACGGCCTGGGACACCCAGCGGATTAAGGAAAGCTATGCTTCCCACTGGGGTGAAGAGTCCAACAGCCGGCTGGCCGTCATGGGTGCCTTGAGCCTTTATCTGAACTTCATCAACCTGTTCCAGTTCCTGCTGTCCTTGATGGGTCAGCGCGACGAATAAGGTTTGATGGGTTCCAGGACCCGGCCTTTTGGAACGCCCGGCGTGGAGATATCCGCGCCGGGCGTTTTCATTTCCGGCCCCGCTGTCTATGATCCCGTCCAGGCGGATGGGGAGCAGGTGGTGACCGGTGTCGAGAACAGTTTGACGGACCTTGCCGACACGCTGGCGCATATTCTTGCCGGCGGAATGGAGGAGCCGATCTTCGACGCCGGTGTCTGGGTGCGGATGGAAGAGCTTGCTGGCACCTGCGGAAAGCTGGTGGCCGCTGGCGCCGACCCGACCCCGTTTGCAGCCGCCCTTGACCGGGTGCCCCGCCATAATGCGCGCGAAGAGACGCTGTACCACCTGCTCCGCGCCATGGCGCTTTGGGATGCCGATGCGGCCACCCGCGTGATCGAGATATTAACCGCCGATCTTGAAAGTGGCCAACCCCGGCACAGCCTGATCCAGGCGGATTACATCCTGCGCGCCATGATCTTTGGCGTCTGGACCAACCGTATCAAGCTGGCGGATCCCGGCGCCCATGACATGGCGATCCGCCGGCTCTGGCACGCCATGCTGAACCAGTACCGTGCCGCCATGCCGGCCCGCGATCCGGTTCCAGCGCATGCTCGTCAGCGGGACCTGATCATCATCACCACAGGACAATTCATCCGGGGTGCGCATCAGCCCAGCACAGACATGCTGGATTTCGTGACCAAGCTGGTGCTGCGCCTGGGCCGGCGGGTGGTGTTGGTCAATACCGCCGACGGCCCGGTGAAGTCCTATTTTCCCTATCTGGGCAATTTCGTCAGCAGCGTCGACCGTGAGCTGGCGGCCGGGACAAAGCTGGTTATCGATGGTTTGCCGATTCCGTTCATCCATCTGCCGCTTGGATTTACCGATCCGCAGATGGCATCTGAGGCCCGCGACCAGATATTGGCGCTGAAGCCAGATCTGGTCCTGTCCTTCGGCACGCTCTGCCCCGTCTCCGACCTGTGCCATGGCCTGCTGGATGTGGTTGCCATCCCCTATGGCAGCTATCTGCCCTTTGCGGAGCCGACATGGCTGGCCCTGCCGCGCCCGCTGAACCCCGGAGAGACGCCGGCCCTGGCGGTGGGCGGGCTGACCCCTGACAGGGTGATCCGCATCGAATATTCCTATGCCCCGCCGCCCGCCATGACGGTGCGGAACAAGGCGGCGCTGGGTCTGGGCGATGACACGATCCTGACCTTGATCATCGGCCTGCGCCTGGCGCGGGAGGTGACGCCGGACTTCGCCGCCGCCCTGGATGCGGCGGTACAGGCCGAACCACGCCTGTTCTTCCTGTTCGTGGGGCAGATGGATAATTACGCCGACCTTGTGGCCCCGCATCCCGCCCTGGCGGCACGATCCCGGTCACAGGGGCATGAAACCGACGTCATGGGCCTGATGGCGGCGGCTGACCTCTATATCAACCCGCCGCGTGGCGGTGGGGGCACATCCGCCGCCTATGCCCTGTCGCGCGGTATTCCGGCCTATAGCCTGAATAGCGGGGATGTGGGTGTGGTGGTGGGACCGGCTTTCCACCTGTCCAGCTACGCCGATTTCGCACCCGCCGCCACGCGATACACCGACGATCCCGACCTGCGTGGTCAGCTTCAGGAAAAGGCCAAGGCCCGGTTCGCGGATATCTCGTCGCGCGAACGCATGCTGCGACAGATCCTGGACGGGGTCAAAGCGATGCGGGCGAAAGGATAAGCGCCGTCTGATCGGGCCAGCAGCGGGCGTTTTCGGCAATGGCATCGGCCCGGTCACAGGATTCTTCCGGGTTGCCGGGGATGAAGATGGCGCGCCCCCGGCTGCCGGTATTCAGTTCCAGCACCAGCCGGTGCCCCGCCCGCTGATCCATGTCCATGATCGTGAAGCAGCCGCCCTGGCCCGCCAGGGTGCGGCACGCCGCTGCCGTGGCCGGTGTCACGCCCAGCACGATGTAGGACAGTTCCACTGGCATGAGGTCTCTTCTCATGACAGTGGAGGGCGGCGACTGCCGACCCGGCGCACATGCGCCGTGAGCCCAGCCGCCGGATGGCGGCGCCCGGCGCTTGAGGGAACAGAATAATTCACGCCGTCGCTCCCCAGAGCCCGCGCCGCATCCGGCGCGCGATGACGCCATAGCGTGGGGCCAGCAGAATGGAAAGCCCCAGGATCACCCCTGCCAGCACGGCGATAGACCCCGCCGCATTCACGGCCATGTCATAACCCAGAAGCGACGGCCCGAACGCACCCAGACCATAGCCGCCAATCCCCGTGATCCCCCCGATCAGCAGGGACAAGCCCACCTGCGGCCCCATCCGATCGGTGTAAAGCCGGGCCGTGGCGGCGGGACAGATCAGCATGGCGATGACCAGGATGGACCCCACCGCCTCAAATGCCGCGATGGCGGCTAATGCTGCCAGCACGACAATCCCCTGCTGCACCAGCCCGCTTTTCAGGCCCAGCGTATCGGCCAGACCGGGATCAAAGCTGACCAGGGTGAATTCCTTGAAGAAGACCAGGATGATGGCCAGACACAGCGCGAACACGGCCATCAATTGCAGCACCTGCCGGGGCAGGGTGGCCCAGATGGCGGGATCGGCCAGATCGGCCCAGCCGCCGGGCGTCAGCCACAAGATGGCCTCCAACTGGCCATACAGAACACAATCGGCATCCAGATCGACCTGCCGCGCCGGCCCCTGTTCGATCAGGACGACGCCCAGGGCGAACAGGCCCGTGAAGACCACGCCCATGGCCGCCCCCGCCTCCACCCGGCCCAGACGGCGGACCAGTTCGATCATCCCGCCCGCCACCAGCGCGGCGGTCAGGGCGCCGGCCAACATGGGGAAGGTATCGCGGGTGCCGGCCACCATGAAACCAGCCACGATGCCGGGCAGCACGGCATGGCTGATCGCGTCACCCATCAGGCTTTGCCGCCGCAGGACCAGGAAATTGCCGACCAGGGCGCAAGACAGGCAGGCGAACAAAGCCGCCAGCAGGGCCGGCAGATCGACGGTCAGGAAGGTGGCGGTATCGAAACTCATCCCACCATCTCCCCCGCCAGCAAGGCGCGGCGCAAGCGTGCGCGGCGCAGGCTGCGACCCAGCAGCCCGCGCGATGGCGCGATGATCAGGCTGATGAAGAACAGGCTGGTGGCGACCAGGACAATGACGGCGCCGGCCGGCAGGTCCGCGAACCGCGCCGACAGCACGGCCCCAAACCCGCCCGACACGGCCCCCACACAGCCCGCGATGATCAGCATGCGGGACAGATCATCGGTCCAGAATCGGGCCGTGGCGGCGGGCGTGATCAGCAGGGCGATGATCAGGACCAAGCCGACTGTCTGCAACCCGACCACGGTGACCAGCGTGACCAGCGCCATCAGCGCCAGATCGATGCGCCCCGTGGGCCAGCCGGCGGCCCGCGCAAAGCCTTCGTCAAAGGCCAGCAGGCGGAATTCCTTGAAAAACAGCCAGACCATGGACGCGGCCAGCAAGGCCAGGGCACCCAGGCCAAACGCCTCCCCCGTCCGCATGGCCGCCGTCTGCCCGAAGATGAAGCCCTTCAACCCGGCGGCATTGGCGGCGGGCAGTTCCTGCACCACCGACAACAGCACGACACCGGCCCCGAAGAACACCGACAGAACGGCGCCGATGGCCGCATCCTCGGTCAGTCGGGTCCAGCGCTTGATGGCCTGGATAGTGGCAACGGCGATGGCCCCGCTGATGGCCGCACCAGTCAGCAGCAGGGGCAGGGACCGCCCCTCCACCCCCAGCGCCATGCCGGTCAGGAAGGCGGCCACGATGCCGGGCAAGGTCGCATGGCTCAACGCATCGCTGACCAGGGCGCGGCGGCGCAGCACCATGAAACAGCCCACCATGCCCGCCGCCATGCCTAGTGCCGTGGCACCCAGCAGCACGACCAGCGTGTTATGCCCCACCATCTCCATCAACGCGGACCCAGCAGCAGCCCGCTGGCCCGCTGGCCATAGGCCCGGCGAAGGTTCTCTTCGGTCAGCGCCTCACGCACCGGCCCGGCAGCGACCACACCGCCATTCAGCATCAGCACATGGTCAAAGGTTTCGGCCACCGTCTGCAAATCATGATGCACGCAGATGACGGTGCGCCCCTCCGCATCCAGTTCGCGCAGGACCGCCAGGATGGTCTGTTCCGTGGCGGCATCCACGCCGGCCAGCGGTTCATCCATGAAATAAAGCCGCGCCTCCTGCGCGAGCGCGCGGGCCAGGAACACGCGCTGCTGCTGTCCGCCCGACAATTGCCCGATCTGGCGATGGGCAAAATCCGCCATGCCGACCCGGTCCAGCGCCTGCATGGCGGCGGCCTTGTGCCGGCCCGTGATGCGCCGGCCCCAGCCGATCAGGCCGTAACGGCCCATGGTGACCACGTCCAGCGCGCTGACGGGGAAGTCCCAATCCACGCTCTCCCGCTGCGGCACATAGCCGATCAGGGCGCGCTGCCGCTTCAGCGGGCGGCCATAGACCTCGATGGTGCCGGTCAGGGCCGGGACCAGGCCCAGAACCGCCTTCAGGAAGGTGGATTTGCCGGCCCCGTTCGGGCCGACCACGGCGACCAGACCCTGGGCCGGGGCCGTCCAGGTGACATCGCGCAGCACAAGGCGCTGATGGTAAGCCACCGACAGGCCCGACACGGCCAGGGCGCCGACACCGGCATCGGCGCTGGGGATGAAATTATCGCTCAACAGCCGTTGCAGCATCGGACCATCCCCTTACCGTGCCGCCAGCCGGCCCTGGAACCCGCGCGCCGGCACGGAGCCGCCCAGGGCCTGGGCGATGGTGGTGACATTGTGGTCGATCATGCCGACATAGGTCCCTTCATAGGTGCCGGGCGCCCCCATGGCGTCGGAATAAAGCGAGCCGCCGATGGACACCTTGTGCCCCTTGGCCCCCGCTCCTTGAATCAACGCCTGGATATTGCGATCGGACACCGAGGTCTCAATGAAAACAGCCGGAATTTTACGGTCGACCAGCAGGGACACCATGCTTTCGATCCGCTGCAACCCGGCTTCGGACTCCGTACTGATCCCCTGAATGCCCACCACCGACAATCCATAGGCCCGGCCCAGGTAGGAGAAGGCGTCATGGGCGGTGACCAGCACGCGCCGCTGTTCCGGCACCGATGCCAAGACCTTGCCGGCATAGGCGGTCAGCGCCTCATACTCCGCCGCCGCCTTTGCCGCATTGGCGGCATACAGCGCTTCATTGGCGGGATAGAGCGTGGATAGCCTGTCCCGCACGCCCAGCAGGGCCAGCCGCCACAGGGTTGGGTCCATCCAGACATGGGGGTCGGGATGGCCGTCTGCCCCATCGGGATGGATCAGCCGATCCTTGGGCAGGACGGAGGCCGCCGCATGCACCGGTCTGCTGGCCGACAGCTTGTCCAGCATCTCGGCCATCTTGCCTTCCAGGAACAGGCCGGAATGGAAGACGGCGTCGGCTTTCATCAATGCGACCGTGTCCGACCGCGTCAGCTTATAGGAATGGGGGTCGATCCCTTCGCCCATCAGGCTGCTGATGCTGGCCGTATCACCGGCCACGGCACGCAGCAATTCCGCCACCTGTCCCGTCGTCGCCTGCAAGATCGGCTTTTCCGCCGCCCGCGCCGGCAGGCCAGCCGACAGCATCCCGGCACCGGCCAGGGCCAGGACAGTACGGCGGCAAAGGGCGGCGTTAGGCGCGGTCACGGAATCGGGCTTTCTGGAATCATTCCAAGTTTCGTATCGAACCAACATATAGGCCCTGTGACAAAGCCGGCAAGGCAAAGTCCTGTGATCGTTCTATCGCAACATTACTTTCTGGGCACAGTGGGAATCACGGTCGGATGGCTCATCAATGCCAGAAAGGGCAGGTCGGAGGGACGATTGCCATAGCCATGGCTCTCATCAAACGGTCCCGCCTCATGCAGCAGGGCCGCCACCCGCCGTGCCTTCTCGCCGCGCACACAGTTGCCGCCCTGCATCTGCCCCGTCAGAACCCCGTCCCGAACCTCCATATCGGTGGCCAGGATGCGGTCAACCGGCAGCCCTTCCAGCAGGATGGGGATGTAAAGCGACAGGCCGCCCGTGGCCACCACCACCATATCGCCGGCATCGGCATGGCGTTTCAGGGCGGTCAGCGTGGGTTCATACCAGCGGGGCCAGCCGCGCATCCGTTCCGCCGCATCCTGGGCCACACTCACCGGCACTCCGGCCAGCGCCCGGCGCAGCATCCCGGCCTTGATGCGGGTGCGCAGATCATCGTCGGGATTGGCCCCCGCACTCATCAACCCCGCCCGGATGGCGCGGGCGAAGACCAGGCCGGAACGCATGCGCCCCGCCACCCGGCCCAGATAGGGCAAAAGGCTGTCCCCCCCCACCAGGGTGCCGTCGAAATCAAAGATGGCGATGCGTCGTGTCATGGTCGCCGCGCATAAAACAGGCCTGGGCCTTCCCGCTCAAGATTTTTCGGGATATCAGACGGCGATTGGACCAACGGAGGCCGCCATGGCACGCGAACGCATCATCATCGATACCGATCCCGGACAGGACGACGCCGTCGCCATGATGCTGGCCTTTGCCTCACCGGAGGAGATCGAGGTGCTGGGCGTTACGGCGGTGGCCGGCAACGCGCCACTGGCCCACACCGAGATTAATGCCCGCAAGATCTGTGAACTGTCGGGCCGGCCCGATATCAAGGTTTTCGCCGGCTGCGACCGCCCTCTGTTCCTGGATCTGCATACGGCCCCGGAGGTGCATGGCGATACCGGCCTGGACGGTCCCGACCTGCCCCCGCCCACCATGCCATTGCAGGCACAGCATGCGGTCGATTTCATCATCGACACGCTTCGCGCCGAACCGCCGGGCACCGTCACGCTCTGCCCCCTGGGTCCGCTGACCAACATCGCCACCGCCCTGACCCGCGCACCCGACATTGCGGCGCGGATCAAGCGCATCGTCCTGATGGGCGGGGCGCAGTTCGAAGGCGGCAACAGCAGCCCGGTGGCCGAATTCAACATCTTCGTCGATCCGCACGCAGCGCAAATCGTGCTGAAATCCGGCGTCGATATCGTCATGTTCTCCATGGATGTGACGCATCAGGTGCTGACGGCCCAGCGACAGATGGACCGCGTCCGCGCCATCCCCGGACCCGTGGGGCGCGTCACCTATGAAATGCTGGATTTCTATCGCCAGTATGACGAGGCCAAATACGGCACCGATGGTGGCCCCCTGCACGACCCCTGCGTCATCGCCTGGCTGATCAAGCCCGACCTGTTCCAGGGTAAACAGGTGAATGTGGAGGTGGAAACCGCCTCTCCCCTGACCATCGGCCAGACGGTGGTCGACCGCTGGTGCATCACCCAGCGCCCGAAGAATGTGTTCTTCATGCTTAAGGCCGAGGCGGACGGGTTCTTTGACCTGCTACTGGAACGGTTGGGGCGGTTGTAAAGCTGCCGGATTGGTGGATAATTCCGCCCCTGGATGAAGGGGGCGGGCATGAAACGGATCATGGCACTGATCGCGGCTTTGCTGGGCGTGATGCCGGTGCTGGCCGCACCGGCCTGGAACTGGCCCGATGGCCATCAGGCCGCCATCGTCCTGACCTATGACGATGCTTTGCCGTCGCATCTGGACGTGGCCATCCCGCAACTGGACAAGGCCGGCCTGAAGGGCACCTTCTTCCTTTCCGCCATCTTCGACCAAAAGCTGGTTCCCCGCTGGCGGGCGGCTGCGGCCCGCGGGCATGAGTTGGGCAATCATACGGTCCTGCATCCCTGTGCGCGCGGCACCTTCCCGATGCAGGACCGTCAGAATTCTGAATCCTATCAGGTCGGTGACATGCTGACCGAAATCCGCGTGCAGAACACCCTGCTGCACGCCATCGACGGCCACACGGCCCGCACCTTCGCCATGACTTGCGGCCAGAAGCTGGTCGGCAGGGGACAGGATTATGTCGAGGCGTTGCGCACCGCCGGGCTGGTGCGCTTTGCCCGCGGCATCGCCCCGCCGGCGGCGACACCGGGAGAGGTCGATCCCTTCAACGTCCCCGCCACCTTCTTTGCCGAGACGGTGACCGGTGCGGAACTGATTGCCTTCGTGGAGGAAGTGCGGGGCCGCGGCGGGCTGGGCGTCATCGGATTCCACGGCGTGGGCGGGGACTATTCCATCACCACGGCCCAGGCGCACCAGCAACTGTTGGATTACCTGGCGGCCCATCGCCAGGAGATCTGGGTGGCCACCTTCGATGAAGTGATGACCCGGCTTACATGGAAGCCTTAGCGGGATGGAGAGGTGCTGTACCTGATGCTGGTCGTCGGTGCCGACCGCCCGTGACCAGATGAATGCATGCGATGGCGGTCCCGGTGGGGCGGGGACCGCCATGGAGGCCCCCCAAATAAAAAGGCGGGCATCGCTGCCCGCCTTCCTTATCTTGAAATATCTGGACCTTACTGACAGGCCAAGCATTCCTCGTACTTGTTGGTCTCCGCCATCGGAGCGGCCTTGGCCCGGCCGATCTCCTTGGTGGCGTTGCTCTCGGCACGCTGCACGGACATGGAGCGCAGGTAGTACAGGCTCTTCACGCCCTTCTTCCAGGCCATCATGTGGATCTGGTGCAGGTCGCGCTTATGCACGTCGGCGGGCAGGAAGACGTTGAGCGACTGGCTCTGGCACACGAACGGGGTGCGGTCGGCGGCATGTTCGATCAGCCAGCGCTGATCCAGTTCGAACGCCGTCTTGAACACGTCCTTCTCATCCTGGGTCAGGAAGTCCAGATGCTGGACCGACCCGCTGTTCAGCGTGATCTCCGACCAGGTGTCCTCGTCATTGCGGCCCTTTTCGGCCAGCAGCTTCTCCAGGTACGGGTTGCGCACCGAATGGCTGCCTGACAGGGTCTTGTGCGTATAGGCGTTGGCGGCCACCGGCTCGATGCCGGGCGACGCGCCACCGGTGATGATGGAGATGCTAGCCGTCGGCGCGATGGCGATCTTGTTGGAGAAACGCTCCATCACGCCATATTCCTCGGCGTCGGGGCAGGGGCCACGCTCATGCGCCAGCTTGACCGACGCGGCATCGGCCTGACGCTTGATCAGGGCGAACATGCGCTTGTTCCAGACCTTGGCCATCACGCCTTCGATCGGGATCATCTGGCTTTGCAGGAAGCTGTGGAAGCCCATGACGCCCAGACCGACCGAGCGCTCGCGCATGGCGGAATACTTGGCCTTGACCATGTCGTCCGGCGCCTTCTGGATAAAGTCGGTCATGACATTATCCAGGAAGCGCATCACGTCCTCGATGAAGGTCGGATGGTCCTGCCATTCCAGGAAGTTTTCCAGGTTCAGCGACGACAGACAGCACACAGCCGTGCGCTGCTTGCCCCACGGGTCCATGCCGGTCGGCAGCGTGATCTCGCTGCACAGGTTCGACATCTTCACCGTCAGGCCGGCCAGCTTGTGATGTTCCGGGATGGCCCGGTTCACATGGTCGATGAACAGCATGTAGGGCTCGCCCGTTTCCATGCGGGCGGTCAGGATGCGGATCCACAGGTCGCGCGCCTTCACGCGGCGCAGGATCTTGCCATCCTTGGGGCTGGTCAGCGCCCATTCCTCATCGGCTTCCACGGCGCGCATGAAGGCGTCGGGGATGGCGATGCCATGGTGCAGGTTCAGCGCCTTGCGGTTCGGATCACCACCCGTGGGGCGGCGCATCTCGATGAATTCTTCGATCTCGGGGTGGGAGACGGGCAGGTAGCAGGCAGCCGAGCCACGGCGCAGCGAACCCTGGGAAATGGCGAGCGTGAGTGAGTCCATGACGCGGATGAAGGGGATGACGCCGCTGGTCTTGCCGCTATCCTTCACCTGCTCGCCGATGGAGCGCAGGTTGCCCCAATAGCTGCCGATGCCGCCACCCTTGGCCGCCAGCCAGACATTTTCGTTCCACAGGCCGACAATGCCTTCCAGGCTGTCGCTGGCTTCGTTCAGGAAGCAGGAGATGGGCAGGCCACGGGCGGTGCCGCCATTGGACAGGACGGGCGTGGCCGGCATGAACCACAGGCGGGAGATATAGTCATACAGGCGCTGGGCATGCGCATGATCGTCGGAATAGTAGCTGGCGACGCGGGCGAACAGATCCTGATAGGTCTCGCCCGGCATCAGGTAGCGATCGTCCAGCGTCGCCTTGCCGAATGTGGTCAGCAACTCGTTTCTGGAATGATCCACAGTCACCGGCGCATGCTTGCGCATCTGGATCTGGCCAAATAGGTCGGCGCCCTGCGGGGCCCACTCGTTCACTTCACCATCGCGCATGACTTATCCCCGTTTTCCCCAGAGCCCCGGCTGTGGATAACCGACCACAGGACACAACATCTTGTTTGTTGAGGTCCGGATCGTACCAAATCCCGTGCCCACCACAAGGCAGAAATTTCCGCCCTATCCATCATGAATAGGCTTGACGTCAGCTATTCCAAGGGGGCTTGCGAACGGGGTTGGGGTATGCGCTGCACGCGGCTTGACGGGGCCACCGTGCCGGACTAGCCGCGATTTTTCCCTGGATTCAGGGGTGTAAGTCCAGGAACTGTCGGACAGACAGCACCCGTGCGTCGCCATAAAGAGATTCGATGAAGTCCCGAAGGTCCCCCGTCAGGATCGCGTCGGCACCGCCGATACTGGCCGTCAGGACATAAATCACATCCTTAGGATCACCCATACGGGTAGGGCCGGCAACGCCAAGGATATCTATATGTAGTGTCGGCGTGCTGCGTCTCTTTCGTCCTCCCCCTGTCCCCATTTCCCTGCCAAACGTCACAGTCCCCCGCCTTGCCCGCAACGCCCCGTCCGCGTTATTGAATAGGTCGTTCCGGTGCCGGGACGACAGCCACAGCGTGGGGTCCGGATGTTCATCGAATGCTCCAACCTGATCGCCGGCAATCTGCCCGCCCTGTCCTATGGCGTGGCCGTGGCCGATATTGATGGCGATGGGCAGGATGAGATCATTGTCGCCGGCTATGGCGGCCCCAACCGTGTGCTGAAATGGGGTGGGCAGGGGCTGGTGGATATCGCCCCGCCGCTGCTGGCCGATGCGGGGCGGCGCGCCATCGGTCTGGCCTGTGGTGATATTGACGGTGACGGGCGGGAGGAAATCTACATCCTGAACAGCGACGGGTTTTCAGGACCCAAGCAGGTGTCCGACCGGCTGCTGGCCTGTTTTGGGGACCGCTGGGTTGACCTGTTCGCCTTGCAGGAGAATTTCGCCGCTGCCAACCGCTTCGCGGGCCGATCCGTCGCTGTCATCGACCGGGAGGGCACGGGGCGTTATGGCTTCATCGTCGCCAATTATGGCGGGCCGATGCGGCTTTATGAAATGGGCGCGCGGGGCCGCATCGTCGATGTCGCGGATGAGGTGGGGCTGGATGCGCTGACAGGCGGGCGTTCCCTGCTGGCGGCGCCCATCCTGGGCGACCGCCCCGATATTTTCGCGGGCAATGAGATCGGGCCCAACCTGTTCTTCCGCAATCAGGGTGACGGCACCTTTATCGAGATGGCGGACGCGCTGGGCCTGTCCGACGCGGCATTGCCGGCGCGTGGCGTGGCCCTGGTGCAGGGCGATGAACTGTTCGACATCATGCTGGCCAATTGGGAGGCGCCGCACCGGCTTTATCAGCAGCAGGCCGGCGGCAGTTTCGCCGATCTGGCCCCGCCGGACCTGGCCAAGCCGACCCGCGCCCGCACCGTCATCGCCGCCGATTTCGACAATGACGGGTATGAGGAGATTTTCATCAACAATCTGGGCGAACCCAACCGCCTGTTCGGCTGGCGCGATGATCGCTGGACAGCCATCGATATCGGCGATGCGGCCCTGCCCGCCGGTTTCGGCACCGGGGCCGCCGTGGCCGACCTGGATGGGGACGGGCAGTTGGAACTGCTGGTCGCGCATGGGGAGCAGGCGCCGCAGCCCTTGTCGCTGTTCATCGGGGAGCCGCGCGGCAATCACTGGCTGCGTATCCGGCCCCTGACGGCAGCGGGTGCGCCGGCGCGCGGCGCGGTGGTGCGCCTGTGGGCCGGTGACCGCATGCAGATGCGCGCCATCTGCGCCGGCTCCGGCTATCTGTGCCAGATGGAGCCGGTGGCCCATTTCGGCTTGGGCCGGCTGGAGGCCGTGGAACGGGTGGAGGTGCGCTGGCCCGATGGGGCGGTTCAGCGGATCGAGGGGCCGGGCATCTGCCAGACCCTGGTCATTCCTCATCCCGGTCGCTGAGCGGCACCTGCTGCGGCGCCACGGCCACGCCATAGATGCGCGCCCACAGCACTGCCGTCAAGGATGCGACCAGCGGATTGGTAATCGACAGCACGATATTGCCGGCCAGCACGGCCAAGGTGCTGTCGGATGACAGCCCCATGAGCAGCAGGATCGCCCCCGGTACCTGCAAGGGCAGGTTCACCATGACCAGCGCGAAAAGCGGCGGCAGCCCGCCCAGCGGTCGGGTTGCCTTCCAACTGGCCCCCATCACGAATTTGCCATCCTGCACCACCGACCCGATGGCAGGACCCAGCCGCGCCACGGGCCACAGGGTCATCAGGATGATGACGGCATAGGTGGTCAGGAAAAACCAGTCGGGCATGGCAAAGGCCAGGGCGGCGGTATCCGCCGGCCCCTGCGCCGGATTGGGCGACAGGCGATGGCCGGTAACACTGGCCAGCAAGGTCATGAACACCGCCGCCGGCAGCACCGATACCAGACCGGCGACCAGCACCAGGGCCAGCAATATGCCGCCAACGCGCCAGTACCGGCCATCGAACGGCATATCCCAGAACTGGCTATGATCTTCACCGGTCAGGATGAACCGGGCCCAGCGCACCGTCCAGATGCCCAGACCCCAGATCATGCCCAGAACCGACAGGAATTGAAGAAGGGCGGCACCGCCGCCTTCGCCCGATGCCGTCATCTGCGCCACGCCCAGTACCGCCAGCACCAGCGCAGGCGCGCCCGCA
Source organism: Niveispirillum sp. (assembly GCF_052437035.1). Lineage (NCBI taxonomy): Bacteria > Pseudomonadati > Pseudomonadota > Alphaproteobacteria > Rhodospirillales > Azospirillaceae > Niveispirillum > Niveispirillum sp. The sequence goes on from NZ_JBQVOH010000001.1 coordinate 334,228, forward strand.
AACCGCAGCACGCGGCCCGGATCGGACAGGAGCAGCAGATAGATCGCCAGTGATTCGCGCCAGGCGTCCTTGAAATTCATCGCAAACCCGGGTTCCGCAAAATTGCCGTCGGTGGGCAACGGTCTAACACATGGGGTGTTCCCGCGCGACCGCAATGCTATGTCGACGTGCCACAGGGGCAACGCTTCGACAAGCCCCTGTGATTGCTGTAGAAAAATCAGCAGAACGTTGCCGGAGCTTGCAATGCCTTTTCCGCCCGCCCCGCCCGTCCGCCTGACAGTCCGGCAGGAACGGTTCCCCATCCGCGGCACCTTCCGCATTTCGCGCGGCGCCAAGACGGAGGCATTGGTGCTGGTGGCCGAACTGACGGATGGCGACGGCCATGTCGGGCGCGGCGAATGCGTGCCCTATGCCCGCTATGGTGAAAGCGTGGAGGGGGTGGAGGCCGCGATGAAGGCCATGGCCGATGCCTTTGCGCGGGGGTTGAGCCGCCGGGCGCTGGCCCATGCCATGCCGGCCGGTGCCGCCCGCAATGCGCTCGATTGCGCGCTCTGGGACCTGGAGGCGCGACGTACGGGGCGGCCCGCCTGGGAACTGGCGGGTCTGGCCCCGCTGGAACCGGTGGTCACTGCCTTCACCCTGTCCATCGACACGCCGGACGCCATGGCCGCTGCCGCCGGCAGCGTGGCCCGTCCGCTGCTGAAACTGAAACTGGCCGGTGACGGGATTGATCTTGACCGCGTGGCCGCCGTCCGCGCCGCCGCACCGACCAGCCGCTTGATCGTGGACGCGAACGAGGGCTGGAAGCCGGATGACCTTGCCACCCTGCCCGACGCCTTTGCCCGGCTGGGGGTGGAGATGATCGAACAGCCGCTGCCGGCCGGGGCTGATCAGGCCCTGGACGGGTTCAAAAGCCCGATCCGCTTAGGCGCCGACGAAAGCGCCCACGGGCTGGACGGGCTGGAAGAGTTGGCCAGCCGTTATCAGGTGGTGAATATCAAGCTGGACAAGACTGGTGGCCTAACGGAAGGGCTGGCGGTCAAGGCGCGGGCGCAGGCGCTGGGCCTGGATGTCATGGTCGGCTGCATGGTCGCCACCTCGCTCTCCATGGCGCCGGCCCTGCTGCTGGCGCAGGGGGCCGATTATGTTGACCTGGACGGGCCGCTGCTGCTGGCCAGCGACCGGGAACCGGGCCTGATTTATGATGGCGCGCTGGTCCGTCCAGAGGCGGCTGGAGTCTGGGGCTGAGCCTGCCGCAACGCAGCTACCCGCGGTCTATGTCTTTTGGGCAGGACCTTATGCGGATGTTGGTGGATTACCCTGACACGCGTGTATGTCATAGTTGAACCAGAAGTTGGATCAAGCAGTCCCCGCGATGAATAAACCGCAGAGCGCCCACACATTGCCGTCGCATGACATGCAGGTCATGCTGGCCCAGCACACGCTGTTCGCCCGTGGTCACGCGGGAAAGCGGCTGGAAATGCGCCTGCAGAATCTGTCGGGCATCAAGCTGAACAATTTCGATCTGTCGCAATGCCTGCTGCTGGCCTGCAACCTTTCCTATACGGACCTGGAGGGATGCAGCTTTCAGGCGGCAAACCTGTCGAACAGCCTGTTCATCGGCGCCAACCTGAAACATTGCGATTTCACGCGCGCCGACCTGCGCGGCACCCGCTTCTATAAATCCGACCTGCAACAGGCCAAGATGACCGGGTCGGACATGCGCGTCGGTTCCATCACGCTGAACAGCGGTGGGGTGGCCAAGCAGCGGGAATTCACCACCGACCTGTCCTTCTGCAACATGGAGGAGGCGACCTTGCAGGATGCCGTGCTGCACAATGTGCGGCTGCGCGGGGTCAACATGCGCAATGCCGACCTGTCGGGGGCCGACTTGTCCGGCGCTGACATGCAGGGCGTGGTACTGCTGGGCGCACAGATGCAGCGGGCCAAGTTCACGGGCGCCAACATCAAGAACGCCGTCTTCACGGTCAATGACGAGACGCGCCGCCTGTTCGCGGGTAACCCGGCGTTTGAGGAGCATCTGGCCAATTTGCGCGAAACCGACCGGATCGTCGCCGCGCATGAGGAATGGGTGAATTCCGCCGGTCGCAACGGGTCGCGTGCCGATTTCGCAGGGCTCGCGCTCCGCGGTGTGGATCTGCGCGGTCGCGAATTGTCCGCTGTGTCCTTCCGTGGCGCCGACCTGACGGGGGCCAAGCTGGCCCATGCCCGTCTGGCCGCTGCCGATTTCAACGGCGCCACGCTGGCCTATGCCGAGCTTTCCAACGCCGATCTGCGCGGTGCCGGCATGGAAAATGCCCGCCTGCTGCACACGATTGTCGATGGCGCTGATTTTGGGGACCTGGAGTTGCGGGGCGGCGGCAAGCTGTCCATCCGGTTCGCCGGGGCATCTATCGAGTGGACGAATTTCTCGCAATGCGTGATCACATCCGAACAATTAGCGGGTGCTGTTTTACGCGAATGCCCGATGCCGGACGAACATTGATTTTTGGTTGTTAATATTAACTTATTAATCATTTTCTTTTGCTATTGAACGCGCCACTATCCTTTTCGTCGCGCGTCATGACAGTCGTCGTATCACCGCGTGACAATTCGAATGCACACGGTTGAATGTTTATGGCGGCTCAAACTCCCGATACCGGGTCCCCGCGTACGGACCTGACAACGCATCTGGCCATGCACTCCCTGTTTCTCAAGAACAAGGGCGGGCGTCGGCTGGAAATGCGTCTGGCCAATATGGAAGGGTTGCAGCTGAAGGGTTTCAACATGTCCCAGGCCACGCTGCTGGCCTGCAACATGTCCCAGACCAATCTTGAAGGCTGCAAGTTCAGGGAAAGCGATCTGGCCAACAGCCTGTTCATCGGGTCCAATCTCAAACATTGCGACTTTACCCGTGCCAACCTGCGTGGTGCGCGCTTCTACAAGTCCGATCTGGCCCAGGCCAAGCTGGATGGCAGCGACATGCGCATGGGCAACCTTACCCTGCACCGCAAGGGCGAGGATGTGGTCAGCCGGGAATTCGTGACCGACCTGTCCTTCTGCAATCTGGAAGAGGCATCGCTGGAGGATGCGGTGGTGCGCAAGGTGCGCCTGCGCGGCGTCAATATGCGCAATGCCAACCTGGCCAACGCCGATTTCAGCGAAAGCGACCTGCAGGGCGTGGTCCTGTTGGGGGCGAAGATGCAGGGGGCGAACTTCCTGCATGCCGATATCAAGGACGCCACATTTACCGTCGATGACACGACCCGCCGCCTGTTCCACGGCCTGCCGGCCTTTACCGAGCATTTGCAGAACCTGGCGGAGATCGACCGCATCGTCGCCCAGCATGAAGAATGGGTGGAAAGCGGCGGCAAGGTCGGGGTGCGGGCCGATTTCACGGGCCGCAAGATGAAGGGCGTGGACCTGCGCGGGCGGGAACTGTCGGCCATGTCCTTCCGGGGGGCCGACCTGTCGGGTGCACAGCTGAGCCACGCCAAGCTGGCCGCCAGCGACTTCAACGGCGCCAACCTCGCCTATGCCGACCTGTCGGGTACCGACCTGCGCGGGGCCGGATTTGAGGGGGCGACCCTGCGCAACACCGTGCTGGAGGCCGCCAATATGGAGGATCTGCAATTGCGGGGCGGCGGTGCGCTGCCCGTGCGATTGCGCGATGCCGCCCTTGAATGGGTGGATTTCACCAGCGTTATGATACCAGTGGACAGGCTGAAGGGCCTGAAGCTGCGCGATTGCACCCTGCCGGAAGCCATGGGCGAGGCGGCGGCCACGCCCTGATCCGACAGGTACGAGGACCGGCGGGCGTGTAAGCGGGACATCAGCCAAGGTTCCGCCCATGCGCCCCATCGTCCTTTCCGCCCTGTTGCTGCTGACCGCTTGTACCTCCCACGCCGATGGACCGCCCGGCGGCGGGTCCGAGGGGCGGCGGCCCATGGGGCGACTGCCTTTGTCGCTGTCGGGCGAAATGCTGGGCCGCATGGCCCCGGACGAGGGCGCCTATGCCGATATCGTTGTGGATTGGGCACGCGGGTTGGATGCCAACCGCGATGGGTTTCTGTCGCCTGATGAGCTGAAACCCGACATTGCCCGGTTCTTCCAGGCCGTTGATACGGACAAGGATGGGGCCATCAATTCCCGTGAACTGGGCGATTACCGCATGGCCCGGATGGCGGCGCTGCGTGGCGGCGCGCCGGGCGGTGGTCAAGGCCCCGGTCCTGACGGAAATCCGCCGCCGGAAGGGCCGCCGCCAGCGGACGGTAACCGCCCGCCACCGCCGGCTGGCGCTGGTCAGCGGCCCGGTGGCGGCATGGGCATGATGGCCGGCGGCGGTGCCGACAAGGTGATGGAGGCTGACCGCAACCTTGATTTCCGGGTGACGCGGGAAGAACTGGAACTCCTGACCTTCGACCGTCTGCGTGCCCTGGACAGCAACCGCGATGGCAAGACCAGCCTGGAGGAAATCCGGGCCGGTGCCGTGGTTGCCTATAATGAACGCCCGATGCGGGGCGGTCCCGGCGGCATGGGTGGCCGGCGTGGCGGCGGTGGTGGTGGTCCGCCCGGCGGCGGCCCGCCCCGCTGATCCGCCGCCATTCCGCCTTTTTCGGCTGGCAAGGATTTCGCCCACCGGCTAATCAAGGGGTGGGTTGATGACGGAGCGGCGGATGCGGCGGGCGATGGCGTGGCGGATAGCGGGTGGTCTGGCGCTGGCCCTGGTTCTGGCCTCCTGCGGCGGCGGGGATAAATACCGGCCCGGCATCCGCTACAGCGCCGTCAGCCCGCTGGGCGAACCGCTCAGCGCCCCGACCCGTGATGCCGAGGCCTATCGCGCCACTATGCGCGACTGGTTTGCCCGCACCGACAGCAACAAGGACGGCAAGCTGTCGCTGGCAGAATTCACCGCCGAGGCGGCGCGCGTCTTTCCGCTGTACGATCTGAACCATGATGGTTTCGTCACCTCCTACGAACTGACGCAGTACCGCGTCAGCCTGCCCACCCATTCGGCCCCCGCCGATAGTGGCCGCCGCCTGCGCCCCGGCCGCATCGACATGACCCCGGACGAGGCGGCGACGGTGCGCACCGATGGGCGTGGCCGGCCCGATTACCGCATGGGCATCGATCCCGTGATGTCCGCCGACAGCAATGCCGATTTCCGCGTGACGCCCGATGAACTGATGGCGGAGGCCGCGCGCCGCCATGCCATCATGGACAAGAATGGCGATGGCGTCGTCTCCCTGTCCGAATTCATGGATCAGGCGGAAGGTCCCATGCGCGCCTGGGCCGTGGACTGATCCTGCCGCGCCGTTCTACCTCTTAAGCACGCCCAAGCCTTTGGCATCGCATTTGCTTTTAAGCTCCCTATCCATTGGCATAGGGGGTTTCCATGACCGACTTCGGCCTGTTTATCGTCCGCCCGCCGCAAGGTGTGGCCACTGTCGCCGCCATCCATCCGTCCCGTGCGGATGATGCCCGCGTCACCCTTAAAAAGCTGCGCAGCGGCGGCTTCATGATCAAGGCCCTTTCCAAGGCGTCCGTCCCCTCGAACGAGCCGGAAGGCGCGCGCCTGCAATTGCAGGGGCTGGTGAATGGCATGTTCGAGCAGGCGCCCTACCGCCCCGCCGTCTCCCTGGTCTGGTAAGGCGAATGGATTTGCATTATGCAGTTACTGCATTTTGCAAATCGCTTTGCCACCCCAGCCTTGCATGCGCGATGAAGCGGGACAGGGCAGCCGTCATCACGCTGTCGCGGCGGTGGATCAGCTGCGTCGGCGCCACGGCCCATGGGTCCGGTGCCTCGTGCAGCGACAGCGACGCGCGCAGGGGAGAGCGTTCCACGGCGGCCAGCGGCAGCAGCGAGATGCCGATGCCGGCGGCCACCCCGCCGATAATACCTTCCAAGGTGCCGAACTCCTGCATCCGTGTCCGGGCCAGACCCATGCCCGCCAGCAGGCTTTCCAGCCGCTCGCGATAGGCGCAGCCGCGCCGGAAGCACAGGGCGGACAGGCTGGCCCGCGTCTGCAGCGCTACCCAGTCGGCGCCGGCTGCCGTCACCACCACCATCTGCTCCACGCCCACATCGGCGGCGATCAGGTCGGGATGGTCGATGGGGCCGCTGACCAGGGCGGCATCCAGGCGATAGGCCAGCACTTCCTCCGTCAGCACCCCCGTACCGCCGGTCCGCAGGCTCAGTTCCACATCGGGAAAGGCCGCATGATAGGCGGCCAGAACGGGCGGCAGCCGGCAGGCCGCCGTCGTCTCCATGCTGCCGATGGTCAATTGCCCGCCGGGCCGATCGGGGTTCAGCAGGTCCCACAGGCTGTCGCGGGCCGCCCGCAGCGCCGCCGCCACCTGTCTTGCATGTGGCAACAACCGCTCCGCGGCCCGTGTCGGCACCACGCCCCGCCCATTGCGATGGAACAGCGGCACGCCCAGGTCGGCCTCCAGCGACCGGATGCGCGCCGTCACGTTCGACTGCACACAGTTCAACCGCCGCGCCGCCGCCGTGACGCCCCCTTCCTCCACCACGGCCAGGAAGAAGGAAAGATCGGTGCTGTCCATCGTCGCATCCATCAATCAGATCGATTTCTTTTATCCTGACAATTCATTTTTCATGATGTCAATGGCATGTCATCGTCAGCATCCTTGATGGATTGCGGGGTGAATGATGGCCTCTGTCTGGCGGCTGGCCGTTGCGGGCCTGGCGGGAACGCTGCTGGGTGTCGGTCTGGGGCGGTTTGCATACACCCCGCTGCTGCCGGCCCTGATCGGTGATGGCTGGGTGGATGCCGCCGGCGGTGCCCTGCTGGGGGCCGCCAATCTGACCGGCTATCTGCTGGGCGCTGTCACCGCCGCGCGGGCGGGGCGGCGGCTGGGGCCGGTGCCGGTCCTGCGCGCGGCCATGCTGCTGGTGGCGCTGTCGCTGCTGGCCTGCGCCTGGAATGGCGGGTTGCTCTGGCTGGGCGTCTGGCGGTTCGTGGCCGGTGTGGCGGGTGCCATGCTGATGATCCTGGCCGCCCCCGTTCTGATGGCGCAGGTGCCGCTGGAGAAGAAGCCGCTGGTGGCGGGTATCGTCTTTTCCGGGATTGGCATGGGGGTGATGGTCACGGGCACGGCCTTACCCTGGCTTGCCACCTATGGGCTGGCGGCGGCCTGGGCCGGGATCGGGCTGTTCTCGCTGCTGCTGACAGGGCTGGCCTGGGGGCAGTGGCCGCCCGGTGCGCGGTCACTGCCGGCGGGCACGGGGGTTGCGGGCCGGTCCTGGCCGCTCTGGCTTTTCACCCTGGCCTATGCGACCGACGGCATGGGCTTTCTGCCGCATACCCTGTTCCTGTCCGACTTTGTGGCCCGCGGCCTGGGGCAGGGGGTGGCGATGGGCGGGGCCTATTGGTTCCTGTTCGGTATCGGGGCCTTTTGCGGGCCGCTGATCGTCTCGCGGCTGGCCCGCGCCATGGGCTTTGCGCCGGCCCTGGTGCTGGTGCTGGGCGTCAAGGCGCTGGCCGTGGCGCTGCCGCTGCTGTCATCGGCGCCCTTGCCGCTGGGCCTGTCGGCGATTTTGGTCGGGGTGCTGACGCCCGGTGCCGTGGCACTGGCGTCGGGTGTCGCGGGGCAACTGGCCGGGGCGGCGGGGCATACGGCGGCCTGGGGCCGGATGACGGCGCTCTATGCCCTGTTTCAGGCGGCGGGCGGCTACGCCCTGACCGCCCTGTTCACCGCAACGGGCAGCCATCTTCCCCTGTTCGCGGCGGGTGCCGCCCTGCTGGCCTGTGGTGCCGTGGCGGGGTTTGCCGGTCTGTCCTTGATGAAAAAGGAAGCCTTATCATGAAGCTCTATATCGCCAAGACCTCCCCCTATGCGCGCAAGGTGCTGGCCCTGATCTATGAAAAGGGCGCGTCGGTCGATGTCGTGACCTTGGACCCCTGGATCGACCCCGCCGACCTGCAATCCGCCGTGCCGTCCAGCAAGGTGCCGGCCCTGGTGACGGATGATGGCTGGTGCCTGGGCGAAAGCTGGGCCATTGCCGATTATCTGGACGCCACCCTGCCGGGCCGCCGCCTGCTGCCCGCCGACGGTCCCGCCCGCTGGCGCGGCCTGCGCCTGTCGGCCCTGGCCCAGGGGCTGCTGGATGCAGCCTTCAGCGCGGTGATTGAGGGGCGGCGGCCCGCCGGCGAACGCTCCCCCACGTGGGTGACGCGGCAGAAGGCAGCCATCGCCCGCACCCTGCCGGTGCTGGAGGCGGCTTTGGACGATTTGACGGCGGAAGGCTTCGGCCTGGGCGGTCTGTCGGTGGCCTGTGCGCTGGATTATCTGGATTTCCGGCATGGGGACCTGAATTGGCGGGCCGGCTGCCCCGCGCTGGCCGGCTGGTTCGCCGGGGTGATCGACCGGCCCTCCTTGCGCGCGACGGACCCGCGCTGACGCGCTATGCTGGGCAATCGTGATGGAGGATTGCCCATGCGCCGCCTGCTGTCCTTGCTGCTGCTACTGTCGCTTACCCTGCCGTCCCGCGCCGCCGACCCGGTGATTGAGGATCTGGCCTGGCTGTCCGGCCAATGGCTGGGTGGGGAGGGGGAGCGGCGGATGGAGGAGCATTATATGCGCCCCGCCGCCGGCATCATCGTGGGCATGAGCCGGACGGTCAGGCCCGGCAAGCCACCATCGGTTGAATTCATCCGCATCGGCCCCGGTGCAGACGGCAAACTGGCCTATCACGCCCATCCGCAGGGGCAGGCCCCGGCCAGCTTCGCCCTGGTCGAGTCTGCCCCTGGCCTTGCAGTTTTCACGAACCCGGCCCACGACTTCCCGCAGAAGATCACCTATCGCCGCGAGGGCGACACCCTGTCGGCAACCATCGAGGGGCCGGACAAGGATGGGCAGGTGAAGCGCTTCGGCTGGTCCTGGCGGCTGGTCGGGGCCGCACCTTGAAAGCTACCCCATGCGGGCTGCTGCAAAATCGTCAAAATCGCCGCCGCCAGGGGACGGGGCCGGAGGAAAGGCGTAACATATTCAAAACAAAACAGTATGGAGGAGTGCCCATGTTCACCCTCTCTGCGGTCCGCGTGTCCGCCCTGCTGCTGCTGGGCTTGCTCGTGGCGCTACCCCCGTCGGCACAGGCCGGCAACGATCCCCTGAAATCACTCACCTGGCTGTCGGGCCAATGGGTGGGCCGCGAAGGACCGACCCGCACCGAGCAGCATTTCATGCAGCCCGGCGACGGTGTGATGCTGGGCATGCGCCGGTCCATGTCCCCCTCCCGCGGGGCCGATACGGAGTTCATGCGCATTGTCGCGGAACCTGACGGAACCGTGACCTATTACGGTCAGCCGCTAGGCAGCAATGAGATCATTGCCTACAAGCTGATCGAGTCCGGGGACAATATGGCGGTGTTCGCCAATACCGACATCGCCTATCCACAGCGCATCGTCTTCAACCGCTATGGCGGCAATGTTGTGGCGGCGCTGGAAGGGCCTGACGGCAATGGCGGCGTACGCCGTTTCCGCTGGACCTGGAAGCGGGCTGGCGACGCACCCTGAAAATAATTCAGGGACCCATGTCACACTGACCGATCCCATCCCGTCCTGTCTGTGAAGGCCCCCGGATATCCGGGGGCCATTACCGGCCTGACGGAGATGGATATGAACATGCGCCTGAATTTCTATGCCGCCGCCCCCGCCGCCGTGAAGGCAATGGTGGAGTTGAGCGCTGTTGCCTTTGAAGGCAGCGGCCTGGAACAGAGCCTGCTGGAACTGGTGAAGACCCGCGCGTCGCAGATCAACCGCTGCGCCTTCTGCATCCATATGCATACGCGTGAGGCCCGCGCCCTGGGCGAGACGGAGGAACGGCTTTATCTGCTGGACGCGTGGCGCGAATCCTCGCTCTATACGGCGCGGGAGCGGGCGGCGCTTGCCTGGACCGAAGCCTTGACGGAGGTGGCCCGCACCGGCGCCGCGGATGAGGATTACGCTCTGCTCCAGGCGCATTTGACGCCGGAGGAGCAGGTAAAGCTGACCTTGGCCATCACCACTATCAATGCCTGGAACCGCTTTGCCATCGGCTTCCGGTCGCAGCACCCCAAGGGCCCGGCCCGTGCCGCCGCCTGACCCGTTGGCCGCGTTCACTCGTCTGCGTCCCCGCCTGTCCCGCATCGCCTATCGCATGCTGGGGTCACAGGCGGAAGCGGACGACATGGTGCAGGAGGCCTGGCTGCGCTGGGCCGGTGTGGACCATGCCGGGGTGGCGGATGCGGATGCCTATCTGGTCCGGCTGGTCAGCCGGCTGTGCCTGGATCAGATGCGCTCCGCCCGCGCCCGGCATGAAACCTATATTGGCCCCTGGCTGCCCGAACCGATCATCGATCCGGATGACAGCCTGGAACAGGGGCAGGAGGTGACGCTTGCCCTGATGCTGGCGCTGGAACGGCTGTCACCCCTGGAACGGGCCGCCTTCCTGCTGCATGACGTGTTCGGCCAGCCGTTTGAGGCGGTGGCCGCCGCTTTGGACCGCGACGTCGCGGCCTGCCGGCAGCTGGCCACGCGCGCCCGCACCCATGTCCGCGCGTCGCGCCCGCGTTTTCCCGTGGCCCCGGAACGTGGCCGGGAAATCGCCGCTGCCTTTCTGGCCGCCAGCCATAATGGCGATCTGTCGGGCCTGCGCGGCCTGCTGGCCGATGATGTGGTGCTGTATGCCGATGGCGGCGGCAAGCGCATCGCCGTGATGAACCCGGTCAGAACCCAGGACAAGGTGTCCCGCTTCTTCGCGGGTCTGGCCGCCAAACACGGCCACACGCTGCCGCCTGTGCTGTGGACGGGCCTGATCGACGGTCTGCCCGGCTATGTCACATTGGCATCGGATGGAGAGGTGCAAAGCACCGCCTTTGCCATCGACGATGACCGTATCACCGCCATCTACATCACCCGCAACCCGGACAAGCTGCGCCATCTGGTGGGGCTGGCCGGCAACGCCTGACGGCTCACCGCCACGCGCCGACCAGTTCCACCTCTTCCCCACCCATGCCGCGTTTGAACGCCGTCACGCCCGGTGCCTCATCGGGCAGGATGCCGCCCAGGTCAAACCAGTCCCGGCCCTGCCGCTTCAGTTCCTGCATGGCGCGCCAGAGCAGCAGGTTATGCGCCCGCGCCGCGCGGCCCGCCCCGTCGGACCAGCCGATCTGATAGGTTGCCGCCTTACCATGGCCCAGGATCAGGATGCCCGCCACCGGCACCCCGTCCTTGACCGCGCGCAGCAGCAGGATGTCGCCATCCTTGTGCATTCCGGTGCGCATGCGGATCACCAGCTTGGGCGACGGCCCGCGATAGCGCTTGGCCGCCTTGTCCTTCTGGTACTGTTCCAGAAGCCAGGGAAGCTGTGTCTTGCCGTCGCGGTCGATCTCGATGCTCAGGCCCGCGCGTTCGGCCTGGTTCAACGCATTGCGCCATTTCTGCGCCAGCCGCGCGCGCAGCGCCGCCTCATCCCGGCGCAGATCGACCCACAGGGTGCGGTATCCCGGCGCCTTGTCGCGCCGGAACCCGGCCCAGCGCATCATGGCCTCGGCCTCTTCCCCGGCCGGCCATTCCGGCACCACGGCGGTCCAGTTCAGGGGACCGCTGGGATATTCCTTGCGGATCAGCTTCATGACCATGGCGAAGACGGCGGGCTTGCGCGCCTCTGGCCGCAGCATCGGCCCCCGGTGCAGGCGGGCTACGCGGATCAGCTTGAACACCCGCCGCTCGCTCATCACCACCAGACCGATGGGCCGGTCGGACAGCTCGATAATGCCCAGCCGGGGCCGCCAGCCCTCCACCGTCAGCATGGCCTGATTATAGCCGAACCCCTGGGTCAGGCTGCTCTGCCCGCATTCGGCCAGCAGCCGGGACCATTCCGACAGACGGCCCACGTCCCAGACGATGCGCAGATTGGGGAGGCTTTCTTGGTCGGTCATCGGGGATTGCAAGTCGCGGGCGGGAAGGCGAGAGTGCCCGTCTTGCCCGCCCGCTGTCGAGTGATCATGCGCCGCACCGTTTCGCCCCCCTGGTGGCACCCCGACCATTTCCAGAAACAACGCCCGCATCTGGCCGTGCGCCAGACCGTGATGCGCACATTGCGCCGCTGGTTTGAGGATCAGGGCTTCGACGAGGTGGAGACGCCGGCTCTGCAGGTCTCACCGGGGCTGGAGGTGCATCTGATGGCCTTTGCGACCGACCTTATCGGCCCGCACCCGGATGATCGCCGCCGCCTCTATCTGCACACCAGCCCCGAATTCACCATGAAAAAGCTGCTGGCGGCGGGTGTAACCCGGCTGTTTCAGCTGTCGCATGTCTATCGCAATGGTGAACGGTCGGGCACGCATCACCCGGAATTCGCTATGCTGGAATGGTATCGGGCCGGGGCCGGCTATCGCGACCTGATGGATGATTGTGTGGCGCTGGTGCGCGCGGCCTGTATGGCTGCGGGCAAGGACAAGCTGCGCTTCCGGGGTATTGAATGCGATCCGTTTGCCGACTGGCGCGTGCTGACGGTGCAGGATGCCTTCCTGCACTATGCCGGCATCGACCTGCTGGCCACCGCGCCCGATCCCCTACGCCCCGACCGTGACCGTCTGGCGGCGGAGGTGGCGCGCATCGGCATCCGCGTGGCGGAGACTGACACCTGGGAAGACCTGTTCTTCCGCGTCAGCCTGGACCGGATTGAGCCGCATCTGGGCATGGATGTACCCACTTTCCTGTCCGACTATCCCGTCTCCATGGCGGCCCTTGCTCGTCCCAAGCCGGATGATCCGCGCGTCGCGGAACGGTTTGAGCTGTATGGCTGCGGCGTGGAACTGGCCAATGCTTTCGGCGAACTGACCGACCCGGTGCTGCAACGGACGCGGTTCGAGGCGGACATGGCCGAAAAGGAACGGCTCTACGGCGAACGCTACCCGATTGATGAGGATTTCCTGGCGGCCCTGCCGATGATGCCCGACAGCGCCGGCATCGCCCTGGGCTTCGACCGTCTGGCCATGATCATCGCAGGCGCCGGCAGTATCGATGACGTTCTGTGGGCACCGGTGGTGGTGGCGTAGGGCGGTTTACTCTCCGCCTGAATCATCCACAGCTCGTGAGAGGACAACCACTCCGGCCACGGCTGCACCGGCCAGCAAACCGCCCGCTAGCCACCAGCCCCCATTGCCCCCTTCAGCCTCATCAGCATTCAGATGAATTTCGCCCTGTTGGAAGCGCATTTCCTGACCCACTGCGCTCAATCGGACATCCGTTGATCCTCGCATATGCAGGCCAACCAGATCCATCTGGCGGGGCGGGGCCAGGCGGGCCTCCGTCGTCGGCTTCATCCAGCCGAAATCCGGATTCTGCACGCGCAGGCCGGCGGACAGGCCCAACTGTGGCTGCTGCGGCTGTTTGCGATGCGTGCCTAAGGGAATGGTGACCTTGGCTCCGACGAACAGTCCGGGCTGATTATTGTCTGCCGTGATATCCCGCGCATGGGCAACACCCGCTACGGATACCTGCGCAATCATCAACAGTCCCGTCAACCGCCCCAGAAGCTTGTTCATTCATTCCCCACTGCATCCGATGCTCATCGTGAAATAGTATACGAGCATTCAAGCAATAGTACATGAACAAGTATAAGTGTCGCGGTTGCATCCCCACCTTGCGGGTTTCATCTTGGCGATGGCCCGCAAAGCAGGGAAGGGATTAGTTCACAATGCTGACGGCGCGGCGGTTCTGGGCCCAGACATCGGCGGACGAACCGGCCACGGCGGGGCGTTCCTTGCCGAAGGAGATGACCTGCAACCGGCTGCCATCGATGCCGGCGGCCACCAGATAGCGGCGCACGCTGTCGGCGCGCTTCTGGCCGAGCGCCAGATTGTACTCACGCGTGCCGCGCTCGTCGCAATGACCCTCGATGGTCAGGGTGATGGCCGGGTTGCCGCGCAGCCATTGTGCCTGCTGGTCCAGGGTGGCCGCCGATTCCGGCGATACTTCGAACTGATCCAGACCGAAGAACACACGGTCGCCGATCTGCGCCAGCTGCTGCTGCGGCGACAGGTTTGAATTCAGGTTCGACTGTTCGACGCCGGTGGCGGGCGTGCCCGCGCCGGGGAACGGGGTGGTGTAACCGCCGCCGCTGCTGCTGGCATCCTTGTCGCGGTCGCTGACCGAGGAACAGGCCGCCAGCAGCATCACGGGTGCCAGCAGCAAAAGGTTGGTGCGTTTCATCTTGTATCTCTCATTCCCAGATGTTTTCCGCCGGTCGGGAAGACCGGTGGCCCCCCATCATCCAGCCCTGCGATTGCGGCGGGACTTGGACGAAAGCCGGGCCTGTGTTTGGCATATGGCTGTCGGCGCGAGCAGAGGGCACCATGCCATGGAACCGGGACACCCGAGAGCGGTTTTCCGGCAACCCGGAAAGCCGCTCCGGCGGCGACTGCCGCCGCGCCCGCCCATGCGGGCGTAAAGCCAAGCCGCGGACGCGGCGCCGGCGCCTGAGGCAACGCGTCAAGCGTGGCCGATATCGGCGGACAGCATGGACAGGTTGATGCCCAGGCTGGCCAGGGCACGTTCCCATTTCCGCTCCTGATCGGTATCGAACAGGATGCGGTTATCGGCGGGCGCGTGCAGCCAGCCATTCTGCTGCATCTCCTGATCCAGCTGTCCGGGGCCCCAGCCGGCATAGCCGAGCGCCAGGATGGCATCCTGCGGCCCCTGGCCCTCCGCGACCGCGCGCAGGATATCGACGGTGGCGGTCAGCACCACCCCATCACTGACCGGCACGCTGCCTTCGCGGTTATAGTCGGCGCTGTGCAGCACGAAACCGCGTCCCGATTCGACCGGGCCGCCGAAATGCACCGTCAGTTCGCGGGCCGGCTGCGTCACCTCGATATCCAGCTGGTGTAGCAGGCTGGTGAAGCTGATCCCCTCGAACAGCTTGTTCACCACCAGCCCCATCGCCCCTTCGGCATTGTGGACGCAGATATAGATCACGCTTTTCTCAAACCGCGGATCGGGCATCTGCGGCATGGCGATCAGGAACTGACCGGTCAATGAATTCAGGGGCTTCTTGGACGATGTCGGCATGGGCTGTGGCGTGGCTTTCATCCTGGAAACCGATCATAGCAGCCCGTGCCGCCAAGGTGGGCGGTTTTTCTAGAGGTCCCTTTTGCTTGTCGCGGGGCCGGGTGTGGCCTAGAAACGGCACATAGGTTCAATCAACATCCCCTTTGTGGAGGATATCCAGATGAGCGTGAAGGTTGGCGACCGCATCCCGTCGGTCACCCTGAAGCACCTGACCGAGTCCGGCATGCAGGAGGTCAGCACCGACGACCTGTTCAAGGGCAAGAAGGTCGTCCTGTTCTCCGTCCCCGGCGCCTTCACCCCGACCTGCTCGGCCAAGCACCTGCCGGGCTTCGTTGACAATGCCGAGGCGTTCAAGGCCAAGGGCGTGGAAGACATCGTCTGCATGGCCGTGAACGACCCGTTCGTCATGCAGGCCTGGGGCAAGCAGAACAACGTGGCCGGCAAGGTCACTATGCTGCCCGATGGCAATGGCTCCCTGACCAAGGCCCTGGGCCTGGAAATGGATGGCACGGCCTATAATCTGGGCCACCGCAGCCAGCGCTTCGCCCTGGTGGCCGAAGATGGCGTCGTGACCCGCCTGGAAGTGGAAAAGCCCGGCGCCTTTGAGGTGTCGAGCGCCGAGCACATTCTGAAGGTGCTGTGATCGGGAAAGGCGGGCCGCCCATCCCCCCGTCCCCCGCAAAGGGCGGGCGGGGGAGAGGGCAGGCGGTCCGCCTTGCCCTTTCCTAATCCCGGCGGTGATAGGCCAGGATAAAACAGCGCAGGGCAGCGGCAAGGCCGACCCCTGCGGCACGGCGGCGGGCCACCTGCTCCACGATGAAGGCGGTCATCACCCCTTCCGTCAGGGCGATCCCATCCAGCGCCAGCCACAGATCGGGCGGCATCCGCACGGCCCGCATCTCCCCCCCGATCAGGAAAGATCGCTGACGGCGCGGCATCCCGCATCCCACCTTGTCCATGGCATGGGCCAGACGCAACCCGTGATCGGCCAGCGGGCCGGCAGGGGCAGTGGGGTGGGCGATGGGGCGGGTCTTCATCGACATGAAAATAGTAGGACAGTTTTTGCCTTTGCCCGACACTGTCTGTTCAGACAGGATGACGGGGTCATATGGCCTTTCCCTCTTTCGTGTGATGCCGGATGCCGACCCTGGACGATGCCTTAGGTGCGATAGAGGGAAGCCGCGATCTCGACGGCCTTCATGCCGCGTTCAACGCCCTGTTGTCACGGCTTGGTTTTGCCAGCTTCTCCTATATCGATATCCGCGAGCTGCGCGCGGGCGACGGCCTGCCCTTCTATCAGACCAGTGTGCGGGCGGATTTCGCCCGCACCTATGAGGATGAGGGCTTCATCCTGCATGATCCGGTCTTTGCCCGTGCCGCCAGCACCAACACGCCTTTCCTGTGGACCGACCTGCCCGATTTCGCCGCCACGGCACGGGGGACGAAGCCGCGCCGGGTGCTAGAGGCGGCCTATGATCATGGTTACACCCAGGGCTATGTGCTGCCGGTCCATGCACTGGATGCCGCCGGGCGGCCCGCTTCCTCCCTGATCTCCATGTACTGGACGGATCGGCCCGACGAACTGGCCGCCGGCACGCCGCGCTGGCTGCGGCTGGCGGCGTTGGCCTATCACGAACGCGCCTTGGCGCTGCGTGGTGTGCGCGATGGCCTGACGCCACCGCCGCCCCTGACGGGACGGGAGCGCGACTGCCTGCTCTGGGCTTGCCGGGGCAAGACCATCGCGGAGACGGCTATCATCCTGAATATTTCCGACCGCACCGCGAAGTTCCATGTGGAGAACGCGATGCAGAAGCTGGGCGTCCACACCAAACCCCACGCCATCGCCATGGCGGTCCATCTGGGCCTGATCGCACCGTAGGCAGTTTACCCCCGCCCGGCTAACAAACTTTCCGCCGCTGCCCTGGCTGCCTGAGTGATCTCTGCACCCGACAGCATGCGGGCCACTTCCTCCAGCCGTTCTTCCACCGACAGGGCCACGACCTCTGTGGCGGTGCGGCCGGCGCTGACCTTCTTGCGCACGTTCCAGTGATGTGCGCCGCGCGCGGCCACCTGCGGACTGTGGGTGACGACCAGGACCTGCAGGTCATGCTGGCCCAGCCGGGCCAGGCGTTCGCCGATGGCATCGGCCACGGCCCCGCCCACGCCGGTATCGACCTCGTCGAACACCAGGGTCGGCACGGTTCCCACCTGCGCCAGCACCACTTTCAGGGCCAGCATGAAGCGCGCCAGCTCACCACCCGATGCGATCTTGGCCAGGGGCCCTGGCGGTGTGCCGGGGTTGGTGGCGACCTGGAAGGCGATGTCGTCGATGCCTGACGCACTCCACCCTTCCTCGCCAAGCTGTTCCACCTTGGTGGCGAAGCGCGCTTTTTCCAGGCGCAGGGGCTTCAGCTCCGCCGCCACCGCCTGATCCAGCTTGCCAGCCGCCTTGGACCGGCCCGCCGACAGGGCCTTGGCCGCCTCAAGATACGTGGCCTTGGCCGTTTCCGCCTGCGCTGCCAGCTTCGACAGAAGGTCGCCCTGATCCTCGATCAGGTTCAACTTGGCGGCCATCGACGCGCGCAGGGTCACCAGACCGTCGACATCGGTCCCATGCTTGCGCGCGGCACCGCGCAGGGCGAACAGGCGTTCCTCGATTTTGTCCAGATTGCCGCCATCGCCATCCATATCGGCGGCAAAGCCCTGGATGGCGCGCGATGCTTCGCCCACCTCACTGGCCGCCTGATCCAGGACGGAGATGATGGGGTCCAGCTTGCCGCCGGCCTTGTCTGCGATGCGCGACAATGTACGCAGGGCCGATGCCAGGGCCCGTTCCGCCCCGCGCTCGCCCGACAGTTCGGTCGACGCCTGGGTCAGGCTCTCGATCAGCTTCTCGCGGTGCTGAAGCACGATGCGCTGTTCGGCCAGCGCCTTTTCCTCGCCTTCCTCGGGCGATAGCTGGTCCAGCTCCTCCACCGCGTGGCGCAGGTAATCTTCCTCCGCCCGCGCGCGGTTGGCGTCAGCGGCGGCGGTCAGCCTTGCTTGCTCCACTTGCCGCCAGGCCCGCCAGCTTGCTGCCACCTTCTGCCCCTGCACTGATAGCTGGGCGTAATCGTCCAGAAGGTCGCGGTGGGTGCGCGGGTCCAGAAGGCCATGGGTGTCGAACTGCCCATGCACCTCGACCAGCGTTTCGCCCAGCCGGCGCAGCAGGGTGACGCCCACCGGCTGATCATTCACGAAGCAGCGGGAGCGCCCGTCATTGGTCAGGGTGCGGCGGATGACCAGCGTGTCCTCCACCTCCAGCTCCTGCTCCCGCAGGATGGCGAAGGCGGGGTGGTCGCCGCGCTTGCCCAGGTCGAACTCGGCGGTGACGCTGGCCTGTTCGCAGCCATGGCGGACGAGGCTGCTGTCGCCCCTGGCCCCCAGCGCCAGCCCCAACGCATCCAGCAGGATGGATTTGCCGGCACCGGTCTCCCCGGTCAGAACGCAAAGCCCCGGCTGGAACGCCAGCGTCAGGCGTTCGATCAGGACGACGTCACGGATCGACAGGGTGACAAGCATGGCGCAGCCGGGGCGATAGGGTCAGGGTATGTTAAATCTAGATCAGAACAGCCAGTCGACAGCCCGCTGGAACAGCGACGGCTTCTCGCCACGTTCGCTGCGGTTCATCAGGGCGTAGGTGTCCTGGTACCAGACGGAGCCGGGATAGTTATGGCCCAGCAAGGCGGCATGGGCCTGCGCCTCTTCCCGGATGCCCAGGGCGAGGTAGCTTTCGACCAGACGATGCAGGGCCTCAGGAACGTGGCTGGTGGCCTGATATTCATCGACCACGCGGCGGAAGCGCTTGATGGCCCCCATATACTCGCCCGTGGCCAGATAGAATCGGCCCACTTCCATGTCCTTGCCGGCCAGATGATCGCGGGTCAGGTCGATCTTCAGGCGGGCATCACGGGCATAGGGGCTGGCGGGGAAGCGGCGGACCACTTCCTGCAGGTTCTTCAGCGCCTCATACGTCGTGCCCTGGTCGCGGCGCACATCGCTGATACGCTCATAATTGCACAGGGCCTTCAGATAGAAAGCGTAAGCCGCATTGCGGTTGCCCGGATGCAGCGCGATGAAACGATCCAGCGTCGTGATCGCGTCATCGTACCGCAGCGCCTGATAGTGCGAATAGGCGGCCATCAGCTGCGCGCGCACGGCCCATTGGCTGTACGGGTGCTGGCGCTCGACCTCGTCGAACAGCAGCGCCGCCTTGGTATAGTTGCGGTTGTCGATGGCGTTGGACGCCTCGGAGTAGATTTGCTCTACCGGCCGCTCGACATAGGGCAGCTCATCCTTCTTGCCCGAGCAGGCGGCGAGGAACATGAGGGCGACCGGCGCCAGATGGCGAAGGACACGGGCGCGGCGGTTCGGACGTTCGGTGCGGAGCATCGGCAAGGACAACCAAGCAGCAAGCATGAATGCGGGATGCCTTATAGCACGCACGGGACCGCCACCGCCAAGCGGCAAACGTCACGGGCACGCACGCAAAGGCGCTTTTCGCGGAAGATGGCGGTGAATCCTGGCGGAACCATGGCAGGCGGGGGCCTGTTATCACCGCTCCGGCGCGGGCCGCGAGGCCTGAAGCATGGAATCCGGCCTGTCCTGGGCCAGCGCCTTGTCGAAGCGGTGGCGCAGGGTTTCGCCTTCCGGGCCGGGGCGGAAACAGACATGCAGGCTTTTATCCTCCAACAGCCGGGCATTGAAGCGCAGGCCCGCGCGCAAGGGTCGCAGGTCCGGGTCCGCCGATAACAGATGGGCCAGGACGTTGGCATCGATCACCGCCATGTCCAGCCTGCCTGCCGCCAGCTTGCGCAGGTTGGCCGCATCATCGACCGCCGGTTCCACGGTCAGGGTGCCGTCGGCGGCGGCGCGGTCGAAACTGTCGGTATTCACATAACCGCGCACGGTGCCGATGCGCCGGCCCGCCAGGTCCTTCAGGGTGCGCCAGGTGACGGGGGCCGCCACACGTTCGGCGAAGCCAAGCGGGCTGCTGCCGATGGGGGCGGAAAGCAGGCATTGTGCCTGACTGGCGGCGGTCCGGTATTCCGGGAAATAGCCGGCGTGGCCCGGCGCCTTCAGGCCCGTGGCCACAGCCCGTTGCCAGGGCAGGAACGTGACTTCCGCCGAAAGGCCGGCGCGCGCCAGGGTGCGTTCGACAATGGCCGTCGTCAGCCCCCGGTTCGGCAAACCCTCACCGCTGAAAGGCGGCCAGTCGAGGCTGGACAGCCGGACGGTGGCCGATGCGCCATCAGGGGCGGTGCCGGCGCGGGCCATCATCACGGCTGCCACAGCCAACAACAGGACCATGGCCAAGCCCCGCAGGGTGGCAGGAGGCAGGCTGGGAACTGGCCGTCGCATCATCGCTCGCCCTCGGAACGATGTGGATACTGCCCGATGATCCCGTGAATACCAGTGACAGTAAAATGAAAAAAAGGACGCCGGACAATCCGGCGCCCTTCGGCTTTCAGCGATACAGCCCGATCAGGCCACGGCGGCCCGGCTGTCCCAGGTTTCCGCATCCTCGCGGCGCCACGCCGCGGCGTCGGCGAACAGAGCGCGCAGGATGGCATTGTTCATGGCATGGCCGGGGCGCAGGCCCTGGTAATGGCCCAGGATGGGACCGCCCGCCAGATACAGGTCGCCGACAGCGTCCAGGATCTTGTGACGGATGAACTCATCCGCATGACGCAGGCCGCCCGGATTCATCACGCGGTCGCCATCAATGACGATGGCATTGTCCAGCGAGCCGCCCAGGCCCAGGCCAGCCTTGCGCATCGCCTCCACCTCATGGGCGAAGCCAAAGGTGCGGCAATCGGCAACCTCCGCCTTGAAGGCACCGTCAGTCAGGCGCAGGAAGCCTTCCTGACGGCGGATCAGGGCCGTATTGTCATAAATGATCTCGGCGCGGAAGCTGCTGACCGGGGCGGGGGACAGGCTGACGATCTTGTCACCGTCCTGAACACGCACCTCCTTCAGCACGCGGATCATGCGGCGCGGCTGGTCCTGCTGCTGAATGCCAGCACATTCGATCAGGAAGACGAACGGGGCCGAACTGCCATCCATGATGGGCAGTTCCGGTGCGTCCACCTCCACCACGGCATTATCAATCCCCAGGCCGCGCAGCGCGGCCATCAGATGCTCGATCGTGCCGATGGTCGTGCCCTGCTCATTCTTCAGCAGGGTGCACAGACGGGTATCCGCGACAAGATCCCAGCGGGCCGCGATCACGGCGCGGTCGGCGGGCACATCGGTGCGGATGAAGCAGATGCCATGATCGACCGGGGCCGGGCGCAAGGTCATGCGGACGCGGCGGCCCGAATGCAGGCCGACGCCAGCGCAGTGAATGGTCGTATTGAGCGTCTGTTGCCAGGACATGGGCTTGTCCCTTTCCGATAAATCGACAGTAACGCCCCCTGATGCGGAAATCCAGCCACCGGCTCCGAATGGCAGTCCCGACCTTGGCCGGGGGCCAATTTGGAGTGCAACGCCATCCCACCTGCGTTGCAATGCGGTATCGCTGATCGCCGCATCGTGAAAATGACAGAGTGCGCGTCCAGCTTCAAATCACTCTTTGTTACCGATTGTTACGGAGAGTGTTGGTAAGTGTCTGAAACACTTTCATAATTTTGTCTTAATTGTGGCAACAAACAAAAAGAAAGGGGCCGGTCCCCGCCGGACCGGCCCCTTGTGCACTGCGATAAGCGTTTGATTTTGAACGAAGTTCAGATGCTCGGAGCTGTTTTTGGCAAACCGAAAACAGCGCCGGCGACTGAGGAATACGCTTCAGTTCGCCTGACGACGCAGGAAGGCGGGGATGTCCAGCATCTCCTCGTCGCTCTGCGCGGTCTTGGGGCGGGGGGCCTGCGGGGCAGCCTGTGCCACCGGCTGCGGGGCCGGGGCGGGGGCGGCCTGACGGGCCTGGGCGTTGAACTGCGGTGCCGGGGCCTGGGGGGCCGGGGCCGGCATGCGCGGGGCGGCCGGTGCCGGCTGCGGGGCGCCGCCGCCGAACAGCTTGGCGAACAGGCCACGCTTTTCCGGCTGCGGGGCCGGCGGCGTGAACCGCTCCGGTGCTGCCGGCTGGCTGCTGCGTGGGGCGCCTTCTGCTGCACGCGGCGGGATGAAGGCATCGTCGCGGCGGGCCGGGGCGGCGGGACGCATGTCGGACGGGCGCAGCTCATGATGCGGCTGCGGTGCCGTGGCGGCGGCCATGGCAACAGCGGCCTGGGCTTCCGCCGTGCCTTCATCAGTCATGGCCGGGGCGGCTTCCTCCGTCATGGCCACAGCGGCACCCGGCATCGGGGCCGGCTGCATCGGGGCAAAGGCGGGGGCGGCAGCCGCGACTCCGGGGATGGCGGCGGGCTGCAGGGCCGGGCGGGCCGGGATCGGGTTGGCCGGGACCGGCGGGATGCCGGCGACGGCGGCGGCCGGCGCAGCAGCCGGGGCCGCTGCGGGGGCGACACGGCGGCCCGACACGACCTGCAACTGCGGCTGACCGATCGGCGGACGCTGCTGCACGGCATTGTCGATGCCCGTGGCGACGACCGACACGCGCATCTTGCCCGACATATGTTCGTCGAAGGTGGAACCGAAGATGATGTTGGCTTCGGGGTCGACCTCGTCACGGATGCGGTTGGCGGCTTCATCCACCTCGAACAGGGTCATGTCATGACCGCCCGTGATGTTGATAAGCACGCCGCGTGCACCCTTCATGCTGATATCGTCCAGCAGCGGGTTGTTGATGGCGGCTTCGGCGGCGTCGATGGCGCGACGGTCGCCCTCGGCCTCGCCGGTGCCCATCATGGCCTTGCCCATCTCGCTCATGACGGTGCGGATGTCGGCGAAGTCCAGGTTGATCAATCCTGGCATGACCATCAGGTCGGTCACGCCGCGCACGCCGGCATGCAGAACATCGTCGGCCATCTTGAAGGCGTCGGCGAACGTCGTCTTCTCGTTGGCGATGCGGAACAGGTTCTGGTTGGGGATGATCAGCAGCGTGTCGACATACTGCGCCAGTTCCGAAATGCCGCTTTCGGCGGTGCGCATGCGGTGCGCGCCTTCGAAATTGAACGGCTTGGTCACCACGCCGACGGTCAGGATGCCCTGTTCACGCGCCGCACGGGCGATGACGGGGGCCGCACCCGTACCGGTACCACCGCCCATGCCGGCGGTGATGAAGCACATGTTGGTGCCCGACAGATGGCCCAGAATTTCTTCCAGCTGTTCTTCCGCCGCCGCACGGCCCACATCGGGGCGCGACCCTGCGCCTAAGCCGCGGGTGATGGTGGAGCCCAACTGAACCCGCTTGGAGGCCAGGTTGCCCTGCAGCGCCTGCGCGTCGGTATTGGCCACCACGAACTCGACCCCTTCCAGCGCGGAACGGATCATGTTGTTGACGGCGTTGCCGCCGGCACCGCCGACACCGAACACGGTGATACGGGGCTTGGTCTGCACTTCGACGCTGGGGATACCGAGTTTGATGCTCATCGCTGTGGGCTCCTCTGGCGGGGGAGGGAAATCGGGAAAGGCGGCGGGAACGGGTGGTTCAGGCTTTGGCTGCTCGTCGGCGGGCGCGGGGCCTGTGGCATGGTCTTCGGGTCATAGATTCTCCCGCAGCCAGCCATTGACGCGGCCCCAAAGCCCGGTGGACTTTTCCGGCATGGGGGCCAGCGCCGGCATCTCGTGGTTTTGCTGCATGGCATAGGCCAGCAGACCGGCAGCCGACGCGAAGGCCGGGCCGGAAACATTGGTGGCCAGCCCGCCGATGCGCAGCGGACGGCCCAGGCGCACCTGCTTGTCCAGCACATTGGCGGCCAGTTCGCGCACGCCCGACAACTGGCTGGCGCCACCCGTCAGGACGACGCGGCGACCGGCGGCCTTGGCAAAGCCCGACTGGTCCAGGCGGCCATGCACCAGTTCGAAAATCTCTTCCATGCGCGGCTGGATGATGCCGACCAGGAGCGATTTCGGCACATGGTTGGTCTGGCCGCGCTCCTCCTCGCCCACCTGGGGCACGTCGATCATCTCCCGCTCGTCCGACACGGCGGACACGGCGGAACCGTACAGGGTCTTCAACCGCTCGGCCTGGGCCACCGGCGTGGTCAGGCCACGGGCGATGTCGTTGGTGACATGGCCGCCGCCCAGCGGGATGCTGTCGCACCAGACCATCTTGCCGTCATTGAACACGGCCATGCTGGTGGTGCCGCCGCCCATGTCGATGACGGTGACGCCCAGTTCCATCTCATCTTCCACCAGGCACGACAGGCCGGCGGCATAGGGGCTCATGACGAAGCTTTCGACACCCAGATGGCAACGCCCGACACAGGTGGACAGGTTGCGCACCGGGCCGCCGGCGGCGGTCACCACATGGGTGCGCACGCCCAGCCGTTCGCCCACCATCCCACGTGGGTCGCGGATGCCCTTCACCCCGTCAATGGCATAGCCGACGGGGATGGAATGGATCAGTTCGGCATCGGGCGACACGTCCAGCTTGCGCGCCTCCGTCAGGGCGCGGCGCACGTCGCTGTCACCGATCTCCGCCCCCGTCACCGCCGTTTCGGCGATCAGGGTCTGGCTTTCCGGCTGCCCGCCCGACAGACTGACCAGAACCTCGCGGATCTGTTCGCCTGCCATGGTCTCGGCGGCATGGACCGTGGTGCCGATGGCGGTTTCGGCGGCTTCCATGTCGACGATCCCGCCCGAGCGCACGCCCCGGCTGATCTGGTGGCCGATGCCGACCACGCGGATGCTGCCCGGATCATCGACCTTGGCGATGAAGCAGACAACCTTGGACGAGCCGACATCCAGCGCGGCGATGGTGCCGCCGCGCGGAACCTTGCGGGCCTTGGTACGGGTATTGAGGGCGCCGGGAAATGCCATGATCGCGTGCCCTCAGGTCTTCTGCTTTTTTTCGGGGGGCTTGCGGCGCAAATCGGCCGCAGCGGCGGAGGTCTGGACCGACAACCGGTCCGGGATGCGCAGGTCGATGGCGACCACATCCTTGTTCAGCACGTCATTTGTCTGCTGAATCATGGCCAGTTGATGCAGGGCTTCCGGCACATCATGTTCGGGCAGGCGGATATCGATGCCGTTCTTCAGGCGCAGGTCCCAGCGGCGACCACCGACCAGCACCGCTGCCTCAACCATCTGTGCGATGGCGGGCTGCTTAGCCAGCATATGCAGCAGGGCCGGCCCGCGCTTGGGCGCGTCCGGGCCCACCAGCAGCGGCAGGTTCGGCCATTTCGAAAGGTCATTGGCCGTCAGCACGATGCCGTCGGCGTCGATCAGGCGCATCTGCCGGTCATGCTGCCACAGGGCCATCGGCTCACGTTCGGTGATGGTGATGGCGATGGTGTCGGGCAGGCGGCGTTCCACCCGTGCCTGACGAACCCAGGGGATCTGTTCCAGCGACGTGCGCGCATGGTGCGGGTCAAAGGCCAGGATGGGCGTGCCGCGCTGCACCGCCAGCGCGTTCAGAAGGTCGGCCTGCGCCGCCTTCTCGCGCCCGACCACCGTCACATCCTGCACCGACAGGCCGGCCTCGACACTGGCGGTCAGGACCTTGTCGGTGGCGGCATGCACCAGCAGTTCGCCATAGCCCGAGCCCCAGACCCAGCCGCCCACAGCCAGCAGTGCCACCAGCGGCGCCGACCGCCGCGCGATCTTCATCGCCGGTTCGGCCCAGCGGGGCAGGGCACGGCGGCGGTTCGCCTCCTGGGCGGCACGCAGCGTCGCGCGCTTCTGCGTTTCGGCAAAGCGCGCGCGGGGATTATCGGTGGTGGGCGGGGCGGTGGGCGTCACGCGTGGCATCGGGCATGCTCCACTATCCAGGCGCACAGATCGGCGTAGCTGATGCCCAGCGATGCCGCCTGTTCAGGCAGCAGGGAGGTCGGCGTGAAGCCGGGCTGGGTATTGGTTTCAAGGAAGCACAGGCCGGTAATTCCCGGCTTGGCATCATCCCAGCGGAAATCGGTGCGCGACACGCCGGAGCAGCCCAGCACCTGATGCGCCAGCAGCGCCAGACGCTTGGCCTCCTCGGCCACGTCCGCCGGGATCTCAGCCGGGCAGACATGGACCGAACCGCCATCGGCGTATTTCGCCTCATAATCATAAAAGGCGGTGCGGGGGACGATTTCCGTGACGGCCAGGGCGCGGTCGCCCATGACGCCGACCGTCAGTTCGCGGCCCGGAATGAACTTCTCCACCAGCACGCGGCGGCCATAGACCCAGCTGTCTTCTTCCAGGACCGTGAAATTGTCGCTCTCGCGCACGATGCGCACGCCGACGCTGGAACCCTCATCCACGGGCTTCACGACATAGGGCGGGGGCAGGACATGGCCGGCCAGGACCTGTTCCTTGGTGGCGATGACGCCATCGGCCACGGGCATGCCCACGGTCGCCAGGATGCGCTTGGTCAGGGCCTTGTCCATGGCGACGGCGGATGCCATCACGTCGGAATGGGTATAGGGCACACCCAGATATTCCAGAACGCCCTGGATCAACCCATCCTCGCCGCCCTTGCCATGCAGGGCGTTGAAAATCACGTCGGGATGCGGGGTCAATGCTGCGATCAGGCCGGCCAGATCACGCTGCACATCAATGGCCGTGACCTTGTAGCCCTTGCTCTCCAGCGCCTCGGCGATGCGGGACCCGCTGACCAGGGACACTTCCCGCTCCGCAGACCATCCGCCCAACAGGACGGCGACATGCTTCGAACGGTTCTCGGTGCCCATCACAACAGTTCCCCCTTTGGCTGACGCGTGGTGACGCGTCGCCATTCCTGCCGGCCCTTCCGGCAAATTCTGCGCTATCGCAAGATGTTGTGTGAGGCAGCCCCAGCCTTCCCACAAGATTCGGTGTAAGCGACGGATTACGGGGCTGCAAGCGCCAAAATGAAGCGCTTTTAAAAAAGCGACTCGGGGTGCTGCGACCTGTTGCAGCGGAGACTCACATTTGTCGGCCAGGGTGGCATTCATGACTCACCCCCGTTCGAACGGGGTAGTCCGATCCGGCGTATTTCCCAGCGCAAATCCACGCCGCTCTTCGCCTTCACACGCGCCCGGACCTCTTCACCCAGCGATTCGATATCATGGGCGGTTGCGTCGCCCAAATTCAGCAGGAAGTTGCAATGCTTCTCGCTGATCTGCGCGCCGCCGATGGTCAGACCCCGGCATCCGGCGGCATCGATCAACTGCCAGGCCTTGTGCCCTTCCGGGTTGGCAAAGGTCGATCCGCCGGTGCGGGCGCGCACGGGCTGGCTGTCGGCGCGGGCCTGCTGAATGGCGTCGATGCGCGCCTGGATGGCGGCGGGATCGTCGGGCCGCCCCTGGAAGATGGCGCTGGTGAAAATCACATCGTCCGGCACCCCGCAATGGCGGTAGGTCAGGTGCAGGTCCTCACGCGTGTAGCTGTGCTTCACACCCTGCCGGTCCACCCCGTCGGCGGACAGGATGACATCCACCGTTTCGGCACCATAGGCGCCGCCATTCATGCGGACCGCTCCGCCAATGGTGCCGGGAATGCCCGACAGAAACTCCAGCCCCGCCAGACCGGCGGCCTGTGCCGTCAGGGCGACATTGAGGTCGAGCGCGCCGGCACCGGCGGTGATCCGGTCCCCGTCCACCGAAACCTCCGCGAACGGACCGCCCAGCCGGATCACCACACCGGGAACGCCCCCATCCCGGACCAGCAGATTGCTGGCCACACCAATGACGGTGACGGGCACATCGGCGGGGCAATGGGCCAGGAAGTAGGAAAGATCATCCGCGTCCGCCGGGCGGAACAGGGCCTCTGCCTTGCCGCCCACACGAAACCAGGTGCTGGGGCCCATCGGCGCATCCGGGGTCAGCCGTCCCCGGATATCGGGGGCGGCCTCTTTCAACCGGTTGGTCAGCGCCTGTCCATCCAGCACCTGCACCATGTCAGTCGCCTCCCTTATTCAGGGTGGCCAGCTTGTCCAACTCGCCCGGCAGGGCATTGGCCCATTGCGTGATGGTACCGGCGCCCAGGCAGACCACCATGTCGCCGGGCTTCGCTATCTCGGCGATCAGGCTGGGCAGGGCCGCCGGGCTGGATAGGGCCGTGACATTGCGGTGGCCGCGCACGCGCAGGCCTTCCACCAGATCATCCTTGGCCGCACCCTCAATGGGCTGCTCACCCGCCGCATAGACATCGGCCACGACAACCGCGTCGGCATCGTTGAAGCAGGTGCAGAATTCCGCGAACAGGCTTTGCAGGCGGGTGTAGCGGTGGGGCTGTACAACGGCAATGGTCCGGCCCGTGCCGGCCATGCGCGCCGCCTTCAATACGGCGGCGATCTCCACGGGATGGTGGCCGTAATCGTCGATGACGACGACGCCGTTGCTCTCCCCGGTCTTGGTGAAGCGGCGCTTCACGCCCATGAACTTGGCATAGGAGGCGCGGATGCTGTCGTCGCTGATGCCCAGGCTGATGGCCACCGCGATGGCCGCCAGGGAATTCTGGACATTGTGCAGGCCGTACATGGGCAGATGCACGCCTGTGATGGTGCGTGCCTCCGACGCGGCCCGGTCGGTCAGTTCCACGTCGTAATAGCAGCCGGACGTGTTGGTCACGATATTGACGGCGCGCACATCGGCCTGCGGGCTGAAACCATAGGTCACAACGCGGCGGTCCACCCGGCCCAGCATGGCCTGAACCTCGGGATGGTCGATGCAGAGCGCGGCAAAGCCATAGAAGGGGATGTTTTCGACAAACCGGTCGAAGGCCTTCCGCTCCTCCTCGAACGTCCCGTAATGGTCCAGATGTTCGGGGTCCATATTGGTAACGATGCCGATGGTGGATGGAAGCTTGGTGAAGGTGCCATCGCTTTCATCTGCCTCCACCACCATCCACTCGCCGCTGCCCAGCTTGGCATTGGTGCCCAGCGAATTGATGATGCCACCATTGATGATGGTCGGGTCCATGGCCCCGCCTTCCAGCAAGGCCGCGACCATGCTGGTGGTGGTGGTCTTGCCATGGGTGCCGGCCACCGCGATGGACCATTTCAGGCGCATCAACTCGGCCAGCATCTCGGCCCGGCGCACCACGGGGATCATGCCCGCCCGTGCCGCCACGACCTCCGGATTGTCCTTCTTCACAGCGGAGGAAATGACCAGGACGGCGGCATCGCCCAGGTTTTCGCCCCGGTGCCCGATCTCCACCTTGATGCCCAGCTTGCGCAGCCGCTGGACATTGTAATTATCGGCCATGTCGCTGCCCTGCACGGCATAGCCCAGATTGTGCAGCACCTCGGCGATGCCGGACATGCCGATACCGCCGATGCCGACGAAATGCAGGGTTCCGATATTCAGCGGCAAAGCCCGCATGGGTCAAACTCCAAGGCGACGGGTGATGGTGGAATAATCATGGTGCAGGCGCGGGGCGATTTTTTGTTCCATATGTGAAACAAACCCGCCTTTCAAAGGGCTCTGCGGTTGCGGCAGGGTGAAGCGCCGGCGCGTCAACCCGTTCAGCAGCAAAGGAAAGGCGCGCTCCAGTTCGGCCAGCGTGGGTTCGGCGGTGGTATCAATCATGCTCATGCGGCATCCCCCTTCACCACGCGTTCAACGGCATCGGCCAGCCGGTCGGCGGCGTCCGGGATGGCCCAGCCGGCGGCGGCCTTTGCCGCACTGACCAAACGGCCCGGATCAGCCAGGAAAGAAGCCAACTGTTCTGATACCGAAACAGGTGTGAAATCCTGCTGCGACAGCAGCCAGGCGCCACCGGCGCCGACCAGCGACTGTGCATTGGCGGTCTGGTGATCATCCATGGCGTACTGGTACGGAACCAGCAGGGAGGGGCGGCCAACCACAGACAATTCGGCAACCGTTCCGGCACCGGAACGGGCGATCATCATGTGGCATCCCGCCAGCTTGGCCGGCATATCCTTGAAGAAGGTGGCGAGTTCCGCTTCCACACCCATCTGGGCATAGGCGCTGCGGGCTGCCTCAATATTTTCCGCCCGTGCCTGCTGCACGATCTTCAGGCGGTACCGCACATCCTCGGGCAGCATTTCCACGGCCCGCGGCAGCACTTCGCCAAAGATCGCCGCACCCTGGCTGCCACCGGTGACCAGCAGGTTCAGTGAACCACCGGCATAAGGCGCGGGATAGGGCGCGTCGCGGAGCGCCAGGATGTCGGGGCGGACGGGGTTGCCCGTGCGGATGATACGCTTGCCATCCACCGCCGGCAGTCCAGCAACGCTGGGGAAGCTGGTGCAGATCATCCGCGCCTTGGCGGCCAGCAACCGGTTGGCGCGCCCCAGGACGGCATTCTGTTCATGCAGCAGGGTGGGGATGCTCGCGCTTTGCGCCGCAAACACGGTCGGCAGAGACGGGTAGCCGCCGAACCCGACCACCAGGGCCGGCTGCAACTGCCGCAGCAGGGAACGTGCCTGTGCCGTGCCCACCACCAGTTCCACCACCATGCGCAGCTTGGCCCAAATGCCGGGGGCAGCGGTCGCGGCGCGGATACGTTCGACGCGCACGTCGGGCAGGCTGTCGCCAAAGGCCTTGCCGCGCTTGTCGGTCACCAGAATGACCGAATGCCCGCGCGCGATCAGCGTGCGGGCAAGCGCCTCTGCCGGGAACATGTGGCCGCCGGTTCCCCCGGCGGCCAGGATGATGGGGCGAGATGCGGTCATAGCGCCTCTCCCGGTCCAAACCGCTTGCGGGTCAGGGCCAGCACCATGCCCATGCCGATGCCCAAGGCGATCAGCGAGGAGCCGCCATAGGAAATGAAGGGCAGGGTCATGCCCTTGGTCGGCATCAGATGCAGGGCCGAACCCATATTGATCAGGGCCTGCAGGCCGAACTGCATGGTCAGGCCGCTGGCCGCCAACATCACGAACAGGCTCTGGTCATTCGACGCGCGGGCAAAGCTGCGCAGGACCACAAAGCCGAACAGGCAGATGATGATCATACAGGTGATCATCCCCATCTCTTCGCCCGCGACGGAGAAGATGAAGTCGGCATGGCTGTCGGGGATGGACATCTTGACCGTACCCTGGCCGGGTCCGGTGCCCCAGATGCCGCCCTTCTCGAACGCTTCAAGGGAGCGGGCAACCTGATAATTGTCGCCGGCGGCGGGGTCCAGGAACCGGTCGATACGGCTCTGCACGTGCGGGAACAGGAAATAGGCGCTGACCAGACCGCCAATGCCCATCACCACGCAGGACGCCACGAAGACGATGGGCAGGCCCGCCAGGAAGAACTGGCCGAAGAAGATGCAGGTGATGACAAAGGTCTGCCCCAGGTCGGGCTGGCTCATCAGCAGGACCACGATCAGGCCATACAGCCCCACCACCACGGGGATACCGGGCACATTCTCCTGCGTGCGATGCAGGGCGAACAGCCACGCGGCAACAACCGCAAAGGCGGGCTTCAGGAATTCTGACGGCTGAACAGAGATGCCCGGAAGCTGCAACCAGCGCGTGGCGCCCTTGATCTCCATCCCGATGAACAGGGTCAGGAACACGCCGAACGTGGCGGCCAGGAACAGTATGACCGCCAGCCGCCGCACGCCGCGCGGCGACAGCAGCGATACGCCGAACATCAGGCCCAGCGACGGGATCAGGACCAGCAGATGCTTTTCGATGAAGTGGAAGCTGTCGGTGCCGATCCGCGTCGCCACGGCAGGGCTGGCCGCCTGGACCAGCACGACGCCGATGGTGGCGATCAGGATCACCGCCGCCATGGTCCAGCGGTCAACGGTCCACCACCAGCGGCCCAGGATCGAATGATCGGTGCGGGAGAATGAAACCATGATCAGACGATCCCCCCATTGGACAAGGCCCGGACGTGGCCTGCAAAATCATCGCCGCGCACTTCAAAATTCGGATACTGGTCAAAGCTAGCGCAGGCCGGTGACAGCAGGACCACCGGCGCCTCCCGACCCTCTTCCTTGGCCTTGGCAAACGCGGCACCAACGGCGACATCCATGGTGCCGCAGCGCGTATGCGCCACGCCGCGCGCCGACAGCCATTCAGCAAACGCCTCCGTCGCATCACCGATCAGGAAGGCATGCGCCACCGCCGGCATGAAACCGTCCAGCCCGTCCAGCCCCGTATCCTTGGCCTTGCCGCCCAGGATCCAGTAGATGGGCTGGTAACAGGCCAGCGCCTTGGCCGCCGCGTCGGCATTGGTGGCCTTGCTGTCATTGATGAAGCGGACACCGTCGATGCTGCCCACCAGGCTCTGGCGGTGGGCCAGACCGGGGAAGGTGCGCAACCCGTCCAGGATGTCGGCATGGTTGATGCCAACCGCGCGGGCCAGGGCATAGGCGGCGGCGGCATTCTGCCAATTATGCGTCCCGGGAAGGGCGGGCAGGCTGCGCAGGTCGGTGACGGGATGATGGTGACCACCCCGATCATCCACCAGAACCCCGTTTTCCACCCCGATCCCGCCGCTGACGGGGCCTTCGGCGCTGATGCGGATCACCTTGCCGGGGAATTCGGCGTCCAGTTCCAGGGCCATCCGGGCGCAATGCGGATCGTCAATGCCGATCACGGCCACCTGCGCGCCCGTCGCCATCCCCTTCTGGAAGATCAGCTTTTTGGCCGCGATATAGCCATCCATGCCGCCATGCCGGTCCAGATGGTCGGGCGTGATGTTCAGCAGGACGGCCGCGTCAAAGCCCAGCGAGGGCGTGATTTCCAACTGATAGCTGGACATTTCCAGGACATAGACGCCGTCCGCGCCCAAGGCGTCAAACGACAGGGCCGGAATGCCCAGATTGCCGCCCACCTGTGTCGGCCTGCCCGTGCCGGCAATGATATGGGCGACCAGCGAGGTGGTGGTGGATTTGCCGTTGGTGCCGGTGATGCCGACATAGGTGGCCTTGGGGCATGCCTGACGCAGCAGCTCAATATCGCTGATGATCGCCACGCCGGCGGCCTTGGCCTTGGCCGCGATGGGGTTGGGTGTGGGGTAGGTGTGCGGGATGCCAGGCGACAGGACCAGGGCGTCGATGCCGGCAAAGTCGGTTTCGTGCAGGTTGGTCAGGTCGATCCCGGCCTCTGCCGCCGCCTTCTGCCCGCCAGCGCCATCGTCCCAGGCCAGAAGCGTGGCCCCGGCCGCCTTCAGGGCGCGCGCCGCCGTCAGGCCTGACCGGGCCAGACCCATCACTGCGATCCTGCGACCTTTCAGATGGCCAAGATCAATCATTCCAGCCCTCAACGCAGCTTCAAGGTGGACAGGCCGACCAGCGCCAGGATGACGGCGATGATCCAGAACCGGATAACGACGGTCGGTTCCGACCAGCCCTTCTTTTCAAAGTGATGATGGATGGGCGCCATGCGGAACACCCGCTTGCCCGTCAGCTTGAACGACGCGACCTGGATCATTACCGACAGCGCCTCCAGCACGAACAGCCCGCCGACAATGGCCAGCACCAGTTCATGCTTGGTGATGACGGAGATGGCGCCCAGCGCCCCGCCCACCGACAGCGACCCCGTATCGCCCATGAACACCATTGCCGGCGGCGCGTTGAACCACAGGAAGCCCAGGCCGGCCCCGACCAGCGCGCCGCAGAACACGGCCAGCTCGCCCGTGCCCGGCACATGATGGATGCCCAGATAGTTGGAGAAGATGGCATTGCCCGACAGATACGCGATCAGGCCAAAGCAGGAGGCCGCGATCATGATCGGCACGGTCGCCAGCCCATCCAGCCCGTCCGTCAGGTTCACGGCATGGGAAGACCCGATGATGACGATGATGGCGAACGGCACATAGAACCATCCCAGATGGATCAGCAGGTCCTTGAAGAAGGGCAGGGCCAAACCGGTGCCCATCTCCCACGGCGTGACCATCAGGTACCAGCCCGTGGCGACGGCGGCGACCACCAGGGTGGCCACCAGCTTCACCTTGGACGACAGGCCCTTGGTATTGCGCTTGGTCAGCTTCAGGTAGTCATCGCCAAACCCGACCAGACCGAAACCGACCGTTACCAGCAGCACGATCCAGGTATAGGTGTTGGTCAGGTCCACCCACAGCAGGGTGGAGACGATGACGGCGATCATGATCATCAGGCCGCCCATAGTGGGCGTGCCCTTCTTCTTCAGATGCGTTTCCGGCCCGTCGGTACGGATCGGCTGACCTTCGCCCTGCTTGGATTTCAGCCAGCGAATGACGCGCGGCCCGATGACGAAGCTGATGATCAGCGCCGTCATCACGGCCCCGCCTGTCCGGAACGTGATGTACCGGAACAGGTTGAAAATCTGGAATTCGTCCGCCAGGGGATAGAGCAGGTTATACAGCATCGTTATCTCTCGGTTTCCCCGCCTTGTTGCCGGCGGTCGTCCCTTGCGGGTTATTGTCCTGTTGTGCGCGGTCCAGCGCCTTCAGCGCGTCCACCACCAGCGCCATGCGGCTGCCGGCGGACCCCTTCACCATCACGGCGTCGCCTGCCTTCACGGCGGCGGTGACGATGGGGGCCAGGGTGGCGCTGTCGGGCGTGTGCGCGCCGCGCTTGTCGGCGGGCAATGCGTCAAACAGATGGCGCATATTGGGACCGCAGCAGAAAACCAGATCGGTGCCGGCCTTCACGAACGGATCGGCCAGACCGGCATGCAGGACGGGCGCGTGATCGCCCAGTTCGCGCATGTCACCCAGAACGGCGATGCGCCGCCCGCCCGCGCCGACTTCCGCCTGACCCAGCACACCGGCGGCGGCGGCCACGGACACGGGCGAGGCGTTGTAGCTTTCATCGATCAGGGTGAAGGAGCCGCTTTCCAGCTCGATCGCCCGGCGCTGCCCGCGTCCCTTGATGGGGGCCAGCCCGGCCAGCGCTTCCGCCGCCTCTGCCACATTGCCGCCCGCCGCCTTCACGGCCAGCAGGACCGCCAGCGAATTGACCGCATGGTGCTTGCCCGGCAGGGGGATGGTGTAGGTGACGTCAATGCCATCAATGTGGGCCGTGACCACGCCATGGTCGGCATGCGGCTCATACTTCAACAGCCGCCCATCCGCACCCTCATGCGCGCCGAACGACTGGATCCGCGTCAGTCCCTGCGTGCGGGCAGCGGCCAGAAGGCGGGCATAATGGGCATTGTCGCGCGGCAGGATGGCCGTGCCGGATGCGTCCATGCCCTCGAAAATCTCGGCCTTGGCGTCGGCGATATGCTCGACACTGGCGAAGAACTCGATATGGACGGCTTCCACCGTCGTGATGATGGCGATGTCAGGCCGCACCATGCGCGACAGGGGGCCGATCTCCCCGGCATGGTTCATGCCCAGTTCGAACACGCCGAACCGGCTCTCGGCGGGACAGCGCGACAGGGACAGGGGCACGCCCCAGTGATTGTTCAAGCTGCCGACGGTGGCGAAGGTCTTGCCCTGGCTGTCCAGGGCGACCTTCAGCGCCTCCTTGGTGCCCGTCTTGCCGACCGACCCGGTGACGGCGATGATCTTGCCGCCCGCCCGCACCCGGCCCATGCGGCCCAGGTCCTGCAGGGCCAGCATCGTGTCATCCACCTTGATCAGGCGAGCATCACTTTCCATGCCGGCGGGGATGTCGGCCACGATGGCGCCGGCGGCCCCCTGGTTCAGGGCCTGGGCGACAAAGGCATGGCCGTCGAAATTCGGGCCTTTCAGCGGGATGAACAGGTCGCCCTTGGCAATGGTGCGGCTGTCGATGGACACGCCCATGACGGTCCAGGCAGCATCGCCCAGCGCCTTGCCATTGCAGGCCGCCGCCACTTCCTTGCCCGTCCACAGGATGTCTGACATCCCACACCCACCCTTCAAAAACGCACTAAACCCAAACTCACAGGCCCGCCACCACCTGACGGGCCACGCTGGCATCATCGAAGGGACGGACCTCGGTCCCCACGATCTGCCCCTGTTCATGCCCCTTGCCGGCGATGATCAGCACATCGCCGGGCCCCAGCTCGCCGATGGCAACCGCGATGGCCTTGGCCCGGTCATCCACTTCCAGGGCGCCGGGGCAGGCCGCCATGATGGCCGCGCGGATCGTCGCCGGTACCTCGCTGCGCGGGTTATCGTCGGTAACGATGCAGCGGTCGGCCAGACGGGCCGCGATGGCGCCCATCATGGGCCGCTTGCCCTTGTCGCGGTCACCGCCACAGCCGAACACGACCGACAGCTTGCCATTCGTATGGGGCCGGGCCGCGTGCAGCACCGTCTCCAACCCGTCCGGCGTATGGGCGTAATCCACATAGACCGCCGCGCCGTTCTTGAGGGTTGCAACCATCTCAAGCCGGCCGCGCACGCCCGTCAGCATGGAAAGCTGGTTGGCGGCCTTTTCCGCATCCTCACCGGTGCCGATGGCCAGCCCCAGGGCGCACAGCGCGTTCCACACCTGGAACCGCCCGACCAGCGGCATCTCCACCGTCCGGCGACGCCCGAACAGCTCCAGCTCCAGCCGCTGACCATGGGGCAGGGGCTTCACCTCAATGACGCGCAGTTCTTTGCCTGCCTCACCAAAGCCGATGACATTCTGCTTGCGGGCATGGGCGGTAGCCGCGATCTGTTCGAATTCCGGGATGTCGGCATTGACGACAGCGGTTGCCCCCTTGGGCATCACACGGTCGAACAGCATCAGCTTGGCCTTCAGATAGGCCTCCATGGTGCCGTGATAATCCAGGTGGTCGCGCGTCAGATTGGTGAAACCGGATGCTGTCACCAGCACCCCGTCCAGGCGGAACTGATCCAGCCCGTGGCTGGACGCTTCCAGCGCCAGATGCGTGACACCGGCGCGGGCGACATCGGCTAGCGTGGCGTGCAGGGCCACCGGGTCGGGCGTGGTCAGGCTGTCTGTCTGCGGAAAGCCAGGCGCGACCAGGCCCAGCGTGCCCATGGCACCGGCCTTATGGCCCAGGCCGGCCCAGATCTGGCGCGTGAACTGCGCCGTGCTGGTCTTGCCATTGGTGCCCGTGACGGCGGCGATCTTCTCCGGCTGTTCGCCGCTGAAGCTGGCGGCAAGCAGGGCCAGACGCCGACGGGGATTGGCATCCTCGATCAGGGTCACATGGTCTGCCCCTGCGGGCAGGGTGGTGCCCTTGGGCGCCAGGATGGCGACGGCGCCGGATGCGATGGCCTGGGGAATGAAATCACGCCCATCACGCAGCGTGCCCGGCAACGCTGCGAACAGCGTTCCGGGCACGACCTTGCGGCTATCCGCCGTCAGGTTGGTGATGGGTGGGTCGCGTTCCAGTGCCAGCGCTGATACCGCCAGTTCGGTCCGTGATGCCATGATCTCCGACAGCCTTTTCATCAATCCTCTTCACCCCCGGCCTGCAACGATGCCGGTACCGCCGCCACCTGCGCGCCCGGCGGGGCCACCGCCCCCGGATGCACGGCCATGGCCTGGATGATCTCGGGCGAGTTATTGTCCTGCGGCTTCACACCCAGCAGCGGCCCGATCTGGGCGATGATGGCACCTGCCGTCGGCGCGCCGACCCAGCCGCCGGTGGCAAAGCCAAAGGTCCGCTTGTTGCCCTTGGGTTCATCCACCAGGACATAGACGACGTAGCGCGGGTCATTGGCGGGGAAGACGCCGGCAAAGCTGGAGATTCGGGCGTTGGTGACATAGCCTCGACCCTTCACCTTGTCCGACGTACCGGTCTTGCCGCCCACGACATAACCCGGCACATCGGCCTTGCTGGCCGTACCTTCCGTCACCACCAGCCGCATCAGCTTGCGCATGGTGATGGAGGTCTGCTCGCTGACGATGCGGGTGCCGGGCACCTCGTTCGGGTTCTCGCGTTTCAGCAGGGTGGCCGGGTGCATGATGCCGCCATTGACGACACCGCCCACGGCCTGCACCAGATGCGCGGGGCTGACCGACATGCCGTGACCAAAGGAAATGGTCATCATGTTCACTTCACGCCACGGGTTCGGGATCATGGGCCAGCCACGTTCCGGCACTTCCAGGCTGGCCTGACGCAGCAGGCCCAGGCGGCCCATGAATTCCTTCTGCGCGTTCGGCCCCACCTGTTCGGCCATCTTGATGGAACCGATATTGGAGCTTTCCTTGAAGATATCGGCCACATCCATCCAGTGATTGACCGGGTGGTAATCCTTGATCAGGAAGCGGCCAATCTTGATGGGGCGGGTGGTGTCGAAACTGTCCTGCAAACGCACCTTGCCGGACTCCAACGCCATGGCGGTGTTGAAGATCTTGAAGGTGGAGCCCATTTCGTACACGCCCAGCGTGTTCCGGTTGAACCGCGGATCGGTATCCTGCTCCTGCGTGGGCGGCGGCGGGGCGTGCGGGTCGAAATCGGGCACGGAAACCATGCCCAGGATCTCACCGGTACGCACATCCATCACCATGCCGGCGGCCCCGATGGCGTTGAATTCGTCCACGGCGTTGACCAGTTCCTTGCGCAGCACATGCTGCAACCGGACATCGACCGACAGGCGCAGCGGCTCGTCGCTTTCCTTCAGCCTTGTGTCAAACGCCTGCTCGATCCCCATCAGCCCGTTATTGTCCACGCCGCTGAAACCCACGACATGGGCGGCCAGATTGCCCTGCGGATAGACGCGGCGCTCTTCGCGCTGGAAATTCAGGCCGGGGATGCCCAGGCGGAACACTTCCTGCTGCTGGCGCGGCGACAGGTTGCGCTTGATCCAGACAAAGCGCTTGTCCGACTTCAGATCGGCCAGCAGCGTCACCGGGTCCAGCTCGGGCAGAACGGTTGACAGCTGCTGCACCGCTTCGCGGGCATCCAGGATCAGCTTGGGATCGGCGAACAGCGAGGCCGTGTGCAGGGACGTGGCCAGCAGCACCCCGTTGCGGTCCACAATGTCGGCGCGGCTGTTGGTCATGGTGCGCGTGGCGGCGCGGGCCACCGACGGTTCCTTGGCCCCGCCGAAGCTGACCGTGGCATCCACCAGCTTGGCCCCGACCGCACCGAAACCGACGGTGAAGGCCGCCATCATGACGACCAGACGCGACTTGCCCATGGCCAGCGCGGTGGACGCACGGCCATTGACGCGGATGCGCGGTTCCGTCCGCCCGCCTTGGCCATACCGGTCACCGCCGGCCAGATCGAAACCCGTCAGGCTGTAATTGATGTCGGTCATCGCGTGGCTCCATACTTCGCCAGGATCACCGGGCCTTCAGGCTGGCGTCGCGACGGGGCGGGAGGGACGGGCTTGGGCATCGGCGCGCGCTCGATCACGTCCGGCGCGCGGCTGCCCGGCTTGCGGCCGGGAATGGGGGTATAGGGGGGCGGCTGGTTCGGGTCCTTCTCGGGCAGGTCGGACAGGCGCGCGATCTGCGCGGCACCGGTCGCCTGCAACAGCAGATGTTCGGCCGACAGCTTTTCCAGGCGCGTCGGATCGTTCAGATACGCCCATTCGGCCTTCAGGACCTGGATTGCCTCCTGCTCCGTCACGATGGCGCGGTTCAGGCGGTTCAACTCACGCTCCTGCTCCTGCGCCTTATAGCTGGTCTGGTACAGGATGCCGCTGGCGGCACAGGAAACGGCGATCCAGACGATGGTGGACTTCCCGATCATGCGGCTTCTCCCTGTGCCCAGGCCGGTGCCTCGGTACGGATGGCGGTACGCAGCCGGGCGGACCGGGCGCGTGGATTGCGGGCCTGTTCTTCCGCACCCGGACCCGTGCCGGATTTGGAGAGCAGGCGGAACGTGGGGGCGGGGCCGGATGCTGCCGGGCCCGGCATATGGCGCGACGGACCCGGCAGATTGCCCGACCGTTCGCGCATGAATTCCTTGACCAGCCGGTCTTCCAGCGAATGGAAGGTGACGACGCACAGCCGCCCGCCGGGCAACAGCAGCCGCTCGGCAGCGGCCAGTGCCCGCTCCAGCTCACCCAACTCGTCATTCACATGAATGCGCAGGCCCTGGAAGCTGCGGGTGGCGGGGTCGATCCCGTCCTTGGATTTCGGTACGCAGGACCGGATGACATCGGCCAGATCGCCCGTCCGCTCAAACTTCTTCTCCGCCCGGCGCAGGACGATGGCGCGCGCCACACGGCGCGACAGCCGTTCCTCACCATAGCGATAGAAGATATTCGCCAGATCTTCTTCCTCGGCACTGTTCACCACATCGGCGGCGGTCGGGCCGGTATCGCCCATGCGCATGTCCAAGGGCCCGTCGAAACGGAAGCTGAACCCGCGTTCCGGCGTATCGATCTGTGGCGACGACACCCCGATATCCAAGACGATGGCATCCACCCTGGAAACACCGGCGGCGGCCAGCAGCGCCTCCATATCCCCAAAACAGCCGTTTAGCAGGGACAGGCGCGGGGCATAGGCCTCGATGATGGGCCGGGCGCGCTCATGCGCTGCGGGGTCGCGGTCGATGGCGAACAGGCGGATGGCGGCACTGTCCAGCAGGGCGCGGCTGTACCCGCCGGCGCCAAAGGTGCCATCCACGACCGTCTGCCCATCGGCAACGGCCATGTCATGCAGCACTTCGGTGAGCAGGACGGGGATGTGAACGGGCTGTGCGGTCATCATTCCCCCTTCGCCAGGCCCTTGGCCTTGGCCAGCACGGTGGAGAGGGAGATGTTGTTGTTGCGGGCCTGTTCGCGCACCGCTGCCTCATGCGCCGCAAACGCCACCGGGTCCCAAAGCTGGAAGGTGTTGCGGCGGCCGATGAAGGTCACATTCTCGGTGATCCCGGCAAAGCCCATCAGGTGGTCGGGCAGGATCACGCGGCCTTCGGGGTCCAGCGTCAGTTGCGCCGACTGGCCGAATACGGTGGTTTCGATCAATTCCCGCTCATCATCCGGCATGTACGGATTGTCCAGCGCGTCGGACAGCTTCTCCAGATAGGAGAGCGGAGCCGCATCCAGGGCGTGGGCCTTCAGCGAGGGAAAGATCACCATTTCCGTGGGCGTGCCTGCCACCAGTCCCGCCGACAAGGTCGCACGGAAGGGAGCGGGGATGGAGACCCGACCCTTCTTATCAACCTTGTTGACATATGTGGACAGGAACAAGCCCATCACGCCCCACCTTGTTGGTGCCACCCCGGCACCGGATTTCCCGCCGACCCCTCCAACGCCCTGTCGATCACCCCTTCCGATACAGCCTCGAAGGCGGCATCATCTGGGCATGGATGGGCTGATGGTCCCTGTCTTTGGGTCTTTATGGGATACCATGGGAATTTATGGGAGAAAAGGGGAGATAGTAATGTCTCGCCCTGATTCGGCGTTTTTCCACAGCGGGAGTCTTGAACTGTGGATAAGTCGCTCCCAAAGATGAAAAACAAGTCCATCTGCCAAGATATGCTTGGTTTTTCTTGTTCCGATTTGATTCGCGCTGGGCGGCGGACTGAAAGGCATAGGCAATCTATGCCTGCCTTTTCTTAAAAATAACCCGAATGGACAGGGTGTTTTTCTGTTAACTAGAAATTCGAAATATCCTGGGAATTTGGGCGATATCTCGAAAACCGTGATATTTAAATTTCAAACCCGCTTTCCGACCCGTTCTTGTGCCTAGATATTGTGGGGTTGGGGCCGATTTTGGCCCTAAATCTGGGCGGCTTTGGGGCCGAGGGGGAGGTGTGGCAGCGGGTTGCCGCTGTGATGGCGCGCACACCTGTAAACCATTCGTAAATAAATCATGCCGCGATGCAAGGTAAAGGGCCAGACGGTCTGTAAGCCGGGTTCTGTCCACCGGACCATATCCCACGTGTGGATGGTATCCGGGGGATGGTCATTCCTCTG
Organism: Niveispirillum sp.; assembly: GCF_052437035.1. Lineage (NCBI taxonomy): Bacteria > Pseudomonadati > Pseudomonadota > Alphaproteobacteria > Rhodospirillales > Azospirillaceae > Niveispirillum > Niveispirillum sp. The sequence continues at coordinate 376,027 of NZ_JBQVOH010000001.1, forward strand.
GGATGCCCATTGCTGGACACCTCGCGCAACCCACCCGGACGACAGCGCGGAAGTGCGCCTGGGCGTTGCCGCCCGTGCCGTCCCTATTCGGTTTTGCTCCCGGTGGGGTTTACCATGCCAACCCTGTCGCCAGGGTCGCGGTGCGCTCTTACCGCACCCTTTCACCCTTACCGAAATCCAGCAATCCCAAGGGGTTGCTGGCGTCGGCGGTCTGCTCTCTGTGGCACTTTCCCTGGGGTCACCCCCGCCGGGCGTTACCCGGCACCGTACTTCCGTGGAGCCCGGACTTTCCTCCCCCATGCGGGTTTCCCCATTGCATGAGAGCGACCATCCGACCGTCTGGCCGGCGGGTTGTAGGCGCTTGAGGTCTGGAAAGCAACCGCGATCAGATGCCCGAGTCTCGGACCAGGGCGCGCAGCGCCGCGACCGTCTCACGATCCATGCCTTTGCCTGTGCTGGCCGGCACCCAATGCCGCTGGAACGCCGACAGGGCCGCTTCGGTGCTGTCGTCCCATGTTTTCCCATGGGCGCGGTGTTCGTCCCATGAAATCCCATCCGGGGCGACCTGATAGCCAAAACGTTCCAGCAGCCGGGCAATCTCGTCCTTTTCCCATGCCGTCCCATCGGCGGGGCGCGGGTCGGGCCACAATCCCACCCCCGCCATGGCCAGGCCCAGCCAGTCGAACAACTCGCCCGGATCTTGCTTTCGCAAGGGCGCGATATCGGAATGGCCCAGCACGCGATGGGCCGGGATGGGATAAAGCGTCAGAAGATGTGTGGAAAGATCGGCCAGGGCGCGCATCTGCGCCTCCGGGAAGGGCCGGTATCCCCATTCATGGCCGGGATTGACCAGCTCGATCCCGATGGAGCGACTGTTGATATCATCCTGCCCGGCCCAGCGGGAGGCACCCGCATGCCAGGCGCGGCGGTCGTCGGGCACCAGTTGGAAGATGCGGCCATCCTCCTCGATCATGTAATGCGCGCTGACCTCTGCCGCTGGATCGCACATGCGGGCCAGGGCCGACGGCCCATCCTGCATGCCGGTATAATGGATCACCAGCATATCCGGCGGCCCGTCGGTCCGGCGCGGGCCATGGTTGGGGCTGGGATAGGGGATGAGGGGGGGAGAGGTCATACGGCGACCATGCTGTCCAACGATCCCTTTATCGTCATCCCGGCGAAAGCCGGGACCCAGGGGCCAAGTGCGCCGTGCTTTTCGATATTTTGGCCAGACTCTGCAAAACTATTGAGTTTGCGGCCCCTGGGTCCCGGCTTTCGCCGGGATGATGGGTTGAGTGGCCAATTCCCTTGCACGTCAAACCTCACCGTTCGCCGGCCCAACAGGCTGCCGCGATTTCGTTCAATTCCTCGATGCTCAACGCTCTCTCGCCCTCACGGTGAAGTCGCCCGAAAAGCCTGCCCATCGGCAGCGCACGACCATCTGGCTGGCGTGATTGGCGCTCACCTTCGTCCTGCCCTTTGGCGGTGACGGTCAGGATGATGCCCATGATGCCCCCCCTGTAAGGCACTATTGCCTTGCACTGTATGCCTCACACCGTGTTGCGCGCCACCACGATCTTGGGCCGGCGGATCAGGATGATGCCGACGCCGGCGATCACCAGCACGCCGCCGACGATCAATGCCCAGCTCATCGCCTCGCCCAGCCAGAGCACGCCCGACGCCACCCCGAACACCGGCACCAGCATCAGGAAGGGCACCGTCTGGTTCACATCATATCTGCGCACCATCGGCTGCCAGATGGCATAGGCGATGATGGTGGAGGCAATGACCATATAGGCGATACCGGTCCAGGCACCCCAACTGGCATTCAGCACCTGCTCCACCTGTCCGCTTTCAAGCACGAAGGAATAGAGCAGCAGCTGCGGCACTGCGAACAGCGCCATATAGGCATTCAGCTGATAGGGATCGACCGTCCCCATCCATTTCACCTGGATGTTGGAGAAGCTGAACGCCGCCGCCGCCAGCACGATCAGCAGAAGATGGAACGGGTCGCTTTGCCCGCCGCCGCCGCGCAGCGCGATGACGGCCACGCCGACAAAGGCGATGCCCATGCCGATCCCCCGGCGCCAGCCCAGCGTATCCTTAAAGAAGTAGGCGGCCAAGAGGCTGGCGAACGGCACCTGCAATTGGATCACAATGCTGGCCGTCGATGCCTCCGCCCCCACCATGCCATGCAGCATCAGGGGGAAGTGAACACCGCCCAGGACGAAGGCATAGGCAAGGACCTGGCGCAGCTGGTTGCGCGGGAATTTTACGAAGGGCAGAAGGATGGCCGCCACGATGGCAAACCGGATCGCCATCATCAGCATCGGGGAAAATTCGCGCAGCGCATAGCGTGAGACCGCGAAATTGGTCCCCCACAGCGCCATCACGAACAGCGCGCCCAGCATATGAACCGGTCTCATCCGCCGCTTCCTCAACAGGTTGGCTGTCAAAACTATCGTTTCACCGGCAACAATGGCGAACGCGCAGCCTGCCACCCTGCAATGCGCGCCTGGGATATGCCCTCAGGTCGGCACTTGTCACACCTCCCACCCGAAAGAGCCATTGTGCCTTTCCGCTGCCTTCCCTTCCAATATTGGCAGGTAAGGAGAGATGTGATGGCCGAGTTCGACGCCTACGAACTGTACATGCTGACCTTGATCAACCGGGCGCGGGCCGATCCCGTGGCGGCGGCTGCCGCCTTCGGCATCGACCTGAACCAGGGGCTGAACCCCGGCACCATCTCCGCCACCGCTAAGCAGCCGCTGGCCCCCAACAATCTGCTGGCGGCGGCGGCAGAGGCGCATAGCGACTGGATGCTGGCGACCGATAATTTCAGCCATACCGGTATCAACGGCTCCAGCCCTGGCGACCGGATGGCCGCCGCCGGCTACCGCTTCACCGGTGCCTATACCTGGGGGGAGAATATTTCGTGGAGCGGGACGACGGGCCAGATCCGCACCAGTCAGCTCGCCGCCTATATCGAGCAGCAGCATCGCGGCCTGTTCCTCAGTCCCGGCCACCGCGTCAATATCCTGGGCGACAATTACCGGGAGATCGGGATCAGCCAGCAATTGGGGGAGATGACGGGCTACAACGCCTCCATGATCACCCAGAATTTCGCGGCCACGGGACAGGCCCGCTATGCCACCGGCGTGGTCTTTAACGATCTGAACGGCGATGGCTATTACAATCCCGGCGAAGGGGTGGGCGGCGTGTCGATCGCCGTGAATGGCAATGTCTTGGGGCAGACCAGTGCCGCCGGCGGCTATGCCATCGCCATGACCAACGGCACCTGGACCCTGGGGTTCAGCGGTGGTGGCCTGACCGGCAGCTATCATCAGACCGTCAGCATGAGCGGCCTGAATGTCGGGGTGGATGCCAAGGCCGCCCTGTTCGCACCCGTCACCTTCCAGGCCTGGAACAGCACCACCAACAGCTTCGTCGCCACCACGCCCACGGCCTATACCGGTCCCGTGGCGCATCTGGACTGGCAGATGCTGGGGACGGTGGGTGCCGATAATGTCGCCGGCAGCGAGCAGGATGATTTCGTCAACTTAGGCGGCGGCAATGACGCCGCCAATGGCGGGGCCGGTAACGATGTGCTGGATGGCGGCACCGGCTCCAATTTCCTGATCGGCGGGGCGGGGCAGGACATCTTCTTTGCCGACGGGCGCGGCGGTCAGGTGGCCTGGACCACCATCGTCGATTTTGAAAAGGGGGAGCAGGTGAATATCTGGGGCTGGCGCCCCGGCACCAGCCGCTTCACCTGGACCGCCGATGACGGCACCGCCGGGTATAAGGGGGCGACCCTGCATGCCGATCTGGACGCCGACGGACGCATCGACATTTCCGTCACCTTCGCCGGCCTTGCCCTGTCGGCGCTGGGCGTCCCTCAGGAAAGCGACGGGCTGCTGTTGCTGGTGTGAGCTGGGGCGTGGCTCCCTCACCCTCCCTCTCCCGCCAGCGGGCGAGGGGCTAAATATAGAAGTACGCCCGAATTCCGCCCCTCGCCCACGAAGTGGGAGAGGGAGGGGCCCGAACGCGCCAGCGTTTGGGAGGGTGAGGGCAGATGCCGATGCCGCCCCCATCCAATGACTTGCCCAAATGGCAACCCTGGCCCCCCATCCCTGGTAGCTTCCCAACGGCACCCGCATGTGTATAGTGCGGCGAACCTTTTGATCTGGGACATGGAACCGGCTTGCGCCATTGGGTGCGGGCGGGCTCGGTGTCCCATAACCCGTTTCTTGGCGGCCCCGCCGGCCCGCCCATGGGAGAGCCAGGTTCATGTCCAGCAATGACCGTTTCCGCGAAGCCCTGACCTTTGACGATGTGCTGCTGGTGCCGGCCGCGTCGGAGGTTATGCCGGCAGAGGTCGACACCAAGACCTGGCTGACCAAGTCGATCCAGTTGGGCATTCCGCTGCTGTCGGCGGCCATGGATACGGTCACGGAATCGGCCCTGGCGATTGCGATGGCGCAGTCGGGCGGCATCGGCGTCATCCATCGCAACATGGATATCAGCCGTCAGGCTGACGAAGTGCGCGCCGTCAAGCGCTTCGAATCGGGCATGGTGGTGAACCCCTACACGCTGCGCCCCGACAACACGCTGGCCGACGCGCAGGAGCTTCAGCGCCGTTACCGCTTCTCCGGCTTCCCCGTGGTGGATGAGAACGGCAAGCTGGTCGGTATCCTGACCCACCGCGACGTGCGCTTTGCCAGCAACCCGAACCAGCCGGTCAGCGAGCTGATGACCAAGGACGGTCTGGTCACCGTCAAGCCGGGCGTGTCCAAGGAAGAGGCCAAGCGCCTGCTGCACCAGAACCGTATCGAAAAGCTGTTGGTCGTGGACGATGCCTATCGCTGCATCGGCATGATCACCGTCAAGGATATCGAAAAGGCCCAGAACCATCCGCATGCCGCCAAGGATGCCGCCGGTCGCCTGCGCGCCGCCGCCGCCACCGGCACGGGTCCCGATGGCCTGGAACGCGCTGCCGCCCTGTTCGATGCCGGCGTTGACGTCCTGGTCATCGACACGGCCCATGGCCATTCCAAGAAGGTGGCCGATCAGGTGCGCGCCGCCCGCAACCTGCCGAACTATACCCAGATCATCGCCGGCAATGTCGCCACCGCCGACGCGGCGCTGGCCCTGATCGATGCCGGTGCGGATGCCATCAAGGTCGGTATCGGCCCCGGCTCCATCTGCACCACCCGCATCGTGGCCGGCGTGGGCGTGCCGCAGCTGACGGCCATCCTGGACGTGGTTGAGGCCTGCCAGAAGCACGGCATCCCCGTCATCGCCGATGGCGGCATCAAATATTCTGGCGATCTGGCCAAGGCCATCGCCGCCGGTGCCTCCTGCGCCATGATGGGCGGCCTGTTCGCCGGTACCGATGAAAGCCCCGGTGAGGTCATCCTGTTCCAGGGCCGCTCCTACAAGGCCTATCGCGGCATGGGCTCCGTCGGCGCCATGGCCCGTGGCTCCGCCGACCGTTACTTCCAGGCCGAAGTGTCCAACACCCTGAAGCTGGTGCCCGAGGGCGTGGAAGGCCGCGTGCCCTATAAGGGCCCGATCGGTGCCGTGGTGCATCAGCTGATCGGCGGCCTGCGCGCCTCCATGGGCTACACGGGCTGTGCCACGCTGGAAGAGATGCGGACCAAGCCGAAATTCGTGCGTATCACCAATGCCGGCCTGCGCGAAAGCCATGTCCACGACATCACCATCACCAACGAGGCGCCGAATTATCGCCAGGGGTGAGGGCTATTCTTTTATGCTCACTCTCCTTAGCTGAAGTCTTGGGAGAGTGAGTTATGTCTATTGATTGCGCCTCTGAATAGTATATCTTGTAAAGAGGTTCTGACAGAACAGCAGCCTATGTGCGACGAGGCGCGAATGATTAGCAAAATTGATCCTGTTGAGCAGGCATTAATCGCTAAGGCAAAAATAGACACTGATATTGCTCCCTACGTTTATCATTACACCTCGGTTAAAGCATTGATGTCCATTGTCGAGAGTCGCTCGTTTTGGGCTAGCGATGTTATGTACCTTAATGATGCGAGGGAAGTCGCGTATGGGGCGGATTTATTCAAAGGGAAAGCCAATAGTCTGGTGAAAGATAAATCCAGAAATGAACAATTTAGACATGCAATAAATTACCTGTGTGATTTTGTAGGGGATAAAGTGGGTGTCTGTGCGGTCAGCTTTTGCTTTAATAGGGATTTACTTAGCCAATGGCGGGGTTATGGTGGTGATCAGGGAGTATCAATAGGCGTTTCTAGTAAATATATATCTGAGCTGTCGAATTACGATCTATTGAGGGTTGTTTATGATAGATCGGACCAAGAGGGTATCTTGGAAGCTATGCTGCTAGCTTATGCCAATATGTTTGTCGATAAATTTGGCTCTAGAGTTGAAAAAGACAACGAATTTGGTGAAGAGTTTGATTTTGTGATCTCTGCTTCTTATTATTTTGAAAAGGCATTGGCTATATTTAAGGACCCAGCTTTTTCCGAGGAAGGGGAGATAAGGGCTTTCTCAAATAAATATGTGCATACCAAGAAGGCTGGTGTAAAATTTCGTGAACGCGGCGGTGTAATAATACCGTACTATGAGTTGCCTTTGGATATGAATAGGTCTGGCGTATTTGATATTTTTACTGTCGGTCCAGGTCCTAGTGTTGATCTTGTTCAGAAAAGCATAGAGGTTTTTCTTGAAGCTAACGGACTAAAGACCCCAGTCGAAACATCTTCTGTAGCATTGCGTAAATAGGCATCTTTGATTATGCACAACATCGACAGCCACCAGAACCCGCAATTCAAGTCCTGGTCCGGGCTGCTGGAAAGCCGTGGCATCCGGAAAGCAGGCCAATTCCTGCTGGCGGGCCTGAAGACCGTGCCGGAGGCGCTGACCCGCTGGCCGGAGGTTTTCACCCGCATCCTGATCCGCCACCCGGAATGGATCGCCGACTGGCCGCTGCCCGCGCATATTCAGCCCGTGGTGCTGTCCAGCCAGCTGTTCCGGGAACTGGATGTGTCGGGGACGGATTACCCGATCCTGGTGGGCACCCTGCCGCACATCGGTCAGGCCGACCTGTCCGCCCCGCCAAAGGGGCTGGAACTGGTCTGCGCCCTGGGTGACCCCGCCAATCTTGGTGCGCTGCTGCGCAGTGCCTCGGCCTTTGGTGCGTCCAAGGTCATCCTGCTGGAAGAAGCGGCTCACCCGTTCCACCCGAAATGCCTGCGCGCCGCCAGCAACGCCGTCTTCACGCTGAACATCGTGCGCGGTGGGCGCTGGGCGGCGCTGGATCAGGCGGCGGGGCCGCTGCTGGCGCTGGATTCCGGTGGTGATGATCTCGCCACCTTCCCCTGGCCCGAAGATGCCCGCCTGATCTTAGGCGAGGAAGGGCAGGGGGTGCCGGCGCAGGTGCCGGCGCAGCGTCTTACCATCGGCAATACGGGTCAGGTCGAAAGCCTGAACGCCACCGTCGCCGCCTCCATCGCGCTGTTCACCTATTACGCGGGCGGTCAATGACCGGGCCGGGCGACACACCGGAGCCTGATCTGGCCGCCATCGCCGCCGACCTGTCGGAAAGCGTGGCCGCCCTGTCGACCGCCAGCGCCCTGGGCCTGCCCGACCTGCTGGCCCGTATCGACGCGTTGAAGGCCCGGATCGACAATCTGGAGGCGAAGATACGCGCCGAAATCCAGGACGAAGCCGGCGCCGACCCCTGCCTTTAAGCATAGGCCTTTCGGGCTAAGGCCTTGATTGCGCATAGGTCCCTTGTGCGGGTGCGGCTGGTTCCGGCGGGAAACTATCCATGCCTTAAGCATAACTTCATCATTTCGCGGCAACCTTGCATAGTTGTGGCGTTACAAAGACGCCTTTTGTGCCATCATGCCGGATGAGAAGGCGGGCTTCATTATGGGTATCATGATGACGATCCAGGATCTGAACGACCTGCGCCAGGACATCCTGATCAAAGCAGACGAGATGCAGGCCGAGGCCGCGCGTCTGGAACAGTCACAGCCGGAAGAGGCGGCGAACCTGCGCCGCATTGCCGACCGTCTGGCTGTCTATATGCGCGATTATCTGGACGTGTCGAACGTGGAATGGCTGCCCCCGGCGTCCAGCCGCTAAATATCGCCGTCCGTTCCTGCATGATCGACTATTCGGCCCGGCACACCGGCCAGCAGCCTTGCCGATAGGTCGCCGGGGATGGCCCGCTTTTCCGCCACCCCGAACGCCGTCATCACATAAACCGTCTCCGCCACCATCACTGGGCCCCCATCGGGCCACAGGGTGAAATCCGTCAGGATGGTGAAGGATGTGGTGCCCACCCGCCCCGTGCGGATGGATTGTTCCAGCACATCATCAAACCGCGCCGGGCCTTTCCATTCCTTGGTTTGCTTGACCACCATCATATCCAGGCCCAAGGCGTTCAGCCCCTGGATACCCCCCATCAGATGGCGCAGATATTCGGTGATGCCGATATCGATGAAATCGCCATAACGGGCATTGAACACCACCTGCTGCGGATCGCATTCGCCATAGCGCACGCGGTGACGAAACCGGAAGGGCGGTTCGGTGGTCATGACCTGTCCTTAAAAGAGGCCCCTCCCCGACGCGAACAGCCGGGTAGGGGCCTTATCGTCACTGCTTCGTCGCCAACGCGTCCTTCAGGCCCGGCACATAATCGGCCCCTTCTGGCACCTGGATGGAGGCGCCGTTGAAGTCCGTGCCCACCGGTTCCTGACGCCCGCCCAGGCAGTGCGACAGGAAGCCTTCGGCCACCGCATAGAAGCTGGTGCGGTTGGCAGGCCGGGCAAAGCCATGGCCTTCATCCGGGTACAGGACATAGGTGACTGGGATGTTCTTGGCCTTCATCGCCGTCACGATCTGATCGGATTCCGCCTGCTTCACGCGCGGGTCATTGGCGCCTTGGGCAATCAGCAGCGGCTTGGCGATCTTGTCGACATGGGTCAGGGGCGACCGCTCCGTCAGCAGGGCCTTGCCTTCCTCGGTGCGCGGGTCGCCCACGCGGCGGGCCAACTGTTCAAAGAAGGCGGCCCAATATTCCGGCACGCTGGCCAGCAGCGTGTTCAGGTTGGACGGGCCGACAATATCAACGCCGCAGGCAAACCGCTCCGGCGTGTTGGTCATGCCCCACAGCGTGGCATAGCCGCCATAGGACCCGCCATAGATGGCGACCTTGTCGGTGGGCGTGATGCCATTCTTGACGGCCCAGTCGACAGCGTCGATGAGGTCGTCATGCATGGTCCGGCCCCATTGCTTGTCGCCGGCATTGGTGAAGCCCTTGCCGAACCCGGTCGATCCCCGGAAATTCACCGACAGCACCGCATAACCACGGTTGGCCAGCCACTGATGCTCGCTGTTATAGCCGAAACCATCGCGCGCCCATGGGCCGCCATGGACATTCAGGACCATCGGCACGGGCTTTTCCGGCTTGCCGTCGCTATTGGCATCGGCACCCGGCGGCAGCGACAAATAGCTGACCAGCACCTTGCCATCGCGCGACGGGATTTCCAGCGCCTGCATGGGGGCCAAGGTCTTGCCCTCCAGGTTCGGGCGCACGGTGAACAGGCGCGTCAGGCTTTTGGCCTTGCGGTCATACAGCCAGAAGGCCGCCGGTTCGGTGACCCGGTCGATGATGACCGTCCACAGATTATCGTCACGCGACCGGCTGGTGACGTTCCAACTGCCCTTGGCCTCCTGGTTCAGGAACGCGATATCGGCGGCGACCGCATCACCCACAGGCAGCCATTCATCCTTCAGGTAATTGACATTATAGGCCTCCAGCGCGCCGGTGACAGGGTTGGTCATGGCCCCGCCGATATCCGCCTTGTCGCTTTCGGCCAGCAGCTTGGTTTCGCCGCTGTCCAGGTCCAGGGTATAGATGGCCGACTTGTCGCGCCCGGCAGTCGATTGCAGATAGGCGACATTGCCGTCCAGCGGGATACCGGTGACGCCGCTGGTCAGCACGTCTTCGGCGGCGATGGTCAGGATCGGCTTGCCGATCTTGCCATCCTTGATCGGCTCGATCTGCAGGCTGCCATCGGGCAGCGGCTTGGACGCCAGGCGCAGGGTCAGGCTGCGGTCGGCCTCGAACCCGCCATAGCCCTCATTCTTCATGACCAGTTCCAGCTTGCCGGTCTTCAGATCCAGCTTGTGGATGTCATGCCATTTCGGGTTGCGGTTGTTGACCCCGATCAGGATGGCGTCCGGCACCTGGGTGGAGATGGCGGCGATTTCCACCGTCGTCTTCTCGAACGGGGTCAGAAGCTTGGTTTCCGCCGTGGCGATATTGACGCCATACAGCAGGAAATCCTCGTTCCCGCCCTTGTCCTGCAAATACAGAATCTGGTCCCCGGCGGGCGCCCAGAAGAAGCGGCGGATGGGGCGTTCCTTGTCGGCGGTCAGGGGCTTGGCGGCGTCGATCTGCCCGATGGGGGCGACCCAGATATTCAGTACCCCGTCGCGCGGGGCCAGAAAGGCGATGGACTGGCCGTCAGGGCTGATGCTGGCGCCGGTACGGCTGGGATTGCCGAACAGGTCCTTGCGGGCGATCAGTTCGGCCGGGGCCGGCGTGGCGGCGGGCGCGGTCGCGGCCTCTTCCTTCTTGCCACAGGCTGACAGGGTGGTGGCCAGGGTGATGGCCAGGAGGCTGCTGCCAAGCAGCGCGGGCAGTTTCCGTGTGGTCACGTATGCTCGTCCTTCTTCTGGTTGGGTTTCCTGTCACGTTGCCCCGTGAACAAGGAGCATCATCCAAACAGAAGAGGGAGTTTCCGGCAAGCCACCGCGCGGGTTGTACGCCGAAGGGTATTATTGCGCGGCGGTGGCGCGGGCGGGCGGGGTGCGGGGCAGGGTGATGGTGAAACGGGTGCCGGCCCCCGGCGCCGTGGTCAGTTCTACATCCCCGCCCAAGGCGGCCTGCGCCAGATTATGGACGATATGCAGGCCCAGACCGGTGCCGCCGCTGCCGCGCCGCGTGGTAAAGAACGGGTCAAAGGCGCGGGCCGCCACCTCTGCCGTCATACCCACACCATTGTCGCTGACGCTGAACCGCACGGGTTCGTCGCGGCCCTGTACGGGGGCCAGGCGGATGGTGATCACCGGTTCGGCGATGTCGGCAAAGGCGTGCACAGCGGCATTCTGCACCAGATTGGTGATCAGCTGCGCCACCGGCCCCGGCGCCACCAGCAGCGTGACGCCGTCCGCCAGATCCAGCACCATGCCGATCCGGCTGCGCCGCAGCAGCGGTTCCAGGCTACGCACTGTTTCACGCAGATACTGGCCCAGATCGATCAGCTGCGCATCCTCGCTGGACTGGTCGGCTGCCACGCGCTTGAAACTTTGAACCAGATCGGCGGCACGGGTCAGGTTGGTCAGGACCACATGCATGCCTTCGCTGGTGATCGTGATGAATTCTTCCAGATCGCTGCGTTTCAGGGTGCGGCCATCGACCCGTTCCCTCAGTTCCTCGCACTGACTGCCGATGAAGCTGGCGCCCGTCAGGGCCACGCCCAGCGGCGTGTTGATCTCATGCGCCACACCGGCCACCAGCCCGCCCAACGAGGCCAGCTTCTCCTGCTGCACCAGCCGCGCCTGCGTGGCGCGCAGTTCGGTCAAGGTGGTGTCCAGCCGGCGATAGGCCTGGGCATTGGCGATGGCGATGGCCGCACTGGCGGCCAGGGTGCGCAGGATATCCTGTTCGCGCGGGCCATAGGCGCCGGCCCGTCGCGTCTGCACCGTCAGGACGCCCAGAACCTTTTCCGAAAAGGCCAGGGTGCAGAAGGCCAGTGAGGCCATGCGCGCATCCCCGCCTTCCTGCAAGGTGGGGGCGGTTGCCGCCGCCGCCCCGTCCAGCACCAGGACATCGGCGCCATTGCTCAGCGCCTTGACGGTCAGCGAGGTGGGGTGGCTCAGCGGATAGCGGGGCAGGTCCGGCTTGTCCACGCCGTCCAGCGTGAACAGCACATACCCCACCTCGTCCGCCGCCTCGTTCAGCAGGGCGATGCCGAACGCATCGGTGGGCAGCAGATCTGCGGCACTCTGCGCCAGGGCGGCATAGACCGCCGCCGGGTCCAGCGTGGCCGTCAGGTCGCGCCCGACATGGCCCAGCCGGCTCAAGGTCGTGGCCGACGCCTCCAGCTCTGCATTGGCGCGGCGCAGGTCGGCGGTGCGGGCATCCACCTTTTCCTGCAAAATCTCGGTATCGATGCGCAGCCGCTGCTGATACCGACCGATCAGCCAGGAAACCAGGGCCACGCCCGCCGACATGGCGATGGCGAAGTATAGGAAGGTCTGGATGGTATTGTCGGCGCGGTGCGCAGCGGCAGCGGCCAGTTCGCGGGCCTGATTGCCATGCTCGCTGACCATGCGGTCCAGCTGGCTCTGCACCCGGTTGAACATCTGGCCGAAGGATTCCAGGTAGGCGACTGCGCTGGGATAATCCAGATCGACCATCGACCCTACCCAGGTTACGGCGCTGCGGTAATCCGACAGCTCGTTCAGCATGTCGTTGATGGCGGGGATCTGCTCTGGCCGCGCATCATTGCGGCGATAGGCCTCCATATCGGTGATGACGCTGTCCAGCGCGGCGGTGGCATTCTCCAGCTCCGCGCGGACATCGATGCCTTCACGCTCCGCCGCCTTCAGCACCAGGATCCAGTTGAACCGCGCGCTTAGCCCCTGCATGCGGTTGCCGATATCGGCCAGCCTTACGCTGGCCTCCATATTGCGCAGAATCAGGGCATTGTCGCCCGACAGGTCCTGCACCGTCTGTCCGCCGCGGCTGTACAGGCCGGCCATCAGGATGACGACGACCAGGGTCGGGATCAGCGCGCGCAGGATCGGGCCTAGGCGACGGCCCTGCCAACGCAATGTCAGTCCCTGGCGCCGGGCATCAATCATGCTCACCATCTGACCCGCCACCGGGACGGGCTATCCTTGCCCGATCCGGACCAGTCCTGATCCTTCATTCCCAGTCTTTCATCCATCGCACAGCATCATCAAGCAGGATTGCCCAAACTTTGCAGATATTCAACCACATGTACTTGCGGCTTGGTCAGGGCCGCGCCGGGGCGGCAGCCATTCTCGGCCGCCAGCGCTGCACGGTCAGCACCGGATCGCCAAAGGGCGGGTTGCCCACCCCCTCCAGCCGGTTGGTAAAGACGGTGCCGACGCTGTTGAACCACATCGGCATGCGCGGCAATTCGGTCATCAGTTCCTTCTGAAAGCCCAGCCACGCTTCCCGCTGGTCCTCGCGCGTGCATCCGGCACGGTCGATTCGCTCGATCGCCCGGTCCAGATTAGGGGTGCGGTTGCCGGCAAAGTTCAGGCCCTGCATGCCATTTTCCGCCGTCGGAATGCTGCTGGACAGGAAATAGAGCGGCATGGAGGGGGAGTTGGCGACATAGGTGATGCTGCTCAACACCATGTCGAATTTGCGCGCCCGGAAGGTGCCGATAATGTCCGTCTCTTCCTTCAGCGTGATGGCGAAACCGGCGGCGCGCCAGGCGGCGGCCAGTGCCTGCCCCACGCTGCGGTCGCCGGCGCGATAGGATACGGTCATTTCCAGCGGCTGTCCGGCGGCATTGCGGCGCTGCCCTGCCTTGTCCTGGCGCCATCCCGCCATGTCCAGCAGATAGGCCGCCCGTGTCGGGTCATGACCATAGCGCGGGAACCCCGCCGTATAGGCCGGCAGACCCGGATGCAGGTACCCCGGCGCCACCAGCGAGGTGCCCAGCGTCAGGTCGCGGACCATGGCCTCGCGGTCCAGCGCCAGATACAGCGCCTCGCGCACTTGCCGGTCGCCCAGGGCCGGATGATCGAAATTGGGGGTCAGCCAGGTCAGGGTGGAGGAGGGCGACCAGATCACCTTGAAATTGTCGCGCCGTTCCTTGGTGAACCGGATCAGCGCATCCTCCCGCACGCTCTTGGGCAGAAGGATATCGATGGTCCCGTCCAGCAGCCCCTGTTCAGCGGCGGCGGGGTCGCCGAACAGCATGTCGATATGCTCAAAATACGGTGCAGGGCCGGCATAGTAAGGGTTGCGGCGCAGCCGGATCACGCTGGGCGCCGTCTCGGCCTCAATGACATAGGGTCCCAAATACAGGCCTGGATGGGTGCGCTTTGTAAAATAGAGCGTGCGTTGGAAATAGGTTGCGGGATCGGCCGTGTAGAGCGGTTCCTCCAGCCGGCGGGGCAGGGGCGGGGGCACGAAAAGCTGTTCCTTGCACAGCACCCCGTCATACACTACCTCCAGCCGGCGCTCCCCCGTCATCCGCATCGACCGGATGCGCGACGTGATGCCTGTCGGGTCCAGGATCAGGGGCGGGTAGCGCTTGGCCACCGTCAGACCGAATTCCAGATCGCCCAGTTCCAGCGGCGTGCCATCTCCCCAGCGCAGATTGGGCAGCAGGTCAAACACGGCCCGCGTCACCAATCGCCCGGCCTCATCCGTGTAGGTGACCAGCGACCCGTCCAGCGCGTTGGGCAACTGGGTACAGAGCGAACAGGCGATCAGTTCGCCATGCATGCGCCCGATCACCCCCTGGGTCAGGCGGAACAGGGTGGCCTGCGGCTGGGTGATGATCTGCGCGAAATGGGTGCGGGGATAGATATTGTCGGCGGCCATCACCACCCGCTTTTCCTCCAGCAGGCGATGGCTGCGCGCATCCGGCCCCCCGGCCCCCTGCGCACCCGCCCCCTGTGCCAGGGTCAGCAGGAACAGCAGGGCCACAAGGCCCTGTCCCAGGTGGTGGCGCAGGCCGCCGCCCCTCATAACACCGGATGCGCGTGCGCGGCGCCGCAACCCTGATACCAGGGGGCAAGGCCGAGATTGACCAGCTGCCGGGTCAGGGCATAGCGCGCGTAATCGGCCCGGCCCATGCCGCGCGGCAGCGCCCCATAGACCGGGTCGCGTGACAGGATGGAGGCCAGAACCCCCGTGGTCAGCGGGGCCGCCAGCGAGGTTCCGCTCATATCGGCATAGGGGCTGGCCTGACCATAGCGCGACGGGATCGTGGAGATCAGGCCCGTCCCCGGCGCGATGACATCGATCTGCCAGCCGACGCTGATGAAATCCGGCACGAAGAGGCCACCGGCTGTAAACCGGTCGGGCGTGTCGGGGATCCAGCTGGCCGCGAAACTGCCCACGGGCAGGGTGCCCAGCAGGCCCAGTGCCGATACGGCCACGCATTCGGGATAGGCGGCGGGATAGGTGACGGCCCCGCCCTCCCCATTGCCCGCCGATGCCAGACACAGCGTGCCGCGCAGGCGTGCGGCGATGATGGCGTCATGCTCGATGGCCGACGGCGCCCCGCCCAGGCTGAGATTGATCAGGTCGGCCTTGAAATCCAGCGACAGCAGGTCGATGGCGGACGCGATATCCACCTGGCTGGCCCCGCCATTTTCCGGATAGACGCGGACGACGCCGATATCGGCACCGGGCACCAGCCCGCAGAAATCCCGGCTGTCCACCGGCGGACGTGCCCCCAGCAGGCCGACCGTGGCGGTGCCATGATCCTGCACATCATGGGCGGCGGCGGTCCCTGGAATGAACTCCCCATTGATGAAGGCACCCAGCCCCTGCACATGCGACAGAAGCGGGGTCGGCCCCACGCCGGTATCGATCACCCCGATGCGCAGCCCCGCACCGCGATGCGGATCATAGCTGGGATGGCCGGTCAGCGCCTGCCACCACCCGACCGGCCCCTGCGGCAGGGCCGGCAGATGCACCACCTGCCCGTCATGGGGGGCGGGGACCAGCATGCTCCACGCCCTGCCATAGGGCAGGATCAGGCCCTTGGATGGGGTCCAGCCTTGCTTATGGGGCAGCACGGCGACACCCTTGGCGTCGGCCACCACCTGCACCAGCTTGGTATCCTCACCCCCTGTTTCGAACCAGACGCCGACCTGCGCGCCTTCTGCCGGTTGCCCATCGGCCAGGACGGTCATGCGAAGGGCCGTCTGTGCCTTCTTCTCCGCTGCCGTCCGGGGGGCGGGTTCCGGCTTTACCCGGCGGTGCAGGTCGCGCAGCACGGGGGGCAGGGGGTGCGGAATATCGCGCGGCAGTTCGCGTTCCACCAGAAGATGGTCGGGCCGTTCCGTCAGTTTGGCTTCCAGCTCCCCGGCATCGCCCTCCACCACCAGGATGCGGCGGCCATGGTCGCCCGGCGCCTGCTTCTGACGTTTCAGGTTGGTGATGGGGGACAGCACCTTGTCGACATAGGTATCGAACTTTTCCCGCGCCCGCTTGCGCTGTTCATCATCTAGCAGATGCGCCGTGCGGTGCGACACGACCAGCCGTGCCGTGCCGCCGCCTTCTGTCGGGGAACCGGGAAAGCGGGCGCCATGTCTGGGGGCGTTCATGGTGTGGTTCCTCCCGTTGGAATAGTGCGTGTGCCCAGGAACGGATCGGGCAGCAGGATGCTGCCAGTGGTCACCGGGTCATGCAGGCGCAGATGATAATGGCCGATCCCGGCCAGGCCCGTCATCAGGCCCGGCACCTCGCCCACGTCCCGCACGCCGCAGGGCCAGGGGGTGCGCGGCAGCCCGTGCCGTTCGATCCCGCGATAGCCGATGCCGGCGGCCAGCGCGGTCCAGTCGGCACGGTTGCGCCACAGCCCGGCATCCAGCAGCAGATCGCCCATCCCGGCCAGCCCGTGGCAATAGCTCTGGTCCGGCGCCTCTGCCCCCATGGGGCGCGACAGGAAGGCAACCAGTGCTGCCATCGCCGCCTCCAACTCCTGTTCCAGCAGCGGGTCCTGCGCGCCGGCCATCAGCAGCCACAGGCGCGACCGCCCGATCCCCGCCGCGCCATGGCACCAGGAGGCGCCGAAGGCCGGGGTGGCGGATGGGTTTCCGCTGGCATCGCGGAAATCCGGCCAGTTGCCCTGCACCGGATCGAACCGCGCCCGTTCATACCGCAGGGCCGCCGTCAGCGCCTCTGCCCAGCGCGCCTCACCCGTGGCCAGATGCAGGCTGGCCAGGGCCGGCAGCATGCCGCTGCCGCCATGGGCAAGTCCTGTCGGGGCTGGCCCCGATGCATCCGCCGCCGGCCAGGACAGACCGTCCGGCCCCGCCTGTGCGGCGGCCAGGATCATCTCCCCGGCCTTGACGGCCATGTCGGTAAAGTCGGCCCGCGCCTGCGTGCGCGCCAGGGTCAGCAGGACGGGCACCAGACCGGCGGCCCCCGACAACAGGTCCACCCCCGTCACCGCCGCCGCCGCGCGGGCCACCAGATCCAGCCCGCGTTCCACCCGGTCCTGCCGCCCCTGCGCCAGACCGATGCTGATCATCACGCCGCCCGTGCCGGCGGCACCGGTATAGAAACCCAGCCCCCCGGCCTGTTCTTCGGCCAGGGTCAGCGCCTGTTCGGCGGTGCGCGCCACCACCCGGTCGCCCGTCCGCTGATGCAGCAGCCACAAGAACAGGGCGATGCCCGCGGCCCCCTGATAAAGATCACCACCCACGGGCCGCAGCAGGAACTGCGTCAGGTTCTCCCGCCGCTCCGTCTGGGTCCGCAGCCAGTTCAGCGTGCCGTCCCCGGTGCGCAGCGCGTCGCGGCACAGGCGACGGCCGATCTCATCCGCGCAGCGCAGGAAATGTCCGCGTCCTTCCACCAGGGGCGCACTGGCCAGCATCTGGTTCATGCCGCCCTCGCCAAGGGCCGGTACAGATCGGCCATCCCCGGCGACAGATGCAGCGCATCCAGCCGCAGGCCCGCCCCCGTCAGCCGCGCCGCGATGCAATCCATCAGCGCCCCGCCGCCGGTCCAGGCATCGATGATGCCCGCCGCCACCTGCCGGCATCGCGACTGGCCGAAGCTTTCACCCGTTCCCGGATCATCCGCCCCGCCCAGCCCCGGCAGCAACCGGCGCGTGAACAGCGGCTCCCCCGGACGCAGCAGGGGCGACAGCACGGGCACGGCTTCGTCCAGCACCTCCAGCACCAGCGGCAGGTACCGGCGTGGCGGGTACAGGACCAGCGTGTCGATCCGGTCGTAAAGCGCCGGCGATGATGGGCATTTCAGGCTGAACGGGATGAAATAACGGTTCAGGCCCAGGGTCAGCAGGTGGAGCAGGGCCGGTGCCTGTTCGGCGGCGACATTGAAATAAAGCCGCGCCAACTCCCCCTCATCCGCCGCACTGGCTGGGGTTTCACCGAACGCGTGGAAATATCCGGCCTGTGCCGTCTGCGACTGGTTCGGCATGGGGATATCGATACGCTGGCCCGGCGGCGGCGTGTATCCGGGCGGCAATCCCGCCTGGGCCGCCGTCACCACGCGGTAGCTGCCGCCCTTCTCCACATGCAGCCGCCCGTCTTGCGTCACCTGATAGACCTGCCAGCCCCGGTCCAGCACATTCTGTCCGGCATTGGCCGCCGACAGCGCCGCGATCAGGGCGGGATCGGGCGTCAGGTTGCGGGCCGTCGCTTCGGTCGCGGCACCGGTCCAGGGCTTTGTATAGGCCTGCTCATACAGCAGGGGCCAAATGGCATCCACCATCGCCACCCGCACATCCTGCCCCGGCTGCACCGATACCGGCACGGGCGGCAGGCCCGGCAGCTGCACCGATTGCGGCGGCACGATCCGCACCGCCTCCGCGATGGCGATCAGGGTCGGCCCGGCCCACAGGCCAGGGGCGCTGGCGGCTGGTGCCTGCATCGCGCGCGTCACCGCCACGGGTGCCGTGCCCGGCGTCACCCTGCCGACCCCCATGAACTCCGCCATGAACCGGTCGGCATCGCTGAAGGCCAGACCGGCCAGATTGGTCAATTCGGCGGCCAGCGGCGGCACGGTGGCGGAGGTAAAGGTGCTTTCCATGGCGCTTTGCAGCAGCCGTGCGCCCAGATAGGGCACCACGGCGCGCAGGCTGGCATCATCGGCCTGCCAGTGTCCGCCCGTCGCCGCCTGCCAGAACCCGGCCATGGCGGGGAACATGGCCGTCAGCGGTTCCATCGGCACCGGTTCCGGCGCGCGGGGCGGGGCCGTGGGATCGGCCATCCAGGGCATGCGCCCATCTTCCACCAGCCAGGAGGCGTAAAAGCCGGACAGCACCCCCGCCACATCCCACAGCGGATCGCCGATATCGGCCAGTTCCCAATCCACGATGCGCAGTTCTGGCGCCCCCGCCGGCCCGCCCCGCACCAGGATATTGTCCCACTTCATGTCACCCTGAATCAGGGTGCGCGGCTGCCAGCGCGACAGCGCCCCCTCCAGACCCTGAACCACGCTGGGCGTGGCGCGGATCATGGCGACCAGTTGCGCCCCCCCCGCCCCGAACAGGGGCACATCCCGCCGCCCGATGGTCAGTATCCAGGGGGCCACGCGCTGCGCCCCGATCTGCGTGCCGATCATCTCCGCTGACGGCGCCGCCTCCGCATGAATGCCGGCCAGACCGGCACCCAGCAGCGACAGGATATCCACATCCATCCGCCTTGTGCGGCGGTAGTGGGCGTCCAGCGTCTCTGCGTCGGCAAACAGATCGAAGATCAGGGCCTGACGCCCCTCCTCGAACCGGCGCAGGCGCACCGTGGCGCCCCGCAGGGCGGCCAGCGCCGGCACCGTTTCCGCCAGCCGATGCAAGGCCGCCTCGCGCCCGACCGACCCGGCCAGATCGGGGGCCGATGCCGCCACCTGCTTGATGAACAGGCCCGGCCCGTCAATGCCCGACACGCGGAAGCTGCGGTTGCGCCGCCGCACCTCCCGCACCCGCAGTTGATCACCAGCGACATCACGCTGTGTCAGCAGATCGCGTGACAGCAGAAAGGGCGCAATATCACTGGCCAGCAGAAACATGGGGCCGCCTTCGCAAGGGCTGGGCAACTGGGCCGGCAGGGTAGCATCCCTACCGGCCCCCTACACGCGGATCTCAGGCCGCCGGCGGGCAGTAGGTCGTCTGCGTCACCCAGGGATTGCCAGCCACACCCGTCTGCGGCGGTGCCGCCGGTGCCTGCGCCCCACCCGCTGCCTGTTGCGGGAAGCTGATGGTGCCCGGCTGGGCGAAACTGATCGTCTGTGGCTGGGCGAAGCTGATGGTCTGGGGCTGAGCGAAGCTGATGGTCTGTGGCTGGGCGAAGCTGATGGTCTGGGGCTGAGCGAAGCTGATGGTCTGCGGCTGAGCGAAGCTGATCGTCTGCGGTTGGGCGAAGCTGATGGTCTGGGGCTGCGCAAAGCTGATGGTCTGCGGTTGGGCGAAGCTAATCGTCTGCGGCTGCGCAAAGCTGATGGTCTGCGGCTGAGCGAAGCTGATCGTCTGGGGCTGGGCGAAGCTGATGGTCTGGGGCTGGGCGAAGCTGATCGTCTGCGGCTGAGCGAAGCTGATCGTCTGGGGCTGCGCAAAGCTGATGGTCTGGGGCTGGGCGAAGCTAATCGTCTGCGGCTGAGCGAAGCTGATCGTCTGCGGATAGGCGCAGTTGGCCGGGGCGCAGGAGATGGTCTGGGGATAGGAGATCGTCTGCGGATACGAAATGGTTTGCGGGAAGGAAATCGTCTGCGGGAAGGAAATGGTCTGGGGATAACCGTACATGCAGCACCTCTCCGATAACCCGTGTCCGGGCGTGTGGCCTCTCCCGGCTGCAGGCGCGCAGCCCCCTCCTGATTAACCCGCCTGGGGGAGGCTGTTCAAGACGATATCGAGAACAGGTTCTGGTTAATTACCCTTATTACGCGTATTGGGCGGGGGTGCCTCAGTTCAGCCGCACCCCCTCACCGGTATCGAAAAGGCTGGCTGCGGCCCCGTTCAGGTGTAGGCCGACCATCTGTCCCGCCGACAGCGCCACGCCCGGCGCCATGCGGGCCGTCACCTCCCGCCCGGCCAGCCGCAACAGG
This sequence comes from Niveispirillum sp., assembly GCF_052437035.1. Classification (NCBI taxonomy): domain Bacteria; kingdom Pseudomonadati; phylum Pseudomonadota; class Alphaproteobacteria; order Rhodospirillales; family Azospirillaceae; genus Niveispirillum; species Niveispirillum sp. The sequence goes on from NZ_JBQVOH010000001.1 coordinate 396,884, forward strand.
ACAAAGGTGTCCGGCCCCGTCGGCTCCGTCATCACCACGTGGGCCTGACAGGTCCTGCTCTCCCCCGCCGGTGCCAGGGACAGATGTTCCGGCCGCAGGCCCAGCACCAGCTTCTGCCCCACCTGCAACCCCGTTCCGGCCCGCAGGCCCGGCAGCGGCAATATCTGCTGATCCAGGCGCAGCGCGGGCGCGTCATCGACCAGCGCCAATTCCCCTTCCAGGAAGTTCATGGTGGGCGCACCGACAAAACCGGCCACGAATCGGTTGGCGGGTTTGGCATATACCATCTCCGGCCTGTCGCATTGCTGCACCCGGCCCTTGTTCATCACCACGATGCGGCTGGCTAGTGTCATGGCCTCCACCTGATCATGGGTGACATACAGCGTGGTGCGGCGCCCGCGTTCATGCAGGCGCTTCAACTCCACCCGCATGTCGGCGCGCAGCTTGGCGTCCAGGTTGGACAAGGGTTCATCCAGCAGGAATACCTGCGGTTCGCGCACCAGGGCGCGGCCAATGGCCACCCGCTGCTGCTGCCCGCCCGACAGTTGCGACGGCTTGCGGTCCAGCAGATGTTCGATCTGCAGCAGCTTGGCCACACCCGCCACCTTGTCCGCCACCGCCGCCCGGTCCAATCCGCGCATGGTCAGGCCAAAGCCGATATTCCGGCGCACGGACATGGTGGGGTACAGCGCATAGGATTGGAACACCATGGCGATGTCGCGCTGATCGGGCTCCAGATCCGTCACGTCGCGGTCGCCGAAATGGATGCGCCCGCCCGTCGGTTCCTCCAGCCCTGCCACAATGTTCAGAAGCGTGGATTTGCCACAGCCCGACGGGCCCAGCAGCACCAGGAATTCGCCGGGTTCGATATTCAGGTCGATCTGTTCCAGGACAGTGGTGCCACCGAAGCTTTTGGCGATGCCCTGCAGATTTACGCGTTGCATCTTCTCATCCCTTCACGGCCCCGGCCGCGATCCCGCGCACGAACAGGCGTCCGGACAGGAGATAGACCAGGATGGTGGGTAGGGCGGCGATCATGGTCGCCGCCATGTTGACATTATATTCCTGCGGCCCGAACTGCGACCCGGCCAGCACGTTCAGCGCCACCGTCACCGGCTGCTGCCCCGGACCCGCAAAGGTCAGGCCCAGGATGAAATCGTTCCAGATATAGGTGAATTGCAGCACCAGGGCGACGGCACAGACCGGCAGCGACAAAGGCAGCATCACATGCCAGAAACTGGCCAGGAAGCCTGCTCCGTCGATGCGCGCCGCCTTCAAAAGGTCACGCGGCACCGACAGGAAGAAATTGCGGAACAGCAGCGTGACAAAGGCCAGCCCCCAGACCGTATGCGCGAAGACCAGCCCGCCCAGCGTCCCGAACAGGCCCATCTCCCGCACCAGCACGATCATCGGATAAAGCGTCACCTGCGGCGGGATGAACAGGCCGATCAGCAGGGCCGCGAACAGCATGTCCACCCATTTGGCCGTCCGCAGGCTGAGCGCGTAACCGGTCAGCGCGCCCAGGGCGAGGGAGCAGAACAAGGCCGGCAGCACGATGGCAAAGGAATTGCCGAACCAGACCGACAGGCCCCGGCAGGTGCCGGAGATGCAAGCCCCGCCCCAGGCCTTTGCCCAGGCGCCAATGGTCGGGTCTTGGGGCAGCGCGAACAGGCTGCCATTATTGATCTCGCCCAAGGGTTTCAGCGAGGTCGACAGCATGACCAACAGCGGGAACAGCACCATCAGCGCCGCGATGGTCAGCATCAGGTAGAGCGGAAAACGCCGCATGGCTCAGCCCCCCTTCTTCTGCCGAACCTCGGCATAGAGATAGGGGCCGACGACGGCGGCGATGGTGGCCAGCATCATGCAGGCACCCGCCGCGCCCAGGCCCAGTTCCTGCCGGTTCAATATATGCTCCATCACGAACCGCGCCGGCAGGTCGGACGAAAAGCCCGGGCCGCCGCCTGTCAGCGCCACCACCAGATCGAAGGATTTCACGACCAGGGAAAAGAGAAGGATGGCGGCCGTGAAGAAGACGGGCCGCAGCATAGGCGTGACGATGGCGGCATAGACCCGCCATGTCGGGATGCCATCCACTTTCGCCGCCTTCCAGATGTTCGGATCAACCCCGCGCAGGCCCGCCAGGAACAGGGCCATGCACAGGCCCGATTGCTGCCAGATGCCGGCCAGCGCCACCGTGTAGATGGACCTATCGGCCCGCACCAGCCAGTTGAAGGCAAACTCCTCCCACCCCAGACCGCGCACCGCCTGCTGAATGCCCAGGCCGGGGTTCAGCATCCATTGCCAGATGATGCCCGTGACCACGAAGGACATGGAAAGCGGCAGCATGAAGATGGTGCGGTACACCCCCTCCGCCCTCACGCCCCGGTCGATCAGGATGGCCAGCAGATAGCCCACCGTCAGGCAGCCCGTGATGAACAGCCCGCCATAGAGCGCCATGTTGCCCATCGCCGTCCACCAGCGGGCCGACGCGAAAAGCCGTTCATACTGAAGCAAGCCGACGAAATCCCAGCTGGGCAGCAATTGCGAGCCGGTCAGGGAGATGGCGAAGGTCCAGGCGATGAACAGATAAAAGCAGACGAAGGTGATCATCCCTGCCGGCAGCAGGGCGATGGCCGGTGCCCGGTGCGATGGCTTCATCCCGTCCTCCCTTTGTCATTATTGTTGCTGGCGGTCCGGGTCAGCGGAAGGCCAGGATGGATTTGCGCAGCAATTCCTGACCCTGTTCGGGTGTCAGGCGCGGGTCGTTCCAGAAATGTGAAATGGCATCGTCAACTGCCCCGGCCATGCCGCCCGACAGGCCCATGCCGGTGGAGGCGAGATTGGTTTGCGGGTTACGGATCAGGGCCATGGCCTGCTTCGCGCAAGTATCGAAACCATCGTCGGGCACATCGGTACGCACCGGGATCGATCCCTTGGCCTGGTTCAACCCGGCCTGTACCGCGGGGTCCATCATCACCGACACGAAACGCTTCTGTGCCTCTGCCGTGCCTGCGTCGCGCGGTTGGGTAAAGGCGAAGGCGTCCACCACCATGATGTAGGCAGGGTCCGGGGCGGGGGCCAGGGCGCAGCCGATCTGCACCCCCGGCTCCAATCCGCCTGCCTTGATATCGCCCTTGGCCCAATCGCCCATGAACTGAAACGCCGCATCGCCGCGCATCAGCATGGAAGTGGCCTGGTTCCAGCGGCGTCCGGGGCTGCCCTCATCCACAAACGGGCGCAGCATGGCGAAGGTGCGAAACACCGACAGCATGGTGGGGGAGGAGAGGGCGTCGGGCTCCAGCGCCTCATAGACCCGGCGGTAGAAATCCCGCCCGCCGACGCCCAGCAGGACGGCGTTGAACAGCAGCCGTTCTTGCCAAGGCTGCCCACCCAGCGCGATAGGCGTCTTGCCCATGGATTTCAGTTTTGCCGCCACCGCGATGAAGGCGTCCCATGTGCGCGGCACCTCCAGCCCCGCCTGTTGCAGCAGGGCGGTATTGTAGAACATCCAGTTCTCACCATGGATGTTCAGGGGGGCTGCCATGTATCGGCCCTGATGCCGGGCCGACCGGGCCAGCAGCGGCGGCAAGACCCGGTCCCATTCATCGCCCGCCCCCGGTGCCGGAACCACCAGCCCGTGGCTGGATAGTTCCCGCAGCTGCGCACCCAGCGAAAATAGAAACACCGGCGGCGGGTTGCCACCCAGGATACGGTTGACGGCAGCGGCCCTTGCCGCCGAACCGCCCGGCACCGGTGCGTCACGCCACACCCCGCCCTGGTCCCGGAACGCCTGACGCACAACGGACAGCGACGCGGATTCCCCGCCCGAGGTCAGCCAGTGCATGACCTCCAGTTCCTGCGCCCCTGATGCACCGCTTCCCAGGGCGATGCAGGCGATGACCGCAACTTTTGCGGCGACGCAGCATGATTTGGCCCTGACCTTCATCGCGTCGCACAATCCAAAACGTTTCGATTTCCTGGAAGTATGGACGCGGAACCGCGAATGTCAAATATGGATAACTAGGGTAAGGCCGTGATTTCTACTGGACCTGCATTTTTCGAAACGTTACGATTTTGACCATCTCCCTTTCAGCGGCGAAAGAATCCAATCATGCGTTTCCCGGATGGGTTCAGGTGGGGTGTCTCCACCTCCAGCTATCAGATCGAAGGCGGGGCGCCCGATGACGGGCGTGGACCCAGTATCTGGGACACCTATTGCGCCACCCCTGGCCGCGTAACCAATGGCGATACCGGCACCGTCGCCTGCGACCACTACCATCGCTGGGCCGAGGACCTGGACCTGATCCGGGACCTGGGCGCGCAGCAATACCGGTTCTCCATCATGTGGGGCCGGGTGCAGCCGGACGGGACGGGGGCCACCAACCAGAAGGGTCTGGATTTCTATGACCGGCTGGTCGATGGCATGCTGGAACGCGGGCTGGAGCCTTGGCCCTGCCTGTACCATTGGGACCTGCCGCAGGCGTTGCAGGACCGGGGCGGCTGGGTCAATCGCGACAGCGCGTCATGGTTTGCCGATTACACGGCCCTGATGGTGCGCCGCCTGGGCGACCGGGCGAAAACCTGGGTCACCTTCAACGAACCATCGGTCTGCGCCTGGGTCGGGAATGAGGAGGGGCGGCACGCCCCCGGCCTGACCGACCCGCGCGCCGCTGTGCGCGTGGCCCATCACCTGAACCTGGCCCATGGACGGGCCGTGGGGGTGGTGCGTGATCTGGCACCGGGCGTTCCCGTCGGTTTCGTCCTGCCTGTCCATACGGGCCGCCCCCTGCCGCAATTTGCGGACCGTGACGCCCATCTGGTGAAATTGTTTGAGGATAAGTGGAACGGGGTTTTCCTAGGCCCCGTCCATCTGGGCCGCTATCCCGACAGTGTGCTGGACCGGTTCGCCCCGCATATCCAGGCGGGCGACATGGCGGAGATCCACCGGCCCGTGGATTACCAGGGGGTGAACCATTATTTCCCGACATACTTGTCGCCGGTGGAGGGGGCGGCCTGGCCGTTCCGGATTGTCGAGCCGCCGAAATATCTGCGCCGAACGGAGATGAACTGGGGCATCGACGGCCACGCCTTCTATCAGGCGCTGGATGGCCTGCGCCGCGATTATGGCAACCCGCCTGTCTTCGTGACGGAGAATGGCGCTGCCTTCCTGGATATTCCCGGCCCCGATGGCCGTATCGATGACCAGGACCGCATCGCCTATTACCAGGAATATCTGGCCGGCATGCACCGGGCGATTTCGGAAGGGGCGGATATCCGGGGCTATATGCCCTGGTCGCTGCTCGACAATTTCGAATGGGCGCATGGCTATAACAAGCGCTTCGGGCTGGTGCATGTCGACTATCAGACGTGCAAGCGCACGCCCAAGGCGTCCTTCGATTTCATGCGCCGCGTGATGCATGAGAATACAGTGCCCATGACGGGCGAATAATCTTACTCTCTGCCGCTTTCAAAGGTGACCTGACCGACCGCCATGCCATCTCCTCCGCGCATCAATCTGAAAACCCTGGCTGAACATCTGGGCCTGTCGATCACGACCGTGTCGCGAGCGCTGAAGGACGGGCCGGAGGTGAAGCCGGACACGGTGGCGCGGGTGAAGCAGGCGGCGGCGGAACTGGGCTACCTGCCCGATGCCGGCGGTGTTTATCTGCGGACCGGGCGCACCATGAAGATCTGTTCGGTCTTCTTTGCGCCCGAGGTGGCTGATTACGGCGATGCCGGCTTCCTGGCGCAGGTGGAGGGCGTGTCGCGCACATTGGAGACCGACAGTTACAACCTCATCGTCCTGGCACAGACGGCCAGCCAGTCGCCCTTGGAAACTGTGCGGCGCGTGTTTCAGCAGCGTCTGGCCGACGGCATCATCTTTTCCCGCACCACCCCCATGGATGAACGGGCGCGCTTCTGCCTGGAGTTCAAGTTCCCTTTCGTCAGTTTCGGGCGCACCGAACTCCACAGCCCCCACGCCTTTGTCGATCATGATGATGAAGGCGGCGTTTATGACGCGGTGACCCGTCTGGCGGCGGAGGGACATAAACGCATCGCGCTGTTCAATCCCACAGGCGGCATGACCTATGCCGGTTTCCGGCTGCGGGGCTATCAGCGGGCTTTGGCTGATCTCGGCCTGCCCTGGGACAGGTCGCTGCTGGTCACCTCTCCCCTGTCCGTCTGGGCCAGTCAGGCGGCGATGGGTGACCTTCTGGCGCGCGACACCGGCGTGACGGCCATCGTCTGCGCCAATCAGCTATCAATGTTCGGCGCCATGGACGCGGCCCAGGAGCAGGGCAGGGACCCGGCCCAAGGCGATCTGCGCATCATCGGGTTCGGCGGCATGCCCTTCCGCATGCCGTTCGAACAGGGCGTCACCTATTACTACCAGCCGCAGCGCCGCGATGGTGAGGAACTGGCCCGCCACATGCTGGCCCTGCTGGGGGGGGAGGCGGCGGAAAACCTGCAAACCGTCCTGCCCTATCAGCGCATCGACGATTTGCAGCGTTTCCGCACCGACCTGCGCACCCAGGCGATGGCAGAGGCGAGGCGGCCCTAATCCACCGCCACCTCATCGGCATTGTCCAGATTGTCCACGCATTTGGGCCGCATGATCAGGTACAGCACGACAATACCCGCCAGCATGCCCACGGCCAGCGCCGGGGCCTTCCAGTCGCCCGTTGTCAGCCGGTTGACGAACAGCAGGGCGCAGATCATCGCCCCGCCGACGGGCACGAAGGACGGCACCTCGAACACGCCCTTCGCCTCTGTCGGGCGGCGCTGCAGGATCAGCAGGGCGATGTTGATGATGGTGAACACCGCCAGCAGCAGCAGCACCGTGGCCGAGGCCAGTTGCGCGATATCGCCCGACAGCATCAGGGCCGTCACGATGAGCAGCAAAGTGGCGATGGCCACATGCGGCGTGCGCCGCCCCGCATGCACCCGGCCCAGCGGACGCGGCAGCAGTTCCAGCCGCGCCATGCCATAGGCCAGGCGCGACGCCATGATATAGTTCAGCAGCGCCGTATTCGACACCGCGAACACCGTGATCACCACAAACACGACGGGCGGTATCCAGGGCGCGGCGCGGTTCACCACCTCCACCAGGGGGCCGGATGCTGTGGCCAACTCCTGCCACGGCACGACCGACACCGCCGTGATCGCGACAGCCAGATAGATGACCGTGGCCGCCGCCATGGCGATGATGATGGCCCAGGGCAGGGTACGCTGCGGGTCCTTCACTTCCTCCGCTACATTGAACGTATCCTCGAACCCGATGAAGCTGAAGAAGGTCAGCACCGCCCCTTGCAGGATCATGGCCGCATCGATCCCGCCCGTCGTGGGCGGCACCTCCAGCAGGTCAACCCCGCCCCAGTACGGAATGCCGACGGCGATCACCACCAGCAGGCCACCCGCCTCCATAAATGTGCAGGCCATGTTGACCCACATGCTTTCCTTGATGCCCCGGAACACAATCCCGGCGATCAGCAGCAGGAACCCCAGCGCCAGGGCCATCACCGGCACCCCTTCCAGCATGGGCAGCCGCGTCAGCGCCTCCGCCACCACCCGGCTTTGCGTCGCGACCGACGTCAAACCCGATGCCATCACTGTCAGCCCGACCAGATATGTGAGCAAGGGCCAGCCATAGGCGCGTTGAGTGACATAGGCGGCACCACCGGCCCGCGGATAGCGTGAGCCCAGTGATGCATAGGACAGGCCCGTCAGCAGGGCCGCGACCATGGAGACCAGAAAGGCCAGCCACACGGCATTGCCCATCTCCCCCGCCGCCTTGCCGATCAACCCATAAATGCCGGCCCCCAGCATGCTGCCCAAACCATAAAGCGCTAGCTGCGGCAGGTTCACATTGCGGGCCAGCGTCGGCTCGCGTTGGGACTGATCCGTCACTCTTTTGTCTCCTGGGTCTGTGGCCGGGGCGGGAACAGACAATCACAGGACCATTGTTCGACGGTTCCTGGCAAGGGGCCTGACAGGATGGGGATGGTGCGCGGCGTTACCCCGCGAACGGCGTTAGCATCTCGATCAACGGCAATCTGGCCCGCATTTTCACGCCCAGCATGACGGTACCGCTGATCTTGCGCTGTACGAACAGCGTGTCGGCAGGCGGCACGGTCCAACTGGCGCGGTCGGCCAGGATGGGCGCGCCGCGTTCGCGCAGGCTGCCCACGAAACTGCGGTCGGCGAAATCGAACAGGCCGCCCCGGCTGCGGTCCAGATGGCGCAGCAGAATGCCGATCATCTCTTCAATCACCAACCCGTGGCGCTGCAATTGTGCCGGGGCGATGAACCCGATGCGCAGCAGGGCATCGCGGATGGCCTCCACCTTCCCGCCCAACCCCGCCTGCAACAGGCCGCGATACCCCTCGACCGTGGCCGGTTCCACCGCACGTGCCGCCCCGAAATCCAGCAGCAGGATGCGGCCCGTTTCCGGTTGCCAGCGGTAATTGGCAAAGTTGGGGTCGGTCTGCATATGGCCGAACACAAACAGCTCGCGCAACACCAGGTCCAGCAGGGCCGCCACGGCCCGGTCGCGCTGGGCCTGCGGCGCGTCGGCCAGGGTGTCGATGGACCGACCCGACAGGAAATCCATGGGCAGAACCGTGGGCCGCAGCAGGTCTTCGACCGGCTCCGGCACCAGGAACCGGTCGTCCTGGGCCAGCAGGTCCTTGAAATGCCGCATCTGTGCGGCCTCGCGCTGGTAATCCGCCTCCTCATGCAACTGGCGCTTGGCCTCCAGCAGCAGGGGCGTGATGTTCAAACTGGCCGGCAGCAGGCCCGACAGGCGCAGCAGGGTGGCGACATTGTCGATATCGGCATCGATGCTGGCCGCCACACCCGGATATTGCACCTTGATGGCCAGTTCGCGGCCCCCCGGCAGGGTGGCGCGGTGGACCTGCCCGATGGAGGCGGCGGCGATGGGCGTGGGGTCGAACCGCGCGAACCGCCGGCGCCAGTTCGGCCCCCAGGCCTCGATCAGCACGCGGTCCAGCTGTGGCGGCGGCATGATATGGGCATTGTCGCGCAGCTGCGCCAGGATGCTGGTCAGTTCCGGCGGCAGCACATCGCCCGCATCCATGGACAGCATCTGGCCCAGCTTCATGGCCGCCCCGCGCAGGCGGGACAATTGCTCCGTCACCTTGCGCGCATTGCCGGGCGTCAGGATCAGGTCGGACATCTGCGGTCGCTCTCCGCGGGCCAGCCGGCGCAAGCCTTCGCCCACCATGCCGGTCGCCACACCGCCCGCCATCTGTCCAAAGGCGGCCAACCGGGCGAACCGGGCCTGCGGCACGGGGCGGGAACGGTCATTCATCGCAATAACCTTTGCAGTCGCGGCCGCAGCCGCAGGAAAATCCGGTACCCCGCCTCAAACAACGGTGTGACGGGCCGCCATCCGGCCAAAATGCCCAGGGGCCGAAGCATCGGAATGGCCCGCCACATGGCGGCAAACGCTGCCGCACCGGACAGCATCCGCTCCCCCTCGCGCACATGAAACCGCGACAGGATGTCGGCGCGGTCCAGTGGGCAGGCCGTACCCGGATCAGCAGCATCAATAAACCGGATGGCCCGCCGCCGGTCCAGCCGCCGCATCAGCGCAATCTCCCGCCGGCACAGCGGACAGGCCCCGTCATACCAAACAGTGACCGGTGCGCGCCGCATCGCCATCGCGGACCTCACACCAGGGCCAGGGCGATGGTCAGCAGGCCCAACCCGCCCGCCATCATCATCCGCAACCGGACCCAGCCGGGTGGCAAGGGAATGCTGCGCCCCAGATACCGGTCCACCAGCGGGCTCAACAACAGCAGAACCCCCACAAACCCCAGGGCGGAATGCACATTGTCAAAGCCAAGAGCGACCGGGAACAAAGCGACCCACCCCAGAAGGCTGGGCAGCACCGCTAGGATATAGGGTGCCGACGCCGTCACCCCCCGCTGCAACGCCGCCATCCACCACAACCCGCCCAGAAAGGACAGGATCAGTGCGGCATAGGCGAGGCCCATGGCTGCGGGTGCGTTGTTTTCCGGGACCGAAGGGACAAGCATGGCAGCGCCCAGGCAAAGCACCTGCGGCAGAACCCCGGACAGGCCCAGCAGGCGCACGGGGGTGGGAAGGGAGAGAAGCTCTTGCATGACGAGAGAGTTAGGACGCGTCGCCTTATCGGCAAGGCTCACCCCTGACCGGTCGGCAGAACTTCTATGGGTCGGAGTTCTATCTCATATGGCGGCCTGGATAACGGCGATGCCAGGACAGTTGCCGCTAGACCGCGATCTCTGAGCGGCTATTATGGCGGAACTCTCTTCCGCGCGACGTTCGTTGTTGCCGCTGGACCGCGATCTCTGAGCGGCTATTATTTTATGGACCGGGTTGACGATTAGCCAGGTGTTGCCGCTGGACCGCGATCTCTGAGCGGCTATTATGATCGGCGTCGGTCATAGCGCGGGCAAGGTGTTGCCGCTGGACCGCGATCTCTGAGCGGCTATTATGGCCAAAATGTCCTGGCCTCCGATGCGGCGGTTGCCGCTGGACCGCGATCTCTGAGCGGCTATTATCGCCGTGAAAGACGACACGCCGCCCCCGCAGTTGCCGCTGGACCGCGATCTCTGAGCGGCTATTATGTGATCAGCGGCCCCTCAACCCGGTGGAACGTTGCCGCTGGACCGCGATCTCTGAGCGGCTATTATTCTCATCCTTGATGCCAGATAGAGAGGTATGTTGCCGCTGGACCGCGATCTCTGAGCGGCTATTATCTTTTGCAGCGCCTCCAGCTCACGCTGTTTGTTGCCGCTGGACCGCGATCTCTGAGCGGCTATTATGTGGACCGAACTGGAGAAGGATGCCAAGCGGTTGCCGCTGGACCGCGATCTCTGAGCGGCTATTATCAAGGGCATGAAGCTGCCCGCCGGTTCCACGTTGCCGCTGGACCGCGATCTCTGAGCGGCTATTATACCCCCCCGCGCACACCCGCCCCCAACCCAGTTGCCGCTGGACCGCGATCTCTGAGCGGCTATTATCAGCAAGGACGAAACCCGCTACTACCTGCAGTTGCCGCTGGACCGCGATCTCTGAGCGGCTATTATATTGCCGCCCACGGCTGATATCCAGGTGTCGTTGCCGCTGGACCGCGATCTCTGAGCGGCTATTATGAGCGCGCCGACGCCTGGAACCGCCGCGCCGTTGCCGCTGGACCGCGATCTCTGAGCGGCTATTATCCCCCGCGATTTCGAATGCAAGAACGGCGTGTTGCCGCTGGACCGCGATCTCTGAGCGGCTATTATAGATAAGCCATCATGCCCTTGATATTAAAGGGTATGATGGCTTTTCTGTGCCTGCAAATCGGGCCGGATCGGTCAAAACAGAGCCAGCTGGTCGGGGTTTTTCTTCGGTTTCCGGCGGCGTTGGCTGGAAAAACGCACGATATTTTCGTACTGCCGGTCGGTAAAAGTGAGGACATGCACCTCTCCCTGGGCTGGAAGGTTGCCTTCGATTCGCCGCATATAGGTTTCGAATTGCTCCTTGCCGCTGCAAAAACGTGCATAGACGGAGAATTGGCTCTTCTCGAAGCCTTCGTCCAGGAGGAATTCACGGAATTTGGTGGCGGCACGGGATTGCGCCTTCGACGCTACAGGCAGGTCGAACATCACGAAGATCCACATGAGCCGATACCCGCTGAGTTGTGTGGCCGTCATGACACCAGTCTGCCCAAATCGGCCAGCGCCGCCGTTGGCGGGGGAGGGGGCAGTTCCAGCAGATCCGACCGGCCCAGCGTGAAAGCGAGAGCTAGGCTTTGCGCCACACGGTTGGCTGCGACTGCCACCGTGGTGGTACCGGCCGATCCCGGAAGATCGAAAGCGATAAGGCCTGCATAGGCACGCTTGGCCGCCGGATCGACCGAAACGACACCCTTGTCCAGAAGCCGTACTGTCAGGCTATCCACAAGGGGCCGAAACGGTTCCACCAGATCATCCGCGAGGGCGAAGGCATTGCCGCGGTTGGCATGGTGAATACCGATGGATGGATGCAGCCCGGCGGCAACGACCGCGCGGGCACAGAGGGAACGCATGACCGTATAGCCATAGTTCAGCATGGCGTTGGCATCGGCGGCGTCGCGGTCGCGCCGGAAATCGTCCCCCATCAGCAGGGGCCAGTACCGGCGTGCGGCCTGCGCCTCAACGTTACCGGTGTCGCCCGATGTCACTTTACGTGCCAGAAGGTCGAAGGCATCGGCAGGTTTGCCATGGGCAAGCAGCACGGTGCGCTGCCAGTCGATCTTGGCGACCACCGTGCGCCGCCATAATTGCTTGACCAGGGGGCGGCCTGCGTCCCATTCGCGCGCAGGCGGGCATTCTGGGCATGATGCCCGTCGATTGGCAGGCAGAGCGCCACTGGCGCATGGTTGGACCCGCACAACACCATGATGGCGCCCCTCTCCGCCAGGGCTACCAGCAGACTGGTGGTCCAGGTGACGCCATGGGCATGGACGATGACGGCCGCGATGTCGTCCAGCGGGACACGGCCTACCTCCTGCCTGTCCTCGCTGACCAGCATGAAACCCCGATGGGCCGACAGGTGCCGTCCATCGGTCGCGATATCAACGATCCGTTCCAGGCCCATGGTCCACCTGTCCCGTCAATCAACCTGTTTCGGTCGCGTCCGCCGGCGCGCCTTGCGGGCGGGGAAGCCGGGGTCCTGAACGCGGCCCAACTCGTCCACGCGCACCTGCCGTGCCTTCAGCCGTTTCAGCCCACCTGCCGTTGGCATGAAATAGCCGAAGGGATCATCCTCTGACTTGTTGCGCTTGTTGAGGTCACCGGCCTCGTGCGGCTCCACCAGGGTGACCTGACCGTTGGACCAGATCTGTGCCACCACCATCAAGGTGCGTACGCCTTCTTCCCGTTCGATGGCGATCATGTCCCGCTTGTGCAGGCTCAGCACCTTGCGCGCGGTGGGGCACGCGGCCCGGATAGCCGAGGTCCAGCCCGGTTGGTGCGCCTGGAACATGGATGTCACTTCCGGTTTCCAGGCCCCGTCAGGCATTTCCCAGACATCGCAGCGGAAATTCTCTCCCCCCAGATAGCCCTTGTAGGGCACACCGTCCGGCCCCTTGATTGGGATAACTGCCAGTGGCTGGATAAGTCGGACGCGGCGAATACCCCGAAAATGCAGCGGCCCCAGGCGTGTGAATCGCTCCAGCGCCTGAAGGAATCCCTTACCCTCCGTCGCCTGGGTGAAATGCGCCAATGCCTTGCGCAGATCGCGGTCCCGCACGCCCTTGGTGATGGGCGCATCGTCGGGCACCGGCTCGATATCGGCGGGTTTCAGGGACATCAGCGGCTTGCGGCTCACCACCAAATCGTTGCCCTTGGTATCCTGCCGACCGGTCAAGCCATAGGCGGTGTCATTGTGCAGCTTTCCTGCTGTTTGGTCGCGCCCTTGGGCCAGTCCGGCCTTGGACGCGGTGCCATGATCCTGTCGGTGCCAGACGGTGATGGTGTTCAGCGTGGTGCGCAACGCCTCTCGAAAGCCGTCCCACGGTTCCGGCACGATCACCCGTTCCCGTCCTTCTTCGCCTTCCAGAGCGGAGGCGCGGGATATGCCTTGCAGGAGTGAGCGGTCGGTCACGGCCACGACGAAGGCGTCGATAGTGTGATGGCGATGGTCCAGCCGGTTCTTGACGCCGGCAAAATTATGGTCGGGCAGCAATTCATTCAGGCCCAGCTTGCGCCGGATCAGTTCGGTCAGCCGACCGGGCGACACCCAGACATGGCCGCTGCCTTCTCCTTTCTCCGGATACAGCGCCTCCAGATACTCCCGCGCCAGCCGCGACATGTATTGGGTATCCACCAGGTGCCGGGCAATGAACCTGTCCTCGGCAGAGAAGCGCTGCATGGCGTCGGGCTCGAACCGCCAGCGCTTCTCCTTGGGCAGACGGGCGGCACGGGCGGCGATATCCGGCCAATAGTCGGTGTGGCCCCATGCTTCATAGGGCGATTGCTTGCGCTTGCGGCGGTTCCATTCGCGCAGGCACAGGATGCGATTGTTGTTGCTGTCATCCAGGGTGGCATCAAAGGGCAGGATATGGTCCACCTCCACCGCATCGGAGAACAGCATGGCGATGGAGATTTGCTGGCCGCTATAGATGCAGCGACGATCCAATGCGTTTTCCCGGTTCAACTCCTCCCAGAGTTTCAGGCGGGCGCGATTGGCGCCATTATCGGCCTGTCCCAGTTCGGCCAGCTTCTTGGATCGCGCCTCCGCATCGGCGCGATTGCGGTTATTCTGCCGCGACAGTCGCTGCTTATCCTCGTCGGTCAGCTTCAGCTCACGGCCCAACTCGATGGCGATCTGCTCCGGCCTGCCATAGGTCTTGATCAACCGGTTGACGATGCGGCGCAGGCGGTTCAGCGCGATATGGACCGTGGGGTTGGTTAACCGGCCGATGCGCAATTCCTCCGGATCGGCCTTGTCGCCGGTTCCGGGCAGCAGGTGGCGTTCCAACGTCATGCCATAATAGGGCAGTTCAGCCAGCACTTCGCCCGTCCGCATATCGCTGTGATGGCCCAGGCCGGCGGCAACAACCGCCTCGCTATAAACGATCACCTCGGCCTGCAATGCCGCGATCAACCGCCGCGTTGCGGTTTCCCCGAACCGGCCAAAGCCTGCGGGCAGACGCGCGCCAGCCACCGCCCTTGCCTGCTCCGCGTCCAGCCCATGCTCGGTGCGCAGCCAGGTGTCCAGGCGTTCTTCGTCCTCCTCCTCGATCAGGCGGGACAGGATCGCCCATCGCTTTTCATCGGTGAAATGTGCCCAGGCCTTGCCAAACCGGGTCTTGGCGGACATCTGGGCGCAGACCTCGTCGCCCACCAATTCTGTTCGGTTTTCCCCTTCCTTGTTGAAACGGGCCTCTGGCTCCAGTTTCAAAACCTTGCTGCGCAGGGTTTCAAAGCTGACCTTGGCCTTGTCCTTCAGCTTCAGCATCAAAAGGTCGCGCTGCTCACACGTCAGTTTGGTTGCCACCTCGCCTGGCCGCACGATGCGCAGCGCGTTGACCTCTTCCAGAAGCCGCCGCCGCTGGAACAGCGGGTGCGCCTTGGGCAGGCGTGGCTCGTTGTTCAGCAGGGTGCATTTGCCGATCTTCGGCGCCTTTAACGGGCGCTGGTAGAAGATGGCCTCGTGCAGCAGCGCTCTGTTGTCCGGGGTCAGCAAGCTTGGGTGATGTGGGGCCTGTGCGTCCCAGATGGCATCGAACTCCTCTTCCACCAGCTCACGTCCAGGGTAGAAATCATAGCCGTCACCCTTTGCCTCCTCTCCGGTTTCGGGGCGCAGACGCGTACGGACGCTGGGGATCTGGTTTACATCCGGTGCCGATTGCCGGCGTTTATGCAGAAACTCGCCCATGGTCCGGGCCTCTGCCGCCGCGATGGCGGCACGTAGTCGGTCGATACCGATGGCGATCTTGCCGGCCTCATCGTCCACGCCCCGGTCTGTCTTGCGGTTGGACTTGAAACCGCGGCGCTGGTTCAGGTGGAAGAAGGCGCGACCCAGCTGATGGGGCGGCAACGCCTCGTCCAGCGCGCGGGCGCGCAGGACATAGGGGTCCAGCAGTTCCAGCGCCTTGGCCCGGACAGGGTCAGCGGGAAACAGGCCGGCCAGCGTCAGCCGTGCCAGCAGCTTGGCCTGTCTTCCCAGAAACCGGTCGCGCCGCCGCCGCATGGCCTTCGCCGCACGCCGCTCAACGCCCAGCGGGGTTCCCTGCTGATCCCCCCGCGACGGTGCCCTTCCATCGCCGAAGATGTGGCTGCCGGCGGCCAGGATGCCGTCGGGGCAGCCCTGATCATCCAGCCGTACCGCGCACCACCCCAACGAACCCGCCCCCATATCCAGGCCCAACCGCCAGCGCATCTTCATGCCTCATGCCATTGATTGAAGGATACGTATCTTATTCATCATTAGGGATGAGCGCTCTTCTCATTTGAGATGTTTTTAGATATTTTTATTTGAATTCTCTATTATGCGTGGGTCGCCTGCGTAAGCATTCCTAAAAATAAAGGTTGCGCGTTTTCCTCGCATATGGCAGATTTTGTGTATCAGAGATCGCGGTCTGGCTGTTAACAAGCAGTCTTCTGCACCAGATAAGGGCGGCGCTCCGGCGCCGCCTTTTTTGCTTTCTCACCGCGCCCGGTGCTATGGCCAAGTGCCGAAGATTGTGAACCCGGTCTTTGTACGCCGGGTGTTCAGCCGCATCCTCTATGAACAGATGATCGGGCGCGCCACGCGGCTGTGCACGGAGATTGGCAGGGTTGAATATTGCATCTTCTATGCCGTTGGCCTCTATGCGCAGATGCAGGCGGTCGGCGCGGTCGGGCCTGTCGTGGTCAACCCGGCCAGCTCTATTTGGGCGGTTGTTGGAAGAACTGACCGAAACCGTGGGCCTGCCGCTCCCCGTCAGCCAGCTCTGAACCGGACGGCAGGACAGGCGCGGCGAACGGTTATCACCTATCTGGGTACGGTCCAGGCTATGGCCGCCGCTTCACAAGGCCATAGGATTACCTGTTGGCCTTTGAGCCTTTCCTGAAAACCCAGATAAACCGATCCCCGCCCTGACCATCATTGCCCAACCCCCGCGCCGCCCGCCACCTGTAAGGTGCAGTTGGACCGGGCCTTGGCAACCATCCTGTCAGAACGCCTTTGGGCGCACGTGCAGCGGCAATGGTCTGGCCTAATTTCGCTTCAAATTAAGCGGGGAGTAGTGGTAAACCGCGAAAGCCTGAACAGTGGGCCGTTCAAAGCCACCAATTGCGGGTTTGAACGGCTCCATAGGATTTTCTGAGGAGAGTTGATTGTCCTGATGCTCCAGTTAATAGAATTAACTTGGAATTTAACTGATAAGGAGTCACGATAATGGAAAAATGGGTAAAGATTGAGGTTCAGACTAGGAGCTGGCTGGAGCTGGGTAAAGACGTTCCGTCATGCTTTCCAGCGGGTGAGTATTATTATAAATTTCCACTAAATGAAGTTTTTCATTTGCTTGGGGTTTTGACGACCCCAGTATCTTCTTTTGGCGTTTCCTTGGCTGAGTATTACGCGTGGATTAGATACTATTTCACAGTAATAGATGGTCGCTACCTCCGCCTGAAGCCAGAATATAATTCAATTGATCCACATCAGAAAACGATACTCAGCGATGATTTTGGCGTCGCGTTCTCTATGTACGCAATGATCAAGATGTTGGGTATAGACGAAGTATGTGATGGGCTGCACTTCGTTAAAGAGTTGGCGTATGATGCTGGGGCTGAATACATTGGAGAGATAGCAGTGAATGGGGCTCAAAAAACCCCTGATTTTATTGGTATCTCAAACGGAGTTTATCATCAGATCGAATGCAAAGGTACGCAAAGCGGAAGAGGTCCATTAAACAGACAGATCGAGGCTGGAAAGGAGCAAATAAGAAATCTTATATTTGATATTGGTGGTGGAGAAACGATTGTTTCTGGTCTATTCATTGCTAAGACCGAAAATGAAGACCCGCCTAGGCACGAATCTGTTTTGGTCATCACGGACCCGCCCGGATCAGGGCAGAAAATTCATATAACAGACTCCCTTAAATTAAGGGCGAAAGAGGCGATTGCAAGAAGTAGCTTGTCAAGATTCTTTGCAGCATCCGGACTTCCATACGCTGCGGGCGCTATTTTAGACCCTGATGCCGGCTACAGTCGCGCTCGTTCCGTGAGGGATGAGAAAGGGATGCAGAAAGCAATGGAAAATGCAGTCATTCAGAAAAAGATGGCGATTCAGGAAATTGCAGATGTACGTAAAGGAGATGATAATATATTCGAAGTCAGCGGGGAAAAGTATATTGGAAGCGAGCGTAGATTGCAGTTCCCGGTCCCATTAAATTTAGATGGAAATATTTCCAGCGGCGTTATTATCAGAAACGGAGTCAGCAAAGATCTAATAGATAGCATTGACGCTAATAATATTGATAATTCCAATATGGAAAAATCTTTGCCATACTCAAAGAGGGAGAGATTGATAAAGTCGAATTCTGACAAGGTGGAATCAGTAGTAGATGTTCCAGGATATTTTCACTCGTCTCAAATTTTCTTCTAAAAGAACGCAACTGGACTGTATCCGGGTGGCGCGGGGCGGGACGCCAAGACGCGGTCGTACACAAAAGGTAGCATGAGCATGGTGGCTGTGGTTCGTCGCCAGATTGTTGAATGGGACGTGAAGGGTAAGGCCTTTGCCCTGTTGATACCGGACGATGGCGCGGTGGCGGAATTACGGGCGCCGGGTGGCCCTGCCATCACCTTGACGCGCAATGAATGGACGGCCCTGGCGGAAATTATCCAGACGCTGGATGGGGCGGGTAAGCCGCAGGCGAAACAGCGCCGTGTCGATTTGCCTGCCAATGCGGGCGCCTCCTGGAACAAGGTATTGGACGCGGAACTGTCCGGCCTTTGGCAGGACGGTATGGACATCGCTGCTCTGGCCCGCCGATTTGAACGAACCGAGGGTGGTATCCGTTCCCGGCTGAAGCGCCTTGGCTTCATTCTGCCAGAGCCGGAAATCGAACCCGAGGCAGAGATCGACCCGGATCATGCCTGACTTGAAACTTTTCCGCCTGTCCCCCGCCGGCACCACCGAAGTGCCCGGTCGGGCGGCGATGGCTGCTGGACCTCAGTACGGAGTGTCAGTGGCCGCCGACTGCTCAGCCCCGCGCCTGTGAGGGGGGCTGAGGTTCATCTCTGTACAGATGTGTTTCCAGCACCTGCCGGACGCAGGCCGTGAGGGTGACCTCGTCCCCCGGCCAGCCCCAATGGCGGACGGGGCGTCCGATCATTTCGTGGGCCGCGCGGATGCCTGCTCCCTCTGTCGGCAGGCGTTTGCACATTATCAACGGATCGGCCACCCTGAAAACATCGGCCTCGCATATCTACGCCTCGCCGACGTCGCCGATACGGGCACCCACCGCCACGACTATCGTGCCCGCGCCGCGTGGTCAATCATGGGCGAGGATGGTCAGTGGCTGATCAGGAAATACGCCGCCGCCCTCTCCCGACCCCGGCCCATATGCAAAAAACCCCGGTCCGACAGTGTCGAACCGGGGTTTTTACTGGTCGGAGTAAGAGGATTCGAACCTCCGGCCTCTGCCTCCCGAAAGCAGCGCTCTACCAGGCTGAGCTATACTCCGTCACATGTTCCGCACCCGGTGGCCGAAGCCGTCGTTTGCGTGGGCGGCTGTATAGCGTCATCGAACGGCCCATGCAAGCCCTAGATGACGTTTTCCCACCCATGCCGGTCCGCATGGCAGCCTCGCGCCCGCCGACCGCTCCGCCCGATACAAAAAAGGCCGGGGGGCGAACCCTCCCGGCCTGATTTTCTGCACGGTACCCCGAAAATCAGTAGTCGCGGTCGACCACGAATTCCAGCACGTCCAGCAGCGCCCGCTTCACGGGGCTGGCCGGGAACAGGCCCAGCGCGTCGCGGGCCACCGACACGTAATGGCGGGCGCGCTCTACGCTGTCATGCAGGGCATTATGCTTGGCCATCAGGGCGATGGCACGGTCCAGATCGCCTTCGCCCTGGTCCAGATCTTCCATGGTCCGGCGCCAGAAGGTCCGTTCCTCGTCATCGCCCCGGCGGAAGGCCAGAACGATGGGCAGGGTGATCTTGCCCTCGCGGAAATCGTCGCCGATATTCTTGCCCAGCTTGGCCTGCGCCGCCGAATAATCCAGCACGTCATCGACCAGCTGGAAGGCAATGCCCAGATTCATGCCGTAGGAGCGCAGGGCGTCCTCTTCCGCCGTGGGGCGACCGGCGACGACCGCGCCGATGCGGCAGGCGGCGGCGAACAGTTCCGCCGTCTTGGCCTTGATGACCTCCAGATAGGCTTCCTCGCTGGTCTCGGTATCGTTCTGCGTGATCAGCTGCAGAACCTCGCCCTCGGAGATGACGGCGGACGCGTTCGACAGGATGCGCAGCACGTCCAGCGATCCTGCCTCCACCATCACCTGAAAGGCGCGGGAGAACAGAAAATCACCGACCAGGACGGAGGATTTGTTGCCATAGACGGCATTGGCACTGGCCTGCCCGCGCCGCAGGTCGCTTTCATCGACCACGTCATCATGCAGCAGGGTGGCCGTATGGATGAACTCCACACACGCCGCCAGCGGCTTGTGAGTCTCGCCGTGGTACCCGCACAGTTTGGCGGCGGCCAGCGTCAGGACCGGGCGCAAACGCTTGCCGCCGCTGGCGATCAGGTAGCCTGCCAGCTGCGGGATAAGCGCTACCGGCGACTGCATGCGGTTGACGATGATCTCGTTCACATCGGCCAGATCCTGGGCCACGAGGGCGACCAGATTGTCGAGCGCGTTGGTGTCCGGCTTCCGGCGCTTGGGATCAAGGGTGGTCACGGTGGCCACGGGTCAAGGCTCCATCGCGAGAAGGCAGCAGACAACAAGCCCGGTTGACGGGCCGAGGGATTGCGGGGGAGCATAGCGGGGAAGCCCGGCGGGTCAAGACCTGCCGGCGTTTATACGCGGCATGTCCGCCTTGAAACTCCGAAGGGGATGGACCCGCATGCAGCCGCTGATCCGCAGCAACGACCCGGTGGAGCTGAGTTTCGCACAATCGCTCCTGTCCGATGCCGGCATCCCTTGCGTGCTGCTGGACCAGCATACCTCTGTGCTGGAAGGCAGCATCGGGGCCATTCCCCGCCGTCTCTGCGTGGCCGATGATGATCTGGATAAGGCCCGCGCCCTGCTGGTGGAGGCAGGCTTGGCCGTTGCGCTGGGGGCATCGGCGTGACCGGTTGCGGCGATATCGATGCCACCAAATTGCTGGGTGGCCGCGTCACTTTGTTCCAGCCGGCGGACGGCTACCGCGCTGCGATCGATCCGGTCCTGCTGGCCGCCGCCGTGCCGGCGGTGGCGGGACAGGCCGTGCTGGAACTGGGGTGCGGCACGGGGGCGGCCCTGCTGTGTCTGGCCGCCCGTGTGCCGGGTCTGGCGGTGACGGGGCTGGAGATACAGGACCTTGCCGCCGGTTTAGCCCGGCGCGGGGCCGCCGAAAGCGGTCTTGCCGACCGTGTCACCGTCCTGGATGGCGATGTGTCCGCCCCGCCGGAAGGCCTGCGCCCCAACAGTTTCGACCATATTCTGGCCAACCCGCCCTTCTGGCCCACGGGCCGCCACACGCCCTCAGCCAGCGGGCACAAGGCCAACAGCCATGGGGAAGGGGTGGGCGATCTGGCGGGATTCGTACAGGCCGCCCTGCGCCTGGGCAAAAGCCGCGGCACGCTGACCCTGATCTATCCGGCGGAACGGCTGGACCATCTGCTGTCGCTGCTGGCGGGCCGGTTCGGGGATATCCGCGTCCTGCCGCTCTGGCCCCGCGCCGGCGTGCCCGCCAAGCGTGTGATTGTCAGCGCCCGGCGCGACGCGCGCGGGCCTTTGTCCCTGCTGCCCGGTCTGGTTCTGCATGGGGAGGGCCAGGGCTACACCGCCCCGGTGGAGGCTATGCTGCGCCATGCGGCCCCGCTGCCCCTTCAATAATAGAGGTCGTAGCGCGCCAGGATGCGATCCGTCGTTCCATCATCACGCAGGCTTTGCAGCGCGCCGCGCAGGGTGGCGGCCAGCGTCGGGTCGCAATCGCGTGAACAGGCCAGATGGATCTGATCCACGACAATCGCGTTGCCGATGATCAGCCGCTCCTTCCGCCCCTCCCGGTTCCAGCGCCAGCGAATCTGTGCGGTCCCGCTGTACCAGCCATCGACCCGCCCGCTGGCCAGCATCTCTGCCTCCCGCGTGCCCAGCGGCGTGGCGACGATAAGGTCGGACGGATAGCCCCAGTCGCGCAGCTGGATCTCCTGGGCACTGCCGGCCCCCACCACCAGGATACGCCGTTCCCGCTTGGCCTGATCCAGGCTGTCGATACGGTCCTTGATGCTGGCGATGGATCGTTCCATGCGGCAGATCGGCCCGATCCAGGTGAATTTATCCGCGCGCGACGGCAGCCAGGTCAGCGGGGTGATCAGGACATCCTTGCCCCCCGACACCATTTCCTGCGCCCGGCGCCAGGGGATGAAGGTGACCTTGGGCTTCAGCCCCGCCCGTTCCACCGCCGCGGTGGCCAGTTCCAGAACGGCACCTGGCTCTTCCCCGTCCGCCATCGCCATGGGCGGGCTCTGGACGGCCATCAATTCTACGACCGTTTGCTCCGCATAGGCGAGTGGTACGGCCAGCTGCACCAATGAAAGGATGCAGAATGCCAGCGTGATATATACAAAAGAGGTGGTGTTGGCTCGAACCTTCGTCATAAGTGACAGGGTGCGCCGCTGCCGGGGCGCGGTCAAACCTTCTCCGCGCTCTTTCGTATGGAACGGGGCTACCGTTGCGCGCATGCCACCCCCATCTCTTCACCATCGCCTTCGCTTTGGAAAGCCATTGCCCATGATCCGCCGCCTCAGAAAGCTTGCCGGCCTCTCATTGTCGCCGCTGGTATCGGTGCTGCGCCTGTCGGGGGCCATTGGCATGGGGCGGCGGGGCCTGTCGCTGGAGGGGCTGGCCGATGATATCGACCGGGCCTTCGCCCCGAACGGGCTGGCGGCGGTGGCGCTTGCCATCAACTCTCCCGGTGGCTCCCCGGTGCAATCGGCCCTGATCGGGCGGCGAATCCGGGCGCTGGCGGCGGAAAAGAATGTGCCCGTCCTGGCTTTTGTGGAGGATGTGGCCGCGTCCGGTGGCTATTGGCTGGCCTGTGCGGCGGATGAGATCACGGCGGATGCCTGTTCTATTGTCGGCTCGATCGGCGTTGTCTCTGCCGGCTTCGGCTTTACCGGCCTGATTGAGCGGTTGGGCGTTGATCGGCGCGTCCATACGTCCGGGGCGGCCAAGGCCATGCTGGACCCGTTCCGCCCCGAGCGGGAAGAGGATGTCGCCCATCTGAAATCCATCCAGGCGGAAATGCATGAGGCGTTCAAGGCCTGGGTGCGCGACCGCCGCGCTTCCCGGTTGAAGGCGGCGGAGGATGATCTGTTCACGGGCGCCTTCTGGACCGGGGCTAGGGCGCTGGAGCTTGGCCTGATCGATCGCACCGGCGACATGCGCGCCACCTTGCGCGAACGGTTCGGGGAGAAGGTGGATATCCGCCTGATCAATCCCCCGCGCGGTCCCGGCCTGGGGCGCTTTATCGGGCTGGACGCGCGGTCGCTGGCCGATGGGGTGGCGGATGCGGCATCCGAACGCGCCGCTTTCGCGCGCTTTGGTCTCTGAATTTACTTGCTCCCGTTTCCGGCTTCCCACACTTTGCAGCCATGCTGTCCTTGACCAAGATCATCACCCTGGTGGGCCTTCTGGCCATCGTCTGGTTCGCATTCCGCCTGCTGGGCAAGGTCCAGCGGGAACGGCAGGCGGCCCTGCGCCGCAATGGCGGTGACCGGGCAAAGACGCCACGCGGCAATGACCGCAAGACGCCATCGACCGATACGCAGGAAATGGCCAAATGCACCGTCTGCGGCGTCTATGTCGCGGCGGGTGCTGCCCGTTGCGGCACGCCGGGCTGCCCGCGCTGACGTAGAGCTGTTTACGGTTGGCCAGAAACAGGTCCGGCGGCGACTGCCGACGCGCCGCACGTGCGGCATGAAGCCAAGCGGCGGATGCCGCGCCGGCGCTTGAGGAAAACGAAACCCGGTCTACCAGCGCTGTGAAAAATCGTCTCGTCAGCAACAATGGAGCGTGAGACTCAAGAATGCGTGAGAAGTGCGTGGACCTGAACGCGCACCCACCGGCCCCGCCCGCCCCGTCGCGGTGGGTGGGATGCCGTATCCTTGCGTCCAAGGAGACCGCAATCCATGACCGCCCTATCCACCGCCCCCCTTTCCGTGACCCTGGCCGATGTGAAGGAGGCCGCGAAGGCGCTCTCCGGCCACATCATGGACACGCCCTGCGTCCCGTCGCGCACCCTGTCGCAACTGACCGGGGCCGAGGTTTGGGTAAAGTTCGAGAATTTGCAGTTCACCGCCGCCTTCAAGGAACGCGGCGCCCTGAACAAGCTGCGCAAGCTGACGGAGGAGGAGCGCCGCCGTGGCGTCGTCGCCATGTCGGCCGGCAATCACGCCCAGGGTGTGGCCTATCACGCCGGTCGTCTGGGCATTCCCGCCACCATCGTCATGCCCGAAGGCACGCCCTTCACCAAGGTGGAGCGGACGGAGGAACATGGCGCCCGTGTCGTCCTGAAAGGCACCGTCCTGGCCGAAGCGGCGGCGGAGGCGGAGCGTCTGTCGCGCGACGAGGGGCTGGTCTTCGTCCATCCCTATGACGATCCCGACGTGATCGCGGGCCAGGGCACCATCGGTCTGGAAATGCTGGACGCCGTGCCGCATCTGGACACGCTGGTGGTGCCCGTCGGCGGCGGCGGCCTGATCAGCGGCATCGCGGTCGCGGCCAAAGCCCTGAACCCCGCCATCCGCATCATCGGGGTGGAGGTGGAGGCCTATCCCGCCATGGCCCAGGCCCTGAAGGGCGAGCCGATCCAGGTGGGCGGCGACACCATCGCCGAAGGCATCGCGGTGAAGAATGTCGGCGCCCTGACCCTGGAAATCTGCCGCGCCCTGGTGGATCAGGTGGTCCTGGTCCCCGATGTCGCGGTGGAGGAGGCGGTGGCCCTGTTCCTCAACATCGAAAAGACCGTGGCCGAAGGGGCGGGGGCGGCGGGGCTGGCGGCGCTGCTGACCCATCCGCAGCTGTTCCAGGGATCGAAGGTCGGGCTGGTCCTGTGCGGCGGCAATATCGACAGCCGCCTGCTGGCCCAGGTGATCATGCGTCAACTGGTGCGTGAAAGCCGCCTGATCGCGGTCCGCATCGCCATCCCCGACCGTCCGGGCGCCCTGTCCCGCATCACCGGTCTGGTGGGCGAAGCCGGCGGCAACATCATCGAGGCCTCGCACCAGCGCCTGTTCACCACCACGACGGTCAAGGCCACCGACATCGACCTGACCATCGAATGCCGGTCCAAACGCCACGCCCAACGCGTGGTCGAAACCCTGCGCACCACGGGCGGCCTGACGGTACAGGTGCTGGCGGGTGGGGTGGAGTAAAGTCAATCATCCCCGTAGGTCAGGTCGAGGGTGTGCCGCCCTTCGACCTGACCTGCTGCTGTGCCCAGCGGACCCCAGCGCCGATTATGATGTCGGCGTTGCTGCCTTCACATCCTTCAGGGCTTTCAGGGCAGCGCCCAGGAACTTCTCAATATTGGCCCGCATGGAACCTTCATTCGCCACCCGTGCCCGCTCCGCCCCCAGGAAGGCTTCGGAGAATTTGGCAGTGAAGGGGGCGACGACCCGTTCCTTGAAAATCGGGCTGTCCGTCCGTTTGTCACGGATCGTGTAATCTATCGTTGAGGTCACCGTGAAATCGGTACCGAAAATCGGCTGATCGGTATCGATCAAGACGACATCCACGATATAGGTCGGCGCACGGTCGGTCGCCAGAAGGCCCGTGGCGCCCAGCGACTGCTGCAATCCTTCACGGAACAGCCCTTCGGAGACAAACTCCCAGGACTTTCCCTTCTCCGTCGCCGTCGTCACCGTGCCGACGCTGGTCGACAGGAACAGCGGCGATGAATGGACCAGACCTCTTGCGTCGGCGGGGGCGCTGGCAACCATTGCCTCTGGCCGCGATGAACAGGCGGCAAGCGGCAGCAGCAGGGCGGTGATGGTGAGAAGGTGCAGCAGTCTCATGGCGGTCTCTTACTTCGGAGCTGCGGGGGTGGCGGCACCGGCAGCATTGCCGGAGGCTTCACCGGCCACGGGGGCGGGTGCCGCACCTTCCGGGATCATGGTGACATTGACGGGGGACTCATATTTGTTGTCGGCGCCCGTCGCGCTGTCGATGGCCCAGCCGATGCCGCCGCCCAGGATGATGTTGCCGAAGGTATTGGCGGCCACACCCGACTTGTTCATGAAGGTTGCCTGCTGGAAGCCGGGCTTCGTACAGACAATAGTGATGTCATGCTTGGTCTTCTGGATGGTGGCGGCACCCGGTGTCGGGTTGACGCGTGCAACCGCAACGCCTTCGCGCATAAGGGCGCAGTTGGCGCCATCCGGATTGGTGTTGACGACGATTTCCTGGGTCGTGCCGTCGGAAATGGTGGAGCAGGCCGAAAGCAGAGCCATCGCTGCCAACGAAAGCATGATCTTCTTCAAGATGGTCCCTTTTTATTTGGATGATTAAGAATCCGTAAGATCAAAATTCTTTCATGGTTTTTAGTATTGTGTCAAATTTTAGGAAATTGCAGAATAAATATTGCTTTCAATCAAAAACTGCATCCATATGGGTTGTTTGCATATGTGTGTAATGCAATAGCCCGTGTCCGAATCGCGAAAGGCTTAGCCCCTTCGGACGAGGGTTGTATTACCTGACAGGGATGGCTTGTTTCCAAACGGATCGCCGACAGTGCTGTGACCGCCGTCACATCATGCCGCCCGCACGATCTCCACACCCACCGCTTCGCATTCCGCAAACGCGTCCAGCTTTTCCAGACGGATCAGGGCCATGGCGGCGCGTCCGTCGGACAGCAGGGCAGTGGCCAGCCGTTCGGCCAGGCATTCCAGCAGGTTGGTATGGCCCTCGGTGACAATCTGGCTGGCCGTGGCGACCAGATCGGCATGGGTCCAGGGCCGATCCGTGTCCGCCGTCAGTGCCAGTTCCAGGTTCAGGCGCAGGCGCTGCGGCTTTACATATTCATAGTCATAGATGCCAATCAGCGTCGTCACCACCAGATCGCGCACGACCAGCACCACCTGTCCCGCATCACGCGGCTGCGCGTCGGGCAGGGGGTGGGGAAGGGGGCGGGCCAGGGGCTGCATCATGCCTGCTGCTCTACCATCGGGCCGGGGCGGGGACAAGCGACGGGGATGCGGGGGCAGCCCCCCTGCTTTCGGCAGGGGCCGGCCTTTCGGTGCCATCCTTAAGGTATGGTGGTGCTGCTTGCCATCCACCGATAGAGTGCGCGACATTATAAAGATTGAGGCACACGGGGATATTCATGCGTTACGAACAGGATGCCGCACAGCGGGCGACGGTATTGCGGCATCTGTCGCAGTCGCTGGCCGGTGCCGTCAGCCTGTTTGAAAAGCAGGAAAGCGTGAAGCTGGCCACCTTCCCCGATTTCAAGAAGGCGCGCGCCCGCTATCTTGAAATCCAGGCCCTGATCTTCACCATCACCGACAAGGCCGAGGAAGCCCCCAACCGGGGCGTGCCCGCCGATCTGCGCGGCTGGCTGATCCGCATGCGTCTGCGCTCCATCACCAGCTTTACGCGCATGAGCCTGGCTTTCTTCCGCGATCCGCCCGAACTGCTGATCCATGCGCTCGGCGCTTATGACATTCTGGAGGCGGAGCATGAAAGCCTGAAAAGCCTGCTGAATGATTTCGACATGATGCTGATGGAAGCGGCACTTGACGACAAGACCTCCATGGAACTGGACAAGGTCCGCACCCAGATGGAGGAAATCGTCAGCCTGCTGGTCAAGCACCTGAAAGGCGCCCCGGCAGCCTTGCGCACGTTTGAATAATGGCGCGAATTACGCTTCGCAAATCCGCACTACATCTCACTCCACCCCGAACAGTCCCAGCTGCCAGCGCATCTCCGCCTCATTCATCGGGTAATCCACCCCATGCCGGGCATTCAGCAGCTTGGGCGGCGGCAGGCCGGACTTCAGCTGTAACAGCCGGGCGCAGCGCATGGACAGCCCCGCGCGCCAGGCCAGGGCAGTGATGGCCCTGGCGCTCTGTGTATCAATGATCCGCTGCACCAGCTCCGCCGGCAGATCGGCGCGCAGGGCCAGCGCCTCGCGCACGAACGGCTTGTCGCCCCAGGACAGGGCATCCCAGATGGAGGCCTCGTCCAGCTTGCCCTCGGCCTTCAGGCGGGCGGCCTTGGCGTCGGGCGGCTCCCGCTTCACATAATCGCGGGCCCAGTCCAGGCGGCGCTGGGTAACCTCCACCACCTCCTGCCGTTCCTGCCGGTCGAACCCCTGGCCCGCCAGTTCGCCCTTGATACTGTCCTCGACAATCCGGGCCAGCTTGCCCAGCAGCGATGGCGGCAGCAGCGGCTTGGCCGTACTCTTGGTCATGTCCATGGCGGACAGGGGCTTTTCCACCAGCCGCGACATGGCCCGGTCGGACAGGGCGGCACCGGGATTGGCCAGAAGGCTTGCGGTGGCCACCGGATCACCCGTGGCCGCCACCGCCTCTGCCACCGGGGCGGAGACATGGTCGCGCCGGGCGATGGCTTCCAGAACCCAGGGCACGGGCTGGGCCGCGATGATGGACACCAGTTCCTCATCCGCCAGATTGACGCAGCCGCGCAGAATGGGTTCCGCCACCTCCCGCGCCACGTCGCGCGCCAGACCGGCGATCAGGCCCGGCGGGGCGGACGCGACATCGCGCAGCGCACCGGCCAGGGCGGCGCGCACCCGCACCACCTGATCGGCGGCCAGCATGGTCAGGGCATGGTGGGCCAGGTCGCGGATGGCGGCATGTTCCGCCCCCGTCAGGTGCGGCAAGGCCCGCGCCAGCTTGCGCGACAGCAGCACGCGCACTTCGGTGTCCAGATCACGGGCCAGCCTGGGTGCCGCCTGCACCGGCGTTTCGGTGCGAAAGGCGACGGCGCGGCGGACCAGCGGGTCATCATCATCGGCCAGATAGTACAGCAGTTCCGGCGGCGTTTCCGGTTGCAGCGCCAGTTCGGCGCGCTGGGCCGGGGCGCCGCTGCGGGCCAGTTCCTTGGCCCGCTCATAGGCCTCAACCGGCAGCGCGTTGTCGGGCCGGTCGGTCATCAGGGATGGGGGCGGGGCAGGGCGGCGGGCGGCATGCCGCCACGATCCCCTATCCGCGCGCTGGTTTCAACTGCCGTAATTGCTGATGATGCGGGTAATGGTGCCATCGGCTTCCATCCCCATGATCACGGCATTGAAGCGGGTGATGATGGCGGGATCGATATTGGCGGCCTGGCTGAACAGGGCGAAGGCCTTGTGTTCATTGACGAACATCGGATGTACATCGATATCGTCGGCCAGACCCAACTGCGCCGCCCGGTTCAGCGCGATGCGGTAACCGTCGATGAACCCGTCGATCCGGTCGCGCATCAGCATGGCCATGGCGCTCTCCCCGTTCTGGACAGGGATGATATTGTCGGCCAGCGCGCCGCTGCGCGTCAGATCTTCGAATTCCTGGCTGTACCGGGACCCCGAGACGACACCCAGCCGGAACGGGCTGGCCGCCAGGGCCGTCAGGTTCTGATAGGGGAACTTGGCGGCATAGCCCTTGCGCACGATCAGGACATTGCGTCCCTCGCGGATGGGTTGGGAGAAGATGCCGAACGCCTCCCGCTCCACGGTGCGGCCCACGCCAACGACGGCATCGGCCTTGCCCTCCTGCACCAGCAGCAGGGCGCGCGGGCGCGGTGCGAACTCCCAGTCGATGGCGCACGGCATGCGCCGGCTGGCCTCGGTCACCAGTTCGATATCGATGCCCGATGGCTTCCCATCCGCACCCACCGTCTGATAGGGCGGCAGCTCCGTCCACACGATGCGCAGATGGCACGCCGTGTCTGCGCTGGCAGCCGGCAGGGCGACCAGAAACACGAAAAGGGCCGCGATGGCGGCCAGCGTGGGGCGGATGGACATATTCATGGCTGCAAGGATTTCACACGAATTTGTTTAAAATGTAACGACCAATTTCAGCATACCCGATGATGCCACAGGGCAGGGTCGCCCATGCCGCGCTTGCGAAGGGGCCGGGCGGGCTTTACCAGTTGGCGTGCAAATCCTTGACCTTGCTCATGAACACGCCATGACCGACGGCCCCCTTTCCGTCTATCGCGCCCGTCGCGGCACCGGCACGCTGAAGGCCGATCCGGCCCAGGAACTGGCGGCGGAGAAGCTGGAAAGCCTGTGGCGCGCCCTGAAGGGCTATCGGCCCGCGACCGGACAGACCGGCTGGCGCGCCCGCCTGGGCCTGACGCGCCGTCCCGATCCCGCCCCGCAGGGCCTTTACATCTATGGCGATGTCGGGCGCGGCAAATCCATGCTGATGGACCTGTTCTTCGAAACCGCCCCGGTTGAGGAGAAGGTGCGGGTGCATTTCCACGCCTTCATGCTGCGCGTCCATGAACGGCTGCATGCCATCCGGGGCGAAGGCCGCGCCAAGGGTGACGAGGTGGTGGAGGTCGCCAAGGAGATCGCCGCCGAAGGCTGGCTGCTCTGCTTCGACGAATTCCACGTCACCGACATCACCAACGCTATGATCCTGGGCCGGCTGTTCACTTCCCTGTTCGATCTGGGCGTCGTGGTGGTGGCGACCAGCAACTGGCCGCCCGACGACCTGTACAAGGATGGGCTGAACCGGCAGCTGTTCCTGCCCTTCATCGCCCTGCTGAAGGATCGTCTGGACGTGCTGCATCTGGCATCGGCGCGGGATTATCGTCTGGCCCGGCTGATGGGGGCCAAGGTCTATCACTATCCGTTGACCGCCGGCACGGCAGCGGCGATGGCCCAGACTTTCGCCGACCTGACCGATGGCGCCCCCCCCATCGCCACCCACCTGACGGTGCAGGGCCGCCGCGTGGACGTCCCGCGCTGTGCCAAGGGCGTGGCCTGGTTCACCTTCGACGAACTCTGTGCACGGCCGCTGGGGGCCGGCGACTACCTTGCCATCGCCACCCATTACCACACTGTCCTGATTGACATGGTGCCCCGTCTGCCAGAGGCGCTGCGCAATGAGGCTAAGCGCTTCATGACCCTGATCGACGCGCTGTATGAGCACAAGGTGAACACCATCATCGCCGCCGAGGTGGCACCCGAGCGTATCTACGCCGAAGGCACCCACGCGTTCGAATTCCAGCGCACGATCAGCCGCCTGATGGAAATGCAGAGCCAGGAATACTTGGCGCGCGAGCATCTGACGTGACGGGGCACAGCCCAGGCCGGCGACCGCCGGCCCGCCGCTCGTGCGGCGAAAGCCAAGGGCGCGGATGCGCCCGCCCGGCGCCTGAGGGAGCGTGAAATATGACCACCATTCGCAAACGCTCCGTCATGGTCGCCGGCCATCCGACCAGCGTCACGCTGGAAGAACCCTTCTGGGACGCGTTGAAGGAGTTGGCGGCGGCGGAAGGTATCTCCGTCAACGCCCTGATCGAACGCATCGACGCCACCCGCACCGGTAACCTGTCCAGCGCGTTGCGGGTCCATGTGCTGTCGGCGTTTCGCCACCGTCCTACTTCTTGAAAAACGCCGCGGCCGCCGCCGCGACCTCCTGCTTATCCTTGATGGCGGCTTTCACCCGCACAATCTCCGCCTCCAGCGCCAGGATATAGTCCTGCAGGTCGCCGACCGACAGGCCGGCCAGTTCCAGGGGCTTGGACACTTTCTTGGTGGGCAGCAACTCATCCAGGTCGAAAGCCATCGGTTCCATCCCTATCTTCAGGGCGGTTTTCCTTTGACTGGAAAACCGCTCCGGCGGTGTCTGCCGCAGCAAAGCTCGTGCGGCGAAAGCCAAGCTGCGGATGCAGCGCCGGCGACTGAGGACTACGAACTGCTAGAGCGTGTTTCCGGTCAACGGAAATACGCTCTAGTCTTGGCCCCATTCTGCGGTATCACGCGATTGGCCGCCACCCCGAAGCACGAAGGAACCGCCCGATGACCCTGCCCACAAGCATGCGCGCCATAGAGATCTCGCAGCCCGGTGGGCCGGAGGTTCTGGTGCCCACCACGCGTCCTGTCCCAGTCCCGGCGGTGGGCGAGGTGTTGATCAAGGTGGCGGTCGCCGGCGTCAACCGGCCCGATGTGGTGCAGCGTCAGGGCCTGTACCCGCCGCCGCCCGGTGCGTCGGACCTGCCGGGCCTGGAAGTGTCCGGCACCATCGCGGCCCTGGGCGATGGCGTCACGGGTTGGCAGGTGGGTGACAAGGTCTGCGCGCTGCTGGGCGGTGGTGGCTATGCCGAATATGCCACGGCCCCGGCGGGACAGGTGCTCCCCGTGCCCGAAGGGCTGGACATGGTGCAGGCCGCCGCCTTGCCGGAGACGGTCTTCACCGTCTGGACCAATGTGGTCGAACGCGCCGGCCTGATCGCGGGCGAGAGCTTCCTGGTGCATGGCGGCACATCGGGGATCGGCACCATCGCCATCCAGCTGGCCAAGGCCCTGGGCGCCACCGTCTTCGCCACCGCTGGCGGGGCCGACAAGGTGGAGGCCTGCCGGGCCCTGGGGGCCGATCACGCCATCGACTATAAGACCCAGGATTTCGTTTCGGTGGTGAAAGAAGCCACAGGCGGCAAGGGTGTCAATGTCGTGCTGGACATGGTGGGCGGCGACTATCTGCCCCGCAATATCGACTGTCTGGCGCTGGAAGGTCGCCATGTCTCCATCGCCTTCCTGCGTGGTCCGAAGGCGGAGGTGAACCTGGCGCCGATCATGATGAAGCGCCTGACCCTGACCGGTTCCACCCTGCGCGCCCGCACAGCGGCGCAGAAGGCGGCGCTGGCGGCGACCGTCCGGGAAAAGGTCTGGCCCCTGGTCACGGGTGGTCAGGTGCGGCCCGTGATTGCCAAGACCTTTCCGCTGGACGGTGCGGCGGGCGCCCACCGCCTCATGGAAAGCTCCACCCATATCGGCAAGATCATGCTGGTCTTGTAATCGCGCTACCTCATTCCCCTAAAAAATCCCGTGGCTTGTCCCGTCTCGGAACGCTATAGGTGAACGGGTCGTTGACTTGTCCGTCCGGTTGGCTGCGCGGGGCCCCTCCCGCGCGCGACGGGCGGCTTTTGCGTTAACGGATTGATTTTCTGCTGGCTGGGTGCCGGCGAAGCGTTTGAGGAGGAAGCATGGCACAGCCCCTGATGCCGAAGGCCACCGCCGTTTGGCTGGTCGAGAACACCAGTCTCACCTTCGAGCAGGTTGCGGAATTCTGCGGCATGCATGAGCTTGAAGTGCAGGCCATCGCCGATGGCGAAGTGGCGGTGGGCATGGTTGGCCGCGACCCGGTGGCCGGCGGCGAACTGACGGCGGAAGAGATTGCCCGCGTCGAAGCCAACCCCAACCTGAAGCTGCGCATGCGCGTGCAGGACCTGCCGCAGCCGGTGGCCCGGTCCAAGGGCCCGCGCTACACCCCGGTGACCAAGCGCGGCGACAAGCCCGACGCCATCGCCCACCTGCTGAAGGCCCATCCGGAACTGTCGGATGCGCAGATCTGCAAGCTGATCGGCACCACCAAGCCGACCATCGCCGCTGTGCGCGACAAGACCCACTGGAACGCCGCCAACATCAAGGCGCGCAACCCGGTCCTGCTGGGCCTGTGCAGCCAGCGTGAACTGGACGCTTCCCTGGAACGCGCCCGCCGTGGCCGCCCGGAACCGGAAACCCCCGACATGGACGCCATGGACGAGGATATGGACCCGGCTGACGCCGAGGATTAAGGTTTCTCAGCGTCAACTTCAAATCTCTCTCCCCCGTCATCCCGGCGAAAGCCGGGACCCAGGGGTCACAGGAGCAAAGCTTGACGCTGCCTTGATAGAAGCAGGCGATAGGTCTGGCGCTTGGCTCCTGGGTCCCGGCTTGTCACCGGGATGACGAGATGGGGTAAAGCCACAGAAACCTGATCGGCTTCAATCGGCACCTTTGGCATATTCGAAATTGGCCGGCTCGCCACGCGCAGCCGGCCTTTTTCTTGTCCGCCTTCACCCCGATATGCATGATGACGCGCCGCACCGGCGGC
Organism: Niveispirillum sp.; assembly: GCF_052437035.1. NCBI lineage: Bacteria > Pseudomonadati > Pseudomonadota > Alphaproteobacteria > Rhodospirillales > Azospirillaceae > Niveispirillum > Niveispirillum sp. Next base: position 430,677 of record NZ_JBQVOH010000001.1, read on the forward strand.
GTGGCAAACGGGGGGATGACACATCATGACGCAATGGTTCTTCCACGATGATGACGACCGTGTCGGCCCGCTGGACGGGCAGGCCGCGCTGGATTACGTGCGCGACCACCCCGATGCCTTCTGCTGGCGCAATGGCATGGCCGAATGGCTGCCCGTGCGCGCCGTGGCCGAACTGACGCCGCAGGACAGCCCCTGGGGCAGCGCCGGTGCTCCCCCACCCCCGCCGCGTGGCGGGGGCCGCTATTCGCGTGCCGACCAGATCGATTTCAAGATCCACGGGCAGGAGATGCAGTTCGTCGAGGTCGAACTGGACCCCGGCGAAAGCGCGATCGCCGAGGCTGGGGCCATGGTCTACAAGGACCCGTCGGTGGAGATGAACACCATCTTTGGTGACGGCAACGAATCGGCTGGTTTCCTGGACAAGCTGATCGGGGCCGGCAAGCGGGTGCTGACCGGTGAAAGCCTGTTCACCACCGTCTTCACGCAAACCGGGCGCGGCAAGGCCCGTGTCGCCTTCGCAGCCCCGTTCCCCGGCACCATCCTGCCGCTCAACCTCGCCGATCTGGGCGGTGGCCTGATCTGTCAGAAGGATAGTTTCCTGGCGGCGGCCAAGGGCGTGTCCATCGGCATTCATTTTCAGCGCCGCATCCTGACGGGCCTGTTCGGTGGTGAAGGCTTCATCATGCAGCGCCTGACGGGCGATGGCTGGGTCTTCGCCCATGTCGGCGGCACCGTCATGGAACGGCAACTGGCACCGGGGGAGGTGCTGCATGTCGATACCGGCTGTGTGGCCGCCTTCACCCCCGATATCGATTTCGATCTGGTGCAGGTCGGGGGCGTGAAATCCGTGCTGTTCGGCGGTGAGGGTCTGTTCTTCGCCACCCTGCGCGGCCCTGGCCGCGTCTGGATACAATCCTTGCCCTTCTCCCGTCTGGCCGGTCGCATGCTGTCCGCCGCCATGCCGGGTGCCGGCAAGGGCGAAGGCAGCGTCCTGGGACCCCTGGGCGACATCGTCATGGGTGGCAAGCGGTAAGGGGGGCGTCCTCCCTTACCCCACCCCATTCTTCGTCATCCCGCTCCCCCCCCCCTCGTCATCCCGTTTCTCCCTCGTCATCCCGGCGAAAGCCGGGACCCAGGGGCCACAGGATCGAACCTTTCCACCGCCGCTGGAAAAGCAGCGCAATGGTTGGGCGCTTGGCCCTGGGTCCCGGCTTTCGCCGGGATCACGAGGGGGAGGGCGATTGAAGCAATGCGCACCCCATCCGCGCTTGTGGAATATATTCCCAAAAATTGCTAGGATCATGGACCCATCCCTTGCCTTCGGGAGCGCCGGCCCATGTCCTTGTCCCATAATCCCTACGACACCGACCACCCCACTCTGACGCCGCAGGAACAGTCGGAGGCCTGGTGGCGCGGTTCCTCCGACCTTCATACCAAGCCCTTTACCGAGGATGTCGGCTTCGCTCCTGATGAGCATCTGACGGAGGGTTACGTCTCCCGCAAGGTGACGGACGTCGCCTGGGCCAAGATCGCCTTCCACATCGCGGCGGGCCGCAAGATCAAGGAGATCACGGCGGAATATGGCGTGTCGCGCACCACCATCTGGCGCGCCCTGCAACGCTCCCACAATCTGCGCCGCCGCATCGCCGAAGAACGCGCCCTGCTGCGGCGGGAGGCGGAAAGCCGCTTCGTCTCCTTGCGCACCCTGGTGGTCGACAGCATCTATCACGCCGTGGCCAGCGGCGATATGCGTGCCACCCTGTGGGCCGCCGACCGTCTGGGCCTGGGCGGGGACCTGCTGCAACCACGGGAAAAAAAGCCCAAGCCCGGCCACGCCCGCGTCCCGCAGGACTGGTTTTCGCCGGATGGTGCCGACGCCATCCGCCTGGACCCCCTGACCGCCCCCACCGCCGAAGACCCCGACCTCGCCGCCGACCTGCCTGATCTGTCCGCCCAAACCGATCCGCTCCCCTCGTCATCCCGGCGAACGCCGGGACCCAGGGGCCACACGCCCGACCTCTCCGCCACGCCGGCTCCCGCCCAGGACGCCCCCGAAGACCTGCCCCTGCCCACCACCGACGCCATGGGCCAGTCGGGCGACTACCCGCCCGATTATCCCCCCGAACTGCGCTTCGCCCCGCCCAGGCCCCCGGCCCGCGTGAAGGCCGCATGCCCGCCCATGCCCCGCAATCCGGCGCCGCCCTTCCGCCCCGCTGCGCGCTGCCGCCGGTCGGCCCCACGCCTGTTGGTCCGGATTCTCTTCGAGACCCAAACCGTACTGGACAACCTGCCCACCGCACCCGGCCTGACCAACACGGTCTGGGCCGAACGTCCCCGCTGGCTGTCCTGGGCACCCAAGCCCGGCATCCTGTGAAACCGGGACGCAGGGGAGGTTGCGCCATGTTTCACAGGGGCGAAGCGACCCGTCCCCCAACGCCTGCGAAACGCGGGACCAGACAAGGGTGCGTGATGTTTCACTCAAAGACGCTCCTGTGCGCGCCGTCACGGAAACGGCTGCCGACCGGTGCCATCCTGCCACGCGGGAGCTGGAAGCTGTGATGGTGACAAACCGTCTCTTTGCGTCCGGCGGGGGAAAAGATAAGATGCGCGCATCATGACGCACGCCACCGACACGACCGCCGGGCATACCGACATACGGCCCGGCGATTGGATCGACCGCTACCTGCCGGTGGCGTGGCGCCCCTATGCGCGTCTGGCCCGGCTGGACCGGCCCATCGGCACCTGGCTGCTGCTGCTGCCCTGCTGGTGGTCCATTGCGCTGGCGGCCCCGGCGGGGGGCTGGCCCAATCTCTGGCTGATGTTCCTGTTCGGCGTCGGTGCCGTGGTCATGCGCGGGGCCGGCTGCACCATCAATGACATTCTGGACCGGCATCTCGATGCCAAGGTTGAACGGACCAAGGTCCGCCCAATCCCCAGCGGACAGGTCACGGTGCGTCAGGCCATCGCCTTCCTGGTGGCGCAACTGCTGGTGGGTCTGCTGATTCTGGTGCAGTTGAACCTGTTCGCCATCGCCATGGGCGTTGCCTCGCTGCTGCTGGTCGGCACTTATCCCTTGATGAAGCGGATCACCTGGTGGCCGCAGGCCTTTCTGGGCCTGACCTTCAACTGGGGCGCCCTGATGGGCTGGGCGGCGGTGCGCGGTGATATCGGCTGGCCGGCTGTGCTGCTCTATGCCGGTGGTATCCTCTGGACGCTCGGCTATGACACGGTCTACGCCCATCAGGACCGGGAAGATGATGCCCATGTCGGGATCAAATCCACGGCCCTGCTGTTCGGCAATGATTCGCGCCGTTGGGTGGGCGGTTTCTATACCGGCGCCTTCATCTTCTGGCTGCTGGCGCTGGAACCGATGGGCATGTTCTGGGGCATCTTTGTGCCTCTGGCCGCCACCGGTGCCCTGATGGTCATGCAGGTGCGGGGCTGGGACATGAATGACCCCGCCGACAGTCTGGCCACCTTCAAGGCGGCGCGCTTCATCGGCATGGCTTTGCTGGTGGCCATCATTGTCGGCATCGCCAGCCTGCCGCCCGCCGTGCAGGGTGGCGGTGGCTTCGCGCCGGGCGGCAATCGTGGCCTGCCCAAACCCTACATGCAGCAGCCGATGCTGCAGATGGCTGATCTTGTCACTGTCCCCAGCCTCCGCTGATCCCGCCGCCTTCATCCGCCTGCATACCGCCCCGGCCCCGGTGCCGCTCTGCCCCGACATCCGTCTCTGGCAGGCGACGGAAATCACGCCCATCTGGCATGCGACCGAGGATTGGTTGCAGAAAAATGGCGTGCCGCCGCCCTTCTGGGCCTTTCCCTGGGCGGGTGGACAGGCGGTGGCGCGGCTGATCACCGATGATCCGGCGCTGGTGGCCGGAAAACGGGTGATGGATTTCGCTGCCGGATCGGGCCTGATCGCGATTGCCGCCATGAAGGCGGGTGCAGCATCGGTCACGGCGGTGGAGATTGACCCCTTCGCCATCACCGCCACCGGCCTGAATGCCGACCTGAACGGTGTCGCCATCACCGGCCTGACCCAGGACATTATCGGCCAGCCTCTGTCCGGCATCGATATCCTGCTGGCCGGCGATGTCTGTTATGAGCGGTCATTCGCAGAGGCGGCGCTGGCCTGGTTCCGCGTCCTGGCCCGCTCCGGCATCACCGTCCTGGTCGGCGACCCTGGCCGCGCCTATCTGCCATCGCAGGGGCTGGATAAGGTCGCCACCTACAATGTGCCAACAACTCTGGAATTGGAGGATCGGGCGGTGCGGGTCACCGACGTCTGGCGTGTGCCGGCGGGGTAGCGCGGTTTTCGGTTGACCGGAAACCGCTCCGGCGCTTGAGGAATACGAACACCTGTTAACGCTGTTCCAAGGATCGCGCGATATGGTCCGCCAGAAGTTCTGCCGCCTTTGGTACGGTTCCGGTTGGCCGGTGAAGCGCGATCTCGACATCGCCGGGCGGGGGGAGACCCAGGTCGGCATCCACCACCTGCAGGCCCGGACCCAGCATGTCACGGGACAGGATGGTGATCCCCAATCCGGCATTCACGGCGGCCTGAAGGCTGGCCAGGCTGGGGCTGGTATAGACGATGCGCCAGGGCAGGCCGGCTTTCTCCAGCATCTCCAGCGCCCGATGGCGGTAAAAGTCAGGGGTGGGTGCCAGCACCAGGGGCAGCGGTTGCCCCGCCAGATGCAGCAGCCGGGGCGATGCCGCCCAGACCAGCGGTTCCCGCCAGACCCGCAGCCCGTCACCGCCCCCCTGTGCGTCCCGCTTGCACAGGACCAGATCCAGATCCCCACGGGCAAAGCTGTCCAGCAGGTTGGCCGTGAAGTCGCACCGCACCTCCAACGCCACCTGCGGATGGGCGCGTGCAAAGCGGAAAAGAATGTCGGACAGGTGGGCCGTGGCGAAATCTTCCGGTGTGCCCAGGCGTACGGAGCCCTCCACCGCTGGCTCCATCAGAGCCGCGCAGGCCTCCCCCGCCAGGTTCAGAAGCCGCCGCGCATAGATCAAAAGCTGCTCGCCCTCCGGCGTCACCTCGAACGACCTTCCCTCCCGCTGGAAAAGGCGCCGACCCAGACCTTCCTCCAGCCGCTTGATCTGCAGGCTGATGGTGGATTGTGTGCGGCCCAGCCGTTCGGCAGCGCGGGTAAAGCCGCCCGATTCCACAATGGTGATAAAGCTGCGCAGCAGGTCCAGGTCGAACGGGGGCAAGGGCGGGGGCATAGGCCTATCCAGTCAGAAGACTGCAAATGATGAAATAAACTGGACCGCCGACCCGAATGGTAAAGGGCAGGACGATGACGACGTACTTTTCGGCCCGCGACGGGCTGCCCGCTTGACCAGACCGCTCCTGCCACCGATCTTACGCCGCGACCCGTTACCCGGAACCCCCGAAGGCCCATCATGCCCTATGCCTCACTGCGCGACTTCATGGCCCGCCTGGAAAAGGAAGGCCGCCTGGTGCGCGTGACGGAGCCCGTCTCCACCGTTCTGGAAATGACGGAGATCCACACCCGCCTTCTGGCGGAGAAGGGGCCGGCTGTCCTGTTCGAGAATGTGATCCGGGAGGATGGGACGCGCAGCCCCATGCCCGTCCTGATCAACCTGTTCGGCACGGTGGAGCGGGTGGCCTGGGGCATGGACCGCGAGCCGCATGAACTGCGCCAAGTGGGGGAGACGCTGGCCTTCCTGAAGCAGCCCGAACCGCCGCGCGGCCTGAAAGAGGCGTTCCAGCTCTTGCCGCTGGCCAAGCAGGTCATGGCCATGCGGCCCGGCACCGTTTCCAAAGCGCCCTGTCAGGAGGTGGTGCTGACAGGGGACGAGGTGGACCTGTCGCTGCTGCCCATTCAATCCTGCTGGCCGGGGGAGCCGGCCCCGCTGATCACCTGGCCCCTGATCGTCACCAAGGGCCCGTCGGAAGCCCGTGAAGATAATTTCAATCTCGGCATTTACCGCATGCAGCGACTGGGTCGGAACAAGACCATCATGCGCTGGTTGAAGCATCGCGGCGGCGCGCAGCATCATCAGCGCTGGAAGCAATCCGGCAAGCGGGAGCCGCTGCCCGCCGCTGCCGTGCTGGGCGCCGATCCCGGCACCATCCTGGCTGCCGTCACGCCCGTGCCGGAGACGCTGTCGGAGTATCAGTTCGCGGGCCTGCTGCGCGGCAAGAAGGTCGATCTGGTTGATTGCAAGACGGTGCCGTTGAAGGTGCCGGCCACGGCGGAGATCGTCCTGGAGGGCTATGTCAGCCTGGATGAATATGCCGATGAGGGGCCGTATGGCGACCATACCGGCTATTACAACTCGGTCGAGCCTTTCCCCGTCTTCACGGTCACGGCCATGACCATGCGCCGCGACCCGATCTATCTCTCCACCTTCACGGGTCGCCCGCCGGATGAGCCCAGCGTGCTGGGCGAAGGCTTGAACGAGGTGTTCATCCCTCTGTTGCAGCAGCAATTCCCCGAGATCGTGGATTTCTGGCTGCCGCCGGAGGGCTGTTCCTACCGGATCGCGGTCGTCTCCATGAAGAAGGCCTATCCCGGGCACGCCAAGCGCGTGATGATGGGCGTCTGGTCCTTCCTGCGTCAGTTCATGTACACCAAATGGGTCATCGTTGTGGATGATGACATCAATGCGCGTGACTGGAAGGATGTGATGTGGGCCGTCAGCACCCGCATGGACCCCGTCCGCGATATCACGATGATCGAGGGCACGCCCATCGACTATCTGGATTTCGCCAGCCCGGAATCGGGCCTGGGCGGCAAGGTCGGGATGGACGCCACCAACAAGCTTCCGCCGGAAACCCACCGTGAATGGGGGGAAAAGCTGTTCATGGAAAAAGGCGTGGTGGACAAGGTCACGGACATGTGGGACCGCCTAGGCCTGCCCGGTTCTGGCAAGCCGATCTGGCGGTAATGCCGCCTTGCGGTCAGTCCGCCATCTCTACCCTGATCGCCACCATTTCCGCCTTGTTATCCAGGAACAGGGCGGCGAGGGCGGGGTCAAGGTGGTTGCCCTTGATGTCGGCGATGTAGTCCAGCGCCTTGTCCATCGGCCATGGCTCCTTGTAGGGCCGGTGCGAGAGCAGGGCGTCGAACACGTCGCAAACGGCCACCAGCCGCCCCGACAGCGGGATTTTATCCCCCGCCAATCCGTTGGGATAGCCGCTGCCGTCCCATTTTTCATGGTGGGATAGGGCGATCTCTGAGGCCAGGTTCAACATGGGCAGACCGCTATCCGCCAGGATCTGCGCGCCGAGGGTGCAATGGGTCTTCATGACGGCCCATTCATCGGCATCCAGCTTCCCGGGCTTCAACAGAACACGGTCGGGAATGCCGATCTTGCCGATATCATGCAGGGGGGCGGCGGCGGCCAACTGGCTGACAAAATCCCGATCAGCACCCGCCAGTTCCGCCAGCCGTGACGACAGCCGACCGATGCGCGCGACATGCCTGCCCGTATCCTCGTCCCTGAACTCCCCGGCATTGCAGAGACGGTGAATAATCTCCGCCCGCGTCCGTTCCAGTTCCGCCGTCCGCTCACTGACCAGTTGCTCCAGGCGACGAGCCAAGGCCCGTTGGCCCCGGTGCATCATATGCAGGCGCAACAGGTTGCGGGCCCGGATCAGCAACTCCCAGTCGGTGAATGGTTTCAGCACATAGTCGATGGCACCCAGTTCCAGTGCACGCCGGCGATTGGCGGCAATGTCATGAGCAGTGATGATCAGGATCGGCGGAACCTCATCCCCCAGCAGGGCAACAAGCTCCGCCATGAAGCCCGGCCCGTCCAGGCCGGGCATGCAGTAATCCAGCAGGATCAGGTCGGGTGGTGCGACGCGGCAAAGTTCCAACCCCTTTCGTGGATCAGTTGTCGCTGATATATGGGCAAGGCCCGCGCGACGCAGGGTGCAAACGAGATAGTCAACGCTAACTTGCATATCGTCGATCACAATAATTCGTGCCGACTGCAGGATATTTTCTCCTGTTAAAGCCCCATAATGTCCCATCCTGCCGACTCCGCCTTCGAAGAAAGACATGGAGCGTCAATGTCCGTACGCCCTATTGCTGGTATTTGATAATACCAGTCAACTTAAGGAGACTTTCTGTCGACCCGGGCAGGCATCGCGTCATTCATTAACGACTTTATCTTGCTTCGATTGTCGATTCAAACAGGTTGTCATGACCAAAAGTTCATACTACCCTTGGTCTGAAGTCCTCAAAAGGTAAATGGTTGCATACAGCAGAAGGCAGATGGTCTTCCCATCCTGAATGCGGCCATCGCGAATCCGGGCTAGTGCATCGTCGATGCCGATCTCCAGCACGCTGATATCCTCGCCTTCCTCGACATTGCCGCCACCGGCCCCCACCCTGTCCGCCGGATGGTAGGGGGCAGCAAAGAAATGCAACTTTTCCGTCACTGATCCGGGGCTCATGAAGGCTTCGAACAGTTTCTGCGGCTGGCCGATGACATAACCCGTTTCCTCCATCAGTTCCTGGCGGATACGGTCGGCGGGATCGGCGCCGTCTAGCAGCCCGGCTGGTGCCTCCGTCAGCAAATCGTCATGACCATTGACGAAGGCCGGAAATCGGAACTGCCGGGTCAGCACCACGGTGCGGCGCTCGGGATCGTACAGCAGGATGGTGGCCCCGTTCCCCCGGTCATAGGTCTCCCGGCTCAAACTCTGCCAAGTGCCGTCGGCGCGGCGGTAGTCAAAGCGGGTTTTCTTCAGCACGTACCAGTCGTCGGATAACAGGGTTACTTCCTGGATGCGGATACGGTCGGCAATGGACATGGGGCAGGCTCCCCTAACTAATTTCGTGCATTATCGTGTAAAATCATGCAGAGTCACGATAAATCATGATGGGGCGTGAGATGCTGACACAGCAGCGCAAGGCGATGATCCTGTCGGCCTTGAAGCGGGACGGGCAGGTTGTGGCCAAGGATTTTGCCACCAGCCTGGGCCTGTCGGAGGATACGATCCGCCGCGACCTGCGGGAGATGGCGGCCGACCGCCTGTTGCAGCGGGTGCATGGCGGGGCATTGCCGGCCTCTCCCGCAGTCGCCGACCTGGCGGTCAAGGCGGCGCAGTCACCCGATGCCAAGCGGGCGCTGGGTCTGGCGGCGGCGCGGATGATCCGACCCGGTCAACTGATCTTCGTCGATGGCGGCACGACCTGCCTGGCCATGGTCCAGGCGCTGCCGCGTGACCTGCGGGCTATGGTGGTCACGCACAGCCCCGTGATTGCCGCCGCCTTGATCGACCATCCGGCGGTGGAGGTGGCGCTGATCGGTGGGCGGCTGTTCAAACATTCCGGTGTCTGCGTCGGGGCGCAGGTGCTGGACGGCATTCGCCGTTTCCAGGCCGATCTCTATGTCATGGGCGTCACCGGCGTGCATGCCGGCGTCGGCCTGACCACGGGCGATATGGAGGAAGCGGATGTGAAACGCGCCTTTGCCAATGCCGCCGCCGAAACGCTGGTCCCGGTCACGTTCGAAAAGATCGGCGCCGCATCCCCGCACATTATTGGTCCCGCCAGCCTGATGCAGACGCTGCTGGTGGCAGGTGAAGTGGGGGAGGGGGGCTTGGCCCCCTTCCAGACAGCAGGCGTATCGATTCTGCGCGCTTAGGCGTTATTCTTCGTCCGGCGCAGCTGGGGCCGCGACGTTGCGGAAGCCCATGGCCACCAGATAGGTTTCGCTGCTGTCCTGACGGCTGGCGGCGGGCTTGGCGTGGCGGACCGTGGCGAAATCCTTCTTCATCTGGGCCAGAAGCTCCCGCTCCGCCCCACCCTGGAACAGCTTGCAGATGAAGGTGCCGCCGGGGGCCAGCACCTCGACCGCGAACTGATAGGCCATCTCCGCAAGGCCGGCGATGCGCAGATGGTCAGTCTGGGTATGGCCGGTCGTATTGGCTGCCATGTCCGACATCACGATATCGGCGGGGCCTTGCAGCAGTGCCTTCAGGCGGGCCGGCGCCTCCTGGATGGTGAAATCCATCTGGAAGGTTGTGGCGCCGGGCACAGGCTCCATGTCCAACAGGTCGATGCCGATCACCTGACCGGTGCCGCCCTTGTCCGACTTCGACTTTTCAACCGCGATCTGGGTCCAGCCGCCGGGGGCCGCACCCAGATCGACGATGCGCTGCCCACGCTTCAGGAAGCTGAACTTCTCATCCAGCTGCAACAGCTTGAAGGCGGCCCGGCTGCGGAAGCCGCGCTTCTTGGCCTCGGCCACATAGGGGTCGTTCAGCTGCCGTTCCAGCCAGCGTGCCGACGACACCGACCGCCGCTTGGCGGTTTTCACGCGCACGGCCTGATTGCGGCCGGTTGGGACGTTGCCGGAGGACTTGGTCATGGGAAAAGCGCCATCAAACGATAAGGGAGATCTAGCGGGCACCATCGCCGGAACCGTCCGCCCTGACAAGCGGCGGCTCGGCAACCCAGCCTAGCCGCGCCGACGCCGGTGACGGGCGGCGGCGGCCAGTTCGCACAGGATGCCTTCGCGCACGCCCCGGTCGGCGATGCGAAGCTGCGGCACAGGCCATTGCCGCCAGATCGCGTCCAGGATGGCGCAGCCGGCCACCACCAGATCGGCGCGATCACGGCCCACACAGGGCTGTCCCGCCCGGCCCATATAATCCAGGCCCAGCAGCGTCTCCGAAATCGACCGCGCCTTGTCCCGGTCCAGAAAGGCACCATCGACGCGGGAACGGTCGTACCGGGCCAGCCCCATCTGGATGCCGGCCAGGGTGGTGACGGTGCCCGACGCACCCAGCATTTGTACCCGCCCCTCGGCCACGGCCTTGGAGATGCCATTGCGGGCATCGAAATCGCCCAGCCCCTCGGCCACCCGGTCCATCATGCGGCGGTAATCATGCGGGCAGACCCGGTCGCCGCCATAGGTCTCTGTCAGATTGACGACTCCTAGGGGCACGGAAATCTGGTCGATCACGCGCGGGCGACCCCGAACCAGTTCGGTCCAGATCATCTCCGTCGATCCGCCGCCAATATCGAAGACCATGGCATATTGGATGGTGGCATCCAGCAGGGGGGCGACACCGGCCAGGGCCAGCCGCGCCTCCTCCTTGGGGCTGATGATCTCAATATCCAGCCCCGTCTCGTCCTGCACGCGGGTCAGGAACTCATCGCAATTGTCGGCGCGGCGGCAGGCCTCGGTCCCCACGGCACGCAGATGGCTGACGCCACGCCGCTCCATCTTCGACCGGCAGACCTTCAGCGCCTGCACCGTGCGGGACATGGCGTCATCGCACAGCCGGTCGCTGCGGGTCAGCCCCTCACCAAGGCGGACGATGCGGGAAAAGGCGTCGATGACGCGGAACCCCTCGCGGCAGGGCCGGGCGATCAGCAGGCGGCAATTATTGGTGCCCAGGTCGAGCGCGGCCAGAACCGGCGCACGGTTCGCGCAGGCAGTGTCGGCCGTGGGGATTTCCGCCCCACCTGGCACCGGGTCCATCCCGGTTCTGCCTGCCGCACCATTATCCACTTTGCCTGATCCCTTTGCTTGCCGCGTTCCGTCCTGCAACGGATATGGGTGATGTTCAAAACTCTGTCACCCTATCGTAACCGATGCCTGCCCGCCCGCAAGCGCCGTTCAAGCAGCCCTTCCTTGACCGGTGATGAACAGGCGGGTCGGCACCCAGCGTTTACCCATTATGCATTTTTATGTGAAGAAAGGGGTTCACAACCCCAAAACCCGATGCTATAAGCCCGCCCACCCCGACGGCGAGACGCGCACAACACCGCGAAACGCCTAATCGGATGGGGGATCGTCTAACGGTAGGACAGCGGACTCTGACTCCGCCAGTCTAGGTTCGAATCCTAGTCCCCCAGCCAACCTTTGAAAGGCGCCCGACTTGGTCGAGGCGCTTTTGTCATTTCTGGGCTTCTCCCCATTAACGGTTCTGCCGGATCATCGCTGCTAACGCCGTAATTGCGGTCATCGGGTCTTCCTCGCTCTCCGCTACAATCAGGTCGGGCGTGACCGGCTGGGCACAGTGATGACCGCTGGGCCGCGTGAACAGTACATCCGGGACGAAGGCGGTCAGACCTGTGCCGTCCAGCGCCACACGTCTTACACGGCCCGTAGTGCACGAGCGTCCGCCCGTCGGCTGTCCAGCCACGATAGCGAGGCCCTGGTCCTGCATGGCGGTCAGCATCAGGATGGAGGAGGAGTAGCTTCGCGTACCGGCCAGGATCCAGGTACGGCCGGGAATATGGGACGGATTATCGGGCGTGGGTTGGAAATAGCGTTTGCCCTCAATCATCTTCACCGATCCGACCACCTCGCCGGGGCTGGCGACACCTTGATGCAGTTTGACGGCGGCCTGGGAATAGAGGCGGTAGGGTTTGGTGGCGAAATAGGGGGCCAGCCCCTCAATCCACAGCTTGTCATCACCCCCCGGATTGAAACGCAGGTCGATGATCAGGTCGCGGACGCCGGCATTGCGGAATCGGGCGAAGAGGTCGGCCGTATAGGTGCGGAAGGCAGCCAGCCGGGCCCCGTCAAAACTGTCGATCCGCAGATAGCCAATATCACCGGGCAGGACGGCGTTGGAGACGGTGTCGGCGAAGGCGGGTTCCGGGTCGATGGCGGCCGGAATAAGGTCACGACCCGGCAGGGTGATACTGTCGCCGGAGGTGAAGGTGACGCGGTAATCTGGGCCACCATCGAAGATCAGCCAGTAGTACAGGGCGAAACGGTCAGCGGCCAGCGCACGGGCATGGGCGGGGCCGTCGCCATGGGTACGGGCCAGGATGGCACCAACCAGGGCACTGGAAGGACGGCCATCAATGGCACTCACGATGGTGCCCGCCGGGCGGCCCGCAGCTTGCTTGGCCAGGAGCAGGCGACCGGCATCATCAATGCGGACATCGATGGGCAGCAGGCGTCCACCGGCCTGGATATGTTCGCGCAGCCTGGCCATGCGGTCGGGAAAGGCGACCAGCGTATGGCCATCGCCCAGCAGGGGGTTCAGCCGGGACAGCGCACGCCAGGCCTCGCGCTGGGTCATGGGGCCGGAAAGGTCGGCCGATATCCGGACGGCCATGGCGGTAACGGCCTGATGGTCCATGGTGAAGCCGGGGTCCGGGTGCAGTTCCTCAATGGACGCCAGCACACGCTTCAGGTCGGCGCGCACGGCATCGGCGCCGATCAACGGGTCAGCGGTTGAGGCCAGGGCCGAGGCAGCCCAAAGGGTGGCACCGGCCAACAAGGCAAGCGCTGTGCGTCGCATGGGTTGGTTTCCTTATTCGGTGGCCATCGCGTCGATGCGGCGGGACAGCGGGTCGCGGTTGAGATGGTCGATGGCGGATTGCAGCAGGGCGGGCAGGTCGGCCCCCAACTGCGCCGCCAGCCCGTCCAGGGCACGGGTCATGCGGGCCAGATGGAGGGACAGCCGCGCTGCCTCGTCCTGACCATCAGCGGTCAACAGGATCAGGCGGCGGCGGCTGTCCTTCGGGTCGGGCTGACGGATGGCCAGCCCCTGTTCCTCCAGGGTCGCGATGCGCAGGGTGACCAACTGGTGCTGCTGCCCATAGGCCTGGGCCAGATCGGTCAGAGAAGAGGGGCCGTGGCGATGCAGGTACATCAATGCCGAGACGCAGATGGCGGGCGTGCGGAAGCCCAGCCGGGCCAAGTGCCGAGCGCTGTCATCCGTGATCTGCTGAGCCAACCGGTCGGCCAGCAGCGCCAGGAAAGCCGGACGGGTTTCCGGGTCCAGAAAGGAGAGTGAGAAAGCGGGGGTATCGGCGGCTGATTTCATGATGCGCAAATAATTGCGCAAACTATTGCGGAATGTCAAGATGCATAAAAATAGGGGGCGGACCCTGTCGATCCGCCCCCTCCCGAGTGACCCCGCCTCAGCATCGGGGTATTGGGTGTCTTTACTCCGCCGCCGCCAGGAAGCCGCCCGACTGCCGGTGCCAGAGCTGGGCGTAGCGCCCGCCCATGGCCAGCAGTTCGTGATGGCTGCCCTCCTCCACCACCGTGCCGCCCTCTAGATAGAGGATGCGGTCCATCTCGGTGATGGTGGACAGGCGGTGGGCGATGGCGATGACGGTGCGGCCTTCCATCAGGGTCCAGAGCGCGCCCTGGATCAGATGCTCCGACTCGCTGTCCAACGCACTCGTCGCCTCGTCCAGAACCAGAATGGGGCTGTCTTTCAACAGGGCGCGGGCGATGGCCACCCGTTGACGTTCCCCACCTGACAGCTTCACCCCCTGTTCGCCGACAATCGTGTCATACCCTGTCGGACGCTTCATGATGAACTCATCCGCATGGGCCTTCATGGCGGCGGCACGGATTTCCTCCAGGCTGGCGCCCGGCTTGCCATAGGCGATGTTCTCCCCCACCGTCCGGTGGAACACGCCCGGCTGCTGCGGCACCTCGGCCACCGCTTCGTTCAAGCTTTGCAGCGTGACATGGGCGATGTCCTGACCATCGATCAGCACGCGGCCATATTGCGGGTCATACTGACGGCGGATCAGGCGCACCAGCGTGCTTTTCCCGGCACCCGACCGGCCCACCAGCCCGACCTTTTCGCCGGGCTTGATCGTCAGGTTCAGGCCGTTGAAGACCTTGGTGCCGTCGGCGAAGCTGAAATGCACCTCCCGCAGCTCAATCCCGCCGGCCCGCACCCGCAGCGGCGGCGCGCCGACCGTATCGGTGATCTCATGCGGGGCGGAGACCAGATCCAGCGCCTCTGACAGCGTGCCCAGCTCCTCAAAGAAGGTCAGCATGCGATCGGACAGGTGCCAGACGGTGTTGGAAATCTGGAAGGCCAGCGTGAAGACCAGCGTGAATTCGCCAACCGTCATGCCGCCCGACAGGGTGCGGTGGATGGCGACCCAGACCAGCGCGCCCAGCAGCGCCACGATGGACAGCATCTGGAACAGCCGCATGGCCACCAGGAACCAGCGCAGCCGGCGCGACCGGAACCGCTCCTCATTCACGTAATGGCCCAGGAAGGACCGTTCGAAGAAGGTGCGGGCAAAACCGCGGATCAGGTCCGCATTGGTGATGGCGTCGATGATCCGGCCGGACGAGTTGGACACAGCCTCGCTCATCTTCTCCGATAGCGAGAAGCAATGGCGGGCCAGCCAGCCGGACACGGCCACATAGACCACCATCCAGACCGCTAGCACGGCGGAGAAGACCGGCGACGCCGTCCAGAGCAGGGCCAGGGCCACCGCCAGCAGCACCACGACCCGGATCACATCCCACATCAGGATTTCGATCACGCCCAGGACGGCATTGGCCCCCTGCTTGATCTTCTGCCCCAGCTTTCCGGCGAAATTGTCCTGGAAATAGCGGGGGCTGTGCCCCAGCAGCCAGGCGAACATCCGCTTCTGCGCCAGCGCCCGGATGGAGGGCGAGGTATAGATATCCACGATCTGATAGACGCGGTACATGCCCATGCTGCCCAGCCAGATGGCCAGCAGCATGATAAACCAGCCCATCACACCCAGACCCAGCACATCATTGGCGGGCGCGCCGCCCGTGGCCTGCGTCAGGGCATCGACCACGGCCTTCAGGGCATAGGGCTCAAACGCCTCAATCCCCTGACCGATGGAGACGGCCAGCACCATCAGGGTCAGCCGGCCCGCGAATTTCTCCCGGATCAGGCCCCACATGAAGGCGAACGGCTTCGGCGACAGGGGCTTTGGCTGCTCCTGATCCTCCCAGGCGAAATCCTGGTCCTGACGCTCCAGACTATCAATACGCACCGCGCGCATCCCAGCGCGCAACATGCCGGCAAACATCTTCCACCCCATCTCCGGCCCAGGGCCATCCCCGCACCGCACAATACATCCGATATCGGAAGTGATGCGGTATGGTTAGGATTCTGTCAACGGGGAAAAAACTTTCCCGACGCATCAAATGGGCTTGGGCGTCGGCGACGGTTGCGGGCGATGTGAAACATTATGAGACACGGGGAGCGGTGATGTTTCGCTTGCCGTGGGGCGATGGGGGCGACGGTGCGATGGGGGGATGTGCACCCTTGTGAAACATGGTTTGCGGGTTGGTTTCAGAGGCGGTGGTGGGGGGTAGCGGCGGCGTCTGTGCAACCCTGTGGAACATGGAAAGGGTGCGTGTTTCATTCGGGACGGCTCCAACAAAGGCGGCAGAAAGCGGGCGTTTCCGGCCTTTTGGGGAGGCCGGATCGGGGTAGACGCAGGGGTGGCGTTGACGGGGAGAGGATAGCAGGGATGGGGGTGAGAAGTCAGCAGTTGGGAGAGGGTGCGTGCTGGGAACGGTTGGCGCGTCAGGTGGGGGAGTGGGCGTCGGGTTCGGCTTCGGGGGGCGGAAGAAAGCCGTGTTCGATGAGGGCGGCGACGATGGGGTCCACCAACGCGGGATCGGGTTCCTGCCCGGCACTTTGGGCACTGTCAATGTAGTCCCGATAGAACAGAGCCGTATATTGGCCGAAGGGAGCGGGTAGGCGAACAAACATAGGGAACTGCAAGGCCAAGGCCTCTCGTGCAGCGGCGAGTGCATCGTCGTATCGTTCTGACTTGTGAAGGCTATTCCGCCGAACAGCAATTGAAGCTGCCAAATTATGGGCGAAGGCGTCGGGTCGCATTTTAAAAAGCGCGCGGTAGATGGCAACGGCCTCCTCAATCGCTGTCAAAGCCTGCCTTCCTTGCCCCAGGTTGGACCGATGGATTGACAAGTTGCTCAGGGACATCGCCAGTTCGTGCATGAATGCGCTGGGGCGTTCTTCGGCGAGGGCACGATAAATGACGACTGCTTCCTCAGCTTTCGCCAAGGCCTTATCGAATTGTCCCAGTTCGGCCAAGCGGATTGCTAGTGTATTCAGGCTGGTGGCGAGACTGGGCAAGAAGGCATCAGGCTGTTTATCTGCGAGTGGGCGGTAAATGGTAACAGCCTCCTCTGACGCTGCCAAAGCTTCCTCCGGTTGTCGAAGGCTTGTGAGATGGATGGCCATGTTATTCAGAGCCGAAGCTAGCAACGGCATAAAGGTGTCGGGCTGCCTTTTAGCGAGAACGCGGCGGATCGTAACTGCCTCCGTAACCGCAGCCGAAGCCTGGCCGGTTTCACCCAGGTCAAACAGTCGGTTTGATAGGCTGTTCAGGGACGTTGCCAGATCGTGCATGACAGCGTCCGGCCTTTTTTTGACGAGTGCACGGCGAATAACGACTGCCTCCTCCACTGCTGCCAAAGCCCGCTCTCGTTGTCCCAACTCGGACAAGCAGTTTGAAAGGGTGTTCAAGCCCATCGCTAAATCAGGCATGAAGCTATCAGGCTGTTTTTGGGCAATGGCGCGTTGAATGGCGACCGCCTCCTCGACCGCCGCCAGAGCTAGCTCCAGTTGTCCCAGGTTGGACAAGCGGATCGACAGGTTGTTCAGATGTCCTGCCTTGAACAGCAGTGCTTCCAGTGGGGCATCTGCCGGCAGGGGCACTTCGACCAATCGTTGTTCCACCAGTGCCGCGATTTCGCGAAGCTCGGTCGTGTACTCAGGCAACAGGCGTGCTAGTTTCAGGGCGTGTTCAGCACTCAGCCGGCCCATCACCTCCCTGAACAAAGCCGCCATCGGCAGGGGCTGTTCCAGTGCCACGCGGAAGGCCGGGACGGCCAGACGGTCGAAGGTTCGGTCCAGGATGGCGCGCAGCCATTCGACCACTTCCGGCTTGCGCGCGGCGAGGCGGCTCAGGATGGTCAGGGCGGTTTGGGCCTGCGCCTCGCTGGCCTCATGTCCTGTGGCGGTGGTCAGCAGGGGATCGGCGGCGGATGTGATGGTGCGCCAGACCAGATGTTCGCCCAGCAGGTCCGGTTCCAACCCACGCAACAGGTCGCCATCGCCGTAAAGCGGGTGCAGGGCGGTGAGCCACTGTTTCAGGGTTTCGCCGCTATGGTTCGCCAAGGCAGGCAGGCGGCGGACCAGGGCGGGGGCATCGTTGCGGTGGGTGGGGTCGGACAGGGTCAGCAGGGTGACGATGGTGCAGATGTCGTCCAGCTTGGCGTTATCATCAGCGGTCAGGCGGGCAGCAGCGCGCCACACCCGCCGTTCGCGGGATAGCAGATGATCAAGGATACCGTTCTGTGTGGTCGTCAGCAGCGCGGTGCCGTCGCGTGCGGCCTCCACCGCCAGCAGGGCGCGGGCGCGGGCGAACAGGGGCAGGCCCAGATCGTCGGGCCAGATGCCGGGGGTCTGTACCTGATCCACGGGCACCCCCAGCAGGGGGGCGAAGTGGCTTGCCGCCTCGGTAAATACGTCCACCGGGATGCCGGTGGGCAGGGCCGGCACCTCCAACGGTTCTGCGAGGCAGGAGGGGCCGCGCAGCAGGGTACCGGCGGGGTCAGGCAGGCTCTTGCGGTTGGTCCACCAATCGCCCGCCTCCCGCTCCACCAGCAACAGGCGGAAGCGACCGGATGCGGCCCAGTCAGCCGCCAGATCGGCGAAGCGTTGTAAGTCGCCCATGCGCCCGGCGGCATAATCAATGGTGATCAGGGTCGGGACGGTTTCGTCGAACAGGTCGGCCAGCCGGATGTTGGACAGGTCCGGCAACCGGTCCACAAGAAAACCGGTACGCCAGCCCTGCTGTTCCAACCGGCGGCAGAGTTCCAGCGCAAGGCGGGTCTTGCCGTGGCCGCCGGGGCCGGTCAGCAGCCGCACGCGGACGGGCGTCGGCGCTGTCGCCCAAGAGAGCAGGGTTTCCATTTCTCCGTCGCGGCCCCGCAGCGACAGGTTGGTGTGGCGGGCGGTCAGCAGCTCGCTGGCCGACAGTATGTCCTTGCGGAAGGGGACGGGGGCGTTGCGGCGCAACAGGGTGAGGCCGGCGAGGGAGCGCAGGAACAGGTCGTCAGGCAGGCTGCGCAGGGCGGCCAGGATGTCTTCCTGACGCTTCTGGATCAGTTCGCGCCACAGCGCTTCGGTGGCTTTCAGGTTATCGGTCTGGGACAGGACGTGGCGCAGCAGGATGGTCAGGACGGCCTGAACGGCGTCATTTTCGCCCTCCATGCCATCGATCTCTGCCAGGATCGCCTTACCATTGCCCAGGATTTGCGCCGTCAGCGTGGGGGCGTCGTATGCAGCCTTAACGATATCGGCAGCGCTGGGCGCATGATCGCGCAGCAGGCGGCCCGCCATGGTGAGGGCCACTTCCTGACGACTTTCGTCCAGGCGCAGCATGGTTTGGTGGGCTTTGATCTGGCTTTCCGCCGCCTTCATCGCCTGACGTGTGGTGCTGGGAAGGCGGTTCAACACCCTGTCCAGCCAAGCGCCCGCAATCTCCCCCGTGGTCTCCCACAGCTTCTTTTTTACATCGGCCAGATCATCCGCCACGGACAGGGCGAAGGCGATTTTGACCAGAAGCCCGAGGGTGATGATGTCCATCGCAGCGCCTTGGCGGGGTTACCCCTCAAGGATATGCGGTGCGGTGGGGTTGGGCAACTGTCGGGTGGTTGGGGTGGGGTGCCTTCGGCGGCTGGGGAGTGGCCATGTCGGGCGCTTGGCCCCTGGGCCCCGGCCTTCGCCGGGGAGGCGGTGAAGGGGGCAGGTTAGCCCTCTTTTGACGGGGCTTCGTTTGCGAAATGCTCCTCCGCCCAATGGTAGAGCGGCATCATCAGGCAGCCCAGCTCGCGGCCTTCGGGTGTCAGGGTGTAGCCGTCCTCCGCCGCGATCAGGCGGGCCTCGCGCAGGTCGGTGAGGCGGGTGTTGAGGACCGAGGGGGAGATGTCGGCGCAGCGTTCGCGCAAGCTGCGGAAGGTCTGGCCCGGTTGTTGATGCAGTTCCCAGAGGATGCGCAAGGTCCAGCGGCGGCCCATCAGGTCCAGCAGGCGCATGATGGGGCGGGTGGAGCGGGGGGCCTTGGTGGGCATGGCTTTGCTGGGTCCTTGGTGTGCTACGATTTTCGTAGCGAACGGCATGCGATTGCGCTACGAATTCTGTAGCACGAACGATGGCCGTGGAGGAATGATCATGCCGGCGCGTCTTTCACCTGTTGCCGCCCCCTATGACCCGCTGATCGCCGCGCAGATTGAGCGGCTGCGACCGCCGGGCGCCCCGCCGCTGAGCCTGTTCACGACCTTGGCGCATAATCCGCGCATGCTGTCGCGGCTGTTTGCGGGCGGGCTGCTGGATGCGGGGTCGGTCACGGTGCGGCAGCGGGAGCTGATGATCTTGCGCACCTGTGGGCAGGCGGGGGCCGATTATGAATGGGGGGTGCATGCGGCGCTGTTTGCGGGCGTGGCGGGCTTGAGTGCCGATCAGGTGGCGGCGACGCGGCGGGATAATCCGCTGGGGCCGGACTGGTCGGATGAGGATCTGCTGATCATGGATACGGCGGATGCGCTTTATGCCCAGGGCGATCTGACGGATGGGCAATGGGCCGCCCTGTCGGCGGGGTTTTCGGCGGCGCAGATCGTGGAACTGATCGCGCTGGCCGGATATTACCGGACCATCGCCCTGTTCTGCCGCACCCTGCGGCTGCCGCCCGAAGGGTTTGCGGGCGGGGTTAAGGAAGTGGCGGCGTAGCGCTTACTGTTCCGCATCGACGCTGGCATAGGCCTCGGCGGGGCGTTGGGGCGTGTAGTAATAGCCGGATTGCATCTTCTCCCGCTCCGCATTGGCGGCGATGCGGTCGATCACGGGTAGGGACCAGGCGGCGGCCAGAAGGCCCGTCCACAGAGCCACGACCATGACGCGATCGGCCATTTTCTTGCCATTGGCGCCAGTTTTTGGGCTGCTGGCTGTGACGCTGGACATTTTTGCCTCCGTGACCTCCTGGTACTCCCAGGCTGTGCATCAACTATGCCAATCAATCTTTGCCGGCTTCTTAACGGGCCGGTGCCCGACCGGCGGCAAGGCTGTGACATTGTTGGGGCAGGGGTTGGGGCAGGGGGAACTTTGGGGGTTTTGACGTGCGGATCGTGATGATGGCGCTGGGCTCGCGCGGGGATGTGCAGCCCTTTGCGGCTCTGGGTGTGGCGCTGGCGGCGCGGGGGCATGCGGTGCGGCTGCTGACCTATGGCAGCTTTGCCGATCTGGTGGCGGGCAGGGGTGTGACCCTGGTGCCGCTGGAGGGCGATATCCAGGCCGACCTGAAGGGACCGGAAGCCACGGCGATGTTTGCAGAAGGGGCCAAGCCGGGCCGCGTGATGGCGGCCATGCGCGCCTTTGCCGAGAGAAATGGCGAAAGCTGGGCCCGCTGTCTTCTGGACGAGGCGCGGACGGCGGACCTGCTGATCCCGGCGGGGGCCAGTGTGTTTGTCGGCGCGTCGGTGGCAGAGGCGCTGGGCATTCCCTATGTCCATGCCTATCCGCAGCCGACATTGCCGACCCGCGCCTTCCCCAGCGCCATGGTGCCGCCACAGGGCAAGCGTCCGGGGATTGGGAACTGGGCGCAAAGCTGGATGATATCCATCGTTTTCTGGCTGATTTTCGCCAAGATGGTGAACCGGGTCCGGTCCGAACTGCTGGGTCTGAAGCCCTACCCGTTCTACGGCCCCTATTGGCGATGGCAGCGGGAAGGCGTTCCTATGCTGATGGGATACAGCCCGGCGCTGGTGCCCCGGCCCGATGACTGGCACCCGGCGGCGCAGGTGGTGGGGGCCTGGTTCCTGGACCACCCGGAATGGGTGATGCCGGACGATCTGTCGGCCTTTCTGGCCGCCGGCCCCGCGCCCGTCTATATCGGGTTCGGCAGCATGATGCCGGGCGATCCGGTGAGGACCACGCGCATCATTGTGGAGGCGGTGCGCCAGGTGGGTTGCCGCGCCGTCCTGGCAGGCGGTTGGGGCGGATTGAAGCCGGAGGGGCCGACGCCCGACATCTTCCCTCTGGAGGCCGCACCGCATGACCGGCTGCTGCCGCATATGGCCGCCATTGTGCATCATGGCGGGGCGGGCACGACGGCGGCGGGGGTGCGCGCCGGTGTGCCGGCGGTGATCGTGCCGTTCCTGGCGGATCAATTCTTCTGGGCCTGGCGGTTGGAGGAACTGGGCGTGTGCGGCGGCATGCTGCGCCACCGCGACCTGGATGCCGATCAACTGGCCAATGCCATCCGCCGCTGCCTGGAGGATCAGGGCATGCGGGCGCGTGCGGCAGCGATCGGCGCCCAGGTGCGGGCCGAGGATGGGCTAGGCGCAGCGATGCAGGTGATTGAGGCGATGGAGCGCCGGTGAAAGAAAAATGGGCCGCCCGGTTGAGGGGCGGCCCGAAGTGGGGTGACAAGAAGAGAGAGAACCGTCGCCGTCCCCACCCGTGCCGGCGGGGACGAAACGGGTCTGCCGGCCTCACTTGGCCGGGCAGACGGCGTTGCCCGGATCGGCGTCCAGCTTCAGGTCGGTGACCGTCAGGCCCAGCCGACCCTCGGTGCTGATCACCACGGGTGCTTCGATGGCCGCCATCCGCGCCCCGGCGGCGGCAAAACATTTCAGGGAAATCTTGGTGGTCTGGAAGGTGCCCGGCTTGGCATCGGTCAGGATCTTGGTCAGGTCCAGATCGGCGCGGCAGTCGGGGCCGCACATCATGGAAACGAGAGCCTTGCCCGTCGGGGCCTGATCGACGCGGTAGCGCAGCGACAGGGTGACATCGCCGTTCGACTGCCGCGACAGATCGACGGCACGGCCGGAGATGATAAAGGCGCCACGGCCCGTGCCGTTCCAGGTCAGCTGCTTGGCATCTTCCTGGGCGGCCACGTCCACCGATTTCAGATCCACGACCTTGGCCGGACTGGTGCCGGTGGTGGTGGTGACACGCAGGTCGCCCACCTGATCGGCGATGGCCAGCGACCAGGGGGCGGGTGCACCACCCCGGCGGAAGAACACGCCGGTGGAGGAGCCGGAACCGGCGGGCACACCGCTATTCTCCGACAGCGGCGCCAGATCGCCCTTGTCCTTGTAGGTCAGGCCATAACCATAGGCAAATTGCGGGTCGTAATTGGCATCGCCCCGGTTCAGCGGCGTCTGTACCGCATTCTTGGGCCAGGAGAAGGACAGCTTGCCGGTGAAGTCATATTTCACCTTGCCGTCCGCACCCTTGAACAGCACGTCGGCAACGCCATTGCCCTCGGTCCCCGGCAGCCAGGCGGCCACGAACGCGTCGGATGCATTGATCTCCGGGTTCACCCACATGGGGCGGCCCGACAGGAAGACGGCGACGGTGGGAATGCCCTGGGCCTTCAGCTTCTTCAGCAGGGCCAGATCGGCCTTGTCGCCCGGCTGGAATTCCAGCGTCTCCACATCGCCCTGGAATTCGGCATAGGGTTCCTCGCCGAACACCACGATGGCGACGTCGGGCTTATCCTTGAAGGCGCCGGCCTTGTCATAGGCCACGGAGCCACCGGCGGCGGCGACCGTTTCCTTGATGCCGTCCAGGATGCTGGTGGCGCCGGGGAATTCGTCGTTGCGGTTGCCCGTGCCCTGCCAGGAAATGGTCCAGCCGCCCGCCTGCTTGCCGATATTGTCGGCCCCGTCACCGGCAACCAGAACCTTGGCCTTGGGCGACAGCGGCAGGACACCACCCTGATTCTTCAGCAGCACCAGGGATTTGCGCACAGCCTCGCGGCCGACGGCGCGGTTTTCCGGGCTGCCCAGGCTGGCGATGGCGGGAACGTCCTTGCGGTCCTTCGGCGCCGGCTTGTCGAACAGGCCAGCATGGAACTTCACGCGCAGGATGCGGCGGACCGCATCATCCAGGCGGGCCATGGGGATGGTCCCGTCCTTCACCTGCGCCAGCGTGTTCTTGTAGAGCTGTTCCCAGCTGTCGGACGCCATATACATGTCCAGACCCGCGATCAGCGAAGTCGGGCAATTATACTTGGTGCAGCCCGGCACCTGATCATGGGCGTTCCAGTCGCCCACGATGAAGCCGTTGAAGCCCATCCGGCCCTTCAGGACATCGGTCATCAGCTGCTTGTTGCCGTGATGCTTGATGTTCTGCCAGGAGCTGAACGAGGTCATGATGGTCAGCACGCCGGCATCAATAGCAGGCGGATAGCCGGCATTGTGCAGGCGGACCAGTTCTTCCTCGGTGATCTTGGCATCGCCCTGGTCACGGCCGCCATCGGTGCCGCCATCGGCCAGGAAATGCTTGGCCGTGGCCACCGTGCGGCCCGGCTTCATGAAATCCTTGGAGCCGATGACGCCCTGGATGCCTTCCACCACGGCGCCGGCATAGGCGGCCACAATCTCCGGATCTTCAGAGAAGCCCTCATAGGAACGGCCCCAGCGGTCATCGCGGACGACGGAGAGGGCAGGGGCGAAGGTCCAGTCGATGCCCGTGGCGGCCATTTCGCGGGCCGTCACCTCACCCGTGCGGCGCAGCAGGTCGCGGTCGCGCGTGGCGCCCAGGGCGATGTTGTGCGGGAAGATGGTGGCCGCACCGATATTGCCATGGCCGTGAACCGCATCAACGCCGAAAATCACGGGAATCTGGACGCGACCGGGCTTCTTTTCCATGGAAACCCGGTAGAATTCATCCGCCAGATCCAACCAGGCCTGCGCCGGGGCGCGGTCATCGCCGCCGGGACCGGAATTACCACCCGCCAGGATCGAACCCAGCGGATATTTGCGCAGGTCAGCGGGCTTAATCGTGGAAATGTCGCCCTGGATGGTCTGACCAACCTTCTCTTCCAGGCTCATCTGCGCCATCAGCGCATCGATCTTCTTTTCGATCGCGGGGTCGATCAGGCGCTGCGCCTTCGCGGCGGGCCATTTTTCGGGATGCAGGGTCTGTGCGGGGGACGCCGTGCCATCGGCGGAAAAGGCCACATTGGCCGACAGTACCCCGCCCAGGCCGGCCACCAGGGCCAGTGCGCTGACAAGACCAAGGGCGCGGGCCAGCCGCGTGGTTCGCTTCGACGTCACTTGCATCCTCCCAATCTGCTTTCGTTCATTGTCGTCAGGGGTTTTTGGTCCCGCCGACGAGCCTTGTCCTGACATCGTTGTCAGATGGAATGACACCAACATGACGGGCTGTCAACGCCCAAGTCTCACAATTTCGCCGAACCCTCCGGCCAAAAACCTTGTGAGGGATGGGGGCGGCTTGCCGGTGTCTCTGTCAACGCTGTCAGATTTGATGTCCGTAAGTCATCCAGCCTCCCGTTTCGGTGGGCCGCATGGTTACCGCTACCATAATTCTGCCATCCCCCGCAAAGCTTTACGCGGTCCGGGGGTGGCTGGCAGGGAAATTTTTGTATCGGCAATTGGCAGCGATGTCAATTCACCTATTGGCGGATTTTTCAGGATATTGTTTCGCTGCACCTGCGAAAGAAACCCATATTTTCCGCCAATTTTTTGTAGATTTTAGGGGAGTCTGTATCCTTGCCAATTTCATGACAGCGTTATCAAAGCCTATTGACTGCGCTGTCAATATTGTCCAAGGTGTGGTCCGGGCGATGAACCACACCAAGAAGGCTTGTCCGCCCGATGCCGAGGGGGAGGAAACTGACATGGGCCCGATCGCGGCGCAGGTCATGGGTTCTCATTAAATAAAGCAAAATGCCTTATTTGGGCTAAATCCTTACGGGAGGTAAAAAATGTCAGTCAAGTCTAAGCCCGGATTCTATCTGGGTTCTGTTGCTGCCATCGCGCTGGCGACCGCCATGCCGGCCCTGGCGCAGCAGGCGCCAGCCCCGTCGGCCCCGGCCGCCGAAGGCACGTTGGAAGAGATCATCGTTACCGGTTTCCGCGCCTCGCTGGCCAATGCGCTGCAGACCAAGCGCAATTCCAACGAGATCATCGAGTCCATCACCGCCGAGGATATGGGCAAGTTCCCGGACCAGAACATCGCGGAAAGCCTGCAGCGCCTGTCGGGTGTGCAGATCGACCGTGACAATGGCCAGGGCACCAAGGTCCGCATCCGTGGTCTGGACCAGAATGTCACGCTGCTGAACGACGAGATTTTCCTGACCGGCCTGGAGATTTTCACCCTGGGTGAAGGCCAGACCCGTAACAATGACAGCCTTGAGGGTGTGCCGTCCGAACTGCTGGGTGGCGTGGATGTCTACAAGTCGCCGAACGCCCGCCTGCTGGAAGGCGGCCTGGGCGGTACGGTCAACCTGAAGACCCGCAACCCGCTGGATCTCGACCAGGGCTACACCATCGCCGGTAACGTGCGCGGGGCCAAGTCGTCGGGTGCCGATGGCGGCTGGAAGCCGCTGGGCGCGCTGGCGCTGGGTTACAACTGGGACGACAAGGCGGCCTTCATCGCCACCCTGTCCTATGACAAGCAGAACAGCCAGACGGACGTTCTGGGTGGTCAGAACCGCGGCAACTGGCGCTTTGCCGACCGTGGTGACAAGGCCACCGTTACCAAGAACTATTACGCGCCGGAATATCGCTATGCGACCGACCGCGAGCAGAGCCGCAAGCGTATTGGCGGTTCGCTGGCCGGTGCCGTGCAGCTGTCCGACAGCGTAGAAGTGTCGGGTGAGTGGTTCCATTCCGAACTGGACATCCTGACGTCCGAAGCGTCGGTGAAGTTCCCGTTCGCTATTGAAAGCCCCGGCCTGGACACCACCAAGCCGTACACGATTGACGAGAACGGCGTGCTGATCAACGGCACCCTGATCGCCAATTCAGCGGAAGCCATCTCCTATGTCCAGAATTCCCAGATCGACAGCGACAATTTCGGCCTGAAGCTGAAATATGATGGCGGCGGCAATTTCCGCGGCTCTCTGCGCGGTGCCTATGCCAAGGCCGATCTGTTCTCTGACAGCGCTAACAACGACGTCCGTTACACGCAGTACAGCGTGCCGACGGCCGACCCGACCAGCCCGACCGGTTTCAGCCACAAGCCGGCCAATCCGGCGGCCCCGGCCAATTACCGCTTCAACTACAGCAATGGCAACGGCACGCTGCCGTCGATGACGCTGGCCACCACGCCGGACCTGTACACCAACCCGGCCTATGGCTATTTCAAGTCGCACTGGGTGTTCGGTGATCGTGCCGATCTGGAGAATTATTCGGTCCGCGCCGACGGCGAATATGATCCGGAATTCATCCCCGCCGGCAATGTCACCCTGACGGGCGGCTATCGCTATGCCTCGCGCGATGTCGACTATACGCGTGGCCGTTATCTGGCCAACCTGTCCGGCCGTGGCGAACTGGATGGCACCAAGTTCGGTCAGAAGTGGACGCCCTATGGCTACTTCATGGATGGCGCCATCGGCTTCAAGTCGTGCGAACTGCCCGCCGGCACGCCGGGTATTCCCAACCGCTGTAACAACCGCTTCGGCAATTCCGCCCCGGTCCTGACCCCGTTCCAGACCTTCACGGGTTCGTCGGGCCGCGTGGAGACGATCAACAACTTCTTCTCCTCCGGCGACATGGTCGGCGGCAAGATCCAGGTCCAGGATCGCAGCCAGATGAAGAATGGGGCGGAATGGATCCAGTCGCTGTATCCGACCCTGCCGTTCGCCTTCTACGAGGAGCCGCTGGAAAGCTTCCGCGTGAAGGAGAGCACCCATTCCGGTTACCTGATGGCCGATATCGGCGATCCGGGCGAGGGTTATCACATCAATGTCGGCGCCCGCCTGATCCACACCAACCTCACCGTCTATCAGAACCGCGCCACCGATCCGGACCCGGTTTATCTGGGTACCGACAGCTGGAACGGCGTTCTGCGTGACAGCGAGACCATCGCCAATGAGCGGTCCTACACGGACATCCTGCCCAGCCTGAACATGGTCTTCGACCTGGATGAGGGCCAGAAGGTGCGCTTCGCCGCCTCGCGCGTCGTTGCCCGCCAGAACCTGTTCGATCTGGGCCGTGGTTTCCGCGTCGACTTCACCCGCAACCCGACCACCAACCTGTTCGAAGCCACCAACGGTTCCGCCGGCAACCCCGATCTGGACCCGTTCCGCGCCTCGCAGTTTGACCTGGGCTACGAATATTATTTCGGCAGCCAGGGTCTGGTGTCCGCCGTCGGCTTCTGGAAGGAAGTGGACAGCTTCATCGGCAGCGAAACCAAGCCCGAATTCGTCATGGATCAGGCCGGTGGGCGCAACACCCCCATCGCCCGCCCAGTCAATGGCGAGGGTGGCCGCATCAAGGGCTTTGAACTGGCTGCCCAGTATGCCTTTGATTTCGGCGCCGGTTTCAACGTGAACTATACGTTCTCCGACAGCAAGTCGCCGATCCTCAACGATTTCGACAAGGGTCTGCCCATCCCCGGCGTGGCCAAGCACGCCTTCAATGGTCAGGTCTATTACGAGTATGAGGGTCTGGAGGCGCGCGTCTCCTACACCTGGCGTAACAAGTCGTTCGCGGGCAATTTCGGCTTCTCGGACGGTGCTACCACCCGTACGCTGGGTATCTGGAACCGTTCCTACGGCCAGCTGGATGCGCAGATCGGCTATCAGGTCACCGAGCAGATCGGCCTGACCCTGGAAGCGGTCAACCTGACCAAGGAAGACCAGAGCCAGTACCTGCAGTTCGGTAACCTGCCCTTCACCTACAGCTCCGGTTCGCAGCGCATCATGGCGGGCGTCCGGTTCAAGCTGGGAGCGGAGTGAGGTAGAGTAGAGTGATTATTGCCCCTCGCCCATCAGACGGGCGAGGGGCGTTTGGAAATTTATCAAAGAACAAGGCGCCGATAACAGGTGCCATCTGGGGAAGGAAACCGGGCATGGCGGGCAATCTTCCGGGCAGCATCCTGATTGTCGGGGGTGGTACGGCCGGGTGGATGGCCGCCGCCGCACTGGCCCGTGCCGTCGGGCGCCATACGCGCATCCAACTGGTGGAAAGCAGTGCCATCGGCACCGTGGGCGTGGGGGAGGCGACGATCCCCGCCATCCGGGGCTTCAACCATATGCTGGGCCTGGATGAGGCGGATTTCCTGCGCCATACCCAGGGCACCTATAAGCTGGGCATTGAATTCCGCGACTGGACCCGGCTGAACCACTCCTATTTCCACCCGTTCGGGGTGCATGGCGCCAGCCTGGATGCCAATTACACCCACCAATACTGGCTGCGCCTGAACGCCATGGGCGAGGGCGGGCGGCTGGAGGATTATTCGCTCTGCACCATCATGGCGGAGCAGGGGCGCTATATGGCGCCAGTCACCGACCCGCGCAACATCATGTCGGTGGTCGGTTCCGCCTATCATTTCGATGCCAGCCTCTATGCCGACTATCTGCGCCGCTATGCCGAACGCCTGGGCGTTATTCGCCTGGACCGTAAGGTGGTGGATGTGGCCCTGCGCGGGGAAGACGGGTTTGTCGAGGCCGTGATCTGTGATGGTGGGGAGCGGCTGGCGGCGGATTTCTTCATCGACTGCACTGGCTTTACCGGCCTGCTGATCGAAAAAGCCCTGAAGGCCGGGTATGAGGATTGGACGCACTGGCTGCCGTGCGATCGGGCCTGGGCCGTGCCGTCATCGGGCGATGGCCGTATCACGCCCTTCACCCGCTCCACCGCGCGGGAGGCCGGGTGGCAATGGCGCATCCCCCTGCGCCACCGGGTCGGCAATGGCCATGTCTTCAGCAGCGCCCATGTCAGCGAGGAACGGGCGCGCGAGGTGCTGCTGGCCAATATTGACGGGCAGGCGCTGGCCGAACCGAAGTTGCTGCGCTTCGTCACGGGGCGGCGCAAACAGGCCTGGGTCAAGAACTGCCTGTCGCTGGGTCTGGCGTCAGGCTTCCTGGAGCCGCTGGAAAGCACGTCGATCCACCTGATCCAGACGGGCATCACCAAACTGCTGGATTTCTTCCCCGGTCGTCAGATCGACGGGGCGGAGGTGCGTGAATATAACGCCCTGGCGCAGGGGGAGTTTGAGGCCGTGCGCGACTTCCTGATCCTGCACTATCACGTGACGGAACGGTCGGACAGCAGCTTCTGGAATCATTGCCGGACCATGGATATTCCCGACAGTTTAAAAAGCCGGATCGACCTGTTCCGCCGACGGGGCCGGGTATCGACGCGGGCCCGCGCCCTGTTCACCGACACCAGCTGGATCGCGGTGATGATCGGGCAGGGGATCATGCCCGAAACCTATGACCCGCTGGTCGATCTGCACCCGTTGCCGGCGGTGCGCGACCGGATGGCGACCATGCGGGCACGTATCCGGCAGGCAGCAGACAGCATGCCGACGCATGAGGCGTTTTTGGGCAAGCAGGCGGCGGCGTAGGGGCTGTGTCGCATGCGGGCTTCGCCCTTATGCGACCTACGAAGCCGGCGATTTACCGCAGGTCGCATAAGCGCAAGCGCATGCGACAGGTGTCATTACAGCCAGCCCCGCCGCTTGAAATATAAGAACGGCACGATGACCGAGATGATCATCAGGGCGATGGCCAGTGGATAGCCAAAGGGCCAGTCCAGTTCCGGCATGAAATGGAAGTTCATGCCATAGATGCTGGCCACCAGGGTCGGCGGCAGGAACACCACCGCCGCGACCGAGAAAATCTTCACGATATTATTCTGCTCAATCCCCACCACGCCCAGCAGCGCATCCAGCTGAAACGCGATGTTGGAGGACAGGAAGGCGGTGTAATCGGCCAGCGACTGCGCATCCTGGCTCAGCGTCTTCAGGCGCGCCCGCAGGGTCTTTTCATTGGCCAGTTCGCGCACCGTGCCCGTGAAGGCGATGATGCGGGTCAGGGTAACCAGGCTTTCCCGCGCCTTGGCCGTCAGATCATGGGCGCGCGCGATCCGCTTTAGCAGCAGATGCTGCTGATCGGAATTCAGATGACCCGTATGCCCCTCGATCAGCAGTTCGCGGGCCACCGCCGTCACGTCGCGGCCCGCCCCTTCCAACACGTCGGCGATGCGGTCCAGGATGGCATCCAGCAATGCCAGGAAGCTGGAGATACCATTGTCCAGCCGCACACCCTGCTTCGTCACCTGATTGTGGAAGCCGTAGAAGGGCTTGGGATCATCAAAGCGCAGGGTGATCAGGGTATCGCCCGTCAGGACGAAGGTGATGTCCATCGTTTCCGGCACGGGCGCATCCGCGCGGCACAGGACCGTGGCCGTCATGAAGGCGCCGCCCGCCTCGCGATAGACGCGGCTCGACAGCTCGATCTCCCGCATCTCTTCGCGGGTCGGAAGCTCGATCCCGAAGGTCTGTTCCACCAGTTGCCGGTCGGCGGTGCTGGGTGCATTCAGGTCGATCCAGCAGGCCTGTCGCAAAGCCTCCACCGACGGCACGCCGTCCAGCGGTTCGTTTCGACCCTCGATCATGCGGTAGGCGCGTATCATCGGCCTTCTCCCCCGCGTCATGTGCTTGCTGACACCTCGCCTTTACCCGTTCCGGCGCCGCGGGGAAAGCGATGTTTCGCCGCAGTACGATAGAAACCGGGGCTGGCGTGTCGGCGCGGTTCCGGGTACATGCTTTCCCTCATGAATCCGCTGCTGAAACTCGCCCTCGAAGCGGGGCCGCTGGCCCTGTTCTTCGTCATCAACACCCGTTACGGCCTGATGGTCGGTACGGGCGTGTTCATGGTTGCCACCGTGGTGGCGCTGACCGTCAACTGGCTGCTGGAACGCCGCCTGCCGGTGATGCCGCTGGTGGGCTGTTTCTTCGTGCTGGTGTTTGGCGGCCTAACGCTGTGGCTGAATGATGAGCTGTTCATCAAGATCAAGCCGACGGTCGTCAATCTGCTGCTGTCCGCCAGCCTGTTCGTCGGCATGGCCATGAAGCGTAACCTGTTGAAGGTGGTGCTGGGCGCGGCCCTGGACCTGACGGACGAAGGCTGGCGCATCCTGACGGTCCGCTGGGCCTGGTTCTTCTTGGTTCTGGCCGTGCTGAACGAAGTGGTCTGGCGGAATTTCGGTACGGAGATGTGGGTGAATTTCAAGGTCTTCGGCATCATGCCGCTGTCGCTCGTCTTCTCCATGGCCCAGATCCCGGTGATCATGAAGCATCAACGCGCCGAGGATGGCGGGGATGCGGCTGCATCGTGACGGATAACCGCACCTGGTTCGATGATCTGGCCGTGGGCGAGGTGCAGCGCTCCAGCACCCTGACCGTGGACCGCGAGGCAATGCTGGACTACGCCCGCCGCTATGATCCCTGGGATTTCCATGTGGATGAGGACGCGGCGGCACAGACGCATTTCGGCGGTTTGATCGCCAGCGGCGGCTACACGATCTCGCTTTCCTATATCCTGGGTCATGAGACCATGGCCAAGGATGGCAAGCCCTGGGCCTTCCTGGGCGGGTTCGACTGGATGCTGAAGTTCCAGAAGCCGGTCAGGGCAGGGGATGAGTTGACCCTGACCGACACGATCCTGGAACTGACCCCGTCGCGCAAGGGCGGGCGGGGGATCGTGAAGTTCCGCCGGGAGATGTGGAACCAGGCGGGCGAGGTGGTGCTGTCGATCGACATTGTGGGGCTGGTGGCGGCACAGACCTGACGACCTATACGCCCGCATAGGCTGCGTTTTGTCGGGCCGCTTGTTAACCTTGATGCACCGCAGCAATCAAGGAAACAGACCATGGACCGCGCCCGCGCCGCCCTGACCGCTTTTCGTGCCAACCCCGATACGCTGGACGATCTCTATCGCGCCATCTGTCAGGATATTGTGGAGCATGTCGGGTCCAGCCGCGCCTCCATCTGGCTGTTCAATGGCGTGAAGGATGCCATCACCAGCCAGTGCCTGTTCGACAGCCGTGACGGCACTTTCAGCAGCGGCGTCACCCTGTCGGAAGACGATTTTCCGCAATATTTCGACGCCATCAAGCGCGACCTGAAGATCGTGGCTCCGGATGCCGAACATCATCCCGCCACCTCCTGCTTTGACGAAATCTACTTCACGCCGCTGGATATCCGCTCGCTTCTGGATTTCGTGATCCTGGAAGGGGCCAGCCCCATCGCGG
Organism: Niveispirillum sp.; assembly: GCF_052437035.1. Taxonomy (NCBI): domain Bacteria; kingdom Pseudomonadati; phylum Pseudomonadota; class Alphaproteobacteria; order Rhodospirillales; family Azospirillaceae; genus Niveispirillum; species Niveispirillum sp. The sequence goes on from NZ_JBQVOH010000001.1 coordinate 463,494, forward strand.
TTCTGTGCTGTGAGCATTGCGGCGTGATCAAGGACTGGACCGAGGCGGATGTGAAGTATCTGCACCAGATGTCGGCCGTGCTTGGCATGACGTTCAAGGTGCGGGCCAAGGCGGGGTAACTGGCACCATCCAGTTACAATAACGCGGCGCCGCATGCTTTCCATTTCGCAATGAATTCAGTTGGTAACGCCGGGGTAACGCTGCTTGCGGTGGCCCCGGCGCGGCTTCCATGATCCCCCCGGTTTCGATCCAACGGGGGGATTTTTCATGTCGCGTCTGGTCCGTGCATCTGCGTTCGCCTTTCTGGCCCTGTCCGCCGGCGGGCTGCTGGGGGCCTGTTCCATCAATGTCAATGACGGGGAGTATGAGAACGGGAATTACCGTGCGCCCCGTACCGCCACCGATATCTGCCGGCGGGAGGTGGACCGGTCGTTCGGTGACCGGTATCGCATCGCCTTCGACCTGCCGGAACTGTCGACCAACGGCAATGTCCAGACGGTACAGCAGCCTTTCACCATGGCCAGCCGCAAGGACGCGTTCGAAGCGCCGCAGCGCCGGACCCTGCGCTGCACCATCACGGACGGGGTGCTGACGCAGGCTGTACCCAACTGAACGGCATTGATGCCGGTCATGAAAAAGGCCGCCGGGAGTGATCCCGCCGGCCTTTTCATTTCCAACCATCCGTGACGCGTTATGCGGCGCGGGCGGCCATCAGCTTCTTGATTTCGGCGATGGCCTTGGCGGGGTTCAAACCCTTGGGGCAGGTCTGGGTGCAGTTCATGATGGTGTGGCAGCGATAGAGGCGGAACGGGTCCTCCAGCGCGTCCAGACGCTCGCCCGTCATTTCATCGCGGCTGTCGGCGATGAAGCGATAGGCCTGCAACAGAACCGCCGGACCCAGATACCGGTCGCCATTCCACCAGTAGCTGGGGCACGACGTCGTGCAGCAGAAGCACAGGATGCATTCGTAGAGACCATCCAGCTTCTCACGCTCTTCTGGGCTTTGCAGCCGTTCGCGCGAGGGGGCGGTGCTCTGCGTCTGCAGCCAGGGCTTGATGGAAGCCAACTGCGCGTAGTTCTGGTTCAGGTCGGGGACAAGATCCTTCACCACCGGCTGATGCGGCAGCGGGTAGATCTTGACGTCGCCCTTCACCTCGTCGATCGGCTTCAGGCAGGCCAGCGTGTTGCGCCCGTCGATATTCATCGCGCAGGAGCCGCAGATGCCCTCACGGCAGGAACGGCGGAAGGTCAGCGTGCTGTCCACATCGTTCTTGATGTGGATCAGCGCGTCCAGAACCATCGGACCGCACTTGTCCAGGTCGATCTCGTACTTGTCTTCACGCGGGTTTTCGCCCGAGTCCGGATCGTAGCGGTAGATGCGGAAGGTGCGGGTGCGCTTGGCATCCGCAGAAGCCGACTTGACGGTCTTGCCGGGCACGACCTTCGAGTTGGCGGGCAGGGAGAATTCAGCCATGGATGAAGCCCTCTCAGATCGTGACTTAGTAGACGCGCTTCTTCGGCGGGAACACTTCCACCTCGTTCGTCAGGGTGTAGAGATGGACGGGGCGGTAATCGATGGTCGACTTACCCGTCTCATCCACCCAGACGGTGGTGTGCTTCATCCAATTCTCGTCGTCACGCTCGCTATAATCCTCACGCGCATGGGCGCCACGGGATTCCTTGCGGTTGGCACCGGAATTGATGGTGGCGACGGCCTGGTACATCAGATTGTCCAGTTCCAGCGCTTCCACCAGATCGCTGTTCCAGATCATGGAGGTGTCGCTGACCTGCACATCCGGGCGCTTGGCCCAGACGTTCTTCATCAGCTCCACGCCTTCGTCCAGCACCTCACCGGTGCGGAAGACCGCGCAGTTATTCTGCATGATCTTCTGCATCTCAAGACGCAGATGGGCGACGCGGGTGCCGCCCTTGGCAAAGCGGGCCTTGTCCAGACGGGCCAGCGCCTTATCGGTGCTGTCGTTGGAAATGGTCTTGTGCGGGGCGCCCTTCTGCACGATCTCCGCCGCGCGGATGGCGGCGGAGCGGCCAAACACCACGAGGTCGAGCAGGGAGTTGGAACCCAGGCGGTTGGCACCATGCACCGACACGCAAGCCGCCTCGCCGATAGCCATCAGGCCGGGGACGACCTGATCGGGGTTTTCGGCGGTGGGACGGATGACCTCGCCACGATAATTCGTGGGGATGCCGCCCATGTTGTAGTGAACGGTCGGCAGAACCGGGATCGGCTCCTTCGTCACGTCCACGCCGGCAAATACGCGCGCGCTTTCGGCGATGCCGGGCAGGCGGGCATGGATGACGTCGGGCGCCAGATGCTCCAGGTGCAGGTGGATATGGTCCTTGTTGGGACCGACACCGCGACCTTCACGGATTTCGATGGTCATCGAACGGCTGACCACGTCGCGGCTGGCCAGGTCCTTGGCGGACGGGGCGTAACGCTCCATGAAACGCTCACCGGCGCTGTTGGTCAGGTACCCGCCTTCGCCGCGCGCACCCTCGGTGATCAGACAGCCGGAGCCGTAGATGCCCGTCGGGTGGAACTGCACGAATTCCATGTCCTGCAAGGGCAGGCCGGCGCGCAGCACCATGCCGCCGCCGTCGCCAGTGCAGGTATGGGCCGAGGTGGCGGAGAAATAGGCACGGCCATAGCCGCCGGTGGCCAGAACGGTCTGGTGACCACGGAAGCGATGGATGGTGCCATCGTCCAGGTTCCAGGCCAGCACGCCCCGGCACACGCCTTCCTCGTCCATCAGCAGGTCGAGGGCGAAATACTCGATAAAGAATTCGGCATGGTGACGCAGGCTCTGCTGATACAGCGTATGCAGCATGGCGTGGCCGGTACGGTCGGCGGCCGCACAGGTGCGGTAAGCCTGACCCTTGCCGTATTCGGTGGTCATGCCGCCGAACGCGCGCTGATAGATCTTGCCTTCAGCGGTACGGCTGAACGGCACGCCCTGGTGTTCCAGCTCGATGATGGCGGGGATGGCCTCGCGCACCATGTATTCGATGGCGTCCTGGTCGCCCAGCCAGTCCGACCCCTTGACGGTGTCGTACATGTGGTAGCGCCAGTCGTCATCACCCATGTTGCCAAGGGCCGCCGAGATGCCGCCCTGGGCCGCCACGGTGTGGCTGCGGGTGGGGAACACCTTGGTGATGCAGGCGGTCTTCAGCCCCTTTTCGGCCATGCCGAAGGTGGCGCGCAGGCCGGCGCCACCGGCGCCGACGACAACCACGTCATATTCGTGGTCGATGATCTTGTAAGCGGTCGCCATGATGTCAGGCTCCGAAAGCGATCTTCAGGACGGCAAAAGCGCCGGCGAGGAAAAGGGCCAGGGCCACCAGCTTGGTGGCGCCGATGGCGAAGACCTTCGCCAGCTTCCCGTGGATATAGTCCTCGTAGACTTCTTGCATACCGTATGCGGCATGATGAAACAGGAAGCCCAGGAACAGAACGGTCAGGATGACCGGGCACGGATGCTTGAAGGTGGCGACCACCTCCTCATACGGTGCGCCGATCAGGCTGATCACCAGGATGATGAACAGGATCGTCAGCACCGCCAGGGCGGCGGACGCGATGCGGTAGCCCAGCCAGGCCTGTGCGCCCGTCTTGGCGGAACCCAGACCGCGGGCGCGGCCGATGGGCGTGCGGAAGCTGTTGGTATCGTTAGCCATCATGTCCCCCGTCAGACCGCGAAAGCCACGACCCAGGTCACCACGGTCGCCACGACGGCGCCGCCGATGACCAACTTGGCGCTGGAATAGGATTGTTCCAGGGTCAGCATCTTCGCACCATCCCAGATCAGGTGGCGCAGGCCGTTCAGCAGGTGGTACCAGAGCGCCGCCGTCCAGCCGAACATCAGCAACAGGCCGATGGGCGAGGCGATGAAGCCGCTGGCCGTCGCATAGGCATCCGGCCCTGCGGCGGCGGCGACCAGCCACCAGACCAGCAGCAGCGTGCCAACGGTCAGCCCCACGCCGGTGATGCGGTGGGCGATGGAGGTCAGGGCCGGCAAGGGCAGCCGGTAGACCTGCAGGTGAGGGGACAAGGGCCGTTGCCGCTTGGCCGCAGGCGTGTCGGTCATTTCTCTTTCGTCCTTGGTGCTGGCCGGGGTTTGCCCACGCCCTCCCCCCGCCAAGGGAGCTGACGTCCGGTGGCGGGACCACCGGCGGTTTATGAGACAAAGAAATCGCCGAAGTGACTTACGCCTAACCCCCCGTCTCGTCAACGCTTCGGCACTGCGGTATTCGTGGTGTCCGCCCCCCGACCTTGGCATGGCCTGCCTGTTTTTCAGCATGGCAGCATGTTCGCCTGCTGTTTTGCCGCCAGAGGATGCCGATTTATGCTGTCGCCCGATCGCATCGACGATATTGCCCTGTTGGAAGACCTGTCGATGACGGCGTGGCCGGCACCGCGCCGCATTATTCACAAGGGCTGGGCGCTGTATTTCGCAGGCGGCCATACGGGGCGGGCCAATTCGGCCAATGCCATGGTGGCGATGAACGCCATTGACGATGCCACCATCGACATGGTGGAGGCGGAATATCGCCGTCAGGGACTGCCGCCGCAATTCCGCCTGACGCCCCTGTCACCGCCCGACCTGGGGCTGCGGCTGGCGGACCGGGGTTACGGCATCGCCAGCCAGAGCTTGGTGCTGTTCCGTCCGCTGGATGGGATCACGGCGGCGGCACCGGATGCGGCGGTGCGGGTGCAGGAAAGGCTGGATCAGGCCTGGATGGATGCCTATCGCCGCATGGTCCCTGTGCCCGAGCCGGAGATGCCGGCCCTGCTGTCCATCCTGAACGGCATTGCCGCCCGCCCACGCTTTGCGATGCTGTGGCAGGATGGGGAGCCGGTGGCGGCCTGCCTTTGCGTCCTGGATCGCGGATGGGCCGGATTTTACAAGGTCGCCTGCCGGCCCGACCGGCGGGGGCAGGGGCTGCCGCGTCGGTTGATGGCCGATATGCTCTCGCGCGTTGTGGGGGAAGGGGCGGTGGGTGCCTATCTCCAGGTCGGCACTGCCAACGCGCCTGCCCTGGCCCTCTATGCAAAACTGGGGTTCCGGCATCTTTATGATTATGCGTATGCGAAACTTGGGTGATGCTGGTGGACAGCCAATGACCTGTCGGCCTTTCTGGTGCCGGTAAATAAAAGTCATATGCATTTAATGTTAAATTGATTGCAAGTGTGTATGGTTAATGTTAGTTTCTGCCTGTCTCACGACAAGGCGGTCATTTGGCGCATCTACAGAACGTAGATGTGAGCCGCCTTTCTTTATCCGCACGGCACTCAAGCAGCAAAGCCGCCTCTGGTCTTTGCCGTTGGAAAGGAACAACCATGTCTATCGCTGCCCAAGCCGCTTCCGCGGCTGCTACCGCTTTGCCTAATCCTTTGCCCCCGCCGAACTGTATGCCGTATCTGACAAACGGCTTTGATCCGCTGCAATCATCCTTCCTGACGCAGCCGATCTTTCAATTGACCTATGCGAATGGCACCCAGAGCCAGTTCAACAGCGTTCCCTGCTCCATCCCCGATGGGGTGGTCTTTATGGAGCGTACGGAGTTCGGGTATAGTAATTCCGAACATTTCATGCGGACCGTCTCTGATTTCAAATATTCATTCTCGGTCGCTGTTTCTGCTGGCCTGCATGGCCAAAAATATTCAGGCAATTTTTCCAGCAAGCTGACCTATGGTGCCAGCTTCTTCAGTGATGTGACGAAGGAGTATTTCCTGACATTCGCGTCGCAGCAATGTTATAGTATCCTGCGTGATTGCGGTGCGGCGCAGGCGTCGCTGACATCTGGCTTCAGTGCCGATTTGGCAGCACTGCCTGCCACGATAACCTCCAGCAACGACTATCAGGCCTACGCCACCTTTTTCCAGAAATACGGGACCTATTTCCTGGTTTCTGGTGTGTTTGGCGGGTTCATGGCGAAGGCGACCACCATCTCCAAAAGCGTGGTGAAGGCCGCCGATCACGCGAAACTTCAGACCGCTATCTCCGGCTCGTTCCAGACGGAGATTGGCAAGGTTACGGGCAGCGCCAGCGCCAGCTACAGCGATAGCCAGTACTTGGATCAGTATCAGGACGACATGTCATCGACCATCAGCGCGGTTGGCGGCACCTATGCGCCGGACCAGCCCGCCTCGTTCTTTGCCTCCTGCTACAGCAATCCCGTGCTGTTGCTGGGTCTGGGCACGGCGGGACTGTCGCCGGATATATTGCCCTTGTCGGCGCTGATCACCGGCGCGGATGCGGCTACCAGGGTCGCGACAATGGATGCCGCCGCGCGGGTCTATCTGAACACCCCGCATATCAGCACGCCCGACCCTGTCCGGGCATCGACATTGAACCAGTACAATGTGGATACGATCCTCACGGCCTATACCAACTATGCCGTGGATGGCGCGCGCGGCTATACCACCGGTTCTGTCGGCCCGGCGGATGCGGTGGCGGTGCCCTGTGCCTATGCCTCTGGCCATCTTTATGGCCAGGATCAGCGCTATGCCTGGATGGCCAGCCTGGCGCTGCCGGTGCAGCAGGGACTGCGCGCGGAACTGGCGCAGACCACGACCTTTGGCACCCCGCTGCTACCCGTGTTCCAAAGCTTCGCCCTGGGTCGGGCCGATGGCAAAGCATCCGTTCTGGGGGCGTCCAGCAGCCTGTCTGTCTCCACGGCTGAGCCATTGACCCTGGCAGCGACCAGCGACGGCTTTCTGCTGGTGTCGCTGAAATATGGCGGCAGTGGTGCCCGTGGTTCTGCCACCGTCACGGTCGATGGTCTGCTGCGGGGGGCGGCCTCCATCCATTACTATCCGGGTGATGATGTGCATTATCCGCAGGAAAGCGTGCTGGTGCCCATCTGCAATGGTGAAACCTACACGCTGACCTGCGACACCACCTTTGGTGACGTCACCTATGCGGCGCAGTGGACGCCCCTGTCCGGCGCTTTATGCTTCCAGCCGGCGCAGCAGGCGCTGGCCTATGGCCCGCCGCAGCCCGGCGCTCTGCCCCTGACGGTTTCCAACGTGCCGACCGATGGGTTCCTGGTCTTCGTGATTGACGGACGGAACTGCGACCAGACCATCGGATACGGCACGATCGAGATGGGGCCGACCGGAACGGCACTGGGTCCGGATGCTGCCATGTCGGCGACATCGGTCAATTTCTATCCCGGTGCCGATACCTGGCTGGGGTGCAACAGCGCTGTCCTGCCGGTACCGAAGGGGTGGTCGTACAATGTGACGTTCGACTACTCGTTCGCACAGCCATCGGCCGCCTTGTGGTGGGTGCCGCTGGTCAATCCGACCGACCCGACGCAATGGGCCGGGAACTGAGCAGCATGAAGAGGCCTGTCACCCTGTCCTTCCAAGGAGGGCGGGGGGACAGGTCCCCCTTAATCATGCCGTGCCTGGGCAAAGGTCGCCCCTTCAAGGTCGGCCCCGTCCAGTTTGGCCCCGCGCAGATCGGCGCCGGTAAAGTCCGTGCCCCGCGCGATGGCCCCGCGCAGGTCGGCATTGCGCAGGTCGGCCCCTTGGAATCGCGCACCGGACAGGCGGGTGGGCCAGCGGCGGTCGGGCATATCGGCGCTGACCAGCGGTGTCAGGTTGGCACCCTGAAGGAAGGCCCCGCCCAGATGGGCGCGTTCCAGGTTGGCGCCGCGCAGATCGGCGCTGCCCATCTGGGTGTCGCGCATGTCGGTGCATTCCAGGTCGGCCATGACCATGCAGGCGTTGGTCCATAGGGAACGACGGGCCAGCGCGTAAGGCATTTTTGCCGCCGTGACATTTCGCCCGCGCATGTCCAGGCCCATAAGGTCGCGTCCGCTGAAATCGGCACGCTTGCCACTACGCCCCGCGGTCACCACCCAATCGGCATGGGCAGCCAGCAGCACCTCCACCGGTTCGGCCCCGTCCATGGTGCCGGGTAGCAGGGCGCCAGTGCGCTTCAGATCGTTCATGGCGTGCGGGTCCAGGATAGCGCCCCGGAAATTCGCCCCCTCGGCCAAGGCATCGCGCAGGATGGCGTCGGTCAGGACGGCGCCCGCGAAATCCGCCTCCTGCAACTGCGCGCCCTGAAGATTGGCGCCGTCCAGCATGGCGCCCTTGAAGTTGGCTCCGCGCAGATCGGCGCCGCGCAGATCGACATGGCGCAGATTGGCATCGGTGAAATCCGCCTTCAGCGTGATGGCCCCGTTCATCTTGGAGCCGGAGAAATCGGCATTGTTGGCGATGACAGCGGCCAGATTGGGGATGCGCCCATCAAAGGCCTGGGGCAGGGGCTTGCCGCCGCGATAGACGGCCAGCACCGCCTCGCGCACATCGGTGTCGCGCAGCTTGGCCTTGGTCAGGTCGGCGCCGCGCATGGTGATGCCGCGCATGTCGGCCTTGGACAGGTCCGCCTGCTGCAAATTGGCCAGACGCAGGTCGGCAGCGAACAGATTGGCCCCGATCAGCCGTGTCTTCACCATCTGCGCCTGATCGAAGCGCGACCCGGTCAGTTCAGCGCTGCGCAGGTCCATGTTGGAGAGGTTGACGCCGCGCAGGTCGCACAGCACGAAAATGGCGCGCTGACCGCCGATGCGGCCCTCCATCAGCTTGACGTGACGGCGCAAAGCTTCCAGCAGCTCCTCGGTCGAGGGGCGTCGCCAGGTCGGTTCCGCCGGTTGTGCCGCTTCCGCCGTCAAGCCTGCGCTACCTTCCCTATCGCTGGTACGGGATGGGGTTTAGAAACCCCTATCGGCACTATGCCAGAGCTTTAAAGGCTTGCACACCAAAGTAAGAATGCCAAAGGATCATATCCACAGCTTTTCGTTTTGCTTCGCAGTCGCAAAACAGCGTTGTCAATTTTGCGCCCTCAGTCGCCGCCGGACCAAGGGTCATAAATGATGACCCTTGGCTTTAACTGACAAACTTCCGGGCGTTGGCCACCATGGTGGAGTACATGGTGCGGATGAAATCCGTGGGCCGCAGACGGCCCAGTGGGATGTTCTCCGACGCGTAGGTGACCAGCTCCTCCGGCGGTTTCACCGGCACCACTTCCAGCCCCGATTTGCGCAGGGCATCGACCACCGATTTCGCCTGCTTCATGTAATCCTCATTGAAGAAGGACTTGTCGGCGTCCTTGATGGACTGGGCGATGATCTCCTGAATGGACGGCACGCGCGCGTTCCTTAGGGGCTGGGGTCGGAAAAGGTCAGGGGGAATTAACCATCAATCCCGGCCCGGCGCAATTCCGGCCCCAGCCGGCCCGCCACAAACAGGAAGAACATCCGGTAATCGGCGATCAGCGACCAGAGCGGATAGGTGAAGGTGGCGGGCTTGTTATGCTCCACCAGGGCGTGGGACATCCAGGCAAAGAAATAGCCCGACAGGGGCATGCCGATCAGCCAGAGCGGCTCCAGCGTGGCACCGAACATCGCCAGGCAACCCAGCGCAATGGCGCTGCCCACATAGTGAAAACCGCGCGTCACCTTCTTGGAATGTTCGCGCAGATAGAAGGGCCAGAAGGCCTCGAACGTCTGGTACTCACGCTGTGCCATGGGTGCAATCCTCCCGCCACATGGGCGCTTAGGTCATTTTCTTGCCATCTTGCTGCCCAACGCATAAGTCAAAGCGTTCGTCGGGGCTTGTCAAGGTGCCGGATGTTGCGCCTTCGCCCCGCTGTTTCATCCTACTGATTTGAGGGCCGGGAAAATGGGTTACAAGGTCGCTGTCGTTGGCGCCACGGGCAATGTCGGCCGGGAGATGCTGCAGACGCTGGCCGACCGGAACTTCCCGGTGGGCGAAATTGTGGCCCTGGCGTCGGAGCGCTCGGTCGGTCAGCAGGTGTCGTTCGGTGAGGATCAGGTCCTGAAGGTCCAGGATCTGGCCAAGTTCGACTTCTCCGGCACCGATTTCGTGCTGTCCTCTCCCGGTGCCAAGGTGTCGGCCCAGTTCGCGCCGCGTGCCGCCGCCGCCGGCGCCTGCGTCATCGACAATACCAGCCATTTCCGCATGGACCCCGATGTGCCGCTGGTCGTGCCGGAGGTCAATCCGCACCATCTGGCCGGCTGGCGCAAGAAGGGCATCATCGCCAATCCCAACTGCTCCACCATCCAGATGGTGGTGGCGCTGAAGCCGCTGCATGATCTGGCGAAAATCCGCCGCGTCGTCGTTTCCACCTACCAGTCGGTGTCGGGCGGCGGCAAGGAGGCGATGGATGAACTGTTCACCCAGACCCGCGCCATCTATGTCAATGATCCGGTGGAAAAGAAGAAGTTCACCAAGCAGATCGCCTTCAACGTCATCCCGCATATCGACAGCTTCATGGACGATGGCATGACGAAGGAAGAGTGGAAGATGGTGGTGGAGACCAAGAAGATCCTTGACCCGTCCATCAAAGTGACGGCCACCGCCGTGCGCGTGCCGGTCTTCATCGGCCACTCGGAATCGGTGAATATCGAGTTCGAGAACCCGATCACGGCGGACGAGGCCCGCAAGGCCCTGCGCGCCTTCTCCGGCATCTCCGTCGTCGATCACCGCCAGGACGAGGGCTATGTCACCCCGGTTGAAATCGCCGGCGAGGACAATGTCTTCATCAGCCGCATCCGCGAGGACAGCACCGTCGAGAACGGCCTGAACCTGTGGATCGTGGCCGACAACCTGCGCAAGGGCGCAGCGCTCAACGCGGTGCAGATCGCCGAAGTGATGATCCGCGACGGGCATATCGGCCCGGCGGATTGATTGGCCGTTCGGATAAAAGCATTCCCACTCGTCATCCCGGCGGAAGCCGGGATCCAGGGGCCAAGCGCTCAACCTGTCGGTATATTCGGCCAAAGCGGTGTAAAACGTTGATCCTGCGGCTCTGGGTCCCGGCTTCCGCCGGGATGACGAAAGAGGGCGATTCTACATAAGCCTAACGCCCGTCACCCCGCCACAACCAGCCCCAGCCCCACCACCAGCCCCGCCGCGATCAGGGCGCTGATGGCGTACAGCGCCATGCCGGCGCGCAGGTCACGCGGGGTGGCGCGGGCGCGGCCATTGCCCAGCCAGGGTTCCTTGACCACCCGGTCGCCCTCCCGCCTTGGGCCCGCCACTGACAGGTCAAGAACGCCGGCAAAGGTGGCGATGGGCAGGGCGTCGGCCCCCATCGGATGGCCCTTGGCCCCGCGCAGATCGCGCAGGCCCGACGCCGCACGCGCACGCGGCACGAACGACGCCGCCAGCAGCAGGACCAGGGCCGCGATCAACGCCGCCGGAAACCCGACCCAAGAGGTCAGCCGCCGTGCCAGCGCGCCGAACCGCGCATGGCGCGGCGTATCATGGCCAATGATGCGCGCCGTCCCGTCCAGTGCGGCCCAGGCCAGCAGGCCCGCCAGCCCGAACAGGGCATAGAACAAAGCCGGCGCCACCACCCCATGCGTCAGGGCCCGCGCCGCCCCCTCCGCTCCGGCCCGCACGATCCCGTGATCATCCAGGCTCCATAGCTGCCGGTCGGTAAGCGGCCCCACGGCCTGGCGCGCCGCCTCCGTCTCGCCTGCTTCCAGCGCCGTCACGGTGCGTGCCATGGCGCCCCAGGGCAGGCGCAGGGTCAGACAGCGCACCAGGATGATCAGTTCCAGAAAACCGCCCGCCGTCACATGCCGCACCAGCACCGACAGGCAGAACCCGACCAGCAGGCCCAACGCCAGCAGCAGCAGGGTGACCAGACTGCCGCGCGCGCCACGCACCCCATCCGTCCGGTCAATACGGTTCAGCCGCCGGTCGAACTGCACCACAGCGCGGGCCACCAGATCAGCCGGCCCCGGCAGAAACCGGCGCAACAAAGGGCTGTCACCGATACAGGCATCGACGATCAGAGCAATAACCAGCAGCAGCAGGGTATCAACCCCACCGGAATAGGGCAGCAGCATGGGGGCACATCCACGCGGGACAAAGGTGGGCCATGGTTAACCGGTGGCCCTGCGCCGCGGAAGCGGAAAATGGCCCTATCAGCCGCCTTTACTGCCTCCCCGGCGAAGGCCTGGGGCCAAGGGGGGGCGTGAACACAACCTCCCTACGGGCGACATCAAAGCGGCGGAAAGGTCAGATCGTTTGGCCCCTGGGTCCCGGCTTTCGCCGGGAAGGCGGAAATGCATGTGCAAAAGCCGGGTAAAGCCCTAAGCCTTACCCACCTTCGGCCAGGTAATCGTGTCCACCGCCCCGCATTCATCACAGACGGCATGCCAGTCGCTATGGCTGGTACCGCAGCTGGTGCAGCGCCAGCGGGGATCGGCGGGGGCCGACATGGCCTGGTTCAGATAGGCCTGGACCTCCGGCCCGTCCCCCTTCTCCGCCCGCGCCACATCGGCCAGCCGGCGATAGGCGCGGGTGGTGGGGGCCAGTTCGCGGACCTTGTCCAGATGCGAGCGGGCCACGCCCCACAGCTTGGCATTGATCGCCGCCTCGGCCAGCGCGAAATGCGCGTCGGCCTGACCGGGCTTTAGCGCCACCAGCGCCTCATAGCGCTTGACCAGGGTCAGCGGGTTCTGATCCGCCGACGCCTCACCCCAAACCTTGGCCAGATCGGGGTGCGGTGATTGTCGCCAGGCCTGTTCCAGCACCTTCACGGCCTTGGAATGTTTTCCCGCCTTGGCCAGCAGCCGGGCCAACAGGGCCGCTGCCGGCACGCGGGCCGGGTCCAGGTCGAACGCCGCCTGGGCCGATTGCAGGGCCTGATCGGGGCGGCCCGTCGCCATGGCCTTGCGCGCCTCCTCAATCAGAAGGGCGGCGCGGCGGTGGCCGGCATCATCCTTGGGCAGGGCCTTGACCTTCTGCGCCTTGACCAGGGCGGCATCGGCCTCCAGCCAGTTGCCGCCGCCCGCCTCCAGTTCCGCCAGCGCCTTGGCCGGCCAGTCGGCCTTGGGCCGCAGCTCCAGGGCACGGCGGGCATGGTCAAGGGCAGCCGGACGGTCGCCCCGCTCCATGGCCTGGGTCAGCAAGGCACGCCGCGCCGCCAGCTCCGTCGCCGGCTTGCCCAGCATGGCCTTATAGGCGGTGGAGGCCGCCACTGCATCCCCGCGCAGTTCCGCCGCACGGGCCGATAGCGGCAGGGTCAGCGACGGTTCACGCAGCAGCTTTTCCGCCGCCTTGGCTGATTTGGTGGCGATGTCGGCATCACCCGCTGATGCCGCGACCCAGCCCTGGGCCAGGGCACGGAACCCACCCTCTCGCCGGCGCGCATTACGGCTGCGGCCAAAGGCGCCGGGACCATTGCGCAGGATGCGCCACAGCCGCCCGATGGTGGCGGCCATCCAGGCGGCCAGCAGCACCAGGATGGCGCCGATGCCCACCGGCATCTCGATCACATGCTCCAGCCATTCAATGGTCACCCGGCCCGGACGCTGCGCCAGCCAGACGGCAGCGGCCACCAGAATGCCGATCTTCAGGAAGAATATCAGGGATTTACGCATCAGCGGGCCTCCCCGTCCCTGGCCCCGTTATTGGCCCCGCTCCCGGCATCCGCCTTGCCCGGCCCCGCCATGCGGGCCAGCGACATGTCGGCCAGGGTGGCGGCGGCGGCTTCCGCCGCCATCCGCGCCTCGGCCAGTTTCAGCCATTCAGCGGCGGGACCCGCGGCATGGGCCGGCAGCTTCTCCATCTCCTCCACCGCGCGCGGCAGGTCATTGGCCAGCATCGCCGCCTCCGCCCGCGCCAGAACCGCATCGGCATTATCGCCCGCCACCTCGCCCGAGGCGCGGCGGAAGGTGATGATGCTGGTCAGGCGGCCCAGGACACGGTCGGTCCAATCCGCCCCCTCCCGGTCGCGGTCGGCGCGCAGGACGGCAGGCGCCAGCAGGCGGAACTTCTCCCGCAGCTCGATATCCCCCGCAAGTCCGGTTTCCGCCGATGCCGACAGCGGCGCCAGCAGGTCCAGAAGCCCGGTATCATTGGCGGCCAGCGCCTGCGCCGACCGCAATTCCCGCGCATAGGGGCGTCCGCCGCTCAACGCTGCCTGCAACTGCCCCACGGCGATGATCAACGCCTCGCCCACGGCGCCCATCTGCCGGCGGGTTTCCAGCATGGTCAGGCGCGGGATCACCTCCGCCGACACTTCCTCCAACGTCTGCACGCGGTGGGTAAGGGGGCCGAGGTCCACAGTCTCGATCTTGCGGTCTTCCAGGGCGGCGATCCGGTCGGCCAGCGCCTCGGTGGCAGAGATATCGACCCCGCCCTGCGGCCCCTGTTCGGCCGGCACCTGCACGGTTTCGCGGGCAACAATGGTTGTGTCACCCGAAAGGCGGCGTTCCAGCGCATCCTGACGCTTCGACAGGGTTTCCAGCGACGTGCGCAGCGCCTGCTGCGCCGTCTCCACTTCATTCAGACGCTGGGCCAGCGGCGACAGGTCGGCAGTGGCCGGCGGCGGCGCGGTCCAGTCGCGCCAGAAGCCATAACCCGACAGACCCGCCGCACCCAGCGCCAGCAGCAAGGCCGTCCCGCCCAGCAGACCACCGCCGCCGCTGCGCCGGGCCGCCACCGGCGCCGGGTTCAGTTTCGGCGCAGCGGGCTTTGCCTCATGCTTCTGGGCATTGGACGCGATTTCGCGTTCCAGATCGGCCAGGCTGGGGCCCTTGCCCGTCTTGTCACTGTCGCTCATTCCTCAACTCCCCTTCACCGCCGGCAGCAGGGCCAGCAGGCTGGCTGCATCGGGCTGCACCGCCACACGGGTCTCGCCGAAGCCGAACCCCTGGGCGGCGCGCGCAACCGCAGCCGAAATGCACAGGGCCGTCAGACCGCCCGTGGGCGCCGACAACCCGGCCTTTTGTGCCAACCTAACAAACACGCTGGCCGTACGCGGCGAAAAAAGCGCCACATAGGCCACCTGTCCGTCACGCAGGGCCGTCACCGCCGCATCGGGCAGATCATCCACCGGCACGGCGCGATAGACGGTAATCCTTGTGACAACAACGTCAGCGGGTGAAAGTTCCCCAGCCACATCCTCACCCGACAGGTGCAGGACCCTTGGCCCCCGGCCCGACAGCAGCCGCGACAGGGAGATGACATCCCCACCGGCGGCATAAACCTCCCGGAAGCCCAGTTCCCTTGCCAGCGCCGCCGTGCGTTCCCCAACGGCATAGAGCGGCAAGGCACGCTCCGCACTGCGCGCGGCCAGTTCGCGCAGGCCATTGGCAGAGGTGACGGCAACAGCGTCAAAGGCCGTCAGGTCAAGGGGCGGTCCCGGCACGGGCTGGATGGTCAGAAGCGGGGCCATCACGGGCCGGTAACCCAGCGTCTTCAATGCCGCTTCCGTCTCCGCCGCTCCCGGTTCCGGCCTTGTGACCAGGACGCCCGTCACACCACCGGCCCGTCAGGGTTGATCTCGGCAAAGAAGGCGGCAGGCAGCTTGGATTTAAGCTCCTGCCCCGCATCGATACCCATGGCCAGGGCGTCGGCCTTGTTGCCAGCACGGCCCGTCATGAACCATTGCTGCCCATCAGGCCTGATGACCAGCGCCTTCAGCGACATGGCATCACCATTGATCAGGGCCAGCGCCGCGATGGGCGTGCGGCAGGAACCATCCAGGGTGGCCAGCACACCGCGTTCCGCCGTCACCCGCAATTCAGTTTCGGCACAGTTCAAGGCACGGACATAGGCATTGGTGCGATCATCACCGATGCGCGTCTCGATCCCAATGGCACCCTGCGCCACTGCCGGCAGCATCTGTTCTTCCGACAGCACACCCGTGGCCTTGTCCACCAGACCCAGACGGTTCAACCCCGCCATGGCCAGCAGGGTGGCATCGACAAGCCCTTCTTCCAGCTTGCGCAGACGCGTCTGCACATTGCCGCGCAGGGCGGCGATGCGCAGGTCGGGCCGGCGCATCAGGACGATGGCCTGCCGGCGCAGGCTGGCGGTACCGACCAGCGCGCCCTCCGGCAGCTCATCCAGACTGGCCGCCTTGGGGCTGAACCAGGCGTCGCGATGATCCTCACGCGGCAGGTAGCAGATGATATCCAGCCCGTCCGGCAGGGCCGTGGGCACATCCTTCATGGAATGCACCGCCAGATCGACAGAGCCATCCAGCAGGGCCTGCTCGATCTCCTTGGTGAACAGCCCCTTGCCTCCCGCCGCACTCAAGGTGCGGTCCAGGATGCGGTCGCCTTCGGTCTTGAAGGTGACGATCTCGACCGCCCCCGCCTCCGCCAGTTCCGGGAAGGCGGCGGCCAGACGGTCGCGGGTTTCGTGGGCCTGCGCCAACGCCAAGGGGCTGCCGCGCGTGCCGATGCGGAGAAGGGCTGTCATACCTTTCTCAATACCGCTTTCGGGGCTTCGGGGGAAGCGGCCCGATGAAAAGTTCGTTAACCTTTATCCGCCGCCTGCGCCACCGCCCGCTGATAGGCCGGGCGGGCCTGGATGGCCGACAGGATGCGGGTGATATTGGGATGGGTGGCCGCCGTTACCCCGGCGCGCATCACGGCCACTTCCAGCGGGAAGCTCATCATGATGTCGGCGGCGCTGAATTCATCGCCAGCCAGCCAGGGGGAGCGACCAGCCTCCTTCTCCACATAATCCAGATGCAGGTTTACCTGCTCCTTGACCATGCCCCGGATGGGCAGGGCCAGCAGGCCCATCTTGTCGGAGATCAGCTTCAGCAGAAGCTGCGGCATCAGCGAGCCTTCGGCATAATGCATCCAGTAGCGATAGCGCCAGTGGGCGTCGGGATTGTCGGCGGTGGGCGCCAAGTGCGGGCCATGATGGGCCAGCAGATATTCGATGATCAGGCCGGTTTCCACCAGCACCTTGCCGTCCACCTCCACCATGGGCAGTTTGCCCAGCGGGTGCAGGTCACGCAGCGCCACGGGCGCACGCATGGTCTTCTTGTTGCGGCGATGGCGCACGATCTCATACGGCACCCCCAGTTCCTCCAGCAGCCAGATGACGCGCAGCGACCGGGAGATATTCAGGTGGTGAACGCGGATCATGGCGGTGCCCTTCCGTGGAAACTATTCAGCGGGAATAGCACGGGCGTGCGGCTTGTCAATCAGGACGGGGGCAGCAGCGGCCATATTCGCCACCGCCATGGCTGCAATGTGCCGCCGCCCTTGCCGCCGCGTCTGCGGACGCTTAGGTTCTGCCCCCATGAAAGTCCTTGGCATCGAAACCAGCTGTGATGAAACCGCCGCCGCCATCGTCGAAGATGATGGAGAGGGGCCGGGCCGCGTCCTGTCCAATGTGGTGTTGAGCCAGTTGGACGATCACCGCCCCTATGGCGGCGTGGTGCCGGAGATTGCGGCGCGTGCGCATCTCCAGCATCTGGACCGGCTGGTACGCGAGGCGCTGGAGCGTGCCGGGGTCGGCCTGTCCGATCTGGACGGCATTGCCGCCACCGCCGGGCCGGGCCTGATTGGCGGGGTGATGGTGGGGGTGATGACGGCCAAGGCCATGGCCGCCGTGACGGGCCTGCCCTTCATGGCCGTCAACCATCTGGAAGGCCACGCCCTGACGGCGCGTCTGACGCACGGGGTGAAATTCCCCTTCCTGCTGCTGCTGGTC
The DNA here is from genome assembly GCF_052437035.1 of Niveispirillum sp. NCBI lineage: Bacteria > Pseudomonadati > Pseudomonadota > Alphaproteobacteria > Rhodospirillales > Azospirillaceae > Niveispirillum > Niveispirillum sp. The sequence goes on from NZ_JBQVOH010000001.1 coordinate 481,024, forward strand.
TCGGGCGGGCATTGTCAGTTGCTGGCGGTGGAAGGCGTGGGACGCTACCGCCGCCTGGGCACCACCATCGATGACGCGGTGGGCGAGGCGTTTGACAAATCCGCCAAGATCATGGGCCTGGGCTATCCCGGCGGCCCGCTGATGGAAAAGGCAGCTTCAGGCGCGACCAATCCGGGTCGCTTCGACCTGCCCGTGCCCATGAAGGGCCGGCCCGATTGTGATTTCAGCTTTTCCGGGCTGAAGACCGCCGTGCGCCGGCATGTGGAAAATCTGGGTGGCACCCTGTCGGATGCCGACCGCGCCGATCTGGCCGCGTCCTTCCATCAGGCCGTGGGCGACAGTCTGATCGACCGCTGCACCAAGGCCCTGAAAGTTTTCAAAGAAGCGTTTCCAGAGGGCCGGACCCTGGTGGTGGCCGGCGGGGTCGCCGCCAATCAGGTGCTGCGTGCCCGCCTGACCGACCTGTGCCGGCGGCACAAGTTTGAGTTCGTGGCCCCGCCGCTGGGGCTGTGTACCGACAATGGCGCCATGATCGCCTGGGCCGGGCTGGAACGGCTGCGCCTGGGCCTGACCGATGGCCTGGACTTCGCGCCGCGCCCGCGCTGGCCGCTCGACCCGAATGCCAAGGCGGCACCCTTTGCGGGGGTGAAGGCGTAGCGTGTCGCATGCGGGCGTACCGCCCTTATGCGACCTACGGCGTTTCGTAGGTCGCATAAGCGAAGCGCATGCGACGCCAAACCCACCTCAATCCAGGAAATACCGGTCCAGCGCCTTCAGATCGGCGTCCAGCTCATAGACGATGGGCTTGCCGGTCGGGATTTCAAACTGGACGATTTCATCATCGCCCATGCCAGACAGATACTTGACCAGACCGCGCAGGCTGTTGCCATGGGCGGCGACCAGCACGCGCTTGCCCGCCTTCACCTGCGGGGCGATCACGTTGGTCCAGTAGGGCACGACGCGGGCCACGCAATCCTTCAGGCTTTCGGTGCGCGGCAGCTGTTCCTTGGACAGGTCGGCATAGCGCGGGTCGGCATCGGGCAGACGCTCATCATCTTCGGCCAGGACGGGCGGGGCGATGTCATAGGAGCGGCGCCAGATCTTGACCTGATCGGCACCATGCTTGGCCGCCGTCTCGGTCTTGTTCAGGCCCTGCAGGCCGCCATAATGGCGCTCGTTCAGCTGCCAGCTCTTGAACTGCGGCACCCAGATGCGGTCCATGGCTTCCAGCGCCAGGTTGCTGGTCTTGATGGCGCGCTTCAGGACCGACGTGTGGCAGATGTCGAAATCCAGGCCAGCCGCCTTCAGCTTGACGCCGGCCTCCCGTGCCTCCTCCACGCCCTGCGGCGACAGGTCCACATCGGTCCAGCCCGTGAACAGATCCAGCTGGTTCCACAGGCTCTGACCATGGCGGATCAGGACAAGCTTCGTCATCTCCCACATTCCCTTATGCATGGCCCCGATACCGGGGCGTTATCGATGCTGGCCAGCGTCCTACCATATGGCACCCAATGGACCAAGGTCTGTTCCAGGGGGAACGGGTTAGGGGAGAAAGCGCTTACGGATCGATCTTCGAACAGATAAAGTATCTGGTCACGCCAACTTTGGTGCCAGCCAGTTTAATCGACACGGATGAGTGCCCGAATGACAGATCAAAAAGCACTCGGGTCGGGCACTGTAGCGAAGGCAAAAGTGTCTGAGGTGACCCACGACACGCAGAAACGCCAAGTACGACTTGGCCTGGAAATCATGGACCAGTATGCCGAAACATACGAAGTCCTTGAAGCTGTCGATCGGGTCATAGCGGAGCATGAATGGGTTCTGAAGGAACTCGCCCGCTGAAAAGCAACCGGAACCAGCCTATCCGACTGGCTCCGCACACCTACGCCCCACTCGTCATCCCGGCGGAAGCCGGGATGACGAGTGGGGCGTATCAAGACTTGACCCGTCGCCATCAACCTGACTATCAAGCGTTACGTTATAACGTAATTTGATTGAGGGTTCAGCGATGCGGACGGACAAGGCGCTTGTTTGGCTGGTGGCGGCGGTGATGGGCAGTGCGGTGGCGGCAGCACCCGCGATGGCGCAGCAGGAACCGGCAGCCGACAGTTCGGCCCATGACAGGGTGGAGGAGATCATCGTCACCGCCTCGCCCATCGGGGCCAAGCGGTTCGATATCCTGCAGGGCACGTCCAGCCTGTCGGGTGAGGCACTGGACCGCGCCCTGTCGACGACGCTGGGCGAGGCGCTGGACAAGCTGCCGGGCCTGTCCCAGACGGCCTTTGGGTCTGGCGCGTCGCGGCCCATCATCCGGGGTCAGGGTGGCGATCGTATCCGCATCCTGTCGGGCGGTATCGGCAGCATCGATGCCAGCAGCACCAGCCCCGACCATGCCCCGGCCCTTGACCTGGCCACGGCCAAGCGGGTGGAGGTGGTGCGCGGGCCGGCCACCCTGCTGTATGGCAATAACGCCGTGGGTGGCGTGATCAACGTCCTGGATGGCCGCATCCCGATTGCCGAGCCGAAGGACGGCGTTGATGGCTTTGCCCGGATCGGGGTGGGCAGCAATGCCGATGAACGTTCCCTGGCGTCGGGCATTGATGCAAGGCTGAACGGGCCGTTCGTGCTGCATCTGGACGGGTTCTACCGTCAGGCCGACGATTACAAGGTGCCGGGCTTCCTGGAATCCAAGGTCCTGCGCGAAGAGGAGGACCATGAGCATGAAGGGGAGGAGGAAGAGGCCAAGGGCCGGGTCGACAATAGCGATCTGACGCAGAAGGGTGCTACGGCCGGCCTGTCCTATCTGGGTGACTGGGGCTTCCTGGGCGTGTCGGCCAGCCGGTTCGACAGCAATTACGGCGTTCCCGCCGGTCACAGCCATGAGGGCGAGGAAGGCGGGGAAGAGGAAGGTCCCGTGCGCATCGATCTGGGCCAGACGCGCCTGGACCTGATGGGCGAGGTCAACCAGCCTTACGGCATCTTCGAGACGACGCGCGTGCGCTTTGGCTGGGCCGATTACGAGCATAAGGAGCTGGAAGGCGGGGAGACGGGGACCCGTTTTCTGAACAAGGGCTGGGAAGGCCGCATCGAGATGGTGCAGCGCGCCATGGGCGACCTGTCGGGGGCCGTCGGCGTGCAGGCCAGCAGCCGCAATTTCAAGGCCATCGGTGACGAGGCTTTCCTGCCGCCCAGCGACACCGACCAGATGGGTGTTTTCACCTTGCAGCGCCTGGACCTGTCGCCCTTCGCGCTGGAAGGCGGGGTGCGGGTTGAGCGTCAGAATGTGACGGCGGGCAGCGTCGATTTCGACCGCGATTTCACGACCGTCTCGCTGTCCGCCGGGGCGTCCCGGCAACTGGGTGATGGCTGGATGACAGGCGTCACCCTGTCGCGTACCCAGCGCGCCCCCAATGCCGAGGAACTGCTGTCCGATGGCGCGCATCTGGCCACCAGCACTTATGAGCGGGGCGACGCTACCCTTGGCAAGGAAACCGGCCTGGGCGTGGAAGCGACGTTGAAAAAGTCGGGCGGGCCGGTGACCGGGTCGGTCAACCTGTTCCTGACCGATTATGACAAGTACATCTATGAGCGCCTGACGGGTGCGGAGCAGGATGGCCTGCCGCTGGCCCAGTTCTCCGCCACCGATGCCCGTTTCTGGGGCTTTGAGGTGGAAGCCGAAACCACCGTCCTGCGCAATGATCAGGTGACGGTGACGCTGGATGGCGGGGTGGATTATGTCCGCGCTACCGACCGCGACAATGACACGCCCCTGCCGCGCATCCCGGCTTTGTCGGCCCGCGCCGGTGTCGGCTTTGAACTGGCGACGGTGGCCGCACGGTTTGAGGGCGTGTGGACCGACAAGCAGAAGCGTATCGCGGATTATGAGCTGCCGACCGACGACGCGATGGTGTTCAACGCCTCGCTGGACTGGCACCCCATTGCCGACCGCGATGTCACCCTGCTGCTGGAACTGCGCAACCTGACGAATGAGGAGGTGCGGCTGGCCACCTCCTTCCTGAAGGATGTGCTGCCGCAGCCGGGGCGTGACTTCCGCCTGTCGCTGCGCTCCGGGTTCTGACCTGCGGCAAACACGCAGAAGGACGGATCAGGGCGTTCCTGATCCGTCCTTTTTCTTTGGCAGTTTCGCCACCAGCTTAATCTCAGTAATGCCGTTGTCGGGCACCAGACGGGTGATGCCGATGGCGGTCCAGGCGGGAAAAGGCGCCTTGACGTAAAGGTGCTTCACTTCCTTGAAGGCCGGCATCTGGCCCGGAATGTCGGTGTGGTAGCTGGTGATCTCCACCACATCGTCCCAGGTGACACCCGCCCGGCCCAGGATGATGCCCAGCCGGTCCATGGCGCGGGTATAGGCCAGCTTCAGGTCGGTTTCACCGGGGCGCAGGGCCGCCACCACGCCCGACAGATAGACAGTGTCGCCCGTCACCACCGCGTCTGCGAAGCCCCAGTCGGTGAACAGGGCCTTCACCCGTTCATCATCGGGCATGATCACCGTGGCCTCCTGCCGCGCGCCGGCCAGGGCCGGCAGGCAGGACAGACCGCAGGCCAGCAGGGCCAGGGCGAAACCGCGTTTCATCATCACACACTCCATTCTTTTATGGTTAAGCATGGAGCGGATAGCAGAAGTGGTTTTGCCTGACAGTTACGGTGTGTAACGGGCTGGTGACCGGGTGATCGTCAGCTGAGGCCGACCGTCAGGTCGCAGGTGGTGGAGCCGATGCCACGGTTGAAGAAGCGGATGACCATGCCGCCGGCATCGCGCACGGCCAGCACCTGATTTTGGCCGGGTCCCAGCGACAGTTGCCGGCCCGTGGCGGCCAGCGTGCTTTCGGTGATGGAATATTCCAGCACGCAGCGCTTATTGCCCTTATTCTCGAACGTCACGTCGCCAGGGCCGGGGATCTTGAACTCAAAGCTCTTACCGGCGTTGAAATCGACACGTCCCTGGCAGGGATTACCCTTTTGAACTTCGCACCCGAATTCGCCCTGCGGGCCTCGCTGTACCGCGGGCTGGGCCTGAATGGATGGCACGGACAGCAGGCCTGTGAGCAGGGCAAGGCTGGCAAGGGTCAGGCGGGACATCCGTTCGGCGCTCCTAAGGCGGCAGGGTCATCAGTTCAAATAGACAAGCAGCAGGGGTGCTGCAAGCCCGCACCATGCACGCGCGTCAGTCGACGCGGCTGGCGCTGAAAAAGCGGGAAGGGTGAACAAGCTGGTCCTGTGCCGCGATGATCTGTAATTCCCGCTGCCCGGCATCACGGGTGGCCTTGAACACCGCATAGATGGATGATGCCGCGTGCGACAGGGCCAACTGCCCGTCGCCGGTTTCCAGGAACTTGGCCAGGAACAGGGCCGCCACACAATCACCCGCGCCGTTGGGCAGGGGCGACAGGTCCAGGCGCGGGGTGGCGACCAGGAAGGCCCCATCCGGTCCGTCCAACAGCATTTCGATATTGTCGTCCGGCGCGTCGCTGCGCGTCAGGCTGGTGACCATCACCCAGCGCGGGCCCAGTTTCCGGGCTGCCTTTGTGGCCGACAGGGCCGATGACAGGTCGGTGACGGTGTGGCCGGTCAGAAACTCCAGCTCAAACTGGTTGGGTGTGATGATGTCGGCCTGGGGCACGGCGCGGTCGCGGAAGAATTCCGGGATACCCGGCCGCACGAAGAAGCCGCGCCCGACATCGCCCATCACGGGGTCGCAGCAATAAAGCGCATCCGCCTTGCCCTGCCGGACCCGCGCCACGGCGGACAGGACGACATCGCCCAGGGCTGCGTCGCCCATATAGCCGGTAAGCACGGCATGCACGCCGTCCATGGCCCCGCGTGCCTCCACCCCCCGCAGCACATCGGCAATATGGTCGGGCGGCAGTACCATGCCCGTCCAGGCGCCATAGCCGGTATGGTTGGAGAATTGCACGGTATTGACGGCAATGGCATCAAAGCCCAGCCGTTCCAAGGGGAAAACAGCGGCCCGGTTGCCGACATGGCCAAAGGCGACATGGGACTGGATGGTCAGGATGGTCCGCACTGTTTCACCCTTCTGCTGCCGTGTCTTCTTGCTACGCCGGGCGACGACAGGCCTTCAATGACAAAAGCGTGTGGAGGACACTGTGCGGTGCGTCACTGCCCGCCTATCTCGACATGGCGTCAGTTAGCGTTCCCACCGTGCCCCATTCGGGCTACTCCAAAAAATGAAAAGAGAGCGTCCCATGCGCATGTTGCGTGATGCCAAGATCAAGACCCGCGTGCTGATCGGTTTCGGGGTGCTTCTGGTGCTTCTGGTCGTGCTGACCGGCATCGGCGTGCAGAAGGTCAGCCTGATCAATACCAGCCTGACCCAGATTAACGAGGTGAACAGCGTCAAGCAGCGCTATGCCATCAATTTCCGTGGCTCTGTGCATGACCGGGCCATTGCGCTGCGCGATGTCGTGCTGGTCGATCCGGCCAGGATCGATCAGGTTGTCACGGATATTCGCACGCTGGAAGCCGCCTACGCCACCTCTGCCAAGGCGATGGACGCGATGTTCGCGGCGCGTAAAGACATCCTGCCGGAGGAACGACAGATCCTGGCGTCGATCAAGGAGATTGAGGCCAAGACGCTGCCCGGCATCAACAAGGTGATTGAGCTGCGCCGGGCCGGGAAGGATGCGGACGCGCAGGAATTGCTGCTGTCCACCGTCCGGCTGGACCTATCGGAATGGCTGCTGCGGATCAACCGCTTCATCGACAAGCAGGAAAAGGATAATGGCCTGATCGGCGATGCCACGCGGGCGCAGGCGCGTGGCTTTTCAGAGCTGATGCTGTGGGTCTGCGGCATCTGTCTGGTGCTGGGTGGCGGCATGGCCTGGTGGGTGGTGGGCTCGCTGGCCCCGCTGCGTCGCCTGACGGATGCCATGCTGCGTCTGGCCGATGGCAACCTTGCCACCGACATCCCCGATAATGAGGCCGCCAACGAGGTGGGCGACATTACCGGCGCGGTGCAGGTGTTCAAGACCAACGCCATCGAGGCTGACCGTCTGCGCCGCGAGCAGGCCGCTGCTGAGGAACGTGCCGAACAGGCCCGCAAGGCGGAGATGCAGGCCCTGGCCCAGCGGTTCGAGGATGAGGTGAGTGCGGTCGTGGCTGCCGTCGGCACCTCATCCGATCATATCAAGCAATCCGCCGAACTGCTGCTGACCACCGCCGGTGCGGCGGAGGAACGCGTGGATACGGTGGAGGCATCGTCGGGTCAGGCGACGGAGAATGTGCAGGCCGTGGCGACGGCGGCAGGGCAGCTTGCCACGTCGATCCAGGAGATCGCCCGCCAGATCGAGGATAGCGCCGACCGCACCCGCCGCGCCGCCGAACAGGCCAGCCATACCAACAGCCTTGTCGATGGTCTGTCGGTGAAGGCCGACCGCATCGGGGAGGTTTTGGGCCTGATCAGCGATATTGCCAGCCAGACCAACCTTCTGGCGCTCAACGCCACCATCGAGGCGGCACGCGCGGGAGAGGCTGGCAAGGGCTTTGCCGTTGTCGCGTCGGAGGTGAAGAACCTGGCCAGCCAGACGGCGCGCGCCACCGACGATATCGCCCAGCGTATCGCGGAGATCCAGGCCGCCACGGGCGAGGCGGTGAAGGCCATTAAGGAAATCGGGGCCACCGTGGAACAGGTGAACCAGATTTCCACCTCCATCGCGTCCGCCGTGGAGGAACAGAACGCCGCCACCACCGAAATCGCCCGCAGCGCCCGCCATGCCTCCAACGGCGTGGAAACAGTGACCATGGCGGTGGCCGATGTCCGCGAAGGCACGGCGCAGACGGGGGCGGAATCGAAGGCGTTGCTGACCGCGTCCGCCGAACTGACCGACCATGCCGGTGCCTTGAAGGCGCAGGTGGACCGGTTCTTGGCGTCGGTGCGTGCGGCTTAGTTTCCGCCCTCAATTGCCGGGCGGGCGCATCCGCGCCCTTGGCTACGCCGCATGGGCGGCGCGGCGGCAGTCGCCGCCGAATACCGGCATCAATGATGCCGGCATGGCGTGACACCCCGTCCCGTTGCCGGGGCCAGCCTTCCTCGGGTAGGCTGGCCCCGTTCTTCATTTGGGATCAGGCATCATGCATATCCGCCCCCGCCGCTCCGCCCTTTACATGCCCGGTGCCAACGCCCGCGCCCTGGACAAGGCCCGCTCGCTGCCCGCCGATGTGTTGATCCTGGACCTGGAAGACGCCGTGGCCCCGGACGCCAAGGAACAGGCGCGGGCCCAGGTGATGGCGGCGGTGCATGAAGGCGGCTATGGCAGCCGGGAACTGGTGATCCGCGTCAACGGCCTGGACACGGCCTGGGGCCATGCCGATCTGGTGGCCGCCGCGACCTCAGGCGCCGATGCCGTCCTGATCTGCAAGGTGGACAGTGCGGAAGGCGTGCGGCAGGCCGACCGGGTGCTGCGCGCCGCCGGTGCGCCGGAAAGTCTGCGCCTGTGGGTCATGATGGAGACGCCGCGCGCCATGCTGGCGGCGGGTGACATTGCCGGGGCGTGTGCGCGCATCGACTGTCTGGTGATGGGCACGTCGGACCTGACCAAGGATTTGAACGCGCTGGCCACCCGCGACCGGCTGCCCATGGTGACCAGCCTGGGCCTGTGCATGCTGGCCGCCCGTGCCTATGGCCTGACGGCGTTGGACGGGGTGCATGTCGATCTGGAGGATGAGGAAGGGCTGGCCGCGTCGTGCCGGCAGGGCCGCGAACTGGGCTTCGACGGCAAGACCCTGATCCATCCCAAGCAGCTGGCCGCTGCCAATGAGGCGTTTGCGCCGTCCGTGGATGAGGTTGCCCGTGCCCGGCGGATCATTGCTGCGCATGCCGAGGCGGTGGATGCTGGCAAGGGTATCACGCTCGTCGATGGCAAGCTGATCGAGGCGCTGCATGTGGAGACGGCCCGGCGCGTGGTGGCGCTGGCCGAGGTGGTGGGGGTGGGGTGAGGGGCGGTGGGGTTATGTCGCATGCGGGCTCCGCCCTTATGCGACCTACGAAACATGCATGCCCTCGTAGGTCGCATAAGCGAAGCGCATGCGACACAGCGACGGTGCTGTTACCCCTCCAACTCCTCCTTCAACGCCTCCAACTCCAGCCAGCGTTCTTCGGCTGCTGACAGGTCGGCCTGCGCCGCCGACAAATCCTCGCTGGCCTTGGCAAAGCCCTTGGGGTCTTTGCTGTAGAAGGCTGGGTCCGCCATCTTGGCGTTCAGTTGGGCGATCTTCTTTTCCAGCGCCGCCATCTTGCCCGGCAGTTCTTCCAGCTCCCGGTTTTCCTTGAAGGACAGCTTCTTTTTGGCCTTCGGCGCTGCCGGTGCGGCGGTGACCGGCTTGGCGGCAGCCTTGGCCGCTTCCGCCGGTTCGTCGGCCTTGCGCTGGATCAGGTAGTCGGTGTAGCCGCCGGGATATTCCGACACGTCGCCATCGCCTTCGACCGCGATGGTGCTGGTGACCAGCCGGTCCAGGAAGTCGCGGTCGTGGCTGACCAGCAGCAAGGTGCCGTCATAATCGGCCAGCACTTCTTCCAGGAGGTCCAGCGTGTCCATGTCCAGGTCGTTGGTCGGCTCGTCCAGGACCATCAGGTTGCTGGGCTGCGCGAACAGTTTGGCCAGCAGCAGACGGTTGCGTTCACCGCCCGAGAGCGCGCGCACCGGCTGTTCCATCATGGAGGGATCGAACAGGAAATCCTTCAGATAGCTGGAAATATGGCGCGGCTTGCCGCCCACCCAGATATTGTCGCCCCCTTCGGGCAGCAGCACCTGTTTCAGCGTGTCGTTGGGGTCCAACTGTGCCCGACGCTGATCAAAGACGATGGTCTGCAGGTTGGTGCCCAGGCGGATCGTGCCGCTGTCGGGCGCGATCTCCCCCATCAGCATCTTCAGGATGGTCGATTTGCCGGCGCCATTGGGACCGATCAGGCCGACCTTGTCGCCTCTGAGGATGCGGGTGGAGAAGTCGCGGCAGATCACCCGTTCCCCGGCATCGCCCATAAAGCTTTTGGAGATGTTTTCGGCTTCGGCCACCAGCTTGCCGGAACTGTCCCCCTCCGCCACCGCGAAATTTACCTGTCGAGACTTGATGCGGTCGGTCCGTTCCTGGCGCATGTCCTGAAGCCGGCGGACGCGGCCCATGTTGCGGGTGCGGCGACCGGAGATGCCGCCCTCCCACATCCATTTCAGCTCGGCTGCGATCTTACGGTCCAGCTTGTGGAAATTGGCTTCCTCTTCCTTGAATACCTCGTCGCGCCAGGTCTCAAACTCACTGAAAGGCCGTTCCGTGGTGCGCAGCACGCCACGGTCCAGCCACAGGATGCGCTTGGACAGGTTCTGCAAGAAGGCGCGGTCGTGGGAGATCAGCAGCAAGGCCCCCCGGAACTGCTGCAACTCCTTTTCCAGCCACAGGATGGTGGGGATGTCCAGATGGTTCGTCGGCTCGTCCAGCAGCAGCACATCCGGTTCGTCAACCAGGGCACGGGCCAGCGCGGCGCGGCGCGATTCCCCGCCCGACAGGGTGGCGCAGGCGCGGTCACCGGGCAGGTCGAGCGCTTCCAGAACCGCATCGACGCGGTACTGCATCGGTTCCGCCTGACCGCCGGCCACGAAATCGGCCACGGTGGGGTATTTCGAGAAATCAGGCTCCTGCGCCAGATAGGCAACCCGCGCACCGGGTTGCAGGAACCGTTCGCCCGTGTCGATGTCGATCTCGCCGGCCAGACATTTCAGCAGGGTGGATTTGCCCGACCCGTTGCGACCGACCAGGGCGATCTTCTCGCCCCGCGCCACCGACACGTCGATGCCTTCGAACAGGGTGGTGGAGCCGAGATGGACCGAAGCACCGGCCAGGGAGATGAGAGCGGGATTGTTGGGGGCCATCTCAGTTGCCCTTGCCGACCTGAAGCGAGCGCACAAAATCCGACAGCCCCACCTGACGGCGGCGCTTCAGGCGTTCGGCCTTCAAGATGGCCTCCACGGCGGCCACCGATTCCTGAACGTCCTTGTTCACGATGACATAGTCATATTCGGACCAATGGCTCATCTCGTCATTGGCCTTGGACATGCGGTGGGCGATGACCTCCGCACTGTCCTGGGCGCGGTTGGTCAGGCGGCGTTCCAGTTCGGCGGCGCTGGGCGGCAGGATGAAGACGCGGACCAGATCGGTGCCGGCACTGTCGGAGAGCTGCTGCGTGCCCTGCCAGTCAATGTCGAACAGCACGTCGCGCCCGGCGCGCATCGCATCCTCCACCGGCCCGCGCGGCGTGCCATAGCGGTTGCCGAAGACATGCGCGTGCTCCAGCAGTTCCTTGCGCGCCACCCGCGCCTCAAACTCCGCATGGTCCACGAAATAATAATGCACGCCTTCCTGTTCCCCCGGCCGCATGGGCCGGGTGGTCAGGGACACGGACATGGACAGGTTGTCGTCACGTGTCAGCAATTCGCGGGAGATCGTGGACTTGCCGGCACCGGACGGGGAGGAGAGGACCAGCATCAGGCCACGGCGATGGATCAGGGACATTTCGGGGACTGCCAAAGGGGTTCGGATGTTAAAGGGGGAGGCCGGTGGCGGCCCGTTTACTCAATATTCTGTACTTGCTCGCGGAACTGTTCGATCACGGCTTTCAGTTCCATGCCGATACGGGTCAGTTCGACATCGGCGGATTTGCTGCACAGCGTATTGGCCTCGCGGTTGAATTCCTGGCACAGGAAATCCAGCCGCCGGCCCACGGCCCCGCCATCACGCAGCATGGTGCGGGCCTGGGCGATGTGGGCGCGCAGCCGGTCAAGCTCCTCCCGCACGTCGGCCTTGCTGATCAGCAATGCTGCTTCCTGGGCCAGCCGATCCTCCGCCACGGGCGGCACAGCGTCCAGCAGGGCCTGGATCTGGCCGCGCAGCTTGGCGCGCAGGGCCTCGGGCTGAAGCGAGGAGGTTGCGGCGGCGGCGTCGGTCAGGCGCTCGATCTCCGCCAGATGGTCCAGCAGGACGGCGGCCAGATGCGCGCCCTCACCCGTGCGGGCCTCCACCAGCCGGTCGATGGCGGTGGCGACGGTGGCGGCGATGGCCTGTTCCAGGGCCAGACGGTCTTCCTCCGTCTCGCGCGGCTCGGCGCTGTCGATGACGCCGCGTACCGACAGCAGCGTGTCGATGGCGGGTGGCGGCGCGTCCGGCCCCCCGATCTCCCGCGCCAGTTCCAGCACCTGGGCCAGCAATTCGCGGTTGATGCGCAGCGCGCCTGCATTTTCCAGCCGCGTCAGGTTGACCGCGACATTGACGTTGCCGCGCGTCAGGCGTGCTTCCACCGCCGTGCGGATGGCGGGTTCAACCCCGTCCAAACCGGCGGGCAGGCGGCAGCGCAGGTCGCGGCCCTTGCCATTGACGCTGCGCGCCTCCACCACCCATTGCGCGCGCTCGTTGGAGCCGTCGGCCCGGGCGAAGCCGGTCATGGAAATGACAGCGCCCTTGCCGTTGGCGGGGCCGGTCTTGCGGGCGGCGGGATTTTGCGTCACATCAGGCTCGATCTTTGGGGCAGCTGAAAGGCGGTTTATATCGCTCCGCCGCCCCAGCAACAAGGTTTCCACCGGTCGAGGCCCCTCATGCGTGATCCGCGCGTCATATTCATCACGGGTGCGTCGTCCGGCATCGGGGAGGCGCTGGCCCTGTCCTATGCAGCCAAGGGCATCCGCCTGCTGCTGACGGGCCGCGATGCGGGGCGGCTGGCGCAGGTGGCGGGGCGTTGCCGGGACCAGGGGGCCGATGTGGTGACCACCATTATCGACGTCACCGACCGCGTGGCGCTGGCCGACTGGATCATCGCGCGGGATGGGGAGGTTCCGGTCGATCTGATCATCGCCAATGCCGGCATATCGGCGGGCACGGGCGGCGGTGTGGAGACGGAGGCACAGGCCCGGGCCATCTTTGCCACCAATCTGGACGGGGTGTTGAACTCCATCCACCCCCTGATCCCCGCCATGGTGGCGCGGGGGCGGGGACAGATCGCGCTGATGTCCTCGCTGGCCAGCTTTCGCGGCATGGCGGGGGCGGCCGCCTATTGCGGGTCAAAGGCGGCGGTGCGCGTTTATGGAGAGGCGCTGCGCGGCGATCTGGCCCGGCATGGCGTCGGGGTCAGCGTCATCTGTCCCGGATTCGTGGTCAGCCGCATGACGGCGGTCAACCGTTTTCCCATGCCGTTCCTGATGGATGCCGACCGGGCAGCGCGCATCATCCGGCGCGGGCTGGCGTTGGGGAAGGGGCGGGTGGCCTTTCCGTTCCCGACATATGCCGTATCGTGGCTGCTGGGCGTGCTGCCGCCCGGGCTGGTGGATATGATCCTCGCCCGGGCGCCGCGTAAGGGGTGAGGGTGTGCGTCGCATAAGCAAAGCGCATGCGACATTGGGGGTCACCGCACGCGCGACAGGGCCAACTGCGCCTTGGAGGTCTGGACCGACAAGGCATCCAGCGCGACTGGCAGGGTGGCCGGGCGCAAGGCGGTCGGGTAGGCCTTCAGCAGCAGGTCGATGGCCGCCGTCACATCCGCCGGCAGGGGCACGCCGGCCTTCACCAGGGCTTCGGACCGCACCTTGGCGGTAATGGCGAAGCCGTAGCCGTCCAGATAGGGTTCGAACTCGGTATTGGCGCTGGCCGAACGGTATTGGCGTGCGGCACGCTCGATCATGCCGGCCAGCAGCTTGGCCTGTACTGCCTTGGCGCTGTCGCTGCTTTTCGGGGCCTTGGCGGCGGTGGCGTCCAGGGCGGCCAACACCGTCTTCACGGCCTTTTCCACCTGCGCCACGGGTGCGTTGCCCAGCGCCAGTTCCGATGCCTTGCTCATCTCGTCCTGAAAGGGCTTGGCACCCTGGGCCGTGAAGACCGGTTCCAGATCGACATAAATCTCCGAGATCGGGTGCGCGAACATCTCGCCCGCCGCCTGATGCCGGTCCGCCTTATAGGCGGCAAGGCCGGCATGATAATGCGCGGCGGTCACATCCAGGGCGGAGATGAAGGCCACCGGGTCCTTGGCGGCATCCTCGGCGGACACACCACCCTCTCCGCCTTCACCCCCTTCACCCCCTTCGCCGCCCTCGCCACCCTGGGCGACCTGCAGCGCGATGGCGCCATCCTGGTGCCAAGGGGTCGCCGTATCGGCCAGGGCGGCGCCACCGGCCAGAACCGACAGGCCGACGCCGACCCAGAGACGGGGTTGAAGCTTGATCATGGACCCAAGGCTCCCATGCATAGAATATAAGGGTGAGGTGGGGCGGGACCGTGCCATGATGCCCACTCAATTGCAAGTCATTCGCAATCTTAATCGTTCGCCTTTCCCTGCGCGGAGTGTCGCATCATGATCCTGCCCATCGCTAATGTCCTGACACCTGATGAGGTGGCGTTGATGGCGGAGCGACTGGGGGCGGGACGGTTCCAGCCGGGTGCGGCGACGGCGGGATGGCATGCCAAGCTGGTCAAGGATAATGAGCAGCTGCGGGGCGACGACCCGGCCCATGGCGACCTGCGCGCCATGGTGGAGGCGGCGGTGCGCCGGCACCCCGTGGCCGCCATGGCGACCCGGCCGCAGCGGTTCGGCCCCATCCTGTTCGCGCGTGCCTCGGGCGGGCAGCATTATGGCAGCCATGTCGATGATGCCCTGATGGGCGGTGTGCGCACCGATGTCTCTTTCACCCTGTTCCTGGCCGATCCCGACAGTTACGAGGGCGGTGAACTGGTGATGGAGACGGCGGCGGGTGATGTGGCGTTCAAGCTGCCGGCGGGGGCGGGGCTGTTCTACCCATCCACCACGCTTCACCGGGTGACGCCGGTCACTGCGGGACAGCGGCTGGTGGCCGCAGGGTGGATACGGTCCTTTGTGCGCGACGCGGCGGAGCGGGAGCTGCTGTTCGACCTCGACACGGCGCGGCAGGGGATATTCAAACGCGACGGAAAAACGGCGGAATTCGACCTCCTCTCCAAATGCCTGTCCAATCTGATCCGCAAATGGGCGGAGGATTGAGGGCGGGCAGGGGCATTGGCCACGAAGCCGCTTGTCATCCCCGTCCTTTCGCGGCAATGTCCGCGGCATTTTTCGGGAAGCGGCCGGCGTGACCGGTCGTCCTTTGTGGAGCCTGGGTCAAAGTGAAAGCCATCATCCTGAGCGCCGGCCAGGGCAAGCGTCTGATGCCCCTGACGGAAGACCGGCCGAAATGCCTGATCGACCTGTCGGGCCGTACCCTGCTGGAATGGCAGATCCGGGGTCTGGCCGCCGCTGGTGTGACAGAGGCGGTGGTTGTCACCGGCTTTCGCGCCGACCGGGTGGAAGAGGCACTGGCCGGCATGGATGTGCCAGGCATCACCACCCGCACGCTCTATAACCCCTTCTATGCGCTGGCCGACAATACGGCCAGCTGCTGGGTCGCGCGGGCAGAGATGGACGGGCCGTTCCTGATCCTGAATGGCGACACTCTGTTCGAGCCGGAAATCGCCAAGCGTCTGCTGTCGGATGCGAAAAAGCCGATCACGGTGACCATCGACGCCAAGGACTGCTATGACGCTGACGATATGAAGGTGCGTACCGACGCCGATGGCAACCTGATGCAGATCGGCAAGACCCTGCCGCTCGACATCGTGAACGGCGAAAGCATCGGTTTCCTGTGCTTCAGTGCGGAGGGTGGCAAGCGTTTCGCGGCGGAAGTGGAGAAGACCCTGCGCACGCCGGAAGGTCTGCGCCGCTGGTACCTGTCGGTCATCGACACCATCGCCAAGGCCGATGGCAGCGTCGGCACCGTCTCTATCCAGGGTCTGGAATGGGGCGAGATGGACTTCCCCGCCGATGTCGACAGCAACCGCGCCCTGACAGCTGGCTGGATCGAACGCGGGGTCGGCTGATCCTCACCAGGTTTCAGTTCCTCAGTCGCCGACGCTGCATCCGCAGCTTGGCTTCACGCGGCACGAGCCGCGCGGCGGCAGTCGCCGCCGGAGCGGCTTCCGGTCAACCGAAAACCGCTCTTAATGCCCCGGATATGGTTGGACGACGGAACATTTAATTGATCCGTGTCAATGCGGCGCTCCCCTGTTGCGGTCAGGATGACAGCATCCAATGACCAGTCACCAGGGGCCAGCCATGCCGAACAGCACTTTCCGTTTCCGCGCCGAAGACGCCATCGCCCTCAACCTGATGGACCTCGCCAATATCATCGCGCATCAGTGCGAGGAGATGCTGGCCGAAGCCGGCCTGACGGCACCGCAATGGACGGTGCTGATGAATGTGGCCGGCGATGCCAATTTCCAGGACGGGGCCCGCACCCATGAGGGTATCTTCTCCTCCGAGATCGCGTCGGCCCGCGGCCTTTCCCGCCCGCACATCTCCGCCACCGTCACGGAGCTGATTCGCAAGGGCCTGATCAGCCAGCAGGACGACCCGCAGGACCGCCGCCGCAAGCTGCTGCGCGTCACGCCGGAAGGGCTGGAGATGCTGCGCCGTCTGCAGCCCAAGCGTCAGGGCATCAACGACATGCTGCTGCGCGACCTGACGCCGGATCAGCGCCAGCGCATGCTGGACTTGCTGGTCACCGTCCGCCGCCGGGCACGTGGCATCGCCGACCAGGGCGCCACCCCCTTGCGCATTGCCGGGTGATCCCCAGATAGGAGCCATGTCCGACTGTCGGGGCCGGGCTGGGTTGCATCAGTGCATGTTGCGACGCAGCAGAACCTGCCTATTTATACATCGCAAGTGCGAACAAAAGCGGCGGAATCACAGCAGCCTCCACCAAGGACCTGACACCGCCGCCTCAAATTCGCCCTTTTCGGTCGGTCATAAGTAGCTCGCTTTCACTCCTTTGCGCGGGGTCGTCATGGCTTTGGATGTACGTCCTCTGGTCGATGGTCTGTCGGTCTCGCCGCAGGTGACGGAGCAGGATATCCGCGACGCGCACGCCGCTGGTTTCCGCACCATCATCAACAACCGCCCGGACGGGGAGGAGCCAGGGCAGCTCTCCTCCGCCCAGGCGGGTGCCTTGGCCCGTGAACTGGGCCTCACCTATATCTATCAGCCTGCCACCGGCCCCACGCTGGAGCTTGTGGCCCCTGATTTCGGGAGTGCGCTGGCCACGGCGCCCGGTCCCATTCTCGCCCATTGCCGGTCGGGCACGCGCTGCACGATTCTGTGGGCGCTCGCAGAAGCGAAAGCCGGAAGCCGCAACGGCGAAGCAATATTGCGCGCTGCCGCGGATGCGGGATACGATCTGTCTGCTTATGCGGGAATTATCGACCGTTACACACAATCGCGGGCAGAATAGTGCCCTTCGGGCGCTTTAGGGCATTGTGTTGACCGCAACGCTGTGAGAGTGTCGCTTCCGGTTCGGCCATGGTGCCGATTGGTGGAGGCGACACACGACATGATGCGCGGCTGGGCCCACGGGCTCCTCGCTCTTCTGTTCCTGGTCATGGTGGTCCTGGGCGGTATCCTGCCCCGGAACGTAAACCCGTTTTCCGCCAATCTACCCCTCCCGACTACCGCAAATTTCCTGACCGGACAGGCGCTCCCGGCCAGCCCGACGCACGATCGTGGCGTTGAGGTGGCGGCTGCATTCTCCCGTCCTGTCGGCCATGGCAAGCGTGAACGTGCTGCCGGTGGTGGTGACCCTGTCCCGCTGCCCACCCTTCTCGTTGTTGCCATTGCCCTGTTCTACGCGCTGCCCCTGCGTGGCAGCGACGTGGCGCGCGCCCTTCGCATCGGCTTGACGCCGGAAGGGCGCCATCGGGAGGCCGGGCGCTGCCCGACCGGCCCGCCGGCTTTCGCCGGATAAAGAGAAGACGGGTGGGCATCGCGCTTGGTCGTGCCTGATCCGTCCGGATACCCAACCCGAACTGGCTTCGGCCTGCCTTCCTGGTAACGGGAAAAATGGCCAAAGTCCCTCGCCTCCGATGCTGTACCGCCGGCTGGCCGCCATACCTTCCCTCGACCGGGCGGGTTGTGGTCTGGCGGTGATGCGGCCCATGGCCCGTACTGAGGGTCAAGATAAAAAAACCGGGTTTTTAACTAAGTCCGGCGGATGTCTTGACCTCCAATGTGTGCTATGGCGGAAGCCCCATCCCCCTGTGGATCGAGTGACCGACCGATGTCCTACCTGTCGCAATCGTCTTATCGGCGGCAACAGCCGCAGAGTTCAGGGCGGTTGGTTGGCATCGCGGTGGTTATTCTCCTGCATGTCGGGGTGATTTACGCGCTGGCTACTGGCTTGGCTCAGAAGGTGGTCCATGTGATCGCCGATCCGATCAAGACAGAGATCATCGAGGAAATCGCACCGCCGCCGGAGGAAACGCCTCCGCCGCCCCCGCCGCCTAAGTTCGATACGCCCCCGCCGCCGTTCATTCCGCCGCCGGAGATTCAGATCGCCCAGCCGCCGCCCGCGGCAAACGCGATCCAGACGACGACGGCAGAACGTCCGCCGGTGGTTCAGCCGCCGGGCCGTCCTGCCCCGGCTGCTCCGCCGGCTCCGCCGACGGGTGGCAAGATCGATGTGAAGAGCCTCGCGAAGAACCGGCCTGAGTATCCCGCTCAGTCGATCCGTCTGGAGGAAGCCGGCACGACCGTGATGCGTCTTTTCTGCAACGCGGATGGCCGTATCTCCGACGCCACGATCGAAAAGTCGAGCGGCTACGAACGTCTGGATAACGCCTGGATGAAGGAAGCCAAACGTGGCCGGTGGAAGTGCGATCCGCCGACCGTCAATGGCCAGCCCCAGGGCGCCTGGATTCCGAGCATGGTCCCGCTCACCTTCCGCCTTGAAGATGCGCGTTGATCCTCTCGCATCGACCGATAATCGAAACACGTAAGTCTGAAAGCAGAGCTACGATGAACAAGCTGTTCACCCTGGCGGGCATCAGCCGCCTCGCCGCCGCCGCCGCCGTTGCCGCCACGCTGTCGGCCCCGGTCTTCGCCCAGTCCACGACCCCGGCTGAGCCGGCTCCGGCCGCCACCACCGAGGCTCCGGCCGCTCCGGCCGCCGACACCGCTGCTCCTCCGGCTGCCGAAGCTGCTGCCCCGGCCGCCGAAGCCGCCCCGGAGGCGACCACGAACCCGTACGGTCTGAAGGCCATCATCGATCACGGTGATCTGGTCGCGAAGAGCACCCTGGTCCTGATGCTGATCATGTCGGCCGGCACCTGGTACATCTTCGTTACCAAGCTGATCGAACAGTCCAAGCTGATGTCGCAGGCCACTTTTGCCGAGAAGAACTTCTGGACGGCCTCTTCGGTCACCGAAGGCGCTTCCCGCCTGAAGGAAAATTCGGCTTTCCGCGGCGTCGTCGAAGACGGCCTGCGTGCGACCGAGCATCATGACGGCGCGCTGACCGACCATATCGACCTGCACGAGTGGGTGACGATGTCCCTGCAGCGTTCGGTCGACGCGGTGAACGCCCGCCTGCAGGGTGGTCTGTCCTTCCTGGCTTCGGTCGGCTCGACCTCTCCGTTTATCGGTCTGTTCGGTACGGTGTGGGGTATTCTGAACGCCCTGGTGGCCATTGGTCTGTCCGGTCAGGCGTCGATCGACAAGGTCGCCGGCCCCGTCGGTGAAGCACTGATCATGACCGCCATCGGTCTGGCCGTCGCCGTGCCCGCCGTGCTGGCCTACAACTGGCTGACCCGTCGTAACAAGCTGGTCATGGACCGTCTGCGTAACTTCTCCGCCGATCTGCACGCTCTGCTGATCGCCGGCCAGAAGGCCAAGACCGGCCGGAGCGCCTAACCATGGGGATGAGCGTCGGCCCCGCCAATAGTGGCGAAGACTCAGTGGTGTCGGAAATCAATACGACGCCGCTGGTGGACGTGATGCTCGTTCTGCTGATCATCTTCCTGCTGACCATTCCTGCTGCCATCCAGACCATCCCCGTGAAGCTCCCCGAGGAGTCGAACGTGGTGACTGTGACGAAGCCGGAAAACGTGACGATCGGTGTCGATCCGGACGGCAACATTTATTGGAATGCCGCCCAGTTGCCGGATTACAACGCGCTGTTCGAGCGGATGAAGGAAGTGGCGGTGCTGGTTCCGCAGCCTGAGATCCACATTCGTGGTGACAAGGAAGGGCGGTACGAGTTCGTTGGCAAGGTCGTCGTGACCTGCCAGCGGGCTGGCATCCTCAAGATCGGCTTTATCACCGAGCCTCCTGCCGGGGCGCTGAACGTCAAGCGTTGACGCTCAGCCTTCCCCCCGTCGGGAATGAAGGATAGGAGGCCCCCATGGGCATGAGTGTTGGACCAGGCGCCGAGGACGGGTCCGTCTCTCCGGAAATGAACACCACGCCGTTGATCGACGTGATGCTGGTGTTGCTGGTGATGCTCATCATCACCATTCCGGTGCAGACCCACGCGGTGAAGCTGGATATGCCGGCGGGTCCGCCCCCGCCGCAGACGAATGTGGTCGAACCTGAGGTCATCACCATCGAAGTCGACTTCGATGGTACCGTGATCTGGAACGGCACCGTTCTGAACAGCCGTGAGGAAATGGAGCAGCAGATGACGCTCAAGGCCGCGCAGCAGCCGCAGCCGGAAGTGCATCTGCGTCCGAACAAGCTGGTGAAGTACAAGTACGTGGCGGCTGTTCTGGCGTCCGCTCAGCGGCTTGGCCTGAACAAGATCGGCATGGTCGGTAACGAACAGTTCATGGACTGATCGGTACCAGATGATAGGGGAAAGGCGGACCTTCACAGGTCCGCCTTAAACCTGCCTACTTGACCTGATTGCATGGACATGCGGCCAGATGGCTGGCCGTAAGACAACCCGTCGGACGGGACCCATCGCGAAGAGACACGCGATCCTGTGCGACCGATACCGAGATAGAGACAATGATCCGCACTCGTCTTTTTACCGCCGCCCTGCTGGGTTCGGCCCTGGCCTTTGGCTCCTTCGCCGCCGTGATGGCACCGTCCGAGGCCTTTGCGCAGAAGGCTGGCGGTGAGAAGAAGGAGAAGGCCCCGGCCGGTGATACGGTCCGCAAGGAAGTGGGCGAGCCGCTGACGGCCGCTCAGGAGCTGATGAAGGGCAAGAAGTTCAAGGACGCCCTGGCCAAGATCAAAGAAGCCGACGCGGTCGCCGACAAGACCCCGTTCGAAGACTTCATGGTCGAGCAGATGCGCGCCATCGCCGCCTATCAGGCCGGCGAACTGGACGTTGCCGAGAAGTCGTTCGAAGCCGTGTTCGCCACGGGCCGCTTCCCCGCCGCCCAGCAGCTGACCTTCACGCAGGCGCTGGCGCAGGCTTATTATCAGCAGCGCAACTACACCAAGGCGATCACCTGGACCCAGAAGTATTTCACGGGTGGCGGCAACGACGCCAACATGCGCACCCTGCTTTTGCAGTCCTACTATCTTGGCAAGGATTATCCGAACGCCATCAAGGAAGTCAGCGCCAAGATTTCGGCGGTTGAGAAGTCCGGTGCTACGCCGGATGAGAAGGACCTGCAGCTGCTGGCCGCCGCCAACAATGAGAGCAAGAACGAAGCCGGCTACATGGGCGCGCTGGAAAAGCTGGTGCGCTATTATCCCAAGCGCGACTACTGGCTGGACCTGCTGCTGCGTACGCAGCGCAAGCCGGGCTTCGCCCGTGACCGTCTGGCGCTGGACAGCTATCGCCTGATGAACAAGATCGGTCTGCTGGACACTGCCGGCGATGTCATGGAAATGGCGCAGCTGTCTTTGCAGGCTGGCAACCCCGGTGAAGCCCAGGCCATCATCGACAAGGGCTATGCCGCCGGTCTGCTGGGTACGGGTCCGGAAGCAGAACGCCAGAAGCGTTTGAAGGACGTGGCAGCCAAGCAGGTCGCCGACGACAAGAAGGCCCTGGCCCAGACCGAGACTGAAGCCCTGGCCGGTGCCAATGCCGGTCCGATCCTGCGCGTTGCCGAGGCCTATGCCGGCTATGGTCAGTTCGACAAGGCCATCACCCTGGCTGAAGCCGCCATCGCCAAGGGCAATCTGAAGAACCCCGACGATGCCCGTTTGCGTTTGGTGACCTACTATCTTGACGCCGGCCAGAAGGCCAAGGCCGAAGCCACCGCCAAGGCCATCAAGGCCACGGACGGTCCGGCCGATATGGCCCGTCTGTACCTGCTGAACGCCGCCAAGGCGAAGTAAGCCCGAGGGGGCGGTCGGCTACCGACCGCCCTTTTCGCATGTCTCCCTGTCATCCGCGCGGAAGACACGCCGTTTTCCACGTCCCCCGGTGACATTGCCGCCGGGAATCCCTGGACGCACCATGTCGGATATGGAACCCACTTTCCGCCCCCGGCTGCAATATCCCGAACGCGCCCTGCGTCTTCGGCGCGAAGGCCGTGTCATTGTCGAGTTTCGGATCGGCAATGATGGCGCGCCACAGGATGTGCGGGTCGTGGAGGCCGTGCCGCCGGGCCTGTTCGAACAGTCGGCGCTGCGTTATGCCGCTGGTCTGCGCTATCATCCCGATGAAGGCCGCCCCCCGCATCCTGCCGAAGCCATGCGCCGTGAGCGTGAGCGCCAGAGGCTGGAAGTTCGTTTTGAGATGCGTGGACAGGCCTGATCCACAATCTGTCGCGGATATATCTTTCAAACCGGCTGCGGATTTCCTATCTGTAAGGCGTCGCGTTGAAGCGGGCCGTCAAACTGGAGAATTTCCATGGGCGCCATGAGCCTCTGGCACTGGATCATCGTTCTTGTCGTCGTGCTGCTGGTTTTCGGCGCGGGCAAGCTTCCGAACGTCATGGGTGACATGGCAAAGGGCGTGAAGGCCTTCAAGAAGGGCCTGAAGGAAGGCGAGGAAGAGGCAGCGGCCGATCCCAAGCTGACCGAGAACAAGCCGGGTGAGAACGCCCCGCGCTGATCCATCGCTGCTGCGATTGGACATGGGTAAGGCCGGCTCCGCCTCTCGCGGGGACCGGCCTTTGTTTTTGCGGCCCCCGAAGCCTGGATGCTACTCTGGCCGCCGATGCCGGCTTCATGGACGGGGAGGGGCGATTGGGCGATGGTGTGGATGTGGAACGGACGGGCCGCCTGACGCCGGCCTCGTTTGCGGGTATCCATGATCTTCCCCGCCTGCTGGAACGGCTGCACCGCCGGTTTCTGGACGTGGTCCGGATTGAGCTGGAGCGGCTTCAGAGCGCCCATGTCACGCCTGTGCAGGGGCTGATGCTGCTGACCATCGGCGATAGCAGCCCAACTGTGCAGGAGCTGATCGAACGGGGCCATTATCTGGGCGCGGCTGCGGCCGGCAATCTGCGCGCGCTGGTGCAGGCCGGTCTGGTGCAGGGGCCGGGGCCGCAGGATGACCGCAGATCGGCGCGGCTGTGCCTGACCGAAGCCGGTATGGCGCTGTGCCGTGAATTGCGGCGGGTCGAGATGGGCCATGTCCTGGCCCTGGCCCGCGATGGTGAGGGGGAGGCCGACCTGCTGGCTGCCTACCGCCTTCTTAATCGGCTGGAGCAATCCTGGGCGGATGTCATCCGTGCTGATGCGATCGATGCCGGGCCGGTGCTGGCCGGTGGGGAGGTCTAGGATGAAACACGACAAGCCGACGGCCCTGACCCCTGCTGATGTCGATCAACTGGCGCAGGACCGTTCCCCCGAGGCCCGTATCCAGATGCTGTCCAAACTGCTGCGCACGGCGGAGCAGGCGGTTCTGGCCGAGTCCGGTCAGGCGCTGGTGCAGGATCTCCTGCACCGTCTGGCCCATGACGCGGTACAGCAGGTGCGCGAGGCGGTGGCCTGGCAGATCTATAACAGCCCATTCCTGTCCGACGGTTTGGCCCGCGACCTGGCATTGGACGTTACCTCCGTTGCCTTTCCCCTGCTGCGGCATGGGGAGGCGGTGGGCGATGCGTTGCTGCTGGAAGTGATCGGGCAGGGGCGGGCCGATAAGCAGATGGCCATCGCCGCCCGTCAGACCTTGTCAGAGGCGGTGTCGGGTGCCCTGGCGGCGGTTGGTAATCTGGCCGTGGTTGCGACCTTGGCCGGGAATGAGGGGGCGGCGTTGTCCGATGCCTCGCTGCTTTCCCTGGCCGACCGCTATGCCCATGTGCCACTGGTGGCCGAACCGCTGGCCGGGCGCGCGACGCTGCCGGCCAGTGTGGTGGAGCGGCTGGTGGCGCATGTGTCGGACAAGGTGCGGGCCCATCTGGTGGAACGGTACCGTCTGTCGCCCGTGATTGCCGCCGAACTGGCGGCGCATGGAAGGGATTCAGCGACCCTGGCCCTGCTGCGGCCTGTTTCCAAGCCCGGCATGGATGGCGATGCGCTGGCCGTGCATCTGCATGAGCAGGGCCGCCTTAGCGTCCCCCTGCTGTTGCGCACGCTCTGCGCCGGGGATTTCGATTTCTTCGCGGCAGGGATTTCCACGAAGTCGCGCGTGCGCAAGGCCAATGCCATGGCACTGCTGCTGGACGGCAAATGGGATGGCATGAAGGCCCTGCTCGACCATGCCCATGTGCCCAAGCACCTGTTCGCGCCCTTCCAGGTTGCCATGCGGGTGGCCAAGACGCTCGGCTATCGCGGGGGTGCGGAGGGGCGCGACGCGTTCCAGACCGAAGCCCTGGGCCGCATTTATGCGGAATGTGGGCAGTCGGAAGAGCGGGCCATGGATAACCTGCTGCTCCAACTGTTCGATCGTAAGGACGATGACATGGTGGATGCCGCCATGGATGTGGCTGGCATGCCGTTCATCCCGCTGCGGGGCAACGTTCCGAAGAAGTGAGGCAAAACATTTTACCAAAGGCACGAGGTTCCACTCATGCCTTTGGAGGCCGGCGCCGGCCGGCCCGCGCCACGTGGCGTAAGCCCAAGCCCGCAAATGCGGGCGCCCGACGCCTGAGGGAACGCTTAAAACGCCCGAATCTGCATCTGGATCGGGCCTTCGGCGCGGCCATGGATGAACTGATCGACGTAAGCGTTGCCGCTATTGTCGATCTCCGACACCGGGCCCACCCAGATCAGCTTGCCCTTGTAGAGCATGGCGATACGGTCGGCGATCTTGCGGGCGCTGGCCATGTCATGGGTGATGGAAAGTGCGGTGGCGCCCAGATCCTTCACGCATTTCACGATCAGGTCATTGATGACATCGGCCATGATCGGGTCCAGGCCCGTGGTCGGCTCGTCAAAGAAGATGATCTCCGGGTTGGTGCAGATGGCGCGGGCCAGGCCCACGCGCTTCTGCATGCCGCCCGACAGTTCCGAGGGTGACAGGTTGGCGACATCAGGGCCCAGGCCGACGGCACCCAGGGTGGCGACGGCACGCTCCCGTGCCTCTTTCCGGCCCACGCGCTGCCCCTGCATCAGGCCGAACGCCACGTTTTCCCAGACAGGTAAGCTGTCGAACAGGGCGGCCCCCTGGAACAGCATGCCGAACTTGGCCATGGCGCGTTCACGGTCGCGGCCCGTGATATGGGTCGTATCCTCCCCATCGATACGGATGCTGCCGGCATCGGGCTGCAGGATGCCCAGGATGCTTTTCAGCAGCACGGACTTGCCGGTGCCCGAGCCGCCGATGATCACCACGCTTTCGCCGCGCTGGATATCCAGGTCGACGCCGTCCAGCACCACCTTGGGCCCGAACGCCTTTTTCACGCCTTTTAGCGAGATCTTCGGCACATCCATATCCTGAGTCAGTTCCAAGGGTGCCATCGTCATGAGAAGAAGATCCCCGTCAGCAGGTAGTTCATGACCAGGATAAGGATGGAGGCGGACACCACGGCATTGGTGGTGGCGGCCCCCACGCCCTGCGCGCCGCCGCGCGAATTATAGCCGTGGTAACAGCCCATCAGCGAGATGACGAAGCCGAACGCCGCAGCCTTCACCAGGCCGGATACCACATCCATGAATTCCAGATACTGCCAGGTATTGTTGATATAGCTGGAAGCATTGAAACCCAGCCGGTAGACGGCCACCAGATAGCCGCCGAACACGCCGATGATATCGGCCACCATCACCAGGATGGGCAGCATGGTGGTGCCGGCGATCAGGCGCGGCACCACCAGATATTTATAAGGATTGGTGGAGAGCGTGGTCAGCGCGTCCACCTGTTCCGTCACCCGCATGGTGCCCAGTTCCGCGGCCATGGCGGCCCCGATGCGCCCCGCCACCATCAGCCCGGCCAGAACCGGCCCCAGTTCGCGCGTGATCGACAAGACCACGACGGTGGCGATGGCGCTTTCGGCGGAGAAGCGGGAGAAGCCGGAATAGCTTTGCAGCGCCAGCACCATGCCCGTGAACACGGCGGTCAGGCCGACGACGGGCAGGCTGTAATAGCCGATCTCCACCATCTGCCGGCCAATATGCCGGAAATAGAAGGGCGGGCGCAGGCAATGGGCCAGGGCCGTGAGGGTGAACAGGGCCAGCCGCCCCGTCGCCTCCAGAAAGGTCAAGGTGGCACGACCGATCGCGCTGAGGAAATTCATCTACCTGGCCTTCTGCTTGGGAGCGGAACCCGTCCCATCGCTAGACAATGGGGTGTGTTCTGTCAATGTCGAGGGGAGGAGGGCACATGCCATATTGCGCCGCACCCAAGCCAGTCCCGCATGGAGCCTTTGCATTTCTTTCCCTATGAAGGTTCTTGCCGCGTCGGTGATTTCGCCTTAAAACCGAAACATGAAAAGAGCTGTCGGTGTTCCCAGTGGGTTCGCCGTCGCTTGAAACCTTTTACGGATGGACGGTCCCCCCGTGATGGCGGCAGACCAGATGACGGAACAGCAAAACAGCACGGGCCTCACCGCCCGCGCCGTTGGCCTGTCTGCATCTTCCATTCGTCGCGGCCGCCTTGTCCTGGCCGCCACCCTACGACTAATCACCCCCTGAGCGCCCGATGTCGTGCCGCCCTCGCTGCGGCGCGGCCCGCGATCAGGGGAAGAGGCGCCGGATCGGTGCTGCCGAAACCACATATTCCTTTTATCGATTTCGGTGCGGTGCCCCTGACAGGACCGTACCCGACGTGCCGCAAGGGACCAGGACATGAGCATCACCCGCGACAGCAACCGCGTCATCATTTTCGACACCACCCTGCGCGATGGCGAGCAGGCGCCCGGCTGTTCCATGAACCTGGATGAAAAGCTGCGCATCGCCACGGTGTTGGAGGAAATGGGCGTCGACGTGATCGAGGCCGGTTTCCCCATCGCGTCGAACGGTGACTTTGAGGCCGTGCGCGAAGTGGCCCGCACCGTCAAGAATGCCACCATCGCAGCGCTGGCCCGCACGGCCCGCGCCGATATCGACCGCGCCGCAGAGGCGTTGCAGCTGGCGCAGCGCAAGCGCATCCACACCTTCATCTCCACCAGCCCCGTCCACATGAACTACATGTTGAAGATGACGGAAGAGGAGGTGTTGCAGCGCACCATCGATTATGTCGGCTATGCCCGCAACCTGACCGACGATGTGGAATGGTCGGCACAGGATGGCTCCCGCTCTGACCGCGATTTCTTGTGCCGCACGGTGGAGGCGGCCATCAAGGCCGGTGCCACCACCATCAATATCCCCGACACGGTCGGCTATGCCCTGCCCGAAGAATATGCCGCCATGTTCAAGGACGTGATGACCCGCGTCCCCAATTCCGACAAGGCCATCTTCTCTGTCCATTGTCATAATGATCTGGGCCTGGCTGTCGCCAACTCCCTGGCCGGCATCGGTGCCGGCGTGCGTCAGGTGGAATGCACCATCAATGGCCTGGGCGAGCGCGCGGGTAATGCGTCGCTGGAAGAGATCGTGATGGCGCTGCGGACGCGCCATGACCTGATCGGTTGCACCACGGGCATCAAGACCGAGCATATCACCCGCATTTCCCGTCTGGTTTCCACCATCACCGGTTTCCAGGTGCAGCCCAACAAGGCCATCGTGGGCGCCAATGCGTTTGCCCATGAAAGCGGCATCCATCAGGACGGCATGCTGAAGCACGCCGAGACCTATGAGATCATGACCCCGGAATCGGTGGGTCTGAACCGGTCGTCGCTGGTCATGGGCAAGCATTCGGGCCGTGCCGCCTTCCGCGCCAAGCTGAAGGAATTGGGCTATGACGATCTGGGTGAGAATGCGGTGAATGACGCGTTCGGTCGGTTCAAGGATCTGGCCGACCGCAAGAAGGATATCTACGACGAAGACATCATCGCCATCATGGATGATGAGGTCGGTCGTCAGCATGATCGCGTGCGTTTCCATGCCCTGCATGTCGTGGCCGGTTCGCGCGGGCCGCAGCATGCGGTGCTGGAACTGGAGATTGACGGCAAGTCCATCCCGCCCGTGGTCGCCTTCGGCAATGGTCCCGTCGATGCCGTCTTCAATGCTCTCAAGCTGGCCTTCCCGCATGAAGCGAAGCTCCAGCTCTATCAGGTGCATGCCGTGACCCAGGGTACCGACGCCCAGGCCGAGGTGACGGTGCGACTGGAAGAGGAAGGCAAGACCGTGAATGGTCAGGGTGCGGATGCCGATACGCTGGTCGCCAGTGCGCGCGCCTATGTGCATGCGCTGAACAAGCTGATCACCAAGCGGCTGAAGACCGCACCGGTGGCAATGTCTGCATAAGCGACAGTAAAGTCGTTCACGCGACTCCGATTCCGCGACTTGAGTCAAACCCCCGCCGGAGGCCCTTCCGGCGGGGGTTTTTGCCTTGTTTTCGCCATGAAGTTTGAGGGTCGGCAGTCCGAAAGGGGGTGATGGGGTGCCTGCGTACCCTCCATGTGGCACTGCGAAGGGACCGGGGCGTGGAAATTCCGTTTCCAGGGCTTTCAAGGCTTGAGGGCGCCGCCCCAAATGGTCTATGCAACAAGCGCGACCCGGCATATCCGGGGCCCGGTCGCACCAAGGCGGCAGAATCCGGACATCAGAGATACGCTTCACCCATGTTTTCAAACCTGCTCGGTATGTTCTCCGCCGACATGGCGATCGACCTTGGTACGGCGAACACGCTCGTCTACGTGAAGGGTCGCGGCATCGTCCTCAATGAACCGTCGGTGGTCGCCATCCGCGACCTGCGCGGCAAGAAGCAGGTCTTGGCCGTGGGTGACGAGGCCAAGCTGATGCTGGGCCGTACGCCCGGCAACATCCAGGCCATCCGCCCGCTTCGCGACGGCGTCATCGCCGACTTCGAAGTGGCGGAGGAGATGATCAAGCATTTCATCCGCAAGGTTCATAACCGCCGCAGCTTTGCCAGCCCGGAAATCGTGATCTGCGTTCCGTCGGGTTCCACCGCCGTCGAACGCCGCGCGATCCAGGAAAGTGCCGAGGCCGCGGGTGCGCGCCGGGTTTCCTTGATTGAGGAACCGATGGCTGCCGCCATCGGCGCCGGCCTGCCGGTGACGGAGCCGACGGGCAGCATGGTTGTCGATATCGGCGGCGGTACGACGGAAGTGGCCGTCCTGTCGCTGAACGGTACCGTCCATGCCCGTTCCGCCCGCGTGGGCGGTGACAAGATGGATGAGGCCATCATCGGCTATATCCGCCGTCACCATAACCTGCTGGTGGGTGAGGGCTCTGCCGAGCGTATCAAGAAGGAAATCGGTTCCGCCTGCCCGCCGGAAGATGGTGAAGGCCGGGTCATGGAGATCAAGGGCCGCGACCTGATGAACGGCGTGCCCAAGGAACTGGTGATGAGCGAGCGGCAGATTGCCGAAAGCTTGGCCGAACCGGTCAGCCAGATCATTGAAGCCGTGAAGGTCGCCCTGGAACATACGGCCCCCGAACTGGCCGCCGATATCGTGGATAAGGGTATCGTCCTGACGGGCGGCGGCGCGCTGCTGGCCAACCTGGATTATGTCCTGCGCCATGCCACCGGTCTGCCGGTTTCCATTGCCGATGATCCGCTGTCCTGCGTGGCACTGGGCTCCGGTCGCGCGCTGGAAGAGGAAAGCCTGCGCAACGTGCTGATTCGCATGTATTGATCGGTTCGCTATAGCGATCCGATATTTACACCGTCGCGTTGAAGCGTTACTTTCACAAGGCACTGTAAGCCACCGATTTCGGTGGCTTACCCGATCACGGGACACCACCCCCCGGTGAAGACACGCAATAGCGGATCCGTCGTGCGCATCGCGGCCCCTCTTTGGGGGATGGTGCAGCGATTCTATTTTCCGCTGCTGATCCTGGGTGCCGCCGCCCTGATGATGATAGGGCATGTAAATGGCGGTGCTGTGGAACAGGCGCGTACCCGCGTAACCGATGCCGTTTCCCCGGTTCTGAACGTCATGTCGCGTCCGGCCGCCAGCGTGGCCGACGGGCTGGAATATTTCCGTCAGCTGGTTGATCTGCATGACGAGAATGCCCGCCTGCGCGAAGAGAATTCCCGCTTGCGGCAGTGGGAACAGGCGGCCCTGCGTCTGGATGCTGAAAACCGCTCCCTGCGCTCGCTCCTGTCCTTCAAGCCGGACCCGGCGGCGCGTGTGGTCACGGGCCGTGTCGTTGGTGATCCCGGCGGCGCCTTTGTTCGGACGGTCGTTGTCACCATCGGTGAACGCGATGGCGTGGCGCGCGGTCAGGCCGTGATGTCTGGGCAGGGGCTGGTTGGCCGTATCGTGCAGGTCGGCGACTGGTCATCGCGCGTACTGCTGATCACCGATCTTAACGCCCGTATCCCCGTCGTTCTGGAAAGCAGCCGGCAGCGTGCCATGCTGGCCGGTGACAATTCCGACCATCCGCTGTTGACGTACCTGCCGCCCAACAGCGAGGTTACGCCGGGTGAGCGGGTGTTTACCTCGGGCCATGGCGGCCTGTTCCCGCCGGGCCTGCCTGTCGGTATTGTTGAAATCGGGGTCGGTGGCAAGCCCCGGGTCGTGCCCATGGCCGACCTGTCGCGTCTGGAGCATGTGCAGGTGGTCGATTTCGGCACCGTTGGCGGCGTGGCCGCCGAAGCGACGCAGCCCGGCGCGATGAAGTAAGGGGCACGGCCTTGGCCGGCGGATTGTTTAACCAGCTCGATCAGACGGCACGCAACCTTGTGCCATTCACCGTCACTGTCCTGGCCATGCTGGTCGGGATGGTGCCCTTACCGTTGCCCGGCTATGCCATGGTGACGGTGCCCTTCATGCTGATGTGCCTGTTCTACTGGGTCATCCACCGGCCCGACCTGCTGCGCCCGCTGGTGGTGTTCGCCATCGGCCTGTTGCAGGACCTGATCGGCGGCACGCCCATCGGATCGACCTCCATGGTGCTGATCATGGCCTACTGGCTGCTGATCACCCAGCGCCGCTTCTTCCTGGGCCGATCCTTCGTGATGCTGTGGATCGGTTTTGCATTGGTGGCCACAGGGGCGGCGGCGGTACAATGGTCGGTGTTCGCCCTGATGACGGCCAGCCTTCTGGATGCGCGGCCCGTGCTGGTGCAGGCCCTTATGGGCGTGGCATTGTTCCCGTTGATGGCCTGGCTGCTGCAAAGGCTGCACCGCGCCTATTTGAGCTGAGGGTAACCCATGTCGGCCTTTGACCGGGACGCCGAACGCCAGCGCATGCTGTCCCGCCGCACCCTGGTGCTGGGCGGGCTGCAGGGGGCTGCCGTGGCCACGCTGATGGGCCGGCTCTACTATCTCCAGATCGTGGAGAGCGACCGCTATACGGTTCTGGCGGAGGATAACCGCATCTCGCTTCGGCTGGTGGCGCCGCCCCGCGGCCTGATCACCGACCGGTTCGGTGTGCCGCTGGCCGTGAATGAGCAGAATTTCAGCACCATCATCGTTTCCGAACGCGCCGGCGACGTGCAGCAGATCCTGGATGAGGTCGGAAAGCTGATCCCCCTGACCGAGGCGGATGAAAGGCGTATCCAGCGTGATATCCAGCGCTCCCGCTCCTTCGCGCCCATTACCATCAAGGAAAACCTGACCTGGGATCAGGTGGCCGCGATTGAGGTCAATCTGCCCGACCTGCCGGGTGTGTCCATCGATGTCGGTCAGGTCCGCTCCTACCCGTTCGGCGAAGCGTTGAGCCATGTGCTGGGCTATGTCGGGGCGGCGGCTGAGAAGGATGTGGAAGGGTCCAGCGACCCGCTGCTGACCCTGCCCGGTTTCAAGGTGGGCAAGGGCGGGATCGAGAAACAGTATGATCAGGCCCTGCGCGGCGCCGCCGGCAACCGCCAACTGGAAGTGAACGCCGTTGGCCGCGTGATCCGCGAACTGTCGCGCGACCCCGGTCAGTCGGGGCGCGAAGTGGCGCTGACCATCGATGCCAAGCTTCAGCATTATATGCATCAGCGCCTGTCGGCGGAGGAAAGTGCGGCGGCCATTGTCATGGATGTGAATACCGGCGGCATCCATGCGCTCTGTTCCAGCCCCAGTTTCGATCCCAACCAGTTCGCCATGGGCATCGGGTACGAGGCCTATCAGGCGCTGCTGAAGGATGAACGCACGCCGCTGATCAACAAGGTGATCGCGGGTCAGTATCCGCCGGGTTCGACCTTCAAGATGCTGACGGCGCTGGCGGCCCTGGAATCGGGCATCGTCAATGCCGATCACCGCGTCTTCTGTTCCGGCCATATCGAGCTGGGCAGCCACCGGTTCCATTGCTGGAGCCGCAATGGCCATGGCACGCTGGACATGGTTGGCGCGCTGATGAACAGCTGCGACGTCTATTTCTATGACATTGCCGGCCGGATCGGCATGGACCGCATTGCCGAGATGGCCCGCCGTTTCGGCCTGGGCGGCAAGGTCGGGCTGGAACTGCCGGGAGAGCGCCCAGGCCTCATTCCGGACCCGAAATGGAAGCGGCAAGCCTTGAAGCAGCCGTGGCACCAGGGTGAAACCCTGATCGCCTCCATGGGCCAGGGTTATGTCCTGACCACGCCCTTGCAACTGGCCGTGATGACGGCGCGGCTGGCCAGCGGGCGGGCGGTGCAGCCGCATCTGCTGAAATCCATCGAAGGGCAGTTCGCCGAGACCACGCAATGGCCCGCCATTGACGTGAAGCCGGAAAATCTGGCCACCGTTCTGAAAGGTATGAACGCCGTCACTAATGTACCGGGCGGTACCGGCTATCGCGCGCGCATCAATGTGCCGGGCATGGAGATGGCGGGCAAATCGGGCAGCGCCCAGGTGCGCCGCATTTCCATGGCGGAGCGTAATTCCGGCGTCATCAAGAATGAGAACCGGCCCTGGCGGGAGCGCGATCACGCCCTGTTCGTGGCCTTTGCACCTGTCCAGGCGCCGAAATATGCCTGTGCGGTGATCGTGGAACATGGCGGCGGCGGCGGTGCCGTGGCGGCCCCCATTGCGCGCGACATCCTTCTGGAATGCCAGATGCTGGAGGCGGCGCGCGCCACCGTCGCGCAGCAGCCGCCACCTTCCACCGACACCACGCCGCCGGCCCCCAACCCCGCGGGAGAAACGCCATGACCCTGGACGTTTCCAGCGATAGCGCCGCCCTTTCCTTTACCGAGAAGCTGGCCCAGATTCCCTGGTCCTTCGTGTTCCTGGTTACCATCGTGGCCTGTGTCGGCTTCGCCATGCTCTATTCGGCGGCCAACGGACAGATTGATCCCTGGGCGTCACGGCAGATGCTGCGTTTCGGCGTCGGTCTGGCGCTGATGCTGTTCATCGGCATGATCGATATCCGCGTCTGGATGAAGATGACCTACCCGCTCTATGGGCTGGTCATGGTGCTGCTGGTCGGCGTCGATCTGTTCGGATCGGTGGGCAAGGGCGCGCAGCGCTGGATCGACCTGGGCTTTGTGCAGTTGCAGCCGTCGGAGATCATGAAGGTCACCCTGGTCATGGCGCTGGCCCGCTATTTCCATGGCGCCTCGCTGGAGGATACGGGCCGCATCCCCTATCTGATCGTGCCGCTGCTGATCGTGGGGGCGCCGGTCGCCCTGGTGTTGGCGCAGCCGAATCTGGGGACCTCGCTGATGCTGATCATGGCGTCGGGGGCCATGTTCTTCCTGTCGGGCGTGCGTTGGTGGAAATTCGCACTGGTGATCGGCGCCATCCTGATCGCCATCCCGCTCAGCTGGCAGTTCCTGCTGCACGACTATCAGCGCGACCGGGTTGAGACCTTCCTGGACCCCGACAGCGATCCGCTGGGCACCGGCTATCACATCACGCAGTCGAAGATCGCCTTCGGGTCGGGCGGGCTGACGGGGAAGGGGTTCCTGCAGGGCACGCAGAGCCATCTGAACTTCCTGCCGGAAAAGCAGACCGACTTTATCTTCACCATGCTGGCGGAGGAATTCGGGCTGGTCGGGTCGGTCAGCTTCCTGGTGCTGTATTGCCTGCTGCTGCTGTTCGGTTTCGTCATCGCGGGGCGATGTAGACATCAGTATGGGCGGCTGCTGGCGCTGGGGCTGACGGTCAACCTGTTCCTCTATCTCTTCATCAATGTCGCCATGATCATGGGCCTGATCCCGGTTGTGGGTGTGCCGCTGCCGCTGATTTCCTATGGCGGGACGGCGACGCTGGCCGTGATGGTGGGATTTGGCCTGCTGATGTCGGTGCATGTCCACCGGGATGTGCGTATGTCACGCCGGGGCCTGGGCGATCTGTGACAGCAAGGGTCATGGGACATGACCCTTGAAGGCCAGCGACTGCTGGCCCGCGCCCCGTGGCGCGCAAGCCAAGCCGCCGGATGGCGGCGCCCGGCGCCTGAGGTCGCTCAGAGGCCAAGCGTCATGGGGCATGCCGTCAGTGCAAATCTCGGTCGCTGAAAAAAGCACCATTCCCTGCATCGAAAACTATCGACAAGGGGAAATCCCTTTGCTACACAGCGCGCCTCGCCACGGTGAACGCCCTGGCGGGGCCGCGAAAGCGGATGTGGATTGGGCGCATAGCTCAGTTGGTAGAGCAGCTGACTCTTAATCAGCGGGTCCAAGGTTCGAGTCCTTGTGCGCCCACCAATCCACCCCTTATCGCCGCGTTGAAGGTTGGGCGCATAGCTCAGTTGGTAGAGCAGCTGACTCTTAATCAGCGGGTCCAAGGTTCGAGTCCTTGTGCGCCCACCAACCTTCCTCCCATATCAAAGATATCGCCGCAAAGATAGTTTTGGTGCCCCTGCAAGGGGTAGCCTGTATGCGCATCGCCTTGATCCCGCCCCGATCCCACGTCACCATGCCCGTCAGGGGGTATGGGAATTTGCAAGGGAAGGAGGACGCGGGATCATGCGTCACCAACTGTTACTGCCGCTGCTGGCCCTGCTTTGTGCCGGCCCCGCCATGGCTTCTGAGGATGCCGCGACGCCGGACAAGGCCCGCGAAACCTGCATCGACTCGCGCCGTATTAATGGCTGGACCTCGGAAAACGACCGCTCGATCATCGTCACGCTGGGCGCCAAACAGCGCTACCGCGTGGAATTGAGCCCATCGGCCAGTGTCTTCAATGTGGACAGCCAACCGGATCTGGCCTTCATTCCGCGCAGCGACGGCTCGCTCTGTGCCGGCTGGGGCCATGTCGGGGTGGAGGGGCAGCGCATTCCCATCCTGTCGATCACCCGCTTGGCCGATCCGCCGCCCAAGGCTGCTGCGTCTGTACCACCGGAGAAATGATTTGCTATCGCCCGCCTTCGTCCCGTTCCGCACAACCGTCTGCGGCATCCAGGAACTGCCCGGCCATGCATTGGCCGGGGTGACCCACCTTGTCTCCATCCTGGACCCGGACCGGGAACCGCTGACGGCGTTTGACGATTACGGGCCGCATCACCGCATCGACCTGCGATTCGACGATATCGTCATCGAACTGCCGGAACGGATGGCGCCGGTGGACCGGCATCTGGAACGGGTGCTTGCCTTCGGGCAGCGTCTGACGGTAGAGGCGGGCGCGGGCGATCATCTGCTGGTCCATTGCCATATGGGCATTTCCCGCTCCACGGCAGCCATGGCCCTGATCCTGGCCCAGGCCCGCCCCGACCGCCCCGCGGTGGAAGCCCTGGCAGAGGTGGTGCGCATCCGCCCCCAGACCTGGCCCAACCTGCGCATGCTGGAAATCGGCGGCGACATCCTGGGCCGGCGGCTGGAACTGCTGGACGGTGTCCGAGAGGTCTATCAACGCCGCGCCCAGGGCCAGGCCGAATGGCTGCGCTTCCTGCGCGAGAATCACCGCGAACGGGAATTGGCCCACATGGGGTGACGGGTTTTGTCGCATAAGCGCAAGCGCATGCGACAAGCGGATCACCCCGCCGGCGCCCCCACAATCCGGTCGAACGCGGCCTTCACGGCGGCGGCCTTGGTGCGCAATGCCTTCTCTACCACCTCAAACGGGGTGCCTTCGGGCAGATCGGGAAGGGCGGCGCGGGCGAGGCCGGCTTTCAGGCCGGGCGGGGCCTTGGCAGCATCGAACCCGCCTTCGACCGTCAGGCG
This sequence comes from Niveispirillum sp., assembly GCF_052437035.1. NCBI lineage: Bacteria > Pseudomonadati > Pseudomonadota > Alphaproteobacteria > Rhodospirillales > Azospirillaceae > Niveispirillum > Niveispirillum sp. The sequence continues at coordinate 517,301 of NZ_JBQVOH010000001.1, forward strand.
CAGGAAGCCCTGCACGCGGCGCCAGGTCTTGTGCGCGTCGATCAGCAGGTTGGCCGTCTCCACATCGATAAAGCCGCTGTCGCCCAGCCAGGCCAGCGCGCCGGTGGTATTGGGGTCGATGATTTCCGGGCGTTCCGGGGCGTGCAGCAGGGTCAGGTACTGGGCGATGAACTGGATATCGATCATGCCGCCGCGCACATATTTCACGGTCCAGATATCGTCCGTATGGTGCTGCTGATCGATGCGGCCACGCATGGAGGCCACGTCCTCACGCAGCTTGCCGGGATCGCGGGGCCGGGTCAGGACCGACACGATCTCTGCCGTCAGATGCCGGCGCAGACTGTCCGGCCCGGTCACGGACCGGGCGCGGGTCAGGGCCATATGTTCCCAGGTCCAGGCGCTGTCGCGCTGATACTTCGCGAATCCATCGAAGCTGACGGCCAGCGGCCCGGCATTGCCGGACGGTCGCAGGCGCATATCGACCTCGTATAACTGCCCCTCCGCCGTGTGGGCGGTGATGGCATTGACCAGACGCTGCGTCAGCTTGATGAAATAATCGTTGGGGGACAGGGGCTTGACCCCATCCGACTGCATCACATCGTCGGGCACCTCATAGACCGTGATCAGGTCCAGGTCGGAACGCAGCGATAGGGAGCGGGCGCCCAGGCGCCCTAAGCCCAGGATGGCCATGCCCGCACCGGGCAGGCGGCCATGGCGCTTGGCAAACTCCTCCTCCACCGCGCGCTGAAGGCCGGACAACCCGACCTCGGCCACGTCGGTCAGGAAGGCGCCCAGACGGTCGGCATCACTGACATGGCGCAGGATATGGACGCCGGCGCGGAACCGGTGCTCGTTGGTCCAGCGGCGGGTGAGGTCCAGAACCTCCTCAAAATAATGCGCGCCACCGACCAGGGCGTCGAATCCGGCCTCCAGTTCCTCGCGTCCCGGCAGGGAGCCGAAAAAGCCCGGCAGCAGGACGGCATCCAGCGCCTGCGGCTGCCGCGCCAGCTGTTCGGCCAGACGCGGGGCGGTGCCCATCACTTCGGCCACCAGATCCAGCAGGTTGGGGTTGGCATAGAACAGGCTGAACAGCTGCACCCCCGCCGGCAGGCGGGACAGGAATTCATCGAATTTCAGGAAGGCCTGATCGGGCTGGGCCGTCTTGCCGAAGGCCGCCAGCAGGGTGGGGACCAGTTCGGTCAGCAGTTCCCGCGCCCGCTGGCTGCGTGTGGCGCGGTAGCGGCCATGGTGCCAGGCCCGGATCTGCCCCGCCACGGCGGACGGGTTGGCATAGCCCATGCCGCGCAGCGTCTCCATCGTGTCGGGATCATCTTCCGTGCCTGTGAAGACCAGGCTGCCGGAGCCAGACAGGGCAGGGCTTTCGGAGAACAGGTGGTCATAATGATCCTCCACCACCGTCAGGGTCGCCATCAACCGGTCGCGGAAGGATTGGGTGTCGGGGAAACCCAGGAAGGCGGCGATACGGTCCACCCCGTCATCGGTCTTGGGCAATTGGTGGGTCTGCTGATCATCCACCATCTGCACCCGGTGTTCGACGGTGCGCAGGAACCGGTAAGCCGCTGACATGTCATCGGCCACTTGGCGTTCCACGCGGTCGGCGGCAACCAGGGCGTAGAGCGTCTCCACGGTCCCGCAGGTGCGCAAGGAACGGTCGCGGCCGCCGAAGATCAACTGCTGCGTCTGGGCGAAGAATTCGATCTCGCGGATGCCGCCGCGCCCGATCTTGATATTGTGGCCGTTGACGGTCTTTTCCCGGTGGCCCTTGTGCGCGCCGATCTGCCGCTTGATGGAATGGATGTCCTGGATGGCCGCGAAATCCAGGTTCCGGCGCCAGATGAAGTGCCGAATGATATCCATGAAGCCTTTGCCGGCATCCAGATCGCCGGCCACGGGCCTTGCCTTGATCATGGCCGCGCGTTCCCAGTTCTGGCCCAGGCTGCTGTAATAGGCCTCTGCCGCCGAAACGCTGACAGCGACGGGCGTGGCACCAGGGTCGGGGCGCAGGCGCAGGTCGGTGCGGAACACATACCCATCGGCGGTGCGTTCATCCATGATCCGCACCATTTCGCGCGTCGCCCGCACGAAATGCTTGGTCATCTCCCCGTCCGGCACCTGCACGATGCCATCGTCATACAGCACGATCAGGTCGATGTCGGAGGAGTAGTTCAGTTCGCGCGCCCCGAACTTGCCCATGGCCAGGACGATGTAACCGCTGCCCTTTTCGGGCTGCTCGGCGTCCGGAACGATCAGGCGGCCCATGGAAACCAGCTGCCGCAGCGCCACGCGTACCGCCAGCTGCAAGGTAGCCTGCGCAAAGTCGGACAGGGCGCCCGTGACCTTTTCCAATGGCCAGTCGCCGGCCATGTCGGCCAGCCCGATCAGCAGGGCGGCGCGGCGCTTGGCGATGCGCAGGGCCTTCATCAGCTTGTCCGCGCTGGTCTGTGCGCCATGATCGCGCCACAGTGACTGGACAAGCTCGTCAAAGGCCGCATCGAAGCCGATTTCCAGCAATTGCCGGAAGAAACCCATCTCCCGTACCAGGGCGTGTCCCAGGAACGGGCTGTTGGCGAACACTGCTTCCAGCACGCGCTTTCCATGGGGATCGGCGGCATAGGAACGGGCGAAGGCGGCGAGATCGGGATCACATCCCGGACCCGCCGCTTCATGCCAATGTTCCAGTCCGACGGCGGCACGTTGCGGATCGCCAAGGCGGGGAAGGGATTCTTGATTGAACATCGGGTGTCTACCGGGCTATCCCAAGCGGACCGCATGGGCGGGGGGCCAGACTGCCCACCGACCCTTGTTCAGGTCAAGCTGCCCGTAACGCCCGGCGCACCCCGCCGGAGAACCGAGATCGATGCTGCGTCGCACTGCCCTTATCCTGCTTGAACTGGTCACCGGCCTGTTGCTGGTGGTCCTGTTGGCGGGCGGGTATCTGGCCTTCCGGTTGACGCAGCAGGGGCCTATCGGGGTGGATTTCCTCACCCCCTATCTGACACAGGAATTATCGCGGGAAGGGCCGGTCACGCTGGAGATCGACCGGACGGAACTGGCCTGGGTCGGGTTCGGCACCCCCATCGATATCCGGGTGAAGGGGGTGGAGGCGCATGGGGTCAGCGGCGCCCTGCTGGCCGCCGTGCCGGAAATGCGCCTGGGCCTGTCGGTGCCGGCCCTGCTGCGCGGGCGGGTGGCGCCCACGCGCATCGATCTGGTCGAACCCAGCCTTTATGCCGAACGCACTGCCGATGGTGGCTTCCGCCTGGATATCGGCAGTGATAGTTCAGACCCCGAAGCGGGCGCCCGGATTCTGGCCGATCTTATCGACCAGATGCGCCGGCCCCCCGATCCGGAAGCCACCATGGGTGCGCTGCGCGACCTGCGTATCACGCGGGGCAAGCTGGTGGTCGCCAACCTTGCGACCGAAACGACATGGCAGGTGCCGCGCCTGGATATGCGCCTGCGCCGCGATGTGCGTGGGGTGCGAGGCACCGCATCCGCCGATATCGACATGGGCGCCAAGATCAACCAGATCGCGGCAGAGGTCACCTGGCGGGCCGAGGATGGCGCCATCACCCTGCGCAGTGGGATGGCGGACATTGTACCGGCCGAGTTTGCGGAGATCGCGCCTGTTTTGCATCCGCTACGCGCGCTGGACGTGACATTGGCCGGCACGATCATGCTGGAACTGAAGTCCGACCTGACGCCCGTGAACCTCGTGCTGGGCCTGACCGGCGGCAAGGGCACCCTGTCGCTGCCCGATCAACTGCCGGAACCGCTGGCCTTTGACCGGGTGGAACTGCATGGCACGCTGGATGATGCGGGCCGGCATCTGGAACTGACGCGTTTCAATCTGGACATGGCCGGTCCCGCCGACCTGACCATCAGCGGCAATGCCCGCCAGCGGGACAAGACTATCGAACTGGCCCTGACGACCGAGATTACGGGCCTGCCCATGGCGGACCTGCATCGCTACTGGCCCAAGGGTGTGAAGGACAATACGCGCGACTGGATGGTCGGCAATCTGGCCGACGGCACCTTTGATCGCACTTTGTTCAAGCTGGAAGGGTCGGGGCCGGTGGATGATCCCGGGGCCTTCCATGTCGCCTCCATGCAGGGGGAGTTCGCGCTGTCGGGCTTCACGGTCCATTACCGCCGGCCCCTGCCGCCTGTCACTAACGTGTCGGCGACGGCGACGTTCGACGGCAAAAGCTTTGATATCGCCGTCAAGGATGGCGCCCTGCTGGACATGAAGGCGGGGCCGGGGATGATCCGCATCCTGGGCCTGGATACCGAGAATGATCACCGCATCGATATCCGTGTGGCTCTGGAAGGGCCGCTGTCATCGGCGCTGACTGTACTGGACCATCCGCCGCTGGGCTATGCCGCCAAGGTCAATCTGGTGCCGGGAAAGGCATCGGGACAGGCCAAGGCCGAGCTGCATTTCGCCTTCCCCCTGGTGGCCGCCCTGACCATGGATATGGTGCAGCTGGACGGTAAGGCCAGCCTGACCGGCGTCGCCGTGCCCGACATCGTGGCCGATATCGACGCGACCGAGGGCGTGCTGGAACTGGCCGTTACGGGGCATGATCTGAACATGACGGGCACGGCCTTGCTGAACGGCGTGCCGGCACAGGTGGAATGGCTGGAGAATTTCCCCGCCGACGCCCCCATCGGCACACAGGTGCGGGTGCGGGGCCGCCTGGATGATGAGCAGCGACGCCGTTTCCGCCTGGATTTCCCCGATTGGCTGAACGGGCCGGCGGGCGTGGACATGGTCTATACCAGCGAACGCACGCCCGAAGGCCGGCAGCAGACCATCCAGGCCGATATCGACATCACGCCATCGGTCCTTCGCATCGATGTGATGAAGTGGAGGAAGGAAGCGGACAAGCCGGGCCAGGGCCGGGTGACGGTGAAGTTCAAGGATGGCAAGCCCATCCTGATCCCCGCCTTTGTCGTGACGACAGAGGAATTGGCCGCCATCGGTTCCATGGAACTGCGCGAGGCGGATTATGGCCTGTCGCACCTGCTGTTGACCCAGTTCAAGCTGGGGGAAAGCGACGCCCGCATCGATCTGCGCGATACGGACGGCAAGGGCGGGCTGGCCATCGATGTAAAGGGCGACAGTTTTGATGTCCGCCCGTTCCGGGGCAAGAACAAGGGGCCAGACGGCAAGGTCATTCCGCCCGATCCCGTGGAAGAGGCAGCCCCCAAGACGCCGCTGTCGATCAGCTTTGACCTGGGCCGGGCCATCATGGGCGATGATGGCAAGGAAATCCGTCAGGCCAAGGGCCGGATGGAGCGGGATACCAATATCTGGTACCGCACCGACCTGGATGCCCAGGTAGGGGAGAAGGGGTTCCTGCGGGTGCGCTATGCGCCCGATCCCGCCGATGGCCGCATCCTGACGCTGGTCGCCGAAACCGATGATGCCGGAGCCACCTTGCGCGGGCTGGATGTCATCAGCCAGATCAAGGGCGGCAATCTGACCCTGTCGGGCCGGTCACAGGCCGATGATCCGGGGCAGTCACTGATCGGCAAGGCCAGCCTGACCGATTATCAGGTGCAGGACGCGCCTGTGCTGGCGCGGCTGCTGTCCGCCACCTCGCCGCGTGGATTCGCCAATTTTATGTCGGGCCAGCCCATTGCTTTCACTCGCCTGTCGGGGGATTGGCTGTGGCACAAGGACGGGATCACCCTGCGCGAGATGCGGACATCGGGATCGCAGGTGGGCCTGACCCTGGAAGGCAATATCGATATCAAGCGGGACGATGTGGCCCTGCAGGGCACCATCGTGCCCTTCACTACCGTGAACAAGCTGCTGGGGGTGATCCCGCTGCTGGGTGATCTGCTGGTGGGCGGGGAAGGGCAGGGGCTGTTCGCGGCGACCTATAGCGTGAAGGGGCCGACCGACAAGCTGGATGTCGGGGTCAACCCGCTGGCCGTTCTGGCCCCGGGCTTCCTGCGCAACCTGTTCTTCCTGCCGCAGCCCGCGGGAGAGGACATGCCCAAAGAGGCGAAGTAGGGCCGTCGCATGCGGGCCAATGGCCCTTATGCGACCTACGATGGCGCCGTAGGTCGCATAAGCGTAGCGCATGCGACAAAGCCCATTATTTGAGGTCTCGCAACCCCGCCAGGGATATGGCGGTCGGGACCAGAACCGGCGGCCAATCATCCTGCATGATGTTTTCCAGCAGCAATCCGTCATCGCTGACGCTGGCGGCATAGAGGTTGCCGACGCGCCGCTCCGGTCGCTCGCCCCCGGTCAGGCCGGTGATGAAGGCGGCGATGCCGTCCGCATCGCCGCCCATGTCGGTTTGCAGCCAGTCGGCCAGCCATTCGGCAGGATCATGGATCATTGCGGGCAGCTTTCGCCCATCTGCGGGAAGGCGGTATTGATGCGGCCATCGTCAAATTCCGCGAAACGGATGACGAAACGTTCCCCGCCCGGCCCGGTGCAATATTTCGGGTCCGGCTTGGCGGGTGCTGAACAGCCCAGCTTGCCCCAGGGCTTACCCGGCGCGTGGCTATGCTTGACGGCATAGAGGATGGAGTTCGTCACCTGCTCCACGCCGCAATTGTCGGGGTAGAAGGTGGAGTTCTTGGATTTGCCATTCTCAAAAAACACCTTGGTGCTGTAGACGCCATCGGCCTGCGGCGGCTGGGCCTGCACTTCCTTCACCGGTGCCGTGTCGATGATGGCGCGGCTATGCATGCCGACCACATCGCCGTTCTTTTTCACTTCCCCGCATAGGACATGGCGGAGGTTCACCGACGGGTTCGTCTGGCTCCACCCGAAGCTTTCATCCTCGCAGGACGGCTTTTCCGCCGCCCCGGCGGCACCGCATGCCGCTAGGCTGAAGACCAACATCACCAACCGGACCAACTGCACCGCCATTATCCGCCCCTATGAAGTTGTGGAAGCATCGTCTATGGGTGACCATATCATTGCCGATGGTTTGCGGGAGAGGGCTGATGAATCGGGATCGGTTGGTGCGGATGGCGCTGGCGTGCCTGGTCGGATTGATCATGGCTGCTGTCATCGCCTGGATGACCATCCGCCATGATCAGCGGCAGGCGGGGGGCGTGGCCACCAATGTGGCACCGGCCAGCATCGGCGGGCCGTTCACCCTGACCACCCATGATGGCCGCGTCGTGACGGATCAGGATTTCGCGGGCAAGTTCAAGCTGGTCTTCTTCGGCTACACTTTCTGCCCCGATATCTGCCCGACGGAGTTGCAGACCATCGCCCAGGCCATGGACCTGATGGGCGACTCCGGCGCCGACGTGCAGCCGCTGTTCATCACCATCGATCCCGAGCGCGATACCGCACCCGTGCTGGCCGACTATGTGAAGCTGTTCCATCCCTCCATCATCGGCCTGACCGGAACGGCGGAGCAGATTGCCGCCGTGGCCAAGGCTTACCGCGTCTATTACGCCCGTTCGCAAGGCGAACCGGACCCCACACAGTATCTGATGGACCATTCCACCTTCGCCTATCTGCTGGCGCCGGACGGGTCCTTCGTCACCGTTTTCGCCAAGGGCAGCACGCCCGAACAGATGGTTGACGCCATCAACGCTTACCGGTCGCGGGGGCGATGAACAGCGCTTTCGTGTAACGAAACGCGGGCCGTTACCGGCAATTCGGGGGCGAAATCGCGGGTTTGACGGGCAAAAGGTATGATGCGCTGCGGCATCGGACCTATGCGCGGGGTGGAAATCAAGGATTTTCAAATACTTAATGTGGGGTGCCTTACCCTTGACAGTATCCGGGGCTAACCGTATGGTGCCGCCGCTTTCGCACGGTATCCAACTTCTGGCGGAAGGGAGCCCGCTTCATGTCTGATGAGCGTCCGCCCCCGTCGCTGGAGGAACTGGATACACGCCTGCGTGAGGCCCGCCGCAACGCCGGCATGGACCTGCCCGACCCCGAACCGGGGGCCAGTGGCAAGAACGTGTCGAACGGTGATATGGCGCTGGGCCTGCGTGTCGGGGTGGAACTGGTTGCTGGTGTGCTGTTCGGGCTTGCGCTCGGTTACGGCATTGATTGGTGGCTGGGTAGTAAACCCTGGGGGATGATCATCATGATCTTCCTGGGCGCGATCGCCGGATTTATGAATGTGTACCGCCTGACCTCCGGTCAGGGGTATGCGGCGGGGTTCGACAAGTCCCAAAAGCGGGACGGTGGGGAGTAGGGCATCGTGGCTGGTCCTTTGGAGCAATTCGAGATCAAGCGCCTGGTCAACCTGCCGGTTGGCAATCTTGATCTGTCCTTCACCAATTCCTCGTTGTGGATGGTGATTGCCGTTGTGGCCTCGACCTTCCTGCTGGTCTATGGCATGCGCGGTCGCGCCCTGGTTCCGGGCCGCGTGCAGTCCATCGCCGAGCTTTTGTATGAGTTCGTGGCAGAGATGGTGCGGGACAATGCCGGCCCGCAGGCCCGCAAGTTCTTCCCCTTCATCTTCTCGCTGTTCATCTTCGTGCTGTTCGGCAACGTCCTGGGTCTGATCCCCGGTTCCTTCACCTTCACCAGCCATATCATCGTGACCTTCGCGATGGCGCTGTTCGTGTTCGTGGTGGTCACCGTCGTTGCTTTCGTGAAGCACGGCCTGCACTTCTTCCACTTCTTCCTGCCGCATGGTACGCCGCTGTGGCTGGCGCCGCTGATCGTTCCCATCGAACTGATCTCCTACTTCGTGCGCCCCATCAGCCTGTCCATCCGTCTGTTCGCCAACATGCTGGCCGGCCACACCATGATGAAGGTCTTCGCGGGCTTCACGGTGTCGATGGTCGCCGCTGGTGGTGGCATGGCTGCGGTCGGTATGCTCCCGGTTCTCCTGAACGTCGCGCTGTTCGCCCTGGAATTCCTGGTCGCCGGCATTCAGGCCTACATCTTCGCGCTGCTGAGCTGCGTGTATCTGCGTGACGCGCTGGAGATGCACTAAGCATCTCCAACGTCCAACCCGTCTTTTCCAAGAGACACTTCCAACCTAGAGGAACTTCAAAATGGAAGCTGAAGCCGCAAAGTTCATCGGTGCCGGTCTCGCCATGTTCGCCCTGCTGGGCGTCGGTATCGGCCTGGGCAACCTGTTCTCCGGCCTGTACCAGGCTGCTTCGCGTAACCCGGCCGCTCTGAACTCCTACAAGACCTTCGTCTTCATCGGCTTCGCGCTGACCGAAGCGACCGGTCTGTTCGCGCTGGTTATCGCCTTCCTGATCCTGTTCGCTTAATCGGCGGACAGTTTCTTAGAACCGGCGCCCTCGGGCGCCGGGGCTTCAGCGCCGGGATCGCCGCCGCTGCCGGGTATCAGGTCCGACAGCGGCGGTCGCTCTATGGGCCCTATGGTCCTTTATTTGAGCTTTTCCTTAAAGGCGCTGACGGGAATTTGGCGTGATCGGCCTTCATGGACCGGTCAGCAGTGAATGGGTGCTTCTATGCCTGTCCAACGCTTTTCGCGGCTGTATGCCGGCGCCTCGGCGGCGCTTGCCACGGCCATCGTCTTCGCGGCGCCTGTCCTGGCCGCTGCCGAGGGCGAGCATGCCGAGCATGCCAAGAAGGGCCTGCCGCAGCTCAACCCGGATAGCTTCGCCTCTCAGGTCTTCTGGTGGGTGCTGACGTTCGGCCTGCTGTTCTGGCTGATGTCCAAGGTGGCGCTGCCGCGCGTCGCCGAGGTGCTGGAAGCCCGCCAGGAAAAGATCTCCAACGATCTGGAGAAGGCGTCGGCGCTGAAGGCCGAAGCCGAGGGTGTGATGCAGGCCTATGAAAAGGCTCTGTCGGAAGCCCGCGCCAACGCGCAGAAGGAAATTGCCGCTTCGGTGGCCGCTTCCGATGCCGATGCCGCGCGCCGCAACACGGAACTGGGCACCAGCCTGTCTGCCAAGACCCGTGATGCCGAAGCCCGCATCCAGACCGCCAAGCAGGAAGCGCTGTCCAATCTCAGCAGCGTCGCCGCCGAGGCCGCCCTGGCCGCGACGGAACGTCTGTCGGGTGCCGTCCTGTCGGCTGACGCCGCCAACGCTGCGGTTGAATCCGTGCTGAAGGAGCGTGCGTGATGTTTGCAAGCAGCACTTTCTGGTACGCCGTTGCGTTCGTCATCTTCATCGTCGGTGTTGCCCGCCTTGCCGGCAAGGGCATCCTCGGTAGTTTGGATGCCCGCAGCAAGCGCATCGCCGATGAGCTGGAACAGGCCCAGAAGCTGCGCGAAGACGCGCAGGCGGCTTTGGCACAGTTCCAGCGCAAGCAGCGCGACGCCCTGAAGGAAGCCGAGGCCATCGTGGCCCAGGCCCGCGAGGAAGCGTCCCGCATCCGCGCCCAGGCAGCATCCGATCTGGAGGCCGGCCTTAAGCGCCGTGAGCAGCAGGCCGTCGACAAGATCGCCCAGGCCGAGGCGCTGGCCCTCCAGCAGGTCCGCGATCTGGCCGTCGAAATTGCCGTTCAGGCGACCGAAAAGCTGCTGGTGCAGAATGTCGATGAAGCCCGCAACAGCGTGCTGGTCGACGCCGCCATCAGCGAACTGCCGGCCAAGCTGCACTAAGCTGCTGAACGGTTCCAAGTTACGAGAAAGCCCGCCACACGGCGGGCTTTTTAGTTTTGGCGTGTCGGCGTAGGTCAGGTCGGGGCGAAGGCCCCGCCCTGACAGAAAAAGCGTTCAATCCAAGGCTGTCAGGGCTCCCGCGCCGCGCTCGACCTGACCTACGGGCTCTGCCTTCAGTCATCGCGACGTTCTGCCAAACTAACCCTCAAGCCGCCTTCGTGCCGCCGACCGTCAGGCCGTCGATCCGCAGGGTGGGCTGACCGACGCCGACGGGTACGCCCTGGCCGGCCTTGCCGCAGACGCCGATGCCGGGGTCCATAGAACTGTCATTGCCGATCATCGTGACCTTGGTCAGCGAGTCGGGGCCATTGCCGATCAGGGTGGCACCCTTGACCGCCGGACCCAGCTTGCCATCTTCGATCAGATAGGCCTCGCTGGCGGAAAACACGAACTTGCCAGAGACGATATCGACCTGACCGCCAGAGAAATTGGCAGCAAAGATGCCGCGCTTGACCGAGGCGATGATCTCGTCGGGCGATTTGTCGCCGCCGCGCATCACGGTGTTGGTCATGCGCGGCATGGGCATGTGGGCATAGCCCTGGCGACGGCCATTGCCCGTGGGCTTCACACCCATCAGCCGGGCGTTCAGCCGGTCCTGCATGTAGCCCTTCAGGATGCCATCCTCGATCAGGACGGTGCATTGGCTGGGCGTGCCTTCATCATCCACGGTGATGGACCCGCGGCGCCCCTCGATGGCACCATCATCGACGACGGTGACACCGGGGGCGGCCACCCGCTGACCCAGCAGGCCGGAGAAGGCGGAAGTCTGCTTGCGATTGAAGTCCCCCTCCAGCCCATGGCCGATCGCCTCGTGCAGCAGGATACCGCACCAGCCGGGGCCCAGCACGACCGGCATCTCACCAGCCGGAGCCTCGATGGAGCCGAGATTGATCAGGGCGCCACGCAGCGCCTCATCGACATAGCCCTGCCACACCTCTGGCTCCAGGAACTGCTGATAGGTGCGGCGCCCGCCGGCCCCGTGGCTGCCCGATTCCATGCGATCACCGTCAGCCACGACGACCGAGACGTTCAGGCGGACCAGGGGACGGATGTCGGCGACGCGGCTGCCATCGGCGCGGATGATCTGCACGGCCTGCCATTCACCCGACAGGGAGGCGGAGACCTGCCGCACGCGGGCGTCCTTGGCGCGGGCATAGGCGTCGATCTGTTCCAGCAGCTTCACCTTGGCCTCAAACGGCACAAGGACCAGCGGGTTATCGCTGGCATAGAGCAGGCGATTGGTGCCGATCGGCGCCTCGGCCATCATGCCGCTATGACCAGTATGGACGGCGCGCACGGTGTCGCCGGCGCGGCGGATGGCATCCTCGGTCAGAACCGACGCATGCGCGTAGCCGGTGGCCTCATCCGCGACGGCGCGCAGGCCGAATCCCTGGCTGGTATCGAAGGACGCACTCTTCAGCTTGCCATCGTCCCAGGCGAAGCTTTCGCTCTGCGCATATTCCAGGAACAGTTCGCCATCATCCGCGCCGCGCAGCGCGTTGGTGACCAGCCCGCCCGTGCGGCCCAGGTCGAGGCCGGCCTGATTGAAGAAGATCTCATCGGTCTGGGACAGAAGCGACATGGCGCGCGGCCTTCCTTGGCAACGGATATAAGGTCTTCTGTGAGAATGGCGATGCGCTGCGCCGCTGGCAAGGCTGCCGGGCACTGCCATGCGCCAGATCAATTGCCCTGCCCCCTGCGACGCAATGCCCATCGGCCTTGCAGGGCGGGGATGGCGGACGATCTTGCCGTTTATGGGTGCTTGCCTGTATGGTCTGCGACGATATGTGCGCCCCATCCTGGTGGCGCATATGTTGTTCGTGAGCCCCACGCGCGTGTAGTGTCCCGCCGAAACGGTTTGATCCGTTCCGGGTCTGCGTCACGCCGCGACTTTCCCGCCCACCGCCATTGGCGGGTGGTGGAGGGGATGGGCGGGCGGTCCGGCTGGCTCAAGCGGGGGACAACCTCCGGCAACGACGAGAGTGGTAAGGGATGTCTGTAAGCAAGATCGGCGCCGCTGTGACGGCCCTGTATTTCAGCGCGATGGTCGGGGGCTCGGCCTTGGCGCAGGAGGCGGCCAAGGCCGTCGGTGCGCCGCAGCCTAAGCAATTGGGCTTTCAGGAAGCGGCTTCGCCCGTGATGGAGCGGCTGCATGATTTCCACAACATCCTGCTGTGGACGATCATCGCTATCGCCGTGTTCGTCACCCTGCTGCTGCTCTATGTGATGATCCGCTTCAACAAGAAGGCGAATCCGGTGCCGTCGACCACGACGCACCACACCTGGCTGGAAGTGGCCTGGACGGGTATCCCCGTTCTGATCCTGCTGCTGATCGCCATCCCGTCCTTCCGCGTCCTGTACTATATGGACAAGGCACCGAATCCGGAGCTGACGGTCAAGATCACGGGCCATCAGTGGTACTGGAGCTTCGAATATCCCGACCATGAAGGCCTGGCCTTCGAGTCGCGGATGATCCCCGAAAATGAAATCCAGCCGGGCCAGCTGCGCCTGCTGGAAGTTGACAACCGTATCATCGTGCCGGTCGGCGTTGATGTGCGGGTCCTGGTCACGGGCGCCGACGTCATCCACTCCTTCGCCATTCCCGCTCTGGGCGTGAAGAAGGACGCGATGCCGGGCCGCCTGAACGAGACCTGGTTCAACGTCACCCGCGAGGGTGTGTATTACGGACAGTGCTCCGAAATCTGCGGCACCGGCCATGGCTATATGCCGATCGCCGTCGAGGCCGTGTCCAAGGAGCGCTTCCAGGAATGGCTGGGCCAGCAGAAGCAGGCCTTCAACAGCAATGGCTCCGCGCCGCGTCAGGTCGCTGAAGCGACCGCGCAGTAACGGTTCGGAAGAGAGGGTAATACCATGGGTGCTGTCACCGGGGCGCACGCCCACGATCACCACGATCACAAGCCTGGCTTTGTGAAGCGCTGGTTGTTCTCGACGAACCACAAGGATATCGGCACGCTTTATCTGTATTTCTCGGTGCTGGCGGGCCTTATCGGCGGCCTGTTCTCCGTGATCATGCGCCTTGAGCTGCAAGATCCGGGCATCCAGTACATGATGGCGTTTGGCGCCGACACCGGTCAGCAGTGGAACGTGTTCATCACGGCCCACGGCCTTATCATGGTGTTCTTCGTGGTCATGCCCGCCCTGATCGGCGGCTTTGGCAACTGGTTCGTGCCGCTGATGGTCGGCGCGCCGGACATGGCCTTCCCGCGCCTGAACAATATCAGCTTCTGGCTGGTGGTTCCGGCCTTCCTGCTGCTGCTGGGTTCCGCCTTTGTCGGTCCCGGTGCCGGTACGGGCTGGACCGTGTATCCGCCGCTCTCCTCTTCGGAGTACGGCCATAGCGGCCCGTCGGTCGACATGGCGATCTTCGCCCTGCATCTGGCCGGTGCGTCGTCGATCCTGGGTGCGGTGAACTTCATCACCACGATCTTCAACATGCGCGCTCCGGGCATGACGCTGCACAAGATGCCGCTGTTCGTCTGGGCCATGCTGGTGACCGCGTTCCTGCTGCTGCTGGCTGTGCCCGTTCTGGGCGGCGCCATCACCATGCTGCTGACCGACCGTAACTTCGGCACGGATTTCTTCAATCCGGCCGGCGGTGGTGACCCGATCCTGTTCCAGCACCTGTTCTGGTTCTTCGGTCACCCCGAAGTGTACATCATGATCCTGCCGGCTTTTGGCATCATCTCCCACATCATCTCGACCTTCTCCAAGAAGCCGGTGTTCGGTTACCTGGGCATGGCCTATGCCATGGTCGCCATCGGCGTCGTCGGCTTCATCGTGTGGGCTCACCACATGTTCACGGTCGGCCTGTCGGTCGATACCCGCGCCTACTTCACCGCCGCCACCATGATCATCGCTGTCCCGACGGGCGTGAAGATCTTCTCCTGGATCGCCACCATGTGGGGCGGCTCCATCGAGTTCAAGGTGCCGATGGTCTGGGCGATCGGCTTCATCTTCCTGTTCACCATCGGTGGCGTCACGGGTGTGGTGCTGGCCAATGGCGGCATGGATATCGCCATGCACGACACCTACTATGTGGTTGCGCACTTCCACTATGTGCTGTCGCTGGGTGCCGTGTTCGCGATCTTCGCCGGCTACTATTACTGGGTTGGCAAGATGTCCGGCCGCCTGCATCCGGAATGGGCGGGTCACCTGCACTTCTGGACGACCTTCATCGGCGTCAACATGATCTTCTTCCCGCAGCACTTCCTGGGCCTGGCTGGCATGGCTCGTCGTATGCCCGACTATCCGGATGCGCTGCACTTTTGGAACATGATCTCGTCCTACGGCGCCTATATCTCCTTCGGTTCGACCATCTTCTTCTGCGTGATGGCCATCTACACGCAGTTGTTTGGTCGCAAGGCCGAAGGTGACTATTGGCATACCGGTGGCACGACGCTGGAATGGACCCTGTCCTCCCCGCCGCCGTTCCACCAGTTCGAAACCCTGCCGAAGATCAAGTAAGCAGGACCGGGGCCTTCACCGGCCTTGATCCCTCGCAGACACCGCGCGGCGGGCGACCGCCGCGCGGTTTTGCCAAGTACCCCCCAAGTTCAGTTCCTTTTGAGCGTGTGAAGAGACCATCATCATGACCGACAGCGTGATCGCCCCCGAGATCATGGACAGTCCGGTGTCGAGCGGCACGGTGCGCGACTATGTTGCGCTGCTGAAACCGCGCGTCATGTCGCTGGTCGTTTTTTCCGGCGTCGCCGGCATGGTGGTGGCCCCGGGTCACCTGCACCCCGTGCTGGCGCTGGTTGCTGTGCTCTGCATCGCGCTGGCCTCCGGCGCTGCCGGTGCCATCAACATGTGGTATGACCGCGATATCGACGCGATGATGGATCGCACGGCCAAGCGGCCGATCCCGCAAGGGTTGGTCCCCGCCGATGAGGCGCTTGCTTTCGGCATCATCCTGACCATCGCCTCCATCACCCTGATGGGGCTGGCGCTTAACTGGGTGGCCGCCGGCCTGTTGGCCCTGGCATCCGGATTTTATATCTTCATCTACACGATGTGGCTGAAGCGGCGGACGCCGCAGAACATCGTCATCGGCGGTGCCGCCGGGGCTTTCCCCCCGATGATCGGTTGGGCCGCGGTAACCGGTGATGTGTCGCTTGCCTCCATCGTACTGTTCGCCCTGATCTTCTTCTGGACCCCGCCGCATTTCTGGGCGCTGGCCATCTTCCGCAAGCTGGATTACCAGCATGCCGGTGTGCCGATGCTGCCCGTCGTCGCCGGTGAGCGCGAGACGAAGAAGCAGATGCTGATCTACACGCTGATCCTGCTGCCGCTGGCGATCAGCCCCTATTTCCTGGGTATCGGTGGCCTGACCTATCTGGCTGGCTCCACCATTCTGGGTCTGGCCTTCGTCGCTTATGCGGTCCAGGTGCTGCGCAGCGAGGATCACAAGCCGGCCAAGCGCATGTTCGCCTTTTCCATCCTCTATCTGTTCCTGCTGTTCGCGATCCTGATCGGCGAACATCTGGCGGTTTAAGCGGAGAGGCAGGATAATGACCGATCAACAGAACCCGGGCCCGGCCCGCAAGCATGGCGGAGATACCGAGCTGCATCGCCGGCAGCGCGGCAAGAACCTCGCCGTTCTGGCGGCCCTGTTTGCCTTTGTTGCCATCATCTATGTGGTGGCCATGGTGAGGATGAGCGGAGGGACGTTTCCATGACGCCTGAGCCCAACAACCAGGCAGAGCTTGGCCGCCGCAATACACGCATGGCGCTGAAACTCGGCGTTGTCGTCGCCGGTATGGTCGGCCTGTCCTTTGCCTCTGTCCCGCTTTATGACCTGTTCTGTCGGGTCACGGGCTTTGGCGGCACGACGATGGTGGCTCAGAAGGCACCGGACAAGGCGCTGGAGCGGGTGGTCACGGTGCGGTTCAATGCCGACGTGAACAATTCCATCAACTGGGAGTTCAAGCCCGATACCCATGCGGTCGATGTGCGTGTGGGTGAGGCGATGACCATCGCCTATCGGGCAAAGAACCTGGAAGATCGCGCCGTCATCGGCACTGCGACCTACAATGTCACGCCGGAAAAGGCGGGGCAGTATTTCAACAAGATTCAGTGCTTCTGCTTTACCGAGCAGAAGCTGGAGCCCGGACAGTCGATCGACATGCCGGTCAATTTCTATGTCGATCCGGCCATGGCCGACGATCCGGAAATGGCCGATGTGAAGACCATCACGCTGTCCTACACCTTCTTCCGCGCCGCCGATCAGAGCGCTGCGTTGCCGACACCGGGGAAGGGTGCGGCAGCCGGACCACTGGACGGCGCGGATGGGAAGGATTACCAAGGGAATGCCCAAGGTTCGGTGGACAAACCGACCCCCGGTGCTGCCCCAGGGAGCAGGTTGTAAGGCCTGCGCCCATAAGTCACTTATGATCCAAAGTTCCTTGGTTTGAGGGAAAAGAGAGATGGCTGACGTCAACGCCCATATCGGTGGCGGCAATACCGGGGATGGCATTCCGCAGCCCTACCACCTGGTCAATCCGAGCCCGTGGCCCCTGCTGAGCTCGTTCTCTGCCGGTCTGCTGGCAACGGGTCTGGTGATGAAGTTCCACGGCCATGGCTGGTACCTGCTGGCTGCTGGTCTGCTGGCCGTGCTGGCCTGCATGTATGGCTGGTGGCGCGATATCGTGAAGGAATCGGTGGTTGAGAAGGCCCATTCCCCCGTCGTGAAGATCGGCCTGCGCTATGGCATGTCGCTGTTCATCGCTTCGGAAGTGATGTTTTTCTCCGCCTTTTTCTGGGCCTTCTTCGATGCCTCGATCTTCCATAACGAGGCCATCCAGTTCGCCCGCGTCGAGGCGAATGGCGGCGTGTGGCCGCCGAAGGGCACCGTTCCCTTCAACCCGTTCGACCTGCCGTTCCTGATGACCGTCATCCTGCTGCTGTCCGGTACCACCGTGACCTGGGCGCACCATGCGATGGTGGAAGGCAAGATGCAGGAGGCTGCCAAGGCCCTGGGCATCACCGTCCTGCTGGGCGTGATCTTCTCCGGCTTTCAGGTCTATGAGTACAGCCATGCCGCTTTCGGCTTTGGCGCTAACGTTTACTCCTCGGCCTTCTTCATGGCGACCGGCTTCCACGGTTTCCACGTGCTGATCGGCACGATCTTCCTGGCCGTCTGCTACTTCCGCACCAAGAAGGGCCACTTCACCGCCGAAAGCCATTTCGGTTTTGAAGCCGCCGCCTGGTACTGGCACTTCGTGGACGTGGTCTGGCTGTTCCTGTTCATCTCCATCTACTGGTGGGGTGCCGGCGGGGCCTGGGTCGCCCACTGATCCGGGGCGGGGCTTCCCCGTGACGGAGACGCCATCCTCCCTGCTCAGCGTGGGTTTGCGGTGCCGCTGCCCACGCTGCGGCCAGGGTGCCCTGTTCAAGGGCTTCATGCGGGTCGTCGATCGCTGTCCGGTATGTGGCCTTGATGTGGCCGCCGCCGACAGCGGGGACGGCCCGGCTGTTTTTCTGATCTTCATCCTGGGCTTTACGCTGGTCCCCGCCGCCTTGATCTTCGCCTTGAAGGTCGATTGGCCGCTTTGGGTCCTGCTGCTGATCTGGGGGCCGATCATCATTGGCGCCACGCTGGGCCTCATGCGTCCGGCCAAGGCGCTGACCATTGCCGCCCAGTATCGGTATCGCCGGGATCAGTTCGGCGAGGATCAGGATGAGGGCGGGGAGGGCTGAAACCCATGTCCGCCGCCGCCCGCCGTCAGTTCCGGCCACGCCTGATCCCCTCCATCGCCGCCTTCATCGCGCTCGCCATCCTGCTGGGTCTGGGCACCTGGCAGGTGGAGCGGCTGGGCTGGAAAACCGATCTGATCAGCCGTGTGGAGGCGGGGTTGGCCGCCGACCCGGTTGATCTGCCGGCCAGCATCGAAAAGCCTGCTGATTGGGACTATGTCCGCGTCCGGGTCACGGGGCGCTTCCTGCATGACAAAGAGGTCTATATCGGCCCCCGCCTTTATCCCCGGCCTGATGGAAGGCAGGAACAGGGCGCGCATGTCCTCACCCCCCTGGTCCGCGATGATGGGGCGGGTACCGTCCTGATCGACCGGGGCTGGGTGCCGCTGGACAAGCGTGATCCCGCCACCCGCACGCCGGGCCAGGTGGAGGGCAGCGTCACCGTCAGTGCCATCGCCCGCGTGCCACAGCACCGGGCCTTCATGCAGCCCGACAATGACCCCGCCACCCGCACCTTCTTCTGGCTGGATATGCAGGCGCTGGCCGGCATCGCCGGGGTGGAGCGGCTGGCACCCCTGGTCCTGCAGGCCGATGCCACCGCCAATCCTGGCGGTCTGCCCATCGGCGGGCGTACCATTGTCGCCCTGAAGAATGACCATCTCTCCTACGCGCTGACCTGGTACGGGCTTGCCCTGACCCTGATCGGCGTGTTCATCGCCGCCAGTTTCCGCCGCCGGGAAGAACCATGACCCTGTCCGCCTATGCCGCCCTGGAAAAGCATTTTGCCCGCCGTGCCGGGTTGCAGGGGGCCCTGGGCATCTTGAACTGGGACAGCCGGACCATGATGCCGGCGGCGGCCTCTCCGGCCCGCGCCGATCAGGTGGCGGCATTGGAGGGGGCTATCCATGGCGCGTTGATGGACCCCGCCGTCGCCGACTGGCTGGACCGTGCCGAATCTGACGCCGCCCATCTGGATGACTGGCAGCGCGCCAATCTGGCGGAGATGCGGCGCGAACATCTGCTGGCCACCGCTGTGCCCGCCGATCTGGTGGAAGCCAACGCCCGCGATGCGGCCCGGTGCGAAATGGTCTGGCGCACGGCCAAGGCGGAGAACGATTTCGCCCTGCTGCTGCCGCATCTGCAAAAGGTGCTGACCCATCAGCGGGAGATCGCGGCGGCCAACGCCGCCGTGCTGGATTGCGGCCTCTATGACGCGCTGCACGAGCTTTATGAGCCGGGCAGCCGCGTGGCGGACTTTGGCCCCGTCTTCGACGATTACGCCGCCTTTCTGCCGGGTTTCCTGGCCGAGGTAGAGGCGGTACAGGCTGGTGAGCCAAAGGCGGAGACGTTCGAAGGGCCGTTCCCGGTGGAGGCGCAGCGGGCATTGGTGCAGCATCTGGCAGGCATCCTGGGCTTTCAGGGCCGTGTGGATCAGTCGCTGCACGCCTTCTGCGGCGGGGCCACGGGCGATGTGCGTATCACCACCCGCCTGGACCCAGATAATTTCTTCAAATCGCTGAAATCCGGCCTGCATGAGGCGGGGCACGCGCTCTATGAGATGGGCCGCCCGGCGGCCTGGACAGCGCAGCCCGTGGGACAGGCGCGCGGTCTGGGCGTGCATGAAAGCCAGAGCCTGACTTTCGACATGCAGGTGGGTCGCCATCCGCGCTTCCTGGAATGGCTGGCCCCGCAACTGGCCGAGGCCTTCGGGCGGGAGGGGGATGCATGGTCGGCGGAAAACCTGCGCCGCCGCTTCCGCCGGGTGGACCGCACCTTCATCCGGGTTGATGCGGACGAGATCACTTATCCCGCCCATGTCATCCTGCGCTGGCGTCTGGAACAGGCGCTGATCGAGGGGCGGATGGAACTGGTGGACCTGCCCGACGCCTGGAACCAGGGGATGCGCGATCTGCTGGGCATCACGCCGCCCGATCTGGCGCACGGGTGTTTGCAGGATATCCATTGGCCCAGCGGGGCCTGGGGCTATTTCCCCACATATACGCTGGGCGCCATGATGGCGGCACAGCTGTTCCAGGCAGCATCAGCCGCCATCCCCGACTTGGCCGATCAGATCGGGCGCGGGGATTTCCGCGATCTGGTGGCGTGGCTGGGCGATAATGTCCATCGCTGGGGCCGGTACCTGTCGGCCCGCGACATCCTTATCCGCGCCACCGGCAAGCCCCTGGAGGCCGGCATCTTCAAGGCGCATTTGCGGGCGCGGTATCTTTGACGGGCTTTGTCGCATGCGGGCTGACGCCCTTATGCGACCTACGGGTGGTTTCGTAGGTCGCATAAGCATAAGCGCATGCGACATGGACGGGCTCACCGCCCCCGCTTGACCTCATTGGCCATCTTGTCCAGTTCCTGAAGGAACTTGCTCTTGTCGGCCTTGGTCATGGGGGCGTTGCCGCCCTGGACCACGCCCATGTCGCGCAGGTCCTGCATCAAGGCGCGGGATGCCAGGGCGGAGCCGATATTGGCGACCGTGAAGGGCCGTCCATTATTGCCCAGCACCTTGGCGCCCGCATCCAGGCAGCGTTTGGCCAGCTGGATATCGGCGGTGACCACGATGTCGCCGGTCCCGCACTTCTCGGCGATCCAGTTGTCGGCGGCATCGAACCCGTCGGAGACGACGACCATCCGCACCAGCCCGCCCGGCGGCACGCGCAGCGGGCCATTGGCGACCAGATGCACCGGCATGCCATAGCGCTCGGCGACGCGGAACGTCTCCTCCTTCACGGGGCAGGCATCGGCATCGATATAGATTTCCAGCATGGGCATGTTCCTTGGGGCTGCTGCCCTGTATAGCAGAGCATGTTCCCTTGCCAAGCGGGCCGGCGTCGGTCACAAACCGGGACACCCCTTTCATGGCGGCACCCTTGGAACAGCAAACCGAGCCACCCCCCTTTGCCTGCCAGGAATGCGGGGCCTGCTGCGCCTATGCCGCCGACTGGCCGCGATTCTCGCTGGAGGAGGATGCCGACATTGCCCGCATCCCGGAAGCGATGGTGGCGCCCGACGGGTCGGGCATGCGCTGGACCGGGGAGCGTTGCGCGGCGCTGTCTGGCACGGTGGGGGAGCATGTGGCCTGTACCATCTATGCCGACCGGCCCATCGTCTGTCACGATTGTGTTGCCGGGGATGAGGCCTGCCTGATGGCGCGCGAACGGCATGGAATGTCGATCACCCTGCCATGAACTCTTTGCCATGAAACCGTAACGCATCCGCCCTATGGTCCGTAGCAGACCGAAAGAACGGATGCCGATATGCGCCTTTTTGCCCTGCTGATCCCCTTGATTCTGGCCGCGATTCCGGCCGCCGCCCTTGATCTTCAGGCCCATCGCGGGGGCCGTGCCTTGTGGCCGGAAAACACCCTGCCGGCCTTTGAGCGGGCGTTGGATCTGGGTGTCGATACGCTGGAACTGGACACGGGCGTCACCAAGGATGGCGTCCTGATTATCGCCCATGACCGGCATGTCGATGCCAACCTGGCCCGCCGCAAGGGCCAGTGGGTGGAAGGGCCGCAGCCCACATGGCACAGCCTGACCCTGGCCGAGGTGCAGGCCATTGATGTCGGGCGCATCCGGCCCGACACCCCCTATGCCAAGCGCTTCGCCCGGCAGATGCCGTTGGACGGCACGGGCGTGCCTACCTTGGCCGCCCTGTTCGATCTGGTGAAGAAGCGTGGTGACGGCAAGGTTCGTTTTAATATCGAAACGAAGATCGATCCGACCAATCCCGGTGATAGTATCGATCCCGAAACGTTTGCCACGCTGCTGGTACGCCAAGTTCGCGACGCACGCTTGGCGGACCGGGTAACGATCCAGAGCTTTGACTGGCGAACCTTGCAGGTGGTGCGACGCATCGCGCCGGAGATCGCCACCGCCTATCTGACCATCATTGATCCCGAAGAAAGCAACGTGTCCCTGACGGGCGAAAGTCTCTGGACCGCCGGCTTTGACCCCATCCGTCATGGCGGCAGCCTGCCGGTGGCGATCAAGGCGGCGGGTGGTACGGTCTGGTCACCCTATCACCTGAACCTGACACCGGAACTGGTGAGGGAAGCGCAGGGGCTGGGTCTGAAGGTCATCCCCTGGACCGTCAATGATCCCGCCGATATGAAGCGGCTGATCGAATGGGGCGTGGATGGGTTGATCACCGATGATCCGGTGACAGGCAAGCAGGTGACGGGGCGTTGAGGTGGTGTGTTGTCGCATGCGCTACGCTTATGCGACCTACGAATTCACCGTAGGTCGCATAAGCGTAGCGCATGCGACAGGATCACACCGCGTCGCCCAACCAGCGCGAGGTCACCGGCTCCAGATCACCGCGCCACCGGGCGATTTCTTCTGCGACCTGTTCCAGGGCGCGTTGGTCGCGGTAGCGTTTGCGGGCGCGGTTATTGTCGCCCTTGGCCTGCATGGCGGCCAGACGGGCCGACACGCGCGGATCACCGATGATCACCTGACGCCAGCGATCCAGCCGGATTTCGGCGGTGCAATCGACAATGGCCTGGGTGCCCGGACGCCGGCCCAGCTTGATGGAGGCAGGCGCCAGGCGGGCCGCCACGGACAGGGACACATCCTCGGGCATGCCGGGGAACACGGCCCTCACGGCCTCAGCGATGCTGTCTTTCAGGTCCGCGCCGCGCTGCTTGTCATCGCGCGCCACGCGCTTTGCCGAAACCTCCATGCGGCGGCGGCTATGCGCCATCACCTGCTCGGCGACTTCCTGTGCGTCGGCATCCAGCCACAAGATGGGACCATCGGCCAGAAGCGCCGCCACCGGGGCGGGCAGGGCAGGGTGGAACCCCTCGGCCACAAAGGCCAGCCGCAGCTTGATCAAGGATTTCAGGGCGCGTTCGCGGCCCGCATCGGCGGCCAGGAACGTGGCCTGCGAAACGGGTGCCGCTTTCAGCAGGCTGTCCAGCGCTTCCAAATCGCCACCGGTCCAGCGGCGACCATGGAGCAGCCGTTCGGCGCGGTCGCGCAAGAGCGCACGGCCCACATCGCGCGGGTGCGCGGGCGCCACCTCTATCAGCTTCCACACCGTATCGACCAGCCGGGCCACGGCCCAGCCGGCATGGATATCAAGCGGCCGGTCGGTCGGGAAGGCGCCGTTGGGCAGGTTCCAGACATCACTGACGCGGATCAGGCCGCTGCCATCCAGGAACGCCTCCCCACCGGGGGAGCGGTTGATAACCGGCCAGCTTGCAACCAGCCCTGCCAACCCCTCCGGCATGCCGGAGGGGCGGTCCCATTCACCAAGACGGATAAGGCCCAAATCCACTGTCACCTTAGTAGCGCCCTTCGATGGCGGCCACGAACCGGTCGAACAGGTAATGGCTGTCCTCCGGGCCGGGGCTTGCTTCGGGATGGTACTGCACCGAGAAGACGGGACGGCCCGACAGGCGGATGCCTTCGTTGGTGCCGTCAAACAGGGAGACGTGGGTGACCTCCACCTCTTCCGGCAGACTTTCGCGCAGAACCACAAAGCCGTGATTCTGGCTGGTGATCTCCACCACGCCGGACGCGATATCCTTCACCGGATGGTTGGCGCCGCGATGGCCCTTTTCCATCTTTACGGTACGACCGCCCAGTGCCAGGGCCAGCATCTGGTGACCCAGGCAGATGCCGAACACGGCCTTGCCGCTATCCACCAGCCGCGCAATGGTCGGCACGGCATATTCACCCGTTGCCGCCGGATCGCCGGGGCCGTTGGACAGGAAGATACCGTCGGGGTTCAGCGCCAGGATTTCCTCTGCCGTCGTGGTGGCCGGGACCACCGTCACCTTGCAGCCGGACGCGGCGAGGCAGCGCAGGATGTTGCGCTTGGCGCCGAAATCCATGGCGACCACATGATACTTGGGATCGGTCTGCTTGCCATAGCCGTCCTTCAGCGACCAGATCGATTCGTCCCAGCTATAGGTCTGGCGGGTCGTCACGTCCTTGGCCAGATCCATGCCTTCCAGGCCGGGCCATTCCTGGGCCATCTTCACCAGGGCGTCGATATCGAACACGCCATCGGGCGAATGGGCGATCACGCCGTTGGGGGCGCCATTGTCGCGGATGCGGCGGGTCAGGCGGCGCGTGTCGATGCCCGACAGGCCGACCAGATTATGGCTTTTCAGCCAGGCATCCAGATGCTGGGTGGCGCGCCAGTTGGCGGGTTCGGTGATGTCGGCCTTGATGATCAGACCGCGCGCCACCGGCGTCACCGTCTCGATATCTTCCGGGTTGGTCCCGACATTCCCGATATGGGGGAAGGTGAAGGTGATGATCTGACCGGCATAGGACGGATCGGTCAGGATTTCCTGATAGCCCGTCAGGGAGGTGTTGAAGCACACCTCACCCACGCTGTGGCTCACGGCGCCCACACCGCGTCCCCAGAAGACCGAACCATCGGCCAGGACGAGAACGCCCGTGGCTCCCTTGGGAGCGGGCGCGCGGGTGGGGGAACCCATCGGCGGGGTGTCGGACATGGCGGGCACCTTTATCTGCGAGATCGGCGCCGGAGCGCCGGTGAAAAGGCCGTGCCTTCCCGCCCGAAAGGCGGGGCGGCCTGCCCGCAGTCGCGTCGCGGGTCCGATCGTCCGCCGGGTAATCCCGCCGGGCGAAGGGCCGCGCCGATGCCGCGCGCCGGCCAGGGCCGGTACGGTTCTGAAGGTGAATTAGCCATTCGGGCGCGCGTGGTCAACCAACGTGGGCGCGCCCCTGCCACGCGCCATCATTGGGTGTCGCATGACGGGTCCTGAAAGGGGAGTTTCCAGGCGGCGACGCGAGCCATTCCTATTCGCTGGCATCCGATGGCCGGTTTGGATAATGTTGCCGGCTGTTTCACCTGTCCCCTGGAGTTGTCCGATGTTGCGCCAGACGCTGAACGAAGCCTTGAAGGATGCGATGCGCGCCAAGAACAGCCGCGGCGTCGCCACCATCCGGCTGATCCTGGCGGCATTGAAGGACCGCGATATCGCGGCGCGCAGCAGCGGCAACCAGGATGGCATTGATGATGCCACCGTCCTGTCGATGCTGCAGACCATGGTGAAGCAGCGCCGCGAAAGCATCATCATGTATGAACAGGGTGGCCGCATTGAGCTGGCCCAGCAGGAGCGGGAAGAGATCGACGTGATCGAAGCCTTCCTGCCTCGCCAGTTGAACGAGGATGATACCCGCGAAGCCATCGCCGCCCTGATCGCCGAGTTGGGCGCCACCGGCGTCAAGGATATGGGCAAGGTGATGGCCGAGCTGCGCGGTCGTTTCGCGGGCCAGATGGACTTCACCAAAGCCAGCGCCCTGGTGCGCGAAAAGCTGGCCAACTGACCCTGTGATGCCAATCCGGCTGCTGCTGCCGGGTGATGAGGGCCGGCTGGATGCCTATCTGGCCCGTCATCCGGCGACATCCATGTTCCTGCGTTCCAATGTCCGGCGTGTCGGGCTGGCAGATCGGGCCGAACGCTACCATGCCCGCTATGCGGCGCTGATGGATGGCGATGGTGCCGTCCACGGCGTGGTGTCCCATGCCTGGAACGGCAATCTGCTGATCCAGGCGGAACCGGACGACGCCATCGGGCTTGCGGGCTTTCATCTGGCGGCGGGCGACCGGGCCGTGGCCGGGATTATCGGGCCGCTGCCGGCGGTGCGCGCGGTTCAGACCCTGTTCCCCAACCGGCCCTTGTTGAAGGATGGGGCGGATGATCTGTTCGACCTGCCTTTGTCCGATCTGAAGGTACCGGCAGCGCTGACCGATGGTACGCTGTCCTGGCGACGGGCCGACGCCGGCGATATCCCGCTGCTGTCGGTCTGGCGTGTGGGTTATTGCCTGGAAACCCTGGGTGAGGCCGACAGCGCGGACCTGCACGCCCGCGCCGCCGCCGATGTTGCCGCTTGGGTCGCGGCGGATGAAGCGTTTGTGGTGACGGGGGCCGACGGGGTGCCGCTATCCATGGCCACCCACAATGCCCGCGTCCCGGATACGGTGCAGATCGGCGGGGTCTGGACGCCTGTGGCTCTGCGTGGGCGCGGGCTGGCACGGGCCGCCGTGACAGGTGCCCTGCTGGCGGCGCGGGATGACGGGGCCGAAACGGCGATCCTGTTCACCGGCAAGCAGAATGAGCCGGCGCGCCGGGCCTATCTGTCGCTGGGTTTTCGTATCATCGGTGATTACGGGATCGTCCTGCTGGGATAGGGCCTTTCCCTTTGCCCGGGGCGGCATTCCGGCCCATAATTGCCCGTCCCGATCAGGCGAGGCAGGGCCATGGATGATGGCGTGATCAGTGCGGATGAGGCCGGTCGGAATTTCGACAGGCTGCTGGCGCAGGTGGAGGCGGGACAATCCCTGACCATCACCCGCGATGGCCGCCCCGTGGCCATGGTTACGCCGGTTGAGGCTGATGCGGCTAATAATCGCGACATGCTTCGTCAGAAGATGATGGAAATGATGCGGAAGGGCATTCCCATCGATTGCCAGGGGCCCCTTGACCGTGAGGCGCTGCACCGGCGATGAGTATTCTCGCCTTCGACACAAACATTCTCGTCTACGCGGTCGACCAACTGGCATCCATCGAACGGCGTGAAAAGGCGCAGGCTCTGCTGGATCGGGCGTCCAAGGCTGGTATCGGCTTTCTGTCCAGTCAGGCACTTGTCGAGTTTCACGCCGTCGTGACTCGCAAGAGGCGCGGCACTGCGCAGGAGTTGATCGATCAGATCGAGTTATGGGGGCAGCTTTTCACTGTGGTCGTTCCCTCTTTCGAAGATGTGGTCATTGCAACCAAGGCCCATCGCGACCATGGCCTCTCCATCTGGGATCCCATGATCTGGTCCGTTTCCCGCCGGGCTGGGGCCGGCATGCTGCTCAGCGAGGATTTTCAGGATGGGCGGGTGCTGGATGGGGTTCGCTTCGTCAATCCATTCAATCCGGCCAATGACCCGTTGATCGACGCCGCCCTCACACCTTGATGTCTACGCCCTTGGATGCGTCCTCCCGCGTGACCATGCGGCCATCCAGCGAGATGAAATATTTTGCCGACTTGGTCAACTGATCCGGGTTGAGGCCCATGGCGGTCAATTCTGCCCACATGGGGGCAAGATTTTCCTCGTTACGGTATTTGTCGGTTATGGCGTCGATGGCCTTCTGTGTGTCGGCGGGGACGAAGGGCAGATAGCCGCGCTCATTGGCGGGCAGGGCCATCTGAAAGGCCAGCGGGGGGTCGCCATCCTGGCCGTATTTTCGGCCATGGGTCATCTCAAATTCCTGCTGACGGCGGCGGATTTCATTGTTCCGCGCGGCGTCATAGGCCTCGCGCTCCTTCTTCAGCGCCGCCATTTCCTCCTTCTGCTGGGCCGCCGGGTCGGGCGGTGCTGTGCCCGTCTTGGCGGTGGGGGCCTGGGTCTGCGTACTGGCTGGTGACTTCACCTGCAGCCGCGACAGGATCGCGGAGGAAGAGAACATGGAGCTGATATTCATGGCGCATGCCCTTCATACGGGAAACTTTGTTTCCAAGGGCAAGCAATCTCCGTACCGACGAATTTCGAACCAAACTGGATTTATCCACAGGCTGTGAATCATGGGGCCATCTGGGGATGGGTGCCGGTGCGCGTGGCGTTCGTGCCACCGCCTGGGATATGCTCCCCGGCTGATCCGCATTCGAAGCCTTTGAGATATCAGCCCCGATGGCCTTGCCGCCGCAGTTCCTGGAAGAGTTGCGTTCCCGCCTTTCCGTGTCGGAAGTGGTGATGAAACGCATGCGCCTGCAGCGCGCCGGTCGGGAGTTCAAAGCCCCGTGCCCCTTCCACAATGAAAAGACGCCCAGTTTCTACGTTAACGACCAAAAGAACTTCTTTCATTGCTTTGGCTGCGGCGCCCATGGCGACCAGATCGGGTTCGTCATGCGCCATGACAACCTGTCCTTCATGGAAGCTGTGGAGCATCTGGCGGGCGAGGCCGGACTTCAGGTGCCGCAGGCCAGCCCGCAGGAACGCCAGCAATATGAGCGGCAGAAGTCGCTCTACGATCTCGTCGAACGCGCCACCAAATATTATGAGCGCGAGCTGTTCAGTCCCAGCGGGCGTAATGCGCTTGATTATCTGCGCCGGCGCGGCCTGGATGAGGAGGGGATTGCCCGCTTCCGTCTGGGCTATGCCCCGCAGGAGGGCGGGCCGCTGCGCGCCTTGCTGCTGGAGGCCGGGTACAGCGAGGCCGACATGGTGGAGGTCGGCCTGTTCAAGCGGGCGGAGGCTGGGCGGCCCATCCGCAATTTCTTCTGGAACCGCGTCATGTTCCCCGTCACCGACCGGCGGGGGCAGGTGGTGGCGTTCGGCGGGCGCATCCTGGAAGGTGACGGGCCGAAATATATCAATTCCGCTGAGAATCCTTTGTTCCATAAGGGTAATCTTCTCTACGGCATGTCGCGCGCCCGGCAGGCGGCGGCGGACGGTCAGCGGCTGATCGTCACCGAAGGCTATATGGACGTCATCTCCTGCGTGCAGGCAGGGTTCGAGGGGGCGGTGGCCCCCCTCGGCACCGCCATGACGGAGACGCAGATCCAGGTGCTGTGGAAACTGGCACCGGAGGGGCAGCGCAACCCCATCCTGTGCTTTGACGGCGACAATGCCGGACGGCGGGCGGCACAGCGGGCCGTGGAACGGGTGCTGCCCATCCTGGTGCCCGACGCCACCGTCCGCATCGCCTTCATGCCCGACAAGGAAGACCCTGACAGCCTGATACGGTCGGGCGGGCCGGATGCGTTCACCGCCATCCTGGACCGCGCTCTGTCGCTGGAGGATTTCATCTGGGAGATGGTGCGCCAGGGCGAGGACCCGAAGACGGCGGATGGCCGCCTGCGGATCGAGACCGGCATCAACCAGATGATGGAGAAGGTCACCGACAAGTCGGTGCAGTACAGTTACCGCTCCGTCCTGCGCGAGAAGCTGCGCGCCGCCATCCGGGCCAGTGGGGGCGGGTTTGGCGGTGGGTTCGGTGGGGCAGGGGGAGATCGGGGCGGGGGGCGCCCGCGCCGGCTTCAGCCCGGCGATGTGCCTGTCAGCCGCCTTTGGGACAGCCGTTTCCGGTCCGGCACCTTGCGCACCGAACCGCGCCGTCGCGAACGCTATCTGGTGCTGACCATCGTGCATCATCCCGAACTTTTTCAGGATGTGGGGGAGACGTTGGCCGGGGCGGAATTCGCGGATGGCGAGATGGAGGCGCTGCGCCAAGCGCTTGTCGCATGCCTAACCACCGAATCAGCACTTGACGCCGAGGCTTTGAGACGCCACCTGTCTGGTCGTGGTTTTTCCGAGACGCTGGATAGTCTGCTGAGTGCAGACATGCCGAAATTCGCGCAACCAGGAGCGTCGTTCGAAACCGCGAAGAGTGGCTGGCAGGAGGTTTGGCTGAGTTCCGAGGATGGTTTGCTTCAACGCGAGCTGCGCGATGCCGAGAGACGGTTTGCCGAGACATTCAGTGAGGATGATCTGGCACGATTACGCGCGCTGCAACGGGAGCTGCTGATTCTCCGGGGCCATGCCGATGACCTGACGGAAAGGGACGGATAATGGGCGGGCGGCCGAGCAATCGGGCGTCGTGCGACGCATTTGTCCTGCAAAACTGTGTCTTGGCGAACACAGTTTCCAGCCTCTTGCCAAAGTTATAGCCAGGAAGAGTTTCGTCGGATGACCGGGCCCTTGCCCGAGTCGTCCATTTGCGTTTACCGGTGGCAGCCTTAAGAGTGCGGGGGCAGCGAACGAATGGCGACGAAAGCGGCGCAGACGGCAGAAGTGTCGGAGCAGCGGGAAGAGGAAGCCAATGGCCCTCTGATGGACGGCATGGCCATTGCCGTCAAGAAGATGATCGCGCGCGGCAAGGAGCGTGGGTACGTCACTTATGACGAACTCAACGCGGCTTTGCCGCCGGACAGCTCCTCGTCCGAACAGATCGAAGACACGATGGCCTTGCTGTCCGAAATGGGCATCAATGTCGTCGAGGCCGAAGAAGCCGATGAGAGCAGCGGCAACGAAGGTGAAGGCGAAGGCCGTCAGTCCGGTAACCTGGACGATGACGATATCGGCCGCACCGACGATCCTGTGCGCATGTATCTGCGCGAAATGGGGTCGGTGGAGCTGCTGAGCCGCGAGGGCGAAATTGCCATCGCCAAGCGCATCGAGGCCGGTCGTGAGATGATGATCGGCGCGATCTGTGAATCGCCGCTGACCATTCAGGCCATCATCGAGTGGCATCAGTCGTTGCAGGACGGCAAGATGCTGCTGCGCGACATCATCGATCTGGACGCGTCCTATGGCGTGGACCCGGAAGCCGGTGAACTGCCGCCCGAAGCGCTGGACGGCCCCGCCGCCGAGCGTGAAGAGGAAGAAGGCGAGCGTCCGGAGGGCGAGGGCGAAGGTGCGCCCGCCGGTGATGGGGAAGAGGAAGGCAATGTCTCCCTCTCCGCCATGGAAGCCGAGCTGAAGCCCAAGGTCCTGGAGACGTTCGGCAAGATCGAGGAAACCTATGAGCGCCTGCACAAGATGCAGGAAGAGCGCCTGGGCCTGCTGCAAAGCGGCCAGGAGTTGCCCAAGGGTTCCGACAAGAAGTACGACAAGGTGAAGGCCGAACTGACCGAGCTGGTCAATTCCGTGCGCCTGAACAATGGCCGTATCGAACAGCTGGTCGAACAGCTCTATGCGCTTAACCGCAAGCTGCTGGGCTTTGAAGGCCGTCTGCTGCGGCTGGCGACCGATTGCCGGGTGAAGCGCGAAGACTTCCTGCAGCACTATTACGGGTCGGAACTGGACCCGAAATGGCTGGACCGCTGCAAGAGCATCTCCAAGGCCTGGGCCAAGTTCGCCGAGCGTTCGTCCTATGAGGTGGGCCGCGTCCGTGAGAGCATCGCGGAAGTGTCCAGCCAGGCGCGTCTGCCCATCGGTGAGTTCCGCCGCATCGTCTCCACCGTCCAGAAGGGCGAGAAGGAGGCGAGCCGCGCCAAGAAGGAGATGGTGGAGGCCAACCTGCGCCTCGTGATCTCCATCGCCAAGAAGTAC
Organism: Niveispirillum sp.; assembly: GCF_052437035.1. NCBI lineage: Bacteria > Pseudomonadati > Pseudomonadota > Alphaproteobacteria > Rhodospirillales > Azospirillaceae > Niveispirillum > Niveispirillum sp. The sequence goes on from NZ_JBQVOH010000001.1 coordinate 548,664, forward strand.
ACGAACCGCGGCCTGCAGTTCCTGGATCTGATCCAGGAAGGCAATATCGGCCTGATGAAGGCCGTGGATAAGTTCGAGTATCGGCGCGGTTACAAGTTCTCCACCTATGCCACTTGGTGGATTCGGCAGGCGATCACCCGTTCGATCGCCGACCAGGCCCGCACCATCCGTATCCCCGTGCACATGATCGAAACGATCAACAAGCTGGTCCGCACCAGCCGCCAGATGCTGCACGAGATCGGACGCGAGCCGACGCCGGAAGAACTGGCCGAGCGGCTGATGATGCCGCTGGAAAAGGTCCGCAAGGTCCTGAAGATCGCCAAGGAGCCGATCTCGCTGGAAACGCCGATCGGCGACGAGGAAGATTCGCATCTGGGCGACTTCATCGAGGACAAGAACGCCGTTCTGCCCCTCGATGCCGCCATCCAGGCTAACCTGCGCGAGACCACGACCCGTATACTCGCTACGCTGACGGCCCGCGAGGAGCGTGTGCTGCGCATGCGTTTCGGCATCGGCATGAACACCGACCACACCCTGGAAGAGGTGGGTCAGCAGTTCAGCGTGACGCGCGAACGTATCCGTCAGATCGAGGCCAAGGCGCTTCGCAAGCTGAAGCACCCGTCGCGGTCGCGCAAGCTGCGTAGCTTCCTGGATACGTGATCCAGACACAAAAAAGGCCGGCGGAAACGCCGGCCTTTTTTGTCGTAGGTCGCATGCGCTGACGCTTATGCGACCTACGATCTTGCATATAGGAGAATTTGTCGCGATATTTTCGTCATGAAGTATCGACGCCAGTTCATTCCCGGGCATAGGTACTTTTTCACGGTCGCTACCGCTTGGCGTCGACCGATTTTCTCTGATCCTGTGATGGTGTCTCTTCTGCGAGCCATCATTGTAGAAGAAAGGCGGGATCGCCCTTTTGAGATCGGGGCGGCGGTCATTCTGCCAGACCATCTTCATATGATCTGGAGTTTGCCAGAGGGAGACGCCGATTATTCCCGGCGATGGCAGCGCATCAAGGCGAGGTTCGGCAGGCGTTGTGGTCTACCACCGTTGCACGCATCCGCCTCACAACGAGAACGCGGCGGTTTGGGGATCTGGCAAAACAGATTTTGGGAACACAGGCTGCGTGATGATGCCGACTGGGAACATCACGTTGCCTATATCCACGGCAATCCGGTTAAGCAGGGACCGTGCAAAGATGCCTATGATTGGCCATGGTCTAGCATTCACCATGTCCAGTCGTAGGTCGCATAAGCGTAAGCGCATGCGACAACTTGTGTCACGTCGCATGCGCTTACGCTTATGCGACCTACGACAACTCTTTGATCAATAAACCAGCTCGTCCTCGCCCTTGCCGCTGGCAATGACGATTTCGCCGCGCGCGGCCATATCCTTCGTCAACTGCACCATGTACATCTGCGCCTCGTCCACGTCGCGCAGGCGGATGGGGCCCATGGCGCCCATATCCTCGCGCATGATCTTGGCGGCGCGTTCGGACATGTTGGTGAAGAACAGGTCCTTCAGCGTGTCCGACGCACCCTTCAGGGCGGTGGCCAGCTTCTGCTTGTCGACGCTGCGCAGCAGGGTCTGGATGCCGCTGGGGTCCAGCTTCGACAGATCCTCAAACGTGAACATCAGGGCGCGGATACGTTCAGCGCTGTCGCGGTTGCGCTCTTCCAATGCCGCGATGAAGCGGCTTTCGGTGTTGCGGTCAAAGCTGTTGAAGATTTCCGCCATCATCTCGTGCGCGTCGCGGCGGTTGGTGCGGGCCAGGTTCGACATGAATTCGGTACGCAGCGTGCGCTCGATATCGTCGATAACTTCCTTCTGCACCGCCTCCATGCGCAGCATACGCATGATGACTTCCATCGCGAAGCTTTCGGGCAGCAGCTGGAGCACGCGGCCCGCATGGTCGCCCTTGATCTTGGACATGATCACGGCGACGGTCTGCGGATATTCGTTCTTCAGGTAATTGGCCAGCACCTGCTCGTTCACGTTGGTCAGCTTGTCCCACATGGTACGACCGGCAGGACCACGGATTTCCTCCATGATCTGGTCGACCTTGTCCTTGGGCAGGACCTTGGTCAGCAGGCGTTCAGTACTGTCGAACGAACCGACCAGCGAACCGGTGGAGCTGATCTGCTCCGCAAACTCGACGAACAGACGCTCCACCAGATTGGAACTGACCGAGCCAAGGTTGGCCATGGTCTGGGACAGTTCCTTGATCTCGTCATCGCCCATCAGGGCGAACAGCTTCGATGCGATTTCCTCGCCCAGCGCAAGCATCAGGATGGAGGCCTTTTCAGGCCCGGTCAGGCCACGATAATCCTCACGAACGCGCATCGCCATGGCGGCCACTCCAACGCTACAAAGGCCGGCAGGAAAGGCCGGTCCAGACACCTGGCGCGGAATCTAGCACACCGATTCGCCAAGGTGAATCCGTCACGTACACGAAAGCGTATGGGTTATGGTCCGCCGGCCAGGGCACGGCGGCGTTCTTCCCAGCTGACCTCGTCCACGATGGGGGAAATCGGGCTGCGCGGCAGTTCGGCCTTCATGCCGGGGCAATCCCGCGGCCCGTCATAGGCACGGCCCGCCAGATAGCCGATGGTGGACCCGACGCCGGCCCCCGCCAGTCCCTTGGCGGCGGTGGTCACGCTGCTGTCATTGTCATCGCCCAGTGCCATCCCGGCCATCAGACCGACAGCAGCCCCGATCCAGGTCCCAGCCTGGGCACCCTTCTGGCTGCGTCCCGTGCAGGGCGGCGGCAATGCCTCCCTCACACGCAGGTCGGCATTATCCAGGGATACGATCTCGCCTGGAAGCGGATCGGTGCTGGGCAGGGGCTTGAAACTGTTGGCAGGGGTATCGGCGGCGAAAGCGGGCTGAAAACTCAGCAGGCTAAGGATCGTGATCGCTAAGCCGCCCGCTTTCATGATGTCACCGGCGCCCGTCCCAGAATTCCAGCGGCGCCGACACGGACGGGGCGCCCAGGATATTGCCGCCATACTTATGGCGCAGGAAGCTTTCATTATAGTTCAGGCGCGGCGTGCCATAGGAATAGCCATAGGGTGTGTAGTAGCCGCGATTGTTGGAATAAAACGGCTCGGCGTCATAACCGATCTGCCCGTCGCCTAGCAGCTGGTTCGACCGGCGGGCGCCATATCCGCTGCTGAAAGACGGCATGTTGCCGCTGACCGACAGGCTGAAACCGTCCGGCAGGCGGGAGCTGTTTTCCCCCGACAGGGCCAGGGCGGCCGCAGCGGCGGCATCGGCACCGGGGCGGGCATAGGATTGGGCAGCGGCGCGTTCGCCGGGCGTCACGTCGCGGCTGATCGGCTTGAAGGTATTCACGGGCTTGCCCGCCTCGTCCGCCAGAACCGGTGCCGACATCGGAACGGCCACCAGCAAGGCGGCAATACCGGCGGCGCGGGTGTGACGGGTGACAGCGTTACGCATCGCAATTCTCTCCACTGCCGGGGCGGTGCCTGTCCTGAAGACCGGGGCAGCGCCACAATCGGGGGAACCGGGCCGCCCCACGGACGCCCGCATCATGTCTCTAAGGTCATGCGTCGTGGCGTCCACGTCAAGGGGGCTAAGCGCTTTCTTGCCCAGAAATCCCCTTTGCCGCAGAAGGCTCCATGCCAAATTGAACAATGATCAAGGCTGAATTATGGCGATAGGCGGCATGGCTGCCGGGGAACGGCCATGGTGGCGGGCAGGGTTTTCACCGTGCTAGCTTGCCGGGACAATGCCAGAGACCCCGATCCCCCCATGTTGTACAGCCTTTATCGCGGCCTGACGCATCTGGCCGGCCCGGCCATTGGCCGGCTGCTGGACCGGCGTGCCGCGCGTGGCAAGGAAGATCCGGCCCGCCGGCATGAACGGCTGGGCTGTCCGCTGCTGCCCCGTCCGGCGGGGCGGCTGGTCTGGGTCCATGCCGCCTCGGTGGGGGAGGCGCTGGCGGTTCTGCCGCTGGTGGAAAGGCTGTTGCCACTGGGGCCGCAGGTGCAGGTGATGGTGACGACGGGAACGGTGACGTCCGCCGCGTTGATGGCAAGGCGGTTGCCGGGGCCGCGTGCCTTTCACCAATATGTGCCGGTGGACCTGCCCGGTGCCGTCGATGGCTTCCTGGCCCATTGGCGGCCCGATCTGGTGCTATGGGTGGAATCGGAATTCTGGCCCAATCTCCTGTCCGCCATCCGGCAGGCCGCCATTCCCGCTGCCCTGGTCAATGCGCGGCTGTCGGCCAAAAGTTTTGGCAATTGGCGGCGGTTTCCGCGCAGCGCGCGGCGGCTTCTGTCCGTGTTCCAATTGGCCCTGGCCCAGACGGGGGTGGAGGCGGAACGGCTGTCGGCGCTCGGCATTGCCGATGTGCGGGCTGTGGGCAACCTGAAATATTCGGCCCCGCCCTTGCCCGCCGATCCGGCGGTGCTGGACACCCTGTCGGCTGCCATCGGGCCCCGCCCCGTCTGGACCTTTGCCAGCAGCCATGCGGGGGAGGAGGCGATGGCCATCGCGGCGCAGGTGGAATTGCGCCGGCACCTGCCCGACGCGCTGCTCCTGCTGGTGCCGCGCCATCCCGATCGGGGGGGGGAGGTGGCGGGGATGCTGTCCGCCGCCGGCCTGTCTTTTTCCCGCCGAAGCGAAGGTGGGCTGCCGGCGGCGGGGGATGCGGTCTTCCTGATGGATACGCTGGGGGAGATGGGGCTGGTCTTTCGCCTGGCTCCTGTCACGGTGATGGGCGGGTCCTTCATGCCCGTGGGCGGGCATAATCCCATTGAACCCGCCCTGCTGCACAGCGCCGTCATCCATGGCCCGCACATGTTCAATTTCGCGGAAGTTGCGGCGGCGATGCAGGCGGCGGGCGGGCTTCTGCCCCTGGTCGGCCCGCAACAGATCGCCGATGCCGTTGCGGGCCTGCTGTCCGAGCCTGAGCGGCGACAGGCGCAGGCAGAGGCGGCACGAGAGGTGGCCCTGCGCAATGCCACGGCCATTGACCGCGTGATGACGGCGCTGGCACCGCTACTGCACCGGGCGGGGGTGGGCTAATGCGCGCGCCTGCCTTCTGGTACGCCCCGCCGGGCCTGCTGTCGGCGCTGCTGACGCCGCTGTCATGGCTGTGGCGGGCGGGTGCCGTGCTGCGGTTGCGGGTACCGGTGAAGGCGACGGTGCCGGTACTGTGCGTCGGCAATCTGGTGGCTGGCGGGGCCGGCAAGACGCCCGTGGTGCGGGACCTGACGGCGCGGCTGCGGGCGCGGGGCGTGGCGGCGGCGTCGCTGTCGCGCGGGCATGGCGGGCGCATGCGGGGGCCGCTTGCCGTTGACCCGGCCCTTCACCATGCAATGGATGTGGGGGATGAGCCGCTGCTGCTGGCCGCCACGGGTGCCGCCTGGATCGGGCGGGACCGGGTGGCAGCGGCCAAGGCCATGGCCGAGACGGGTTTGGGCGCCATTATCCTGGATGATGGGTTTCAGAACCGCGCCCTGCACAAGGATTTGTCGCTGATCGTCGTTGATGCCGGGGCCGGGTTCGGCAATGGCCACGTCATGCCGGCGGGACCGCTGCGGGAGAGTGTGACCGGCGGGCTGAAACGGGCGGATGCGCTGGTGGTCATCGGCGACGGGCCGGGTCTGGCGGCGGCCAAGGCAATGGCGGGGCCGCTGCCCGTGCTGACGGCCCGGCTGCTGCCCGATCCGGCGGCGCTGGAGCCATTGCGGGGCCGGCCCCTGCTGGCCTTTGCCGGGATCGGGCGGCCTGCGAAATTCTTCGCGACCCTGCGCGATGCCGGCCTGTCGGTGGTGGCGGAAAGGGCGTTTCCCGACCATCACCCGTTCCGTGCGGCGGACCTGTCCGCCCTGCTGGCACAGGCACAGGCGCTGGGCGCCACGCTGGTGACGACGGAGAAGGATGCGACGCGTCTATCGCCCATCTGGCGGCCCCGTGTGGCGGTGCTGCCTGTCCGCCTCTCCTGGGATGATCCCGTTGCGGTGGAGCGGCTGCTGGATCGGTTGATGGAGACGCGCCATGGCTGACCACAGCCGCCTGCGCCGCCGGTTCGACCGGGTTGTCGGCTACCGTCTGCAAGCCGCTTTCGTCTGGCTGTTCATAGCGACCATGCGGTTGCTGTCGCCCGAACAGGCATCGGACCTGGCCGGCAGCCTGCTGCGCCGGATCGGCCCGCGCCTGTCGCGGTCGCGGCGCATGCGGCGCGATATCGCCCGCGCGCTGCCGGGGCTGGAACCGGCGTGCATCGATGCCATTATCACCCAGGCCTGGGACAATCTGGGCCGCACCTTTGCCGAATATGTGCATCTGGACCGTATCGCGGCGGATTTCGACCGGCATGTGCAGGTGACGGGGCTGGAGCACCTGCAGGCGCTGGCGGGCGATGACCGGCCCGGTATCGTCTTCACCGGCCATTTCGCCAATTGGGAACTCTGCGCCATGGTGTCGGCGCGGGTGGGTCTGCACCTGACCTATGTGTTCCGCAAGCCGAACAATCCGTTCGTGGCCGAGATGCTGGCCCGCGCCCGCGCCCCCCTGGGTGGCACCATGGTGCCCAAGGGGCGGGAGGCGGCGCGCGGCCTGATGGCGGCCATCCGGGCCGGCGGGCATGTCGGCCTGCTGGTCGATCAGAAACTGAATGAGGGGCCGCTGGTGCCGTTCCTGGGGCGGGAGGCGCGGACGGGAACGGTCCTGGCCGATCTCGCCCTGCGCTATGACGCGCCCGCCGTGCCCATCCGCGTGGTGCGGACGGGTGCTGCGCGGTTCCGCGTCACCATCCTGCCGCCGCTGGATTTTGCCCGGACCGGGGATGTGAAGGCCGACACGCTGTCGGCGATGAAACAGGTCAATGCGCTGCTGGAAGACTGGGTGCGCGACGATCCCGGCCAATGGATGTGGCAGCATCGGCGCTGGCCGGAGTGACCCTCACTCATAGACCGCGTAATATTTCTTCGCAGGCTCCAGAATGTCCCACACACCGGTGAAGCCCGCCGGCATGACAAAGGCGTCGCCCGCCTGAAAACGCCGTTCGGAGCCGTCATCACCCCGCACCACGACCACACCTTCCAACAACTGGCAGAACTCATTCTCTGTGAAGACCACGCGCCAGGAACCGACGGCGCCGGTCCAGATGCCGCAATTGAAGCGGCCATCGGCGCTGCTGAACCGGTTGCTGACGGACTGCACCGGGTTACCGGTCAGGATGCGGTCGGCGGCGGGGCGGTAGGTCTCAGCCTCCGGGCCGGGATCACTCAGCACCGTGACGGCGGGGAACTGGCTTGTCATCATCAAACTCCTATCGCCTGTCCTTGAAGAAATCGCGCAGCAGGTTGGCCGCCCGCGCCTCCCCGAACCCGCCATAGGCGTCGGGCGCGTGGTGACAGGTCGGCTGCTGGAAATAGCGGGGGCCATGATCGACGGCCCCGCCCTTGGGATCATAGGCCGCGAAATAGACGCGCCGCAGCCGTGCGAAACTGATGGCCCCGGCGCACATGGCGCACGGCTCCAGCGTCACATACAGGTCCAGGCCGGGCAGGCGCGGGCTGTTCAGGGCGGATGCGGCCTGACGGATGGCCAGCACCTCGGCATGGGCCGTGGGGTCGGACAGTTCCTCTGTCCGGTTGCCGGCGGAACCCAGCACGCGGCCCGTGGCCGGGTCCACCACGACGGCACCCACCGGCACCTCCCCACGCGCCGCCGCCTGTTCGGCTTCGGCAAAGGCAAGGTCCATGGGGGTAGGGGCATTGGGAAGGTCGGTCATGATGCGCGCAAGGCTGCATGGGACGGTCGCGCCCGTCAAGGCGGGGCGCGGCTTGCGGCAATCTTGTTTCGCGCGTAATCTCCGCGCCCATGTCCCAGAACAGCTATGACCCCTTGCGTCAGGTGCCGGTTGATGCCGTCGCCGACGAAACCGACCTTGATGCCGCGCCCGAGCTTGCCGGGGGTGAACGCATTGCCAAGCGCCTGGCCCGTGCCGGCGTCTGCTCCCGCCGCGATGCCGAACGCTGGATCGCCGAAGGCCGCGTCCGCGTGAACAGCGTGACCTTGGAAAGCCCGGCTTTCCTGGTCCGCGATGGCGATCGTATCCAGGTCGATGGTCAGACCGTGGGCGAGCCGGAACCCACCCGCCTCTGGCGCTATCACAAGCCCGAAGGGCTGGTGACGACGGCGCGTGACGAGAAGGGCCGGGCCACCGTCTTCGACCATCTGCCGCACACCATGCCGCGCGTCATCTCCGTCGGGCGGCTGGATCTTGCGTCGGAAGGGTTGCTGCTGCTGACCAATGACGGGGCGCTGGCTCGGCATCTGGAGCTGCCCTCCACCGGCTGGCTGCGCCGCTACCGTATCCGCGTGCATGGCGTGCCGACACCGGAAACCATGCGCAAGCTGGAAGAGGGTGTGGTTATCGAGGGGCTGGCCTATGGCCCCATCGAAACGGTGATCGACCGCACCGTCGGCTATAATTCGTGGCTGACCGTGGGCCTGCGTGAGGGCAAGAACCGGGAGGTTCGCCGCGTGTTCGAATGGCTGGGCCTACCGGTCAGCCGTCTGATCCGCATCGCCTATGGCCCATTCCAGCTGGGCAAGCTGGACCCCGGCGCCGTGGAAGAGGTGCCGCGCCGCGTCCTGCGCGACCAGATGCCCGACTTCTTCCCGGCGGAGGAAGAACCGGCGCCTGCCGATGGTGCGGCCAAGCCGGCGCCGGGTGCTGCCCCGCGCATGCGCTATGACCGGCTGCCCAAATCCATGGAAGCTGCCGCCCCGGCCAGCGCCACCAAGGGCCGGGCCAAGCCGTCGGCGGCCAAGGCCCGCGACAGTGTGGAGCGCCTGATGGGCGGGGGGCGCAAGGCCTCATCCTCCGCGCCCAAGCGCACGGCCCCGCCGTCACGCGTGGAAGCCGAAGTGCCCAAGGCTGCGCGCCGTGGGGCCGGGGATCAGTTGAGTGACAGCGCGCGCCGCGCCGTCGCCAAGCTGGACCGCGCGCTTGCCGGTGCTGACATCCCCGATGACGACGCCCCCGCCCGCCGCGGGCCGAAGCCGGCGCCCAAGCGTGCCGCCGCCGCGGCGCCTGCCAAGCCCCCGGCCAAGGGTCCTGCCCCCGGCAATGCCGGCGGTGGAAAGCCGGCCCAGAAGGGTGGAGCGCCGCGTGCGGATCGTCGCCGGTAAGCATCGGGGCCGCCGGCTGGAAACGCCGGCGGGCCGTGACGTCCGTCCGACCAGCGACCGCACCCGCCAGTCGCTGTTCAACATCCTGTCGCATGGTGACTGGATGGAGGATGGCAGCGACGTGCTGGACGGCGCTGATGTGCTGGACGCGTTCTGCGGCACCGGCGCCCTGGCGCTGGAGGCGCTGTCGCATGGTGCCTCACGCGCGGCCCTGCTGGACAAGGCGCGCTCCTCGCTGGACATTGCGCGCCGCAATGCGGAGATGCTGGGGGAGGGGGCGCAGTGCCGCTTCATCCTTGGCGACGCGGCCAAGCCGCCGCCGGCTCCCTTTGCGGCGCGGCTGGTATTTCTGGACCCGCCCTATGGTCAGGACCTGTCGCCGCCGGCCCTGACGGGCCTGTCACGTGCCGGCTGGATCGCGCCGGGTGCCCTGGTCTGTGTGGAGGTCGGGGCAGAGGATGCCTTTGCGCTGCCGCCGGGGTTCGATGCGCTGGATGTGCGCGACTATAGTCAGGCGCGCATCCATTTCCTGCGCTACCGGGGCTGATTCAGGCGGCGACCATGGAGGGCGAGGCGATCTCCACCCGGTCACGGCCATTTTTCTTGGCCGTGTAGAGCGCCTCATCCGCGCTGTCCAGGATCACCTCGAAACTGGCGGGTACCGGCCCGACGCCCGTGCTGGCCAGACCGATTGATACCGTGACATGGCCATGCGGGCTGCCGCTGTGGCGGATGCCCAGGGCGGCCACCGTTTCCCGGATACGGTCGGCCACGGCGCGCGCGCCGGTCAGATCGGTCTGGGTCAGAAGGACCGCGAATTCCTCCCCCCCGATCCGGGCGGCAAGGTCGCCGCCACGGGCCACGGCGCGGGTGATGGCCAGCGCCACCGACCGCAGCGTCGCGTCGCCCGCGCCGTGGCCATAGGTGTCGTTGAAGCTTTTGAACAGGTCGATATCGATCATCAGGATCGCAGCATCATGCGGCATGCGGGTGACGCGCGCCTGCTCCCGCCGCAGCATGTCATCGAACATGCGGCGGTTGGCAATACCGGTCAGGGGGTCGGTGGTCGCCATCCGCTCCAGCCTGGCATTGGCATCGCCCAGCGCCAGTTGTACACGCAACCGCTGCCGGCTTTCCCGGTGCAGCAGGCTGATCAGGGTGATGATACCGCTGATCAACAGGGCGGATGTCAGCCCGATGGTCCAGGCCTTGCGCCGCCAATGTCCGTAAACAAGGTCCAGAGACTGTGCCAGACTGACCCGCATGGTGGAGCCGGCAACGGCGGTGGAGACAACGAGCCGTGTGTCGTCCAACGCGCCTGGTTCCTCATAGACGGCCAGTGGTTCCCCGACGATAGCCTGCAGGTGGGGGTCCTGGCGGAGGTCGCGGCCAATGGCCAGCGGGTCCGCCGGCTGCCGGGCCAGGATGATGCCCTGGTCGAGAAACAGGGTCAGGGCCGATCCTTCATCCAGTTGCAGGTCGGTCAGCAACCCGTCGAAATAGGTCAGCAGCATGGAGGCGACGACCACTCCCCGGAACGATCCATCTGGGCGGTTCAGCCGCATGGACAGCACGATCACCGGGTCCTTGGTCGTGGCCGAAATCAGCGGGCCGGTGATCAGCATGGCGGGATCGTCATGGTCCCGGTGATAGGCGAAATAGGGTCGCCAGGCCCGGCTTTGCCCCCTGACGTCATTGCCGCCCGATTCTGCCTCAATGATCCCGTTTGCATCCGTCACGAACAGCACGCCCAGCGCCTTTGGTGCGGCGGTGTGTGAGAACAGGACCATGTCCCGCAGATGTTCGGGCACCTGCTGGAAATCCGGCGATGTCACCGTGTCGCGCAGGGATGACAGGACGAAGCGGAACAGGTCGATATGCCGGGATATGTCGCGCGCGATGGCACCGGTCAGGTTCACCGCCGCTTCCTGGGCATGATCGCGCGCAGCGGCGCGGTCCTGATAGAGTTGCACCGAGATGATCACGGCGAGTGCTGCGGCCATCACCATACCGAGGACGAAGCCAAGCCAGCCCGTGCTGCGCGTCAAGGCGCGCGCACCGGCCAGGGCAGCCGCAGGTTTCGACGATGTGAACAGATCGCTCATACCGGCAGCATATACCGGTATGGGAATTGGTAAATTACCGGGCACTTATCCAAGCGGATAGGATTGATCTGGTCGGTCAACCATTAAAACAGACGGCCCTGTGGCCCGGCATCGCCCGCTTTGCGGGTTGGTCGCGCCGGGCGTGGGGGTGTGGCCGGCGGCGTCCCCTCGCCCTGACTGATGGTCGCACCGGCATTGCCATCCTGAAAGGCGATGGTCACCCTTTGTCCCTCTGTCAAACCGGCGGCATGCGTCACGGGCTGCCCATCACCATCGGTAACCAGGGCGAAGCCGCGCGACAGCACACCGCGATAGGACACGCTTTCCAGCAGCCGGCCCAATTGGGCCAGCCGGTCGTCCTTGGCCGACAGGTCAGCCAAATGCGCGCGTTCCATGCGGGTGGGCAGGTCGGACAGGCGGGCGGCCCCATCGGTGAAGGCACGGCGGATGGTCCGGTCGGACAGACGGTCGGCGATACGGTGATAGCGTCCCTCAGACAGGCGGATGGCGCTGTCCAGGCCGGTGCGCAGGGCCCGGCCCGCCCCGTCCAGCCGGGTGGCAGCCAGCCGCAACACCTCACGCGGGTGGTGCAGCTTCAGGTCCAGCTGCCGCACCGCCGTCCGCCGCCGTTCGATCCCGCCGCGCATGGACAGGATCAGGCGCTCTGCCCGGTCATCCAGCCGCTGCGTCAGCCCTTCCAGCAGGCTATGCGGATCGCCCAGGCCGCGCGCCAGCCCCTGCACATAGGTGCGGCGCTGATCCAGGGTGCGGGTCATGGCACGGTGCAGCCGGCGCTCATCATCCAGCACCTGGCCCAGCAGATCCGCCCGCACCGGCACCGCCATCTCCGCCGCTGCCGTGGGCGTGGGCGCGCGGCGGTCAGACGCGAAATCGATCAGGGTCGTATCCGTTTCATGCCCCACGGCGGAGATGAGCGGGATGCGGCTTTCGGCGGCGGCGCGGACCACGATCTCCTCGTTAAAGGCCATCAGATCTTCCAGGCTGCCGCCGCCGCGCGCCACAATGATCAGGTCGGGGCGCGGCACACGGCCGCCGGGCGCCAGACTGTTGAAACCCTGAATGGCACGGGCCACCTGTTGTGCCGCGCCGTCGCCCTGGACCGCCACGGGCCAGAGCAGGACATGGCGCGGGAAGCGGTCGGCCAGACGGTGCAGGATGTCGCGGATGACGGCCCCGGTCGGGCTGGTCACCACGCCGATCACCTGCGGCAGGAAGGGCAAGGGCTTCTTGCGCTCGGGATTGAACAGCCCCTCGGCGGCCAGCCGCTTCTTACGCTCCTCCAGCATCTTCAGCAGCGCGCCTTCGCCCGCCAGCTCCATGCTGTCGATGACCAACTGATACTGGCTGCGGCCGGGGTAGGTGGTCAGTTTGCCCGTGCAGACCACCTCCATCCCTTCTTCGGGGCGCACCGACAGGCGCGCCATCGTGCCCTTCCAGCACACAGCCTCAATCACCGCCGCGTCATCCTTCAGACGCAGGTAAAGATGGCCGGACGAATGGCGCTTGGGCTGGCTGATCTCACCCCGCACCCGGACATAGCCGAACGCATCCTCCACGGTCCGCTTCACGGAACGGGCCAGATCGCTGACCGTCTGTTCGGGCAGATTGGTGCCAGGGCGGGCGGGGGCGGGATCGGACAGGAAATCGCTCATGATGCCGGCATGATAGGGGGATGGGGGCTTGGATGCCAGTCTAGTGGCGACGCATGATGGTCGCGATATCCCGATGCTGATGCAGAATTCTGATAACCAATCGCGTGCGAGGGTCAAACATGATGACCCACGGGGGTTCATTGATGAACCGAACCGGTCGGTCCGCCGATACATCGTGCCGGATATGGCCGGCTTCCGTTCCCTCAGCTATCGCTCTGCAACGGCGCGTAAGGCGGGCCAAGCTCCGTCTCGCCACGATGGGCCCGAACGCCCTGGCACTTGATCGCAGTATCAAAACCAGATCGCGAAGCGCCTGGGGCAGGAGATTGGAAGGTAAAGCGCTGTCTTGATCAGCCTTTGCGAGCAGGTGGCGTATCCAGATGGGACAGCCGGTCAACCCTGGCATTGACCAGAGCCTCCGCTTCCCATTCCTGCTCCAGCGCCGTCAGGATGGCGCGCACGTCACTGACGGGCACAGGTCCGGTCCGGTCACCCTCATCAAGGGCGGCCTGGATACTTGCGGATAGATTGCGGTCGAGAACGCTATACCGGGGCATTCCAATTCACCTGCATTTGCGACGTTAGCCTAACGTGACCGCCCGATCTCGGCAAGCAATGCCGCATTGGCAGCGTCCCCCCTGACCGATAGAACAAAGCCCCGGCAACCCGTCGCCCAAGGCTACATGCTCACCGATCCCGCCTATTGGAGCCTGTTCTTCCTGTCCATGGCGGCGGCGACCTTGTTGCCGGGCGGGTCGGAGCTGGCGTTGGTGGCGCTGCTGGCCGATGGGACGCGGCCAGCCTGGGCGCTGGTGGTGGTGGCCACCCTGGGCAATGTGCTGGGGTCCCTGATCAACTGGATGCTGGGCCGCTGGCTGCGTCGGTTCGTGGGCCGGCGCTGGTTTCCCGTGACGGCGGCGCAGCTGGCGCGGGCGGAGGGGGTATTCGCCCGCTATGGCGCCTGGACGCTTCTGTTCTCTTGGGTGCCGGTGATCGGCGATCCGCTCACCGTCGCGGCGGGGACGCTGGGCGTGAAATTAAGCGTCTTCCTGCCGCTGGTGACGCTGGGCAAGGCATTGCGTTATGTCGTTCTGGCCGGCGTGACAATGGGTGTGCTGGGATAGGAGTTGGCCGATGGCGTTGCAAAAGCTACGATGATTTGCACTTATTGTATGTAGAGGCGACAATGATGGATCAGCACCGTATTGTGCCTTCAGCAGTGTTTGTGCTGTTGGCGTTGGGTCTGGTTGCTTGTGACGCCAAGGTCGAAGTGACCCACACGCCCGCCAAGACGACCGTCGTCCAGACGTCCGCCCCTCTTCCACCCCCCGCCTTCGACCCGACCGTGTTGATGACGCTGGACCTGACCGATACCGCGTTCTCGGTACCTGCGCGCGTCGTCCTTGTTACCGTGCAGGACCGCCTGCAGCTTCTGCAAAGCATTGAAGAGGTGAAAGGTACTGTTCAGCTTGCGGTCAAGAATGTGACATTGACGGGTCCCAACACAGGGGTATTGCCGCGCGTTGAAGTCCATATGGGTCTGGCCGTTGGCGCCAAGCCCGACGCCAGTAGCCTGGTCGGTGTCATTGAGGCGAAGAAGACCGCGCAAAGCCCGATCTTTGAGGTGACCGACCGTGTCAAACGCATTCTCAAAGCCGGGCCTGGAAATGAAATCGCCTTCACCTTCGTGCCGGTCGGCGATGACGCCGCCCAACAACCCACAGTCACATTGACGGGCGTGACGCTGAAGGTTCTTCGCGGTGATCTCCGCCAGTCGAAGGAACAATAGCGCGTGTGGCGGGGCAGGTGAATGCACACCCACCCCGCCTTCACCTTACTGAGCCAGCAGCTTTTCCATCTGGTCGATGGTGGCGTCCATGCGGCGCACCAGGGCCTGATAGGGGGCGGCGGTTGCCATATCCAGGCCTGCCTTCTTCAAAAGCGGATAGGGATATTCCGACCCACCGGCCTTCAGCACGTTCAGGTAATTGTCCCGCGCCTTGGCACCGCCCTTGGAAATCTGTTCGGCGAAATAGGTGCCGGCAGAGATGGAGGTCGCGTACTGGAACACATAGAAGGGACGATAGAAATGCGGGATGAAGGCCCATTCCGCGCAATATTTCTCATCGATCTTCATCACGCCTTCGGCGTCGCCATGATACTTCTTCAACAGGCCGCAATAGATGTCCTTCATCTTCGACCCGGACAGCGCCTCGCCCCGTTCCACGGCATCATGGGTGGCCAGTTCAAACTCCGCGAACATGGTCTGGCGGAAGAAGGTGCCGCGCAGTCCTTCCAGCGACTGGCCCAGATAGAACAGCTTCTCTTCCTTGGTCTTGGCCTTTGTCACCAGATAGTCGGTCAGCAGCATCTCGTTCGTGGTCGACGCGATTTCCGCCATGAACAAGGAGTAATTGGCCAGCTCATAGGGCTGGGTCTTCGACGCCAGGGCCGAATGCATGCCATGGCCCCATTCATGGGCATAGGTCGACATGGAGTTATAATCGTCCTGATGGTTCAGGAAGATATACGGATCCAGCCCATAGCTGCCCCAGTGATAGGCGCCGCTGTCCTTCCCCTCCGACGGATAGACATGCATGGTCCGCTTGGCCGTCAGGGCCGCCAGCATGTCACCATATTCCTTGCCCAGCGGCTTGACGGCGGCCAGGGTCAGCGTCCGCGATTCGTCCAGCGTGAACTTCTTGTCCAGGCTGATCAGTGACGGATAGATGTCGTAATAATACAGATCCGGCAGCTTCAGCATCTTCTGCCGCAGCTTGAAATAGCGGTGCAGGGTGGGCAGGCCCTTGTTCGCCTCTGCCACCAGGGTGCGGTAGACAGCTTCCGGGATATCGTTATTGGCCAGTGATGCGGCGACGGCGGTCGGGTAACCGCGCAGCTTGGCATCGATGGTGCCGGTCTGCACGGCCGCACCCAGCGTGTTGCCCATGGTGGTCGTGTACTGGCCGAACTTGGTCCAGAACGTGTCGAACACCAGCTTGCGGACGGCCCGGTCTTCATTCTGGCGCAGCGACTGGTAGGCGGACTGGTTCACCTTGCGCTTGGTGCCATCGGGCAGGGTGATCTCCGGCCAGTCGATATCGGCATTGGCCAGCGCGGAATAGGTGTTGCTGGCCGATCCCAGAACGGGGCCCAGGGCCGCCAGGGCCGCTTCGGTTTCCGGCGTCAGGGTATGGGCCTTCAGGCGCAGGATATCGTTCAGGCGGAAGGCATGCTTGGTGAGGCCGGTATCGGCCTTGATGAAGCTGGCGATCTTGTCGGCACCCACCCCTTGCACCTCGGGCGAGACCCAGGCGGTGGCGGCCTGCGCCTGCGCCGACAGGGCCTGCGCCAGGCTCCAGCGTTCCTGATACTCATTGTTCCGGGTGTCGGTGGAATATTGCAGGTAGGCATAGACCAGCACGCGTTCCACATCGTGCCCGACCTTGGACATGCGGTCCATGGCGGCGCGCAGGGTGGTGGCATCCTTGCCCAGCGTACCTTTCAGCGTGTCCAGCGAGGGCAGGTCGGCCAGCGCCTGCTTGCGCGCCGCGTCCCAGGATGCGTCATCCTTGAAGATCGGCGTCAGGTCCCAGACATAGCGCGGGTCGGTCTTGGCCGGCGCCTCGGCGCTGGCCGGGGCGGGCTGCTGTGCGGCGGCGCTGGCGAGCGGCGCCAGGGCGGCGGCCAGTGCGATGGCGGATGCACCCAGCAGGCGGCGGGCGAAATGCGGGCGGTGATGATACTGTGTCATGCTGTCCCTGTCCGTTCGGGGGCCGTGTCGCGACCATGCGCCGGCCATTTGTGCAGACCTTTATAAGATGTGCCTGCCGACCCGCCCGGCGGAAAATTGTAACGGGGTGGTTTCATTTCGCGGCCTCTGCCAGAATGCAACGGCCGCAACCTTCGGACGCCGCCCCATGACCGCCATCCGTGCCTATGCCGCTGCCAAGTTGAACCTGTATCTGCATGTGCTGGGCCGGCGGGAAGACGGCTATCACCTGCTGGACAGTCTGGTGGCCTTCGCCAGCGCCCATGATCTGGTGGAGGTGGAAAGCACCCCCTATTTCAGCCTGCAACTGCACGGGCCGCATTCGCTGCCCCTGCTGATGGAGGATACGGAAAGCAATCTGGTAACCAAGGCCGTGTTCCGGCTGGCAGAGGCGCTGGGCCGCAAGCCGCATGTGACGGTGAAGCTGACCAAGAACCTGCCGCTGGCATCGGGGATTGGCGGCGGGTCAGCGGATGCGGCGGCCACCTTGCGCGCGCTGTGCGCCCTGTGGGATGTGCCGCTGAACCATCCGGCGGTCACGGAACTGGCGGCGAAGCTGGGGGCGGACGTGCCCGTCTGCGTCGGGTCGCGGACCAGCTATTTCGCGGGCACGGGCACCGACCTGTCGCCCGCCCCCGACTTGCCGGAAGATTGCTGGGTCGTTCTGGTCAATCCCGGCGTCTCCATGCCGACGCCCGCCGTATTCGAAGCACGCGATGGGGCCTTTTCAGAACCCGCCCGGCTGACCACATCCTTTACGGATGTCCGTGAACTGGCGGCCCTGCTGAAGGAGGGGCGGCGCAATGACCTGACCCCGCCCGCCGCGCGGTTGAGCCCCGTCATCACCCAAGTGCTGGCAGCCCTCGATTCGACGGCGGGATGCCTCTTGTCGCGCATGTCGGGCAGCGGGGCCACCTGTTTCGGGCTTTATGTCGATTTCGACCATGCCGTGGCGGCGGCTGAACTGATCGGCGGGATTCGTCCCGGCTGGTGGGTGCAGCCGGCGGCCCTGCTGAATGATTTGTCGGGGCTGGAAGTATTGGAAGGGGTCACCCTTCTCGACTGGCCGTAAGTTTTTCAGGAGTAGAGGAACCATGTCCCGAATTGATCTGTCCCGCCGTTTCCTGGCCGTGAATATCGCGGTGCTGACCGTGTCTGACACGCGTGGCCTGTCGGATGACAAATCCGGCGATACGCTGGTGGAACGGCTGACCAGTGACGGCCATGTGCTGGCCGCCCGCGCCATCGTGCGCGACGATGTCCGCGCCATCGTAGATCAGCTGCGCGTCTGGATCGATGATCCGGCCATTGATGTCGTCATTTCCACGGGCGGCACCGGTCTGACGGGCCGCGATGTGACGCCGGAAGCCTTCGAAAGCGTGTTCGAAAAGACGATCAACGGCTTTGGGGAGATGTTCCGCATGCTCTCCTATCAGAAGATCGGCACCTCGGCCCTGCAAAGCCGCGCCACGGGCGGGGTGGCCAAGGGCACCTACCTGTTCGCCCTGCCGGGCAGCCCCAGCGCCTGTCGCGATGGTTGGGACCTGATCCTCAAATACCAGTTGGATAACCGCCACCGCCCCTGCAACCTAGTCGAACTGATGCCCCGGTTGCAGGAGAAGTGAGAGTGTGTCGCATGCGCTTCGCTTATGCGACCTACGTCTAATCATTTTCGTAGGTCGCACAAGCGAAGCGCATGCGACAGGGCATGGATTCGGATTTCTCACTGCCCCCAGGCGGGCGGGGTGAAATGCAGGCCGGTGGCGCCCGACAGGGCGCCCCACAGGGTCCCGACTACCCCGTTCCACAGCTGCTCTGCCGTCACCAGTGACAGGCCGACAAGCACGCGCACAAAATTCTGGGCGCTCTGCTTCAACTGATCCAGGAAGAACTGCTGCAGGGACGGGCGGATTTCACCCGATGCGATGCCGCCGGCGATGGTTTCCGCCTGCTGTGCCATGGCCGCCAGCTGTTGTTGGGAGAAACCCTGCGCCGTCTCGATATTCTGGCCCAGGATGGCGGTGGCCTGTGTCTTGATCTGGTTGATCAGGTCGGGGACGTTGATGGGCGTGATGGTCATGTCCGTCTCTCCTTACGGCTCGGACGCGGGCGGCTGCGGCACGCCGCGCGCCAGGGCGTTCTCATAGGTCAGGGCCTGCTGGATATCGATGCTGAACTGCTGCTGGAAGGCCTGGGCCTCCAGACTGCTGATCCCGCCTGACTGGTCGGCCTGCTGCATCGTCGTGAACTGAACCCCGATTTTGGTCAGTATGTCGCCCGTGGGCGTGGCCAGGGTTTGGATTTTGGTCCATTCCTTGACCTTCGACTCCAGGAATTTCGGCAGGGTGGTGGGGTCGGGCCGCGCCTGGGCCAGATTGGCCAGCGCGTTGGCCTGCCCGATCAACTGCGTATAGGTGCCCTGGCGCTGCGCGAAGCTGGAGGCCGGGACACCGCCCGCCACCTGCGCATAGAGCAGCATGGCCTGCTGGTTCAGGCTGGCGACGCCATTGGCAATCGACGCGTCATAGGGGGGGGCCAGCTGCGCCGTACAGCCGGCCAGCGCGCCACCCAGGAACAGCAAGGCGAACAGAAGGCGCAGGCGGGCCAGGACGGGCGCCAGGGACAGGCGCCGGTTGTGGATGGGAACGATCACGGTGGCATCTCCCCCTCGGGTGATATTCGGGGTGATCCTATCAGGTATGATGACCAATACACGATAAAAGATTAGGAACTATCACATCAACACACGCAAAGGCCGCATCCCGGCGAATGCACCCAATGATGAAATTCATCTAAAATCACGGACTAATGGCCCGGCGGCATTGAAGGTGACGGGGAAAACGGGTAACGATTCCGCCGCTGCGACATTGGCGGCGGCCATGGCATGGCCGTACCCTTGTCGCACCCGAATATTCAAGGCTGGGCGCAGGAGAGAATTGGCATGACGCGGACCTTCATCTCGATGGCGAAGACGGGTGGGCAGGGCAAGACCCTGACGGCCCAGATGCTGGTGCTGCAGCACGAGCAGAAGGGCGTGCCTGTCAAGCTGGCGGCCGCGGACAGCGACAGCCTGAACCAGCGCTCCAAGTTTGGTCGCCTGTTCCGCAACGTGAAGGAGCTGGGCATCGGCGAAGACCTGACCAAGGTCAAAAGCTCCACCGACCCGAACCTCGCCATCAAGTATTGGGATGAGTTTGGCCGCACCGTTCTGGAAGGCGGCTATATCATCGACGTGGGCGCCAATGTCGCGGCAGAGCTGTTCGCCTGGGCCGAGGCGCGTAACGCCGGTTCCCTGCTGCGCCGCCGCAACTCGCCCCCCATCGATCTGGTGGTGACCACCAAGGCCGAAAGCCAGGCCATTGAGGATGCGCGCGGCCTGATCCAGTACAGCTTCGACAAGAATGAGTGGATGCCCATTGGCCGCCGCTATGTCGTGCTGAACGAGGTCTCGGGCGGCTTCGGTGCCTATGAGAACGACCCGAACTTCAAGCGCCTGAAGGCCTATCAGGGCATGGGCGTGCATATCGTCACCATGAAGCGCTGCGAAAGCGACATCTGGACCTTGCTGGAACGCGAACTGATCTCCGTCCGCGAAGCGCTGAAGATGACCGAGGTCGATTTGGAAAAGCGCTTCGGCATTGATGTCTGGACCGGCCATGGCGGCCTGACCGACCTGAAGAGCTGGGCCGAAGAGACGCTGTCGTCGTTTGAGAAGGTGGGTCTGGTGCCGGTGCGCGACAGCGGCCATCTGGATAGCGGTGTGGAGGCAGTCGGCGCCGGCTGTTCCTGAAAGGAACCGGGCCCGGCGCCACAGGCTTCACCGCCGCCCCCGCCACCTCCTGTACCGGCGCCGCCAAGGCGCCCGGTGCATCCGGCGGGACGGCACAAGAAGAAGCGCCGGTAACAAGGTATGGCCCTGCTCCCGCAAGGGGGGCAGGGCCGATTTATAGACGGAGGATCGGGGTTTGGTCCGTTTCGAAAATGTCGGGTTGCGCTACGGCAATGGGCCGGAGGTGCTGCGCGACCTCAGTTTCGAACTCGCCCCCGGTTCCTTTCAGTTCCTGACCGGCCCCACCGGTGCCGGCAAATCCAGCCTGCTGAAGCTGCTCTACCTCTCCGAACGCCCCTCACGCGGCCTGATCACCCTGTTCGGGGAGCCTTTGTCCAAGGTGCCGCGCGACCGGCTGCATGAACTGCGCCGCCGTATCGGCGTGGTCTTTCAGGATTTCCGCCTGCTGGACCATATGAGCGCCTATGACAATGTCGCCCTGCCGCTGCGCATCGCCGGCCATGGCGAAAAGCACATCAAGGAAGCCGTCACGGAACTGATGGAATGGGTTGGCCTGTCCGACAAGATGGGCGCGCTGCCGGCCACCCTGTCGGGCGGTCAGAAGCAGCTGATCGCCATTGCCCGCGCCGTCATCACCAGCCCGTCCCTGATCGTGGCGGACGAGCCGACCGGCAACATCGACCGCGACATGTCGATGAAGATCATGCGGCTGTTCATCGAACTGAACAAGCAGGGCACGACCGTCATCGTCGCCACCCACGACTGGCCCCTGATCGACAAGATCAAGCGCCCGATGCTGGAACTGTTCGAGGGCAAACTGGCCGAAGCGTCCTGGTGGCTGAAGCCGGGCGAGGGGCTGGAGGAGCCGGTTTAGGCTGTATCTGATGGTTCAGCGTCATCTTGCGCGCGCATCAGGGCGGCGTAGTCCCTGTCGCCGTAAAATACCCTGACAATAGAAATCGAGTTTTCGCTGATCCTATACGCCACCATGACGCGTTGGAGCGTCGTATAAATCCGCACACCGATCCCAAGGTCCTCGCGTGCAGGGCCAAGGCGCGGATGGGTTTCCAAGAGCCTACAACGCTCTCGGATGTCCTGGACATAAGCGAAAGCCCTTCGCGGATTGTCAGCCGCGATATGATCGTAAATCGCGTCCAGATCAGCTAGCGCTGCTGGGCGATAGACAAGATCAGGCATGGTCCGCCCGGCCATTCAGGGAGCGGGCAAGGCGATCCCTGAAATGCTGCTCGATATCGGCGTCTGTTACGGAGGGACGCGGATCAGAATCAGCCTCTGCGATGCGGGCGCGGACGCTAGCGATTCGTTCAAGGCGCTGTGCTTCGCGCTCTTGCCATAGCCGCAGGGCATCCCGGATCACCTCGCTGTTGGACGCGTAGCGACCTTCCTCGACCTGGGCGCGGATCTGGCTGACCATGTCTGAGGGCAGCGTGATGCTCATCCGTTCAACGTTCTGCATTATGGCACCTCCACCTACCACTATGACATGAAGTATTACTTAATCATACCGGGTTAACCACGATCCGTTAGCACCGTAGATCAGGTCGAAGCGAAGCCTCGTCCTAACAGAACAGGCTGTTGTTAGGGCTCGCGCGCAGCGCTCGACCTGACCTGCGATTTTCTGTCCGGCAACCACACATCCCCCAAAAAGCCAAACCCGCCACGGCGGGGCCGGGCGGGTTCGATGCTTTGATACGGAAACCTTGGAAACGGCCCTACTTGAAGGCGATGCCCACGATCTCATAGCTCTTGGAGCCGCCGGGCGTGGTCACTTCCACACTGTCGCCGACCGACTTGCCGATCAGGGCGCGGGCCAGCGGGCTGGTGATAGAGATCAGGCTCTGCTTGATGTCGCTCTCATCCTGGCCGACGATCTGATAGGTCACCTCTTCATCGGTGTCCTCATCCGCCAGCGTGATAGTGGCCCCGAACTTCACGGCATTGCCGGACAGCTTGGTAGGCTCGATCACTTCGGCGCGGCTGATCTTATCTTCCAGCTCCATCACGCGGCCTTCGATGAAGGACTGCTTCTCGCGCGCGGCATGGTACTCGGCATTTTCCGACAGGTCGCCATGCTCGCGGGCTTCCGCGATGGCTTTGATCACGGCGGGCCGCTCAACGCTCTTCAGATGCTTCAACTCATCCTGCAGCCGGTTGTACCCCCGAGCCGTCATGGGAACTTTTTCCATCGTGCCCTATCCCAGTAAAGGTAGCCCAGAAACAAAATAAGCCCGACGGGGCGGCTTCCCGCCCCGACCGACCAAACCGTCCTTAGTAAGAGCCGCTCAAGTAAGACTGGAGCGGGGCCACGTCCAGACCGCCGACCTTCAACGCCGAGATGGCTTCAACTGCCGCCTCGGCTCCAGCCACCGTGGTGTAGTACGGGATGTTATTGGTCAGCGCGGCGCGGCGCAAGCTGAAGCTGTCGGAAACCGCCTGCGACCCTTCGGTCGTGTTGAAGATCAGCTGCACATCGCCATTGATCATGGCATCGACAATGTGCGGCTGGCCTTCGACCACCTTGTTGATGGCGGCGACCTTGACGCCGTTATCGGCCAGATGCTTGGCGGTACCGCGCGTCGCGATCACCTTGAAGCCCATTTCCAGCAGCTTGGCGGCCACCGGCACCATGGAGGGCTTGTCACCCTCGCGGACGGAGATGAAGACGGTGCCTTCCTTGGGCAGGGTGACACCGGCCCCCATCTGGCTCTTGGCGAAGGCCAAGCCAAAGTTCTTATCCAGGCCCATCACCTCGCCCGTGGAGCGCATTTCCGGCCCCAGCAGGATGTCCACACCGGGGAAACGGTTGAACGGGAACACGGCTTCCTTGACCGCCGTGTGCGGCGGGAAGGGGCCGGACAGCTTGAACTGGCTCAGCTTTTCGCCGGCCATCACACGGGCCGCGATCTTGGCGATGGCCGTGCCGGTGGCCTTGGCCACGAAGGGCACGGTCCGGCTGGCGCGCGGGTTCACTTCCAGGATGTAGATGTCGTAACCGCCGATGCCCGACCCGTCCGCGCTCTGCTTGACCGCGAACTGGATGTTCATCAGGCCAACGACGTTCAGGCCCTTGGCCAGCTTCACCGCCTGCACCGTCAACTCGTCGATGACGGGCTTGGACAGGGTATAGGGGGGAAGGGCGCAGGCGCTGTCGCCGGAATGGATACCCGCTTCCTCGATATGCTCCATGATGCCGGCGACATAGACCTCGCCGTCGGCATCGGCCACGGCGTCCACATCCACCTCGATGGCGTTCTGGAGATAGCTGTCGATCAGCACCGGGTTGTTGCCCGACACCTTCACGGCGGTGGCGATGTAGCGATGCAGGCCGGCCATATCATGGACGATCTCCATGGCGCGGCCACCCAGCACATAGGACGGGCGGATAACGACGGGGAAGCCGATCTTCTCGGCCACCGCAACGGCTTCTTCCAGCGAACGAGCCAGGCCGTTGGCCGGCTGGCGCAGTTCCAGCTTGTGCAGCAGTTGCTGGAACCGTTCGCGGTCCTCGGCAAGGTCGATGGCGTCCGGCGTGGTGCCCAGGATGGGGAGACCCGCCTGCTCCAACGCCTTGGCCAGCTTCAGCGGCGTCTGGCCGCCGAACTGCACGATCAGGCCGACAACCTCGCCGTTCTGCTTTTCCTTCTCCACCAGCTCGATCACGTCTTCGGCGGTCAGCGGCTCGAAATACAGACGGTCGGCGGTGTCATAGTCGGTGGAAACCGTTTCCGGGTTGCAGTTGACCATGATCGTCTCATAGCCCGCTTCCTGCAGCGCATAGACGGCATGGACACAGCAATAGTCGAACTCAATGCCCT
This sequence comes from Niveispirillum sp., assembly GCF_052437035.1. Taxonomy (NCBI): domain Bacteria; kingdom Pseudomonadati; phylum Pseudomonadota; class Alphaproteobacteria; order Rhodospirillales; family Azospirillaceae; genus Niveispirillum; species Niveispirillum sp. The sequence goes on from NZ_JBQVOH010000001.1 coordinate 573,017, forward strand.
GGCCGATGCGGTTGGGACCGCCGCCCAGGATGACCACCTTTTTCTTGTCCGTCGGGTCTGCCTCGCACTCCGCCGGCTCCAGACCGTTGCCTTCATAGGTGGAGTACATATAGGGCGTGTCGCTGGCGAATTCGGCGGCACAGGTGTCGATGCGCTTGAACACCGGGCGCACGTTCATGGCGCGGCGATGGGCGGCAACGGCGGCCTCCGGCTGGTCCAGCAGGGTGGCCAGGCGCGCGTCGCTGAACCCCATGGATTTGATGCGGGCCATGTACTGGGCGTCGATGCCCGACAGGCCGGTAGCCTTGATCGCCGCCTCTTCCTGCACGATGGCTTCGATCTGGCGCATGAACCAGGGGTCGTACTTGCACTCTTCGTAAATCTGCTCAACGGTCCAGCCATGGCGCATGGCCTGGGCCACGATCAGCAGACGTTCCGGCGTCGGACGGCTCAGCATATGGCGCAGGCGACCCTGGTCGACATTGCCATTGGCATCGCGCAGGTCGATCTCGTCAAAGCCGTTCAGGCCGGTTTCCAGACCGCGCAGCGCCTTTTGCATGCTCTCGGCAAAGGTACGGCCAATGGCCATGACCTCACCCACCGACTTCATGCTGGTCGTCAGGGTGTTGTCGGCGCCGGGGAACTTCTCGAACGCAAAGCGCGGGATCTTGGTGACGACATAATCAATCGTCGGCTCAAAGCTGGCGGGCGTGGAGCCGGTAATGTCGTTGTCCAGCTCATCCAGCGTGTAACCGACGGCCAGCTTGGCGGCGATCTTGGCGATGGGGAAGCCGGTGGCCTTGGACGCCAGCGCGGAGGAGCGCGAGACGCGGGGGTTCATCTCGATCACGACCATGCGGCCCGTGTCGGGATGGATGCCGAACTGCACGTTCGACCCGCCCGTATCCACACCGATCTCGCGCAGCACCGTCAGGCTGGCATTGCGCATGATCTGGTATTCTTTGTCGGTCAGCGTCAGGGCCGGGGCGACCGTCATGCTGTCGCCCGTATGCACGCCCATGGCGTCGATATTCTCAATGGAACAGATGATGATGCAGTTGTCCTTGCTGTCGCGGACAACCTCCATCTCATATTCTTTCCAGCCCAGGACCGATTCCTCGATCAGGACCTCGTTCACCGGGCTGGCGCGCAGGCCGCCGCGCACGATGTCCTCGAACTCCGCCCGGTTGAAGGCGATGCCGCCGCCGGTACCGGCCAGCGTGAAGGACGGGCGGATAATGGCGGGCAGGCCGACAACGGCCAGCGCGTCCAGCGCCTCGTCAAAATTCTTGACCACGCGCGACCGCGGGCTTTCCAGCCCGATCTTGTCCATGGCGTCGCGGAACTTCAGGCGGTCTTCGGCCTTTTCGATGACATCGGCCTTGGCACCGATCATCTCGATGCCCAGGCGCTCCAGCGTGCCATTATGGAACAGGGCCAGTGCAGTGTTCAGCGCCGTCTGCCCGCCCATGGTGGGCAGCAACGCGTCGGGCCGCTCCTTTTCCAGGATCTTGGCGACGACGGCGGGGGTGATCGGCTCGATATAGGTGGCGTCGGCCAGACCCGGATCGGTCATGATGGTGGCCGGGTTGGAGTTTACCAGGATGACCCGGTATCCTTCCTCCTTCAGCGCCTTACAGGCCTGAACGCCGGAATAGTCGAATTCGCAGGCCTGTCCGATAATGATCGGACCCGCGCCGATGATGCAGATGGATTTGATGTCGGTGCGTTTCGGCATGATCAGTCGGACCGTCTTTTTCGGGCGGGAAGGGCGATATGGTCGCGGCAAAACGCCCCCCGCTCCACAATGGGTGCGGGGGGCGCCCGGCTGAGGCGCCTATATAGAGGGGTCGGCCCCCAAATTGAAGTGCCCAGCTTGGGGCGCTGGGATGCGTCAGGCGGGACGCAGAAACCACCGCAACGCGGGCACCCTTACGGCCCGATATAAAAGCGCTGAAGGTCCGCCTGCCGCGCCGTGAAGACGGTGCAGTTGGTGCTTTCCTGGCCCTTGAAGAAATAGACCAGCGCCTCGTCCCGCCGGCGTGTCGGATCGAACAGGTTCACGGCCATGCGGCCATAGGCAACGCCGAAGGGCCGTTCCTCCGGCCCGAAGGCGCGGTAATGCAGATTGACCAGCTGGTTGAACCGCCCCTGCCGGCACAGCCGTGACAGTTCCAGATCAGCCTTCATCAGCCCGCGCGAGGGGGCGTTGAAGGAATAGACGATGCGGTCGCGCCGTTGCGGCGCGGGCCGGGGGCGGGCGATGGCCGGATCAATCCAGCTCTGCCAGGGCAGCTTGCCGAATCCATTGACCTTGTCCGCCTGCGCTGGTGCGGGCCGGTCAGCCAGCGCAGTGCCGGGCAGTGCCGCAATAGTAAGGCAGCCGGCCAGGGCCAGCAGGGGAAGGGCAGGGCGGATCATGTCTGGATCAGCGTGTGATGGCGAACCGGGCCAGGAACAGCGCCACGGCCTTCTTGCTCTCTTCCGGCAGGCTGGTGAAATTGATCTTGGTGCCAGCCTTCTTGTCCACCGTGGCAACGGTGCCCGCACCCTTCAGCTTCAGGTTCTGCTTGGGGTCCTTCAGGTTCAGATCGAACGTAACCGACTGCCCGACCTTCAGCTTGGCCCCGGAAACCGTCACCGAATTGACACCCAGATTCGCGACCGTCAGCTCCTTGCCGTCGATATTCAGATGCGCGGTGTATTTCTGCACCTTCACCTTTTCAACGACATCCACCTTCAGGAAGTCGAACATGCCCATTGTGCTGGCTCCCCGGGGGCGTGGCTTCGGTAGGGTATGTTACAGGATTTTGGCGGGTTTGGCGTGGGGGAATTGGGATAGGCGGTGGGGAAGGGTGGTTGGGTGGGGATGGTGGTTGCAACATGGTGGACGCAGGCCGCTGGTGCGGACCGCACCGACCGCAATCGCCCCCTCCTTCGTCATCCCGGCGTAGGCCGGGACCCAGGGGCCACATGCTCCACGCGTGGGATTTCCCCGCTGGAAAGCAGGTGGACAGGTCGGGCTTGTGACCCTGGGTCCCGGCTTGTCGCCGGGATGACGAAGATGGTCTTTAGACCGTTCTAAACTCAGCCTCCGCCCCACCGGAGGGCCAGGACATGACCGCCAACTCTATCGACCAACGCACCGGTAATGTCTTCGCCGACCTGGGTATGCCCGACCCAGAGAGCCACCTGTTGAAAGCCCAGCTTGTTGCCCGGCTTGCATCGGTCTTGAAGGATCAGGGCCTAACCCAAGCCGACGCCGCCCAGCGAGTGGGCGTCAGCCAACCTGATATCTCCCGCCTGCTGTGCGGTCAGTTTCGGGATATCTCGGTGGAACGGCTGTTGCGCATGCTGGTGCGGTTGGGCTGTGCGGTGGATATCGTGGTCAAGCCAACCTCCGATGCGGCCCCAACGCCACTGATTTCGGTGGTGTGACCTCCGTATGGATCATTACCTGCGAGTAGATCACTGCTGACGCGACTATGATCTGCTGACGGAACCCAATGCATGGCAGTCGGTGGCGGACTTGGCGGCCAAGCACCGGCTGACTGTATACGACGCCTCCTATCTGGCCCTGGCGCTGGACCGTGGCCTGCCACTGGCCACCTTTGACAAGGAGATCATCGCGGCCGCCCGCTCCCTCTCCGTGCCGCTCTTCTAACCCCACCCCCCGATTGCACCCCGCGCCCTGCTGCGGTACAAGGCCCGCAAACCTTTTGCAGACGCTTATCTGAAGGATGCCCCCATGGCCGCGTATCAATATGTCTATGTGATGAAGGGTGTGACCAAGGTCTATCCCGGCGGCAAGAAGGTATTCGAGAATATCTGGCTGTCCTTCTATCCCGGCGCCAAGATCGGCGTGCTGGGTGTGAACGGCTCGGGTAAGTCGACCCTGCTGAAGATCATGGCGGGTCTGGACAAGGATTATAATGGCGAGGCCTGGTCCGCCGAAGGCGTGAAGGTCGGGTACCTGCCGCAGGAGCCGCAGCTGAACCCGGCCAAGAATGTCTGGGACAATGTCATGGAAGGCGTTGGCCCCACCAAGGCGCTGCTGGACCGGTTCAACGAAGTGTCGGAGGCCATGGCCGATCCCGACGCCGATTTCGATGCGCTGATGGCCGAACAGGCCGATTTGCAGGAAAAGATCGACGCGGCCGACGCCTGGGACCTGGACCGCACCGTTGAAATCGCCATGGACGCGCTGCGCTGCCCCGCCGGCGATGCCGACGTGAGCAAGCTGTCGGGCGGTGAGAAGCGCCGCGTGGCGCTGTGCAAGCTGCTGCTGTCCAAGCCCGACATGCTGCTGCTGGACGAACCGACCAACCATCTGGACGCCGAGAGCGTGGCCTGGCTGCAGCGCTTCCTGGCCGATTATCCCGGCACCGTCGTCATGGTCACCCACGACCGTTACTTCCTGGATGCCGTCACCGGCTGGATCCTGGAACTGGATCGCGGCTCGGGCATCCCGTATGAGGGCAATTATTCCGCCTGGCTGGAGCAGAAGCAGAAGCGTTTGGAACAGGAAGGCCGCGAAGAGGGTGCCAAGCAGAAGCAGCTGGCCCAGGAACTGGAATGGGTGCGCGCTTCTCCGAAGGCCCGTCAGGCCAAGTCCAAGGCCCGTATCCAGGCCTATGAAGAATTGCTGGCATCCGCCAACCAGAAGGAAGCCATCGGCGAAACCCGCATCGTCATTCCCACGCCGCCGCGCCTGGGCAATGTCGTTATCGAGGCCGAGAACCTGCGCAAGGGCTTTGGCGACCGGCTGCTGATCGACGATCTGTCCTTCCGCCTGCCGCCCGGTGGGATTGTCGGCATCATCGGCCCCAACGGTGCCGGTAAGACCACCCTGTTCCGCATGATCACCGGCGCGGAAAAGCCCGATGGCGGCAATTTCCGCGTGGGCGAGACGGTGCAGCTGGGTTATGTGGACCAGAGCCGCGATAGCCTGGATGACAAGAAGAACGTCTGGGAGGAAATCTCCGGCGGTCTGGACGTGATCGAGTTGGGCAAGAAGTCCATGCCGTCCCGCGCCTATGTCAGCGCTTTCAACTTCCGTGGGCCGGATCAGCAGAAGAAGCTGGGCCAGCTGTCGGGTGGTGAGCGCAACCGCGTGCATCTGGCCAAGATGCTGAAGTCCGGCGCCAACGTTCTGCTGCTTGACGAACCGACCAACGATCTGGACGTTGAAACCCTGCGTGCGCTGGAAGAGGCGTTGACGACGTTCCCCGGCTGCGCCGTGGTCATCTCGCACGATCGCTGGTTCCTGGACCGTCTGGCCACGCACATCCTGGCGTTCGAGGGCGACAGCCAGGTCGTCTGGTTCGAGGGCAACTACGCGGATTATGAAGCCGATAAGCGCCGCCGCCTGGGTGCAGAGGCCGACCAGCCGCACCGCATCAAGTACAAGCCGCTGGAACGCTGATCACCGGCGCATAGCGTTGTTCTGGGGCCGGGGAGTAATCCCCGGCCCTTGTTCATTCAAAGAGGTTCTATCGATGCGCATTGTCCGCCTGATCGCCAATCTGGGTTATGGCAGCCAGCGCGACGTGAAGATGCTGCTGAAGGAGGGCCGCGTCACGCGGGCCGATGGCAGCCCCCTGTCCGATGGGGACAAGGTCGAGCATGCTGATATCCGTATCGATGGTGAGGAACTGGACCCGCCCCAGGGGTCGGTGCTGATGCTGCACAAGCCGTCGGGCTATACGTGCTCGACCAGCGATCCGGGTCGGGTAGTGTATGAGCTGCTGCCCGAGCGGTTTGAATATCGCAACCCGATCATCGCGCCGGTAGGGCGGTTGGACCGCGATACGACGGGTCTGCTGCTGCTGACCGATGATGGCCAGTTGCTCCACCGCATCATCTCGCCCAAGGCCAATGTGCCCAAGGTCTATGAGGCGGAACTGGCCCGCTCCCTGACGGGGGAGGAAGCGGCGGTGTTCGCATCCGGCACGCTGATGCTGAAATCGGAGAAGACGCCGCTTCTGCCGGCCACGCTGGACGTGCTGGGTGAGAAGCGGGCGCGCCTGACCATCCAGGAAGGGCGCTATCACCAGATCCGCCGCATGTTCGCGGCGGTCGGCAACCATGTGGAGACGCTGCACCGCGTCTCCATCGGTGGGCTGACGCTGGGCGATCTGGCGGAGGGGGAATGGCGGCTGCTGGACGCGGGCGAGGTCGCGTCCGTCTTTGCCGCCGCCCCTTCCTGACACCCCTTACTGCGCGCCCTTCTCGATGGCCTTACCGGCGCTCTTGATGTCCTTGCCCACGCCTTCAACGGTATTGCAGGCGGAAAGCGACAGGGCGGCCAGGGCGAGGGTGGTGAGGATCAGGGCGCGTTTCATTGTCTTATCCATGGTTCTGGGACTATCTATCCCGGTTACCCCATTATCGCAAAAGCGGGTTCCCATGTCCAAGCCGCCAAAAGTTAAAGAGCCGAAAGTCAGAGTGGATCAGGCTTTGGTCGATCGTGGCTTGGCCGAAAGCCGGTCCAAGGCCCAGGCCCTTATCCTGGCCGGTCTGGTCTATGCCGACACCCGCCGCATCGACAAGGCTGGCGATACCGTGCCGGAAAGCCAGTTGCTGCTGGTAAAGGGCCAGGACCATCCCTGGGTCAGCCGGGGTGGGCTGAAGCTGGTGAAGGGGCTGGACAATTTCGGGATCGATCCCACCGGCTTTGTCGGCATTGATGTGGGGGCTTCTACCGGCGGCTTCACCGATGTGCTGCTGACGCGGGGGGCGGCCAAGGTCTATGCCGTCGATGTCGGGCATGGGCAGCTGGCCTGGAAAATCCGGGAGGATGAACGGGTGGTGGTGCTGGAGAAAACCAACGCCCGCCACCTGACGGCGGAGATCATCCCCGATCCCGTCGATATCGTGGTCTGTGACGCCAGCTTCATCGGCCTGGAAACCGTGCTGCCCGCCGCCATGGCCCTGACCAAGCCCGGCGCTTACCTCGTCGCCCTGATCAAGCCGCAGTTTGAGGTGGGCAAAGGCCGCGTGGGCAAGGGCGGGGTGGTGCGGGAGCCGGAACTGCACCAGGAGGTCTGCGACCGTATCCAAGGCTGGCTGGCGGGGCAGGCGGGCTGGACCGTGCTGGGCGTAGTTGAAAGCCCGATCACGGGGCCGGAGGGGAATAAGGAGTTCCTGATCGGGGGACGCCGGGAGGGGTAAGGAAGGACGCACCCTCACCCTGCGTGGTCCCCTCACCCTCCCAAACGCTGACACGTTCGGGCCCCTCCCTCTCCCACTGTCGTGGGCGAGGGGCTTCAATTTCGCCCCTCTACCGCTTGCGGGAGAGAGAGGCGCCCGTTGGCGTTAGCCAATGGAAGGGTGAGGGTAGCACCATCCGTGCCCCGTGTTACTGAAACGCCGCTTCCGCAAAGCTGCGCAGCTTGCGGCTGTGCAGCCGTTCCAGGCCCGTGTCGCGCATCATTTCCATGGCGCGCATGCCGATGGCCAGATGCTGGTCTACACGCGCGCGGTAGAAATGGTTGGCCATGCCGGGTAACTTGATCTCGCCATGCAGCGGCTTGTCCGACACGCACAGCAAGGTGCCGTAGGGCACGCGGAAGCGGAAGCCGTTGGCGGCGACCGTTGCCGATTCCATGTCCAGCGCGATGGCGCGCGACTGGCTGAACCGCTGCACCGGCTCGCTATGGTCGCGCAGTTCCCAGTTGCGGTTGTCGATGGTGGCAACGGTGCCCGTGCGCATAATCGACTTCAGCTCCCAGCCCTTCAGGCCGGTCACTTCCTCCACCGCGTCCTCCAGCGCCACCTGCACTTCGGCAAGCGCCGGGACGGGGACCCAGGTTGGCAGGTCGGCATCCAGCACCTTGTCGTCACGCACATAGCCATGGGCCAGAGCATAATCGCCCAGCTTCTGGGTGTCGCGCAGGCCCGCGCAATGGCCCAGCATCAGCCAGACATGCGGGCGCAAGACGGCAATATGGTCGCTGATCGTCTTGGCGTTGGATGGGCCGACGCCGATATTGACGATGGTGATGCCATTGCCGTCCTTGCGCTTCAGGTGATATGCTGGCATCTGCGGCAGGCGGGCGACCTTCTGGCCCTGCGGCTCCTTACCCGGATAGACGGCCTGGTTCCAGGTGATGTGGTCGCCTGGCTCAATGAAGGCTTCGTACTGGCGGCGATAGGCCTGGGTGGCCGGGTCGTCCGACGGTTCCATGATCTCCAGCCCACGGCGCACGAACTCATCAATGTAGAACTGATAGTTCGTAAACAGGACGTAGTTCTGGAAATGGTCGGGCTTGGTCGCGGTGTAGTGCTTCAGCCGGTGCAGGCTGTAATCCACGCGCGGCGCCGTGAACAGGGCCAGCGGACGCGGGGCACCCGGCGGGGTGATGTGCGTGCCGTTGACGATGCTGTCATCCATGTAGATCAGATCGGGCAGGTCGAAATAGTCGCGCAACTGGTACAGCCGCTCCGGCGTCAGGTCGCCTTCGACATGCATGCCCTCGGGATAGGCGAACTGTATCGGGATCGGCGTCTCGCTGATCCCCACTTCCAGCGGCACACCGTGATTCTTCACCAGCAGCGAGAACTGATGGTGAAGGTAATGGTCGAACAGGTCGGGGCGCGTGACGGTGGTGCGGAAGGTGCCCATGCCATGGACGAAGCCATAGGCCAGGCGGCTGTCGATGCGGGGTTCGCTGTCGATGCGGATCTGAATGAAGGGGTAGCAGGCGCGCACACGCCCGCCCAAATCCTCGCCACGGGCAAAAGCAGAAAACCGGTCACGCAGAAAATCGACGGCCTGATCATAAAGCGCCCGGACACGGGCATATGCGCCATCAGCGTCGGTGAAGCTTTCCACCGGCAGATCAAGGGTCGAATTGTTGGATGAAATCACTGTGCAAGCTCCTATGAGTTTGCACTTCTTTATGCGCCAAGCCAGGGGGGCTTGGGAAGGGGCATTTTGCAGGCAGACATGTTAAGGGCCCGGCGCGGCATTTTTGCCGCTGTACCGGGCCCTGCATCAGCCAGAAAACTTAGTCGCCGAACGCTTCTTCCCAGCTGCCCTTGGTGGCGGCCTTGGAATATTCGGTGGCGCGGTTTTCGAAGAAGTTGGTGTGTTCCACGCCGTTCAGGATGGCATCCATCCAGGGCAGGGGGTTCTTTTCGGTCTTATAGATGGGCTGCAGGCCCAGCTGTGCCAGACGGCGGTCGGCGATGTAGCGGATGTACTTCTTCACATCCTCGCCTTCCATGCCCTTCACTGCACCCATCTCGAACGCCAGATCGATGAAGGCGTCCTCATGATGCACGATGGTTTCGCAGGCGACATACAGCTCGCGCTGGAACTCCTCGTCCCAGACCTCGGGGTTTTCGGAAATGAAGGTCTTGAACAGCTGGATGATGGACTGCGTATGCAGGCTTTCATCGCGCACCGACCAGGTGACGATCTGTCCCATGCCCTTCATCTTCCCGAAGCGTGGGAAGTTCATAAGGATGGCGAAGCTGGCGAACAGCTGCAGGCCTTCGGTGAAGGCGCCGAACACCGCCAGCGTCTTGGCGATGTCCTTTTTACTGTCGACATTGAACTCGTGCATGTAGTCGTACTTGTCCTTCATCGCCTTGTAATGAAGGAACGCCGAATACTCGACCTCGGGCATGCCGATTGTGTCAAGCAGGTGGCTGTAGGCTGCGATATGCACCGTCTCCATAGCGGAGAAAGCGGCCAGCATCATGCAGACCTCGGTCGGCTGGAACACGCGGCTATAATGCCGCATGTAGCAATTGTTCACCTCGACATCGGCCTGGGTGAAGAATCGGAAAATCTGCGTCAGCAGGTTCCGCTCGCCGTCCGACAGGTTGTTGCGCCAGTCTTTGACGTCATCGGCCAGCGGCACTTCCTCCGGCAGCCAATGGATTCGCTGCTGCGTCAGCCAGGCCTCATAGGCCCATGGATAGCGGAAAGGCTTGTAAACCGGGTTCGGCGTCAGCAAGGACATGGCACCAACACTAGATGTAGGGGGTGGATGCCGTAAGCTAGCACAATGGGCGGCGGGGGGAAGGGGTCTTTGGCTGTGAATGATGTGGATAAAGGGGATGGTCGAAAGGGTGGGGTGCGTCGACGATGCCCGTTGGCAGAGTTGGCTGCCGCCGTAGGCTGTGTAATTGCTTGACGGTCTGGTCGATTTGGATAGCTTGTGAAAGCTTCACTGCATGCATTTTAGGCCGGTTTTTACGCCAATTGGTCGGATTCAGGGAGCCTGCGCCGATGAAATTTAAAATTGATGACTTTGTCTACGATATTTTAATTGAGATGGGGCATTCCTCAATGTGCCTTGTTCCCGATGCCCTGCGATCGGGATTTCAAGAGATCTATAGAATTGAGCCTTCTCCAGCGCGACATTCTGACGTTTACAATGCGGTCAGGATTGAATTGGAGCGTCAGCCATCAGCGACTAGAATCATGCTGTATGGTGGTTCTGCCGTCGCGGCGTTAAACCAGGCTTGCGAGAATTCGCAAAATAAATCTGTGACTGTTCACTTGATCAATAAAGAGCCAGATTGTGATATGGGCTCTTCTGCAGATATTCATCATGGGTTGGTGGATGAAATTCAGGTTGTCCGGCGCTGGTTCAGCGACAATATATTTCATCCTATTGTTATCGTGAGCGGTGTCGGAGGTGATCGGGGGCGGTTGCTGGTTTCTGAGGTGATCGATGCATTGCTGGATATTTGTCCGCTTTATTATTTTCAGATGCTTGATGATGATTTGCGTCGCAATGTATTGGTCGCGGTACCTCCAGCCTGGGTTTATGCGTGGGCAGCCGGCGGCGCGGCTTCTATATCAGGTGGCCAAACAGCTACAGCTCACAGCAGTCAGGATTGATCATGTTAGTGGAGAATTTTGGTGTTCACTGGCTGCGCATAAATCTGCCATTTCCATGTGAAGTACATTGGTGCCGCCCGGTGCGGCTAGAAGTAAATGATAATTACAAGGTGTTGCTGATCAATAGTGAGCCATTGGAGTTTCTTGTTAGTGTCGATGAGTTGTCAAAAATATATCAGTACTTTGACCTTATAATTGCTTACCATCCCCGTTACAGCGTATTTCCAAATTGTGTCCTTAGGCCATTTGGGTGTCTCTATGCAACGAAGACTCCCTCCAGAAAGGAATTCTCTGCAAGCTTTCTATTCAGCATTGGAAGCAATCGACCGAAGCGCATTGGGTATGCGGAGCGCATCAATCTTCTGAATGATTTGTCGCTGGGTTCTACAATACCCCTGCGCGTTTACAAAGGCCGTCAATACGCTATGGATGACCGGGTCCCTTATCCGCTTCTGCCTGACGATACCAAGAACGTTTTGTTCGAATCTATGTTTCACATTGCTATCGAAAATGCATTTGATGAGCATTATTTTTCTGAAAAATTAATGGACTGTTTTGCGACTTATACCATTCCTATCTATATGGGATGTCCAAATATCGGTGATTACTTCGATGTTGATGGAATGATATTGATTTCGCCGGGCGATAATATAACGGAGGTTTTAAATCGGTTGACCATTTCCGACTATTGGAACCGCCTTGAAAGCATGGCTGAAAATAGTAGGCGGGCTCAGAAGTATTTCGCCTATCTGCCGGCGTGCCGAAGCCTCATTCTTGAGGCTTGGCGTCATCGTCAAAAGTAGCCGGCCCCTACTCTCAGATCTTGAACGTGTCGACCGCTACCGTCCCCGCTCCGCCGTCTGAGTATCGGCGTTCAGCAGCGGGTTCAGCGCGGGGGCCAGTATCTTCAGCAACTGTGAGGGTAGGGCGGAGGTGAAGCGGTACTCCGCCGCTTCCGGCCCATGCACATGTGCCGTGATCACGCCGAAAAAGCGGTCGCCGATATAGAAGACGAAGGTGGCGGTGCGGTTGACCACACGGCTTTCCAGGACAACCCCACCGGGGCCATAGCGTTCGAAACGATGGTCGCCCGTGCCCGTCTTGCCACCGATGGGCATTTCGGCGCCGTCGGCAGCGGTGAAGGCGCCCTTCACACGGCGCGCGGTGCCATTATCCACGATATCGCGCAGGTGGCGGCGCACGACGCGGGCGACCGACGGTTCCATCACCTGCTCTGCCCCGTCCAGCAGCTTGGCCGGCACAAAGCTGGTCTCATACGGCGTGCCGGTCGCAAAATGCAGGCGGCCCACGCGCAAGGTGGGCAGGCGCACACCGTCATTCAGGATGATGCCCATCAGTTCGGCGAGTGCACCGGGCCGGTCGGCCGAACTGCCGATGGAGGTGGCGTAGCTGGCGATCAGGCTGCCGAATGGGTAGCCAAGGCGCGTCCATTCCTCATGAATGCGGTTGAACGCCTCTTCCTCCAGCACGATGCCGATGCGCGTATCCTGCGCCTGTTTGGAGCGGGAGGTGAACAGCCATTTATAGCTTTCCTGGCGCGGCACGCTGCTGTCTTTCAGCATCTCCCCGCGCTGTGCCTGCCGGCTGTCCTGAAGATAGCCGACCAGCCACAGTTCCAGCGGATGCACGCCCACAATATAGCCCCGGTCGTTCAGCGACCAATTGTCGGGGTTATAGCGGTCAAACAGCGCCTTCACCTGTGCCTCCGGCGGGCCGCCGGCGGGCATATGCCGGTTCAGGAAGACGCCCAGATCCTCTGCCGTGGCATTGGGCAGGGCGGAGCGGAAAATGACCGACAGCCGGTCCGGCGTGGCCCGGATACGCTTGGCCAGCTTGTCCAGGGCCGCTTCGGGCTCCAGCCCCTTATAGTCGGTCCAGAACTTGTTCAGGTAGGCGCTACCCTCCTGATCCGCGAACTGCGCCAGATAGGTGCGGCGGGCCGGGTGGCGGGGATCATCCATCAAATCGTCGCGGCTGTCCGGCCCCTCGGCGATGTAATGGTTCACGATGTCCCGCATCATGCGGATGAAGACAAGGTTGACGGAATGGCGGAACGCCTCTGACACGGTGATGACCTTGCCATCATCCTTGTCGTCGAAATTCCCGAAACTGTGCAGGCCGCCGCCCGTGAAGAAGCGTTCGGCGGGGCTGGCCGAATATTCCCGCTCCATGGCAAGGTCCAGCAGGGGGGCGATGCCGATGCTGGGGTTGGCCGCCATGGTACGCAGCACCCATTGCGTCAGCCGGTCGGGCGCCTCCAGCGCTGCCGCCTCCAACTCATAGCTTTCCCGCGTGATGTAGCGGGCATGCAGCCGGGAGATGATTTCGAGATAGGTGACCAGCGTACGCAGCTTGGCCGTGGAGCCAAGGTCGAGCTTGGCCCCCTCATTCAGATCCAGCGGCTGGGGCAGCGTGTCGACCTGCACCCGGACCAGGTTCGCCTCTGCGGTGCGTTCGAACAGGGTGACGGAATAGACGATGCGGGCCGGGTCGGCATTGTTCAGCAGCCGGTCACCGACCAGACCTAAGGCCGCCGCCTGTGCCGGGTCGGCCAGTTTCTTCAGCGTCTCTGTCACCCGCGCCTGTGTCGGCTGGTCCAGGGTGGTGTCGACGGCAAGGTCCAGCCGGTCCAGCGCATAAAGGCTGGGCACACCCAACATGCCCAGCAGCCGGGCGCGGATGGCGTTGGTGGCCTTCTGCTCCACAAAGCTGGGTTCGGGGATGTCGGGCGGCGCTTCCTTGAACCGCAGGGGGAAGAAGCGGGCGGCATCGGCCAGGGGCGCGGCGATGACGCCGGCGCGCTCCAGCAGGGTCAGGTGGGCATTCGCCAGATCATTCAACGCCTTGCGGCCATTGGCCCCCAGATAGGCCGATGGCCGGCGTTGGGCCAGCAGCAGGCTCAACACCTGTTTGTAGACAACGGCCTGGACCTGCAAATCCTCCTCGGTCCGGGGATGGCCGCGCAGGATGCGGTTGGCGATGGTGAAGTCGGTGCCGTACCAGGCCCAGAGACCATCCCCCAGCCCATTGACCTCCCCCACGCCGGGGCGGGCGGAAAGCGGGGTGGAGTTCAGGTAATCCACCAGGATCTGATGGCGCACCCGCGTGGTATCCGTCCCCCCCTTATAGGCGCGGACAGAGGCCGACATCATCTGCCGCAGCTTTTCCACCCCGCTGCCCGTTCGCCCCTCCGGCGAGTGGCGGTACTTCTCGATCTGGGTGGCAAGCGTGGAGCCGCCGGCGCGCGGGCTATCCGGGTCGATGAATTTCAGGGGGATATTGATGACGGCCAGACCGAACCGGTCCCATTCCACCGCCGGATTGCGGTTGGGATATGTGGTGTCCAGCAACTCCCGGTTCTCAATGAACAGCAGCGTGTCGGCCACCAGCTTCGGCACCTCGTTAAACCCGGCATAGATGCGTTCGGGATAACGCGCGTCGAACAGGGGATTGCCCATCTGATCGCGGATGGACAGGCCGCCGGACGTCTTCTCCGCATAGGGCGCAAAGCCGCCGAAATCCATGTAGTCGCGCAGTTGCGGGCTGGGCCTTGCCTGCAAATCCACGCGGTAATCGGCGGCGATCAGCCGTTCCACGAAGCCGGGAATGGCGGCATAGCCCAAGCGGGCATCATAGGGGCCCTGGCCCGGAAAGCGGATATCGGGATTTGGGCCGGGTTCCACGCGCCAAGTCAGGTCACGCCCATACCGGGCCAGCACTTCTGACTGAAGGGCGGAGGTACGGCTTTCCTGCCACAGCGCGGCACCGGCACCGGTTGCCAGCGCCAGGGTCATGCCCCAGGTCATCCAGCGATAGAACCGTGCCGATGGCATGCGTGAAAAAGCTCCCCGAACCCCTTGTTATTGAAGCATGCATAGCATGGGCGCGAACGGGTCCGCCACCGGTGGCTTGCGCCCTCTGTCTTATGGACGTGCCCGGTCACATCAGGCGTTGCGGAAGACCAGTTTCTTGGACAAGACAAAGTTGAAAACCAGCCCCGAAACGCTGCCCGCTGCCACCCCGGCATAGGGCAGCAGGGCCGTCAGCAGGTCTGGCCACAGGTCGATAGCGGCGATGACCCAGGGGCCGACCTTCAGCACCAGCACATAGACGCCGTAATTCACCACGGCCCCCACAGCATTGGCCGCCAGGAACCGCGCCCATTGCCGGATGGCCCCGCGCCGGCTGACGCCCGTGAAGGTGAATTGACGGTTCATGTACCAGGTAAACGTCGCCGCCATCAGGTAGGAGAAGACGCGCCCGCCATAGGGGTCGAGGCCCAGCAGATGCAGGGCTACGGCCAGCGATGCCATATCGACAAACAGGCCGCCGACACCGATCAGGGCGAAGGTGGCGAACTGGCGGGATGTCTGCTGCGTCATGATGGCCGGCGGCGTTGATGAAGTGGACCTTTGCTACACGGTTTCGGGCGTGCGGTCACGCCACTCGACACCGGCGGGCGGATGGGTTACGCGTTCGGCCATGTCCATCGCCAAAGCCCTCCACCACCCGTTCGCCGCCGGCATGCTGCCCTTGCCGGTGTCGGGCTTCATCCTGAATGTACAGGCCGATGCCGAGCTGCCGCCCGGTCTGCGCGCCCTGACCTGTGTCACGGGGTTCAAGCCCGCGCATGAGGCGCTGACCCAGGCCGGGTTCCGCGTCGTGCAGACCCTGGCCGATGGCGATTATCAGGCGGGCCTGTGCCTGATGACCAAGCATAAGGCCGAAAGCCTGGCCAGCATCGCTCAGGCCTGGGACGCGCTGCCCGTTGGTGGCCTGCTGGTCTGTTCGGGCGATAATGATACGGGCGTCACCAGCCTGATGAAGGCGGTGAAGGAGGCGTTTGGGGAGGTGGAAAGCCTGTCCAAATACCATGCCCGCGTCTTCTGGTGGCGCAAAGGTGCCGGCGAGGCGCCAGCGGTTCTGGCTGGTTGGCGGGCGGGCGCGGCTGTGCGCCCCGTGGCCGCCACGGGCTTCACCGCAGGTCCCGGCATGCATGGCTGGAACAAGATCGATATCGGGTCGCGTCTGCTGGCGGCACAGTTTCCGGGTGCCATCCGGGGTCGCGTAGCCGATCTGGGGGCCGGTTGGGGCTACCTGTCGGCGGAACTGCTGCGCGCCGCACCGGGGCGGATCACGGGGCTGGATCTGTATGAGGCGGATGCAGCATCCCTGGCCGCTGCCGCCGTCAATGTGGCGCCGCTGGCCGGTGGCACGGTCCTGAAATACCATTGGGCCGATGTGACGGCGGGCCTGCCGCGTGGCCGGTTCGACTGGGTCATCACCAACCCGCCGTTTCACACCGGTAAAGCCACCGACGTGACCCTGGGCAGCCAGTTCATCACCCGTGCCGCGGAAGCGCTGGGCAGTGGCGGTACCATGCTGCTGGTCGCCAACAAGCACCTGCCCTATGAGGCGGTGGTGGACAAGCACTTTAAGTCCCGCCGGACCGTGGCGGAGGCGGATGGGTTCAAGGTGATTGAGGGGAAGCGGTAGGGGGGATTGAGCTATGCGAGGGGTGACGAAGGTCCTGACAGCCTGCTTGCTGGTGATGTTGCAGTTTCCCTCCGTCAGCGCCACGATCATCGCCGAGGTCATCCACCCCCCTCAACTCTTGCAATCGGCTGATGGTCGCAGTCGTTTCACAGTTACCGAGATATGCCGGGACAATGCTTGGCCGCTTCCGCTAGACGCGCCGTACGTTCCGCAACGCCCGGTAGGCGAGCAGCAATACATGTCCGCTTGCCCTCAAGAACGCTGGGTTTTCATCGGCGAGTTCGCATCTAAGAACGATAATGGCACATGGGGTGTCCTTTGGACCAAACCGTTGCCGGTAGGAATTCCCAAAGCTGAGTGGCTGATGAGTTCAGGTGATAACCTGTTGGCCACCCTATGGTTCGACAGCAAAGAAAAAGCAGATAAGGTTCTGATTTTCAATCTTAACGGTAATTTGCTCTACGCCTATAGAATTGATGCCATTTTGCGCGATGCCGGACTGCCTTGGGAGGGTTCCATCGTCTCCCAATCCTATTGGAAACTCCAGGTTCGCTTCACCGATGATCATCTTGCATTGCAGATCGAAGCTATGCCCAAACTTGAGTCGATTTGGGAGAAACCCAGCGCTCCTCTTCATGCTAAGCTGTCCTTATCGGACGGGAAACTTTCTCTCGCCGACAGCGACCGTTGGGCCGTCCTCCAGCGAGAGATGGAATGTCGTCTGATGGTTCATGACGCGAACATGCACGCGTACAGCCCGGATATTGTCTGGAACGACAAGGGTGAGGGCAAAAGTCAGAAGCGTTCAGGACCGCTAAGTAGTTGGAATGAGATGACGGCGCTACTTACGGCCTTCATCGCGCCGTTTAAGGCGAATATTTTGTTGGGACTCGGCATTTCCTGCCATAGGTCCGCCGACGGCAGTGCACCGCCGTGAGGCCCGTGCATTCCCGCCCCGTCCGCACCGCCGTTTACGCCTTGGGCTGTGGGGCTTATATAAGGCGTCATGACGATACCGTTTTTGAAGATGCACGGGCTTGGCAATGACTTTGTGGTCATCGACGCCCGCACCCGGCCTGTCCCCCTGACGGCGGCACACGCGCGCGCCATTGGTGACCGCCGTCGTGGCGTGGGGTTTGATCAGTTGATCCTGATCGAACCGCCGCAGGATCGGGCTGCCGACATTTTCATGCGTATCCTGAACCCCGATGGCAGCGAGGCAGGGGCCTGTGGCAACGCCACGCGCTGCGTCGCCTCGCTGGTGGGCAAGGGCCTGGGCCGGGATGAGCTGGTGATCCAGACCATTTCCGGTCTGCTGCGCTGCTGGCTGCATGCCGACGGCACCGTTACGGTCGATATGGGGCCGGCGCGGCTGGACTGGCAACAGATCCCGGTGGCGGAAGCGTGCGACACCCTGCACCTGCCGGCGTCCGCCGGTCCGCTGTCTGACGGTGTCGGCGTCAATATGGGCAATCCGCATGCGGTGCATTTCGTGCCGGATGCAGAGGCGGTGGACCTGACCCAATGGGGTCCGCAACTGGAACGCCATCCCTTTTTTCCTGACCGCGCCAATATAGAGGTGGTGAGCATCACCGGCCCCGCGTCGGTGCGCATGCGCGTCTGGGAGCGTGGGGCCGGGATTACCGATGCCTGTGGTTCGGGGGCCTGCGCCGTCGGCGTGGCCGCCATCCGCCGGGGTCTGGTCCAGGGTCGCCGCGTCGCCGTCACGCTGGATGGCGGTATCCTGAATATCGAATGGCGGGACGATGGCCATGTCCTGATGACGGGGCCTGTCGCCACCTCCTTTGCCGGGACCTTGGGACCGGAATTGCTGGGCCCCGAACTGCTTGGAGAGACGCTGTGAGCGTCGATACCAGTCTGGCCGAGGCCGAGCATGTGCATGAAAGCGGCGAGGGCGGCCCGCCGGAAGTGACCGGCGGGCCGGGGGAGCCGACGCTGGTTACGTTCGGTTGCCGGCTCAATGCATATGAGTCCGAAGTTATGCGCACGCATGCGCGACAGGCCGGGCTGGATGATGTCGTCATCGTCAATACCTGTGCCGTGACGGCGGAGGCTGAGCGGCAGGCGCGGCAGACCATTCGCCGCCTGCGCCGCGAACGGCCGGGATCGAAGATCATCGTCACCGGCTGCGCCGCCCAGGTCAGCCCGGAGAAGTTCGCCGCCATGGGCGAGGTTGACCATGTGCTGGGCAATGACGCCAAGCTGACCGCCGCCCCCTGGGCCGAGTTCGGCACGGGTCAGGCCGAACGCGTGGTCGTCAACGACATCATGAGCGTGAAGGAAACCGCCGGCCACCTGATCCAGGGGATGGAGGGGCGGGCGCGGGCCTTCGTGCAGGTGCAGAATGGCTGCGACCATCGCTGCACCTTCTGCATCATCCCCTATGGCCGTGGCAATTCCCGGTCGGTCCCGATGGGGGAGATCGTCAATCAGGTCCGCGCCCTGGTGGAAAGCGGCTATAATGAGGTCGTGCTGACCGGGGTGGACGTCACCTCCTATGGCGCCGACCTGCCGGGCAAGCCCTCGCTGGGACAGATGGTGCGCCGCCTGCTGGCGCTGGTGCCCGATCTGCCGCGCCTGCGCCTGTCGTCGCTGGATGCCGTGGAAATGGATGATGATCTCTGGCGTCTGGTGGCCGACGAACCGCGCCTGATGCCGCATCTGCATCTGTCGCTTCAGGCCGGCGACGACATGATCTTGAAGCGCATGAAGCGCCGCCATCTGCGGGGCGATGCCATCGCCTTTGCCGAAAAGGCGCGGGCTTTGCGTCCCGATATGGTTTTCGGTGCCGACATCATCGCCGGCTTCCCCACCGAAACCGAAGAGATGTTCCAGAACAGCCTGAATATCGTGGAACAATGCGGCCTGACCTGGCTGCACGTCTTCCCCTACAGCCCCCGTCCCGGCACGCCCGCCGCCAAGATGCCGCAGGTTCCGGGACCAGTGCGCAAGGAACGTGCGGCCCGTCTGCGCGCCGCAGGCGACGCACAGGTGGCCCGTTATCTGGCGTCACAGGTGGGTCATTCCGCTAACGTATTGATCGAACGCAAGGGGCTGGGCCGCAATGAGGGCTTTGCCGAAGTGGCGCTTCCCGATCATTATGAACCCGGAACGATCATCCGCTGTACCATTACCGGCGTGGCCGGAACCCAACTGACCGCGCGAGTCCTCGACTGATGCTGAACTGGTTCAAGAAGAAGCCGACCCCGGAAGCCCCGGCCCCGCAACCGGCCCCCGCGCCGGCACCCATGGTGGAGCAGGTCGCAGTTGTAGAGCCGGTGGAAGCCGTGGAGGCGCCGGCCATTGTCGAGGCTGAACCGGTGCCCGTGCCGGCCCCGGCGGTTGAGGTGATCCCGGAACTGGAAGACCAGCCGGAGAAGAAAAGCTGGTTCTCCCGTCTGAAGGATGGTCTGTCCAAATCCACCAGCCGCCTGACCGAGGGCATTACCGGCATCTTCACCAAGAAGAAGCTGGATGATGAGGCGCTGGAGGAGCTGGAAGAACTGCTGATCCGCGCTGACTTAGGCCCCGTCACAGCGGCCCGTCTCACGGCAGGTTTGGCCAAGACGCGGTTCGGCAAGGAAGTTTCGGCGGAAGAGGTGAAGGATTACCTCGCCACCGAATTGCAGAAGATTGTGGAGCCGGTGGCCCAGCCGCTGGTCATTGATCCGTCGAAGAAGCCGCATATCATCCTGCTGGTCGGTGTCAACGGCACCGGCAAGACCACCACCATCGGCAAGCTGGCTCGCCAGTTTCGCGATGAGGGCAAGAATGTCTGGCTGGCCGCCGGTGACACGTTCCGTGCCGCCGCTGTGGCACAGTTGAAGGTCTGGGGTGAACGCACGGGCTGTCCCGTCGTGTCCCGCGATACAGGCGCGGATGCGGCGGGCCTGGCCTATGACGCCGTGGAACAGGCGACCAAGGCGGGCGCCGATGTCCTGCTGATCGATACGGCGGGCCGGTTGCAGAACAAGGCCGGTTTGATGGAAGAGTTGCGCAAAATCGTGCGCGTCATCAAGAAGCTGAACCCCGAGGCCCCGCACACCACCCTGCTGACGCTGGACGCCACCACGGGCCAGAACGCGCATAGCCAGATCGAAGTGTTCAAGGACATGGTGTCCATCAATGGCCTTGTCCTGACCAAGCTGGACGGGTCGGCGCGCGGCGGCGTGCTGGTGGCCCTGGCGGAACGGTTCAAGCTGCCGGTCCATGCCATCGGCGTGGGTGAGGGCGTCTACGATTTGCGCCCGTTTGAGGCGCGGGGCTTTACCCGCGCCCTGGTCGGGCTGGAGTAACGGTGGTACCGCCAGTCCGGTCCGGCACCTTGCCGCGCCGGCAGGCATCGGAACAATATTTCACCTGCTCCCAATCGCGCGCCCATTTGCGCCGCCAGGTGAAGGGCCGACCGCATTGGATGCAGGTCTTGGTCGGCAGGTTGGTCTTGTGATGCATGATGGTCCTGTCAGGCGCTGTCGCCCTTGACATGGCGCGCCTCTAACCGACCGCCAGCCCCCCGCGCCGTCCATGGCGCAGATTTTCCGCCAGCGCACCGATGCCGATGGCGGCGATCAGGGTCAAGGCGCAAAGGCCCGCAACCGGAACCAGGGGCAGGGCGGCCATGATGAGGGCGGCCAGGGCGTAGCGGCGCAGCAGCGGTGCCGCCGTCTCCCGTTCCATCCCCATGTGCCGCCGCCTGATCTTCACCGCCAGGGCAAAGCCGGTGATGACAATGCCAACGGGCAGGGCCAGCAGCCACAGGCCCAGCATCAGCACGCCCAGCGGGATGCCGATCACGCTGACCATCAGCAGGCCCAGCAGCAGGGGCGACAGCAGCAGGATGGCTGCACCCAGCAGCAGGTGACGCAGGGGATGGCGCGGCATGGCATCCGCCGCCCGCAGCACCGGACCCGGCAGCAGCCAGAGCAACCCGACGCCGAGCAGGAACAGGGCCAGCGCCTTGCCCAGACTGCCCAGAATGGTGGGGCCTTCGTCCGGGGCGGATTGATAATGGTGGCGTACGGTGCCACCGACCTCCACCCCCGCCGGAACCTCCACCGCCATGGGGCCGTTATGGCGCAGGTCCCCCTCAATCGCCGCACCGGGGCGCAGTTCCAGCATGCCGGATGTCACCTCCAGATCGCCCGCCACCCGGCCCGTCACGATGACCCGGTCGCCGGTCAGATGGGCGTCGCCGTCCACCCACCCCGAAAGGGTCACCTCGGTGCCATTAGCGATCAGGTCACCCGCAATGTGGGCTGTGGGGCCGATGGTCAGTTCCGCCGCATTCAGCAGGGCGTCACCCGCCACGTCGGACGTCACCGACAGGTCGAACGCCATTGCGGCCAGATCGCCCTCCACCGGGCCCTTGACTGCAAGATCGAAGCCGGCCAGCAGCGCATCGCCCGACACAGGTGCTGTAACACGAAGGTCGAGACCCGCCGCGACGACGTCGCCGGCCACCGGCGCATCGACGGACACGGAACGCCCCGCCGCCACCAGATCGTCGGTGACCGGAGCGATCAGCCTTATCTCTGCACCCGTTTGCAGCTCAGCACCCGCCCATGCCGGGCCACACAGGGTCAGCAACAGGGCGGCTTGGATCAGGATACGGGCAAACATTGGGACTTCCTGCCTTCCGGGGCATCGAGCGGACTGTTGATGATCGGCGGATTATCGTTGCCGGCCAAGGTCCACCGGCCCCGACCCGTCGGGGTTCCACCTTGATACAGGTCAGTTACAAGGCCGGGTGCCACCCTGTAATGCAACGCCATATGGGGTTGATCGGGGACCGGTTCCACCGCACCCTTGGCTTTGGTGCAATGCGGGATGAGGGTGCGTGATGGCTCTGTTCGATCTTTCCGGCAAGCGTGGACTGGTGGTGGGCATCGCCAATGGCGCCTCCATCGCCTATGGCTGCGCCAAGGCGTTTCGGGCGCAGGGGGCCGATCTGGCCATCACCTACCTGAACGAAAAGGCGGCGCCACATGTGCGGCCATTGTCCGACGAACTGAATGCCGCGCTGTTCCTGCCCTGCGATGTGCGGGAGCCGGGGCAGTTGGAGGCCGTGTTCGAGAAGATCGAGGCGGAATGGGGCAAGCTGGATTTCCTGTTGCATTCCATCGCCTTCGCCCCGCGTGAGGATCTGCATGCACGGGTGGTGGACAGCAGCCGCGACGGGTTCCTGATGGCCATGGACGTGTCGGTCCATTCCTTCATCCGCATGGCCAAGCTTGCCGAACCGCTGATGAAGGATGGCGGCTGTCTGATGAATGTCAGCTTCTATGGCTCTGAAAAGGTCGTGGAGCATTACAATCTGATGGGGCCGGTGAAGGCAGCGCTGGAGGCGGTGACGCGCTATCTGGCAGCGGAACTGGGGCCGCAGGGCATCCGGGTGCACAGCCTGTCGCCCGGCCCGCTGAAGACACGGGCTGCCAGCGGCATCGACCGGTTTGATGAATTGCTGTCCCGCGCCGCCGAGCGGGCGCCGATGCGCAATCAGGTGACGATCGAGGATGTGGGCGCCTACGCCGCCTTTTTGGCGTCGGATGCGGCGCGTGCCGTGACCGGTGGGATCGAATATATCGATGGCGGCTATTCCATCGTCGGGTAGGGGTGCCCAAACCGCGCTGGATATGCTATCTAACCGCCAGTTTCAGCCCATATATCAAAACGATACAGCAAGGCGTTCCCCATGGCCGGTCATAGCCAATTCAAGAACATCATGCATCGCAAGGGCGCGCAGGACGCCAAGCGGTCGAAGATTTTCAACAAGCTGGCGCGCGAAATCACCGTCGCGGCGAAGTCGGGCCTGCCCGACCCGGCCATGAACCCGCGCCTGCGCGCCGCCATCCAGGCGGGCCGCGCCCAGAACCTGCCCAAGGACCGTATCGACCGGGCCATCAAGATGGGCATTCCGGGCAGCGCCGACGACACCAACTATGACGAGGTGCGGTACGAGGGCTATGGCCCCGGCGGCATCGCCCTGATCGTCGAGGCGCTGACCGACAACCGCAATCGCACCGCATCGGAAGTGCGCTCCGCCTTCACCAAGCATGGTGGCTCGCTGGGCGAAACCAATTCGGTGTCGTTCATGTTCAACCGCATCGGGCAGGTCACATATCCGGCCAGCGTGGCGTCGGCAGATGACATGCTGGAAGCCGCCATCGAGGCGGGGGCCGAGGATGTGCAGTCCGACGAACATGGCCATTCCATCATCACCGGCACCGATACGCTGGGCGAGGTGCGCGATGCGCTGGAGGCCAAGTTCGGGGCACCGGAAAGTGCGAAACTGACCTGGACGCCGCTGAACCTGCTGCCGGTGACGGCGGAGGACACGGCCCAGACGCTGCTGAAGCTGTTGGACGTGCTGGAAGATAATGACGATGTCCAGACAGTCCTGGGCAATTTCGACATTCCGGCCGAACTGCTGGAAAAGCTGGGCTGATCGCCATGGTAGGGGCCATTCACCATGGCCCCTGCAGGCCGATGACCATCGGCCCCGCACCCCATGGTGCTGTCAAGCCCAAGCCGCCGGATGGCGGCGCCCGGCGTTTGAGGGGCCGGCGTTTGAGGGGATGGTGTAACGATGCCGGGACAAGCACCCGTGCGTATCCTGGGGCTGGATCCCGGTCTTCGCCATCTGGGCTGGGGCGTCATTGACGTGGCCGGCAACCGGTTGAGCCATGTGGCCGACGGCACCATCCATACTGACAGCGGCGATGATCTGGCCAAGCGACTGCTGGAGCTGCATGAAGGCATTGCCACCGTCATCGAACAATGGCAGCCGGACGAGGCGGCGGTGGAAGAGACGCTGTCCAACGTCAACCCGTCCTCCACCCTGAAACTGGGCATGGCGCGCGGCATCGCCCTGTTCAGTGCCGCCAAGGCCGGGCTGCCGGTGGAGCAGTATCTGCCCATGGCCGTGAAGAAATCCGTGGTCGGCACCGGCCATGCCGACAAGGTGCAGGTGCAGCATATGGTTAAGATGCTGCTGCCGGGCTTTCAACGCTCCACCGCGGATGCCGCCGACGCGCTGGCCGTCGCCATCTGCCACGCCCACCATGCCCAGACGCGACGCAAGGTGGACAACGCCATCCTGGGGATTAGGCGGTAAGACGTTGCCGTTTTGTTCATATGGTGTAGAATTCTTCCCCAGCAGGAAGAAAGGCCCATCCCATGGCGCTCAACATCAAATCCCCCGATACGGAACGTGACGTCCGGCAATTGGCCGAACTGACCGGTGAGAGCCTGACAGAGGCCGTGCACCAAGCTGTGCGTGAGCGACTGGAGCGCGTGGGGCGGCAGTCGCGTCGCATGGATGAGGCCCGCTGGGCGCGGGTGGAAGCGATCGTGGCGCGTGCCCAGGCCATCCCGCAGATCCATGATCTGACCGAAGATGAAATCCTCGGCTACGACGTTATGGAAGGACTGCGCGATGACAACGCGGATCGCCATTGATACGTCGGCCATCTATGCGATTCTGTGTGGGGAGGTGGATGCTTCTCTGCATCTCAGTGCTATCCGCCGCGCACGAGGGTTGCTGATGTCAGCCTTGACGGCATTCGAATGCCGCTCTGTTTTGCTGCGTCGTTTCAACATGTCGAAGGTATGGGAATTCGACGCGTTCCTGGAAGAGACGGGAACGCAGCTACTGCCGTTTGATGATGAGCAGGCTGTGGTCGCGTTCACTGCCTATGGTCGCTTCGGTCGAGGTTCGGGCCACAAGGCTCAGCTGAATTATGGTGACTGTGCCTCTTACGCCCTGTCCCGTTCGGCCAGCGCCCCCCTGCTGTTCAAGGGCAAGGATTTCATCCATACCGATATCATCGCGGCGCTGCCCCTGCTGGTGCCCGAGGCAGGAGTTAGCCAATGATCGCGAAATTGTCCGGACTGCTGGACAGCACGGGCCTGGACTGGGCCATCATCGATGTGAACGGGGTCGGTTATCTGATCTCCGCCTCCACCCGCACCCTGCGCCGGCTGGGCAGTACCGGCAATGCCGTGTCGGTCCATACCGAAATGTGGGTGTCGGAAGACAAGATGGCGCTGTACGGCTTCGCCGATATCAATGAACGCGACTGGTTCCGGCTGTTGACGACCGTACAGGGGGTGGGCGCGCGTGTGGCGCTGAACATCCTGTCGGTGCTGGCGCCCGACCGCCTGACCTCCGCCATTGCCGCCCAGGATAAGACGACGCTGTGTGAGGCTGATGGGGTGGGGCCGAAACTGGCTGCCCGAATTTTGAACGAATTGAAGGATAAGGTGGCGACACTCGCCACCAGCCCGGTGGCGGCCACACAGGTTCAAGGCACGGCGGCACAACCCGCCGTCAGTACGGCAGTTGGGGATGCGGTGTCGGCGCTGGTCAATCTTGGATATAAGCGGATCGAGGCGTTCACCGCCGTGAACAAGGCTGCCCAGAGCCTTGGCGGTGAGGCCGATGTCTCCGCTCTGATCCGGGCCGGCCTGAAGGAACTGAGCCAGTGAGCCGCAAGCCCAAGCCGGAGGCGGCCCCCCCAAAACCGGAACGCATGGTGGAACAGGACCGGATCGGCGGTGACGCCAGCACCGAGAATTCCATCCGCCCCTTGTCGTTGGGCGAGTTCATCGGCCAGAAACAGGTGCGCGAGAACCTGTCCTTGTTCATCCAGGCCGCCAAAGGCCGGGGTGAGGCGCTGGACCATGTGCTGCTGTTTGGGCCGCCAGGTCTGGGCAAGACCACGCTGGCTCAGATTGTGGCCAAGGAACTGAATGTCGGGTTCCGCGCCACCTCCGGCCCTGTCATCGCGCGGGCGGGCGATCTGGCGGCCCTGCTGACCAATCTTCAGCCGCATGACGTGCTGTTCATCGATGAAATCCACCGACTGTCGCCGGCGGTGGAGGAAATCCTCTATCCCGCGATGGAGGATTTCCAGCTGGACCTGATCATCGGTGAAGGCCCGGCGGCGCGCAGCGTGCGTATCGACCTGCCGCCCTTCACCCTTGTCGGCGCCACCACGCGGTCCGGCCTGATCACCCGCCCGCTGCGGGAGCGGTTCGGTATCCCGCTGCGCATGCAATTCTATGAACCGGAGGAATTGCAGCTGATCGTTAGCCGGGGTGCCCGCATCCTGGGCGTGGAGATGACGGACGAGGGCGCGCTGGAAGTGGCCCGCCGGTCGCGCGGCACACCGCGTGTCGCGGGCCGCCTGCTGCGCCGGGTGCGCGACATCTGCGGTGTGCAGGGGCTGGAGGTGGTGGATGCCAAGGCCGCCGACCGGGCGCTGACCCGGTTGGAGGTTGATCGGCTGGGCTTTGACGCCATGGATCGCCGCTATCTCACGTGCATTGCCGACCATTATGGCGGTGGGCCGGTGGGGGTGGAGACGCTGGGCGCAGCGCTGGGTGAACAGCGTGACGTGTTGGAAGAAACCATCGAACCATATCTGATCCAACAAGGGTTGTTGCAGCGCACACCGCGCGGGCGCATGTTGACCGACACGGGCTACCGCTATCTGGGTCTGCCGGTGCCGGCCACGCCGGTGCGGCAGCTGGATTTGCTGGGCGGCATGCCAACGGTGGGGAAGGGCAGTGCGCCGGTCGGCGACCTGTTTGACGGGGATGATGATGCCTGACGCGAGGATGCCGCCGGTCGGCTGGTGGGAGGGGACAAGCCATGTCTTCCCGACCCGCGTCTATTATGAGGATACAGACGCCGGCGGCATCGTCTATCACGCCAATTACCTGCGCTTTGCGGAACGGGCGCGCAATGAGATGCTGCGCCTTTCAGGCTTTCCGCATGCCGCCATGGTGGCGCAAATGGGTGTGGCCTTGACGGTACGGCATTGCGAAATCGATTTTCGGCAACCCGCCCGTCTTGATGACGCGCTTGAAGTCGTCTCGCGAATTGCCGATATCGGCGCCGCGACATTGGATATCGAACAGGATGTGCGCCGCGCTTCGGGCTTGGCCTGGGGCGGGGTAGAGGCTTCGACGGGACCGGCACCGCTGGTCCGCCTGGGCCTGCGTCTGGCGTGCATCAATACGCAGGGGCGGCCCGTCCGCCTGCCGGCCGCCTTGCGGTCGGTGATGGTCAATATTTTGTCAAAAGGTCAGGACTGAACCCGATGTTTCCCACCCTTCTGCAAGCCGCCGCCCTCGGCGGTGATGTCGCGCCGGTCCATGACATGTCGGCGCTCGGCCTGTTCTTGCAGGCCGATATCGTTGTGAAGCTGGTGATGCTGGGTCTGCTGGCGGCGTCGGTCTGGACCTGGGCCATCATCTTCAACAAGGCCACCAAGCTGCGCCGCATGAAGGCCGCCGCCGCCGATTTCGAGGAACAGTTCTGGTCCGGCGGCTCTCTGGATCAGCTCTATGATCAGGTGGCGCAAGCCCCGGCTGATCCCTTCTCCGCCGTGTTCGCCGCCGGCATGCGCGAATGGCGTCATGCCAATGAACGCGGCCTGTCCGCGTCGGGCGCCATGCGCGCCAACCTGATGCAGCGCATGGAACGCGTCATGTCGGTGACGGTGGGGCGCGAGATGGCGGACACCGAACGCTACATGACGGTGCTGGCCTCGGTCGGTTCCGCCGGCCCGTTCGTCGGCCTGTTCGGTACGGTGTGGGGCATCATGGGTGCCTTCACCAATATCGCGGCCCAGCAGAATACCTCGCTGGCGGTCGTGGCGCCGGGCATCGCGGAGGCTTTGTTCGCCACCGCCATCGGTCTGGTCGCTGCCATCCCCGCCGTGCTGGCCTATAACTACTTTTCCTCGGAGATCGGGCGTTTCGGCGACCGGCTCGACTCATTTGTGACAGAATTCTCCGCGATCCTGCAGCGTCATCTGGAAGAGCGGGGCTGAAATGGGGGCGAGCCTTCCTGGCAAGCAGTCCGGGCGCGGGCGGCGGCGTGGCCGCCGCGCCGCCATGTCGGACATCAATGTGACGCCCTTCGTGGACGTCATGCTGGTGCTGCTGATCGTGTTCATGGTGGCGGCGCCGCTGCTGACCGCCGGTATTCCCGTCAATCTGCCCAAGGGGGCGGCCCAGGCGCTGAAATCGGAAGAGGACCCGTTGTGGGTGACCGTCACCGCAGATGGCCGCATCTCGTTCAAGGACAAGAAAGTCTTTGATAATGAGATTTTCGCGCTGGCCGAACTGGCCCCGCGTCTGGCCATCGTCGCGGAGCAGACGCCCGACCGCAAGGTTCTGGTGCGTGGCGACCGCGAGGCCACGTATGCCAGCATCGTGGATGTGTTGAGCGAGGCGCGCCGCGCCGGCCTGTCGGAGGCCAAGCTGGTCATCGAATCCGACGGTCGCGGCGCACGGTAAGGGTGGAAATCAACGCATCATGCGGACCACCCTGATCCTTTCCGGCATCCTGCACCTGGCGCTGATCATTCTGGCGCTCATCGGACTGCCGCACCTGATCAAGAAGCGGGAGGTGATCCAGCTTCAGGAGGTGCCGGTCGAGGTGGTGGAGGTCGGCCCCATGACCATCGCCAAGCTGGCCGAGCCGAACCCCAAGCCACTACCCCCGCCGCCCAAGCCGACGCCGCCAAAGCCGGAACCGCCCCCACCGCCGCAGCAGGCCAAGGAACCCCCCCCGCCGCCGCCGGAAGTGAAGGTGCCGGAACCGCCCAAACAGGTGGCCGAGAATCCGCCCGAGCCCGAGCCGAAGCCCGAACCCAAACCGGAGCCCAAGCCCGAGCCGCCGAAGAAGGAAGAGCCGAAGCCGGAACCTCCCAAGAAGGAGGAACCCAAGCCGAAGCCGCCCGAACCGAAGAAGGAAGAGCCCAAGCCCAAGAAAGAGGAGCCGAAGCCCAAGCCGCTGGAGAAGACGCTGGACAGTGTTCTGAAGAACGTTGCCAAGCTGAAGACCGACAGCCCGCCTTCCAAGGAGCCGCCCAAGGAAACCTCGTCCGAGCCGCCGCAGCCGCTGGCCGCCAAGACGGGTGAGCGTTTGAGCATCAGCGAGGAGGACGCGCTGCGCCGTCAGATCCGCAACTGCTGGAACGTGCCGGTGGGGGCAAAGGGCGTGGAAAACATGCAGGCGGAAATCCGGGTCTTGTTCGACAGCAACCTGCGCGTCACAAATGTGCAGTATGTCTCGGGCACGGGTAATCCCAATACCGACCCGCATTTCCGGGCTTTTGTGGAATCCGCCTTACGGGCGCCGCTTTTGCCTGGATGTAATACGTTGAACATCCCGCGCGACAAGTACGGGGACAAAGGGTCCATCCTGATGAAGTTCAGCCCGAAGGATATGTTCTGATGCAAGCCAACGCTCTATTCTCCACGGGCGGCTGGCGGGTCGTAGGTCGCTTCGTTGCCGTGGTGGCGATGGTGCTGGCCGCAGGCTTCGCCGCTCCCGCCCGCGCCGAACTTGAGATCGACATCACGTCAGGCAATCCGCAGCCGATTCCCATCGCGATCACCAATTTCGCCGGTGACAACCCCAACGCCACCCAGATCGGGCAGAACATTGCCGGCGTCATTTCGGCCAATCTGGAACGGTCCGGTCTGTTCCGCCCGCTGGAACCGGCCAAGTTCGTGCAGACGCCCGACAGTCTGAAGGTCGGTGTCCGCTTTGCCGACTGGCGCCTGATCCAGGCGCAGGGTCTGGTGACGGGTACCGTCAGCCAGTCGCCCGATGGCCGTACCCGGATCGAGTTCCGGCTGTTCGACGTCACGGCGGGTCAGCAGGTCACCGGTCTGGCCTATACCGTCCAGGCCGATGGCTGGCGGCGAGTCGCCCACATCATTTCGGATGCGATCTATAAGCGCGTCACGGGTGAGGAAGGCTACTTCGATACGCGCATCGTCTATATTGCCGAGTCAGGCCCTGCGTTGCAGCGCGTCAAGCGCCTGGCGATCATGGACCAGGATGGTGAGAACCACCGTTTCCTGACCGATGGCCGTACCCTGGTTCTGACCCCGCGCTTCTCGCCCAGTACCCAGGAAATCACATATCTGAGCTACTTCAACAACAGGCCTCGGGTGTATCTGTTCAATATTGATACAGGCCGCCAGGAGGTGCTGGGTGATTTTCCGGGCATGACTTTCGCGCCGCGTTTCTCGCCCGATGGTAATAAGGTGATCATGTCGCTGGCCACGTCCGGCAATTCCGACATCTACACTTTGGACCTGCGCACCCGTCGCCAGACGCAGTTGACGAACCATCCTGGCATCGACACTTCGCCGTCTTTTGCGCCCGATGGCAGTAAAGTCGTGTTCGAAAGCGACCGTGGTGGTACGCAGCAGCTGTATACGATGAATGCCGATGGCAGTGATGTGAAGCGCATTACTTTCGGCCAGGGCCGTTACGGTACTCCCGTCTGGTCTCCCCGTGGCGATCTCATCGCCTTCACCCGACTTGCGGGGGATAAGTTCTATATCGGCGTCATTCGGCCGGATGGTACGGGTGAGCGACTTCTGACAGAGGCCTACCATGTCGAAGGGCCTACCTGGGCTCCAAATGGCCGAGTGCTAATGTTCTTCAAGGAAAGGCCTTCTGGACAGGGAGGCAAACAGCGCCAAGCCAAGCTATACTCAATCGACTTGACAGGGTTTAATGAACGGCAGGTCTTAACGCCCACCGATGCTTCCGACCCTGCATGGTCGCCCTTGATTCCGTGAGTGCGTCACCCTATTTTCGCAACGCAAGAACAGCGCTCAAATCCGCCGGGCCTGAAGATCGCTTCAATGCGGCGTCTGGCTGTGGTTTACGCGGTTCCGTGGGGCAAACACGCACTTATCCTTAACTCGATTTCCACCTAGGGGGTCTCTCAAATGCGCTTCAAGATGCTCAGCCTCGTCGCGGTTGCCGTTCTGGCCACTGCCTGCTCCTCCAAGCCGGAACAGACGGCTCAGGCCACCACCGGCGGCACCGTCGCCGCTCCGGCCGCTCCGGCCAAGCCCTCGGGCCCGGTCCCGGGTTCGGCTGAAGACTTCATCGTCAATGTCGGCGACCGCGTGTTCTTCGGTTTCGACAAGTTCGACCTGACCCCGGAAGCGACCGCTACCCTGGATCGTCAGGCCAACTGGCTGAAGACCTACAAGTCCGTGACCATCACCATCGAAGGTCACGCTGACGAGCGCGGCACCCGCGAATACAACCTGGCTCTGGGTGAGCGTCGTGCCAATTCGGTCAAGAACTACCTGACCGCCATGGGCGTCGAAGCTGCTCGCGTTCAGACCATCTCCTACGGCAAGGAGCGTCCGCAGGTCGTTGGTTCCAACGAAGCCGCTTGGACGCAGAACCGCCGTGGCGTGACCGTGATCAACTGATCCGGCACGACCGCCAAGGTCTAGTCGACAGCCTGAAGGAAACGCCGTCCGGGAAACCGGGCGGCGTTTTCTTTTGCACGCCTTATTACTGCCTTACCGCCTGTGGACACTTTCGCCGTGCGGGCCTTCGCGGTAGGGTCGCGCCCATCGCAATCCTCGCCAACCGTTGGTCCCGATGATCCGACATCTGCGTTCCCAGAACCCGTATCCCCGCCGCCGCCTGACGCTGGCCGCCATCGCCGTCGCGGCGGTGTTGGGCACTTTGCCGGCTTCGGGCCAGTCCGACACGCGGGATATGGCGAACCGGCTGCAACGGCTGGAGAACGAGCTGCAGACGCTAAGCCGCGAGGTTTACCGTGGCGGCGCCCGCCCGCCCGCCAGCGGTGGGGCGACCCCTACGATGACCGGAAATGTCGCCGCCGACTTTGAGGTGCGCTTGCAGCGCCTGGAATCGGAGATGCAGACCCTGACGGGCCGTTATGAGGAAGCGGGCTTCCAGGTGGCACAGCTGCGCGAGCAGCTGGCCAAGATGCAGCAGGATATTGAATTCCGGCTGAGCCGTCTGGAACAGGGGCAGGGCGGTGGCTTGAGCGCCGGAGCCGCACCGTCGGCGGGCGAGGCGGTTCCTGCCGCAGAGCCGACAGCGCCCGCCGCCCATTCCACGGGCAAGCCTGCTGCTGCCAACAGCAACGCCGCACCGGCGGCGGGCGGGTTCAACCTGCCCAACGGGTCGGCGCAGGAACAGTACGACTTCGCCTTCAACCTGCTGCGTCAGGCCGAGTATGACAAGGCGGAGCTGGCCTTCACCCGCTTCATCGAGGCGAACAGCGCCAGCCCGCTGGCCAGCAATGCCCAGTATTGGCTGGGCGAATCCTTCTATGTGCGTGGCAAGTACAAGGAAGCGGCTGTTGCCTTTGCCGAGGGCTATCAGAAATATCCCAAGAGCACCAAGGCGCCGGACAGCCTGCTGAAGCTGTCACTTTCCCTTTCGGCCATGAAGGCGAATGAGGATGCCTGCGCCGCTCTCACGGAACTGAACCGGACCTATAAGGCGACGGCACCGCAGACCATCCTGCGCCGGGCTGAGGCGGAGAAGAACCGTCTGAAATGCAAGTGAGCGGTCCCATCGGGCCGGTCACCTTCGACCGGCTGATGCAGGCCCTGGGGCCGTTCGAGTCGGCCCCCAATATTGCGGCAGGTGTTTCCGGCGGTGCCGACAGCATGGCACTGGCCCTGCTTCTGGCACCCTGGGTGGCTGCTCGGGGGGGCACACTTCTCACCCTCACCGTCGATCATGGGTTGCGCCCCGACAGCCGGTCTGAGGCCGAACAGGTTGCGGCCTGGATGGCGCAGCGGGGTATCCCCCACCGTATCCTGTCCTGGGATGGACCAAAGCCGGTGACGGGCGTTCAGGCCGGTGCCCGGCACGCTCGCTTGCGCCTTCTGGCTGATGCCGCGGCGGATGCGGGCATCTTGCATCTGGCCTTGGCCCATCATGCCGATGATCAGGCGGAAACCCACCGGCTGCGCGCCGACCGGTCCAGTGGCCCGCAGGGTTTGGCGGGCATGCCCGCCATCCGGGAGATGGAGCGGGCGCGCCTGATCCGCCCGCTTCTGCCTGTCGCCAAGGACCGGTTGGTCGCAACATGCGTGGCGGCGGGCCAGACCTGGGTCGAAGATCCGTCCAACCGCAATCCTGCCTTTGCGCGCGCCCGGCTGCGCTTGTCGGAGTCGGTGGGGCAGGGCGACATGCAAGCAGTTGCCGCTGCTGCTGCCATCCGAGCCAGGGAGGATGCCGAAATAGCCCACCTGCTGGCGCTCTATGCCCGGTTTCAGCCCGAAGGCTGGGTGATCCTGGATCATGCGCTGTTCCAGCAGGAGAGGCGGATGGCCCAAGGTCTGGCCGCAACCCTGCTGCGCGCCGTTGGCGGGGCACCGTACCCGCCGGCACCTGCCGCCGTGGCCGATCTGGTGGCCGGGCTGCGTGCAGAGCCGGACAAGGGTCGCACGCTGGCCGGCTGTCAGCTCACCCCCATCACCGGCGGCTGGCGTCTGGTCCGGGAGACAAGGAACCTTCAAGGTCCCGTGGCGTTGCAGGGCGGCGGTCCCTCCGTGGTCTGGGATGGCCGATTCCGCCTTTGGTCCGAAGCGTTTGGGCAGTACACCGTCCGGGCCCTGGATGAGGCATTGTGGCGCAGGGCTGTTGCACAAAGTCCCCGTCTGGCCCGGTCCGATCTGCCTGCGGCAGTCCGCTGGACCCTGCCGGTTGTCACGGATGGGGATCGGCCATTGGCCATACCGCCAATGGCGTGGACGGCTCCCGACATCCCCGATCCGGGGGTGCATATGGTGCCATTAGTATCGGTTCCGGCAGTTCCCGCGCGGTTCGCTGTTGTCACCGCCATAGATGACATTATCTAATGGAAGGAGTTCCCCCAGGCCCGCCTGGGGGTGCGGTCGATGAAAGGTCAGGGCTGTGAATAATTTCGGTAAGAATCTGGCGCTGTGGCTGGTGATCGGGGTGTTGTTGATCGCCCTGTTCAACCTGTTCCAGACTTCCTCCACCCGCTCGTCGCAGTCCGGCATGGCCTATAGCGACCTGCTGGCCGAGGTGTCGCGCGGATCGGTGACGTCCGTCACGATCAAGGGTGACCAGATCACCGCCACCACCAATGACAATCGCAGCTTCTCCGTGACGGCCCCGCCCGGTTCCAACGTGGCCGACCGTCTGGTTGACAAGAATGTGCGCGTGTCGGTCGTGGCGGAGGATACGGGCCCCTCGCTCCTGTCCATCCTGCTGTCCTGGTTCCCGATGCTGCTGCTGATCGGCGTCTGGGTGTTTTTCATGCGCCAGATGCAGGGCGGCGGCGGCAAGGCCATGGGCTTTGGCAAGTCCCGCGCCCGCCTGCTGACCGAGAAGGTGGGCCGCGTCACCTTTGACGATGTCGCCGGCATTGATGAGGCCAAGCAGGAACTGGAGGAGGTCGTCGACTTCCTGAAGGACCCGCAGAAGTTCCAGCGCCTGGGCGGCAAGATCCCCAAGGGCGTGCTGCTGGTCGGCCCGCCGGGTACGGGTAAGACCCTGACGGCCCGTGCCGTCGCGGGTGAGGCCAATGTGCCCTTCTTCACCATCTCCGGTTCCGACTTCGTGGAAATGTTCGTGGGCGTCGGTGCGTCCCGTGTCCGCGACATGTTCGAACAGGGCAAGAAGAACGCGCCCTGCATCATCTTCATCGACGAAATCGACGCCGTGGGCCGCCATCGTGGCGCCGGCCTGGGCGGCGGCAATGATGAGCGTGAGCAGACGCTGAACCAGCTGCTGGTCGAGATGGATGGGTTTGAGGCGAATGAGGGCGTGATCCTGATCGCCGCAACCAACCGCCCTGACGTTCTGGACCCGGCCCTGCTGCGTCCCGGTCGCTTCGACCGTCAGGTCGTGGTGCCCAACCCTGACGTGCTGGGCCGCGAGAAGATCGTGAAGGTCCATATGCGCAAGGTGCCGCTGGCGCCTGATGTGGACCCGAAGGTGATCGCTCGTGGTACCCCCGGTTTCTCTGGTGCTGACCTTGCCAATCTGGTGAACGAGGCGGCGCTGCTGGCGGCCCGTGCCGGCAAGCGTGTGGTCGGCATGGCTGATTTCGAGTCCGCCAAGGACAAGGTCATGATGGGTGCGGAACGCCGCTCCATGGTTATGTCGGAGAAGGAAAAGAAGCTGACCGCCTATCACGAGGCGGGCCATGCCCTGGTCTCGCTTTGGGTCCCGGAATATGACCCGCTGCACAAGGTCACCATCATTCCCCGTGGCCGCGCCCTGGGCGTGACCATGAACCTGCCGGAACGCGACCGCACCAACTACACCAAGCGTGAGATGGAATCGCGTCTGGCGGTGCTGTTCGGTGGCCGCGTGGCCGAGGAGATCATCTTCGGGGCGGAAAACGTGACCACCGGCGCTTCGAGCGACATTCAGCAGGCCACCCGCTGGGCCCGCGCCATGGTGGCCGAGTATGGCATGTCCGACAAGCTGGGCCGCGTGCGCTATAACGCCAATGAACAGGAGGTTTTCCTGGGTCATTCGGTGGCGCAGCAGCAGAACGTGTCGGAAGCCACCGCACAGCTGATCGACGAGGAAATCCGCCGCCTGATCGAGCAGGGCGAAAGCATGGCCCGCAAGCTGCTGACGGAGCGTCTGGACGATCTGCACAAGGTGTCGGAAGCGCTGCTGGAGTTTGAGACGCTGTCGGGTGAAGAGGTGAAGGCCATCCTGCGCGGTGAGCAGGTGGTCCGTACCGATCCGCCGGCCCCGCGCCCGCAGGCCCCGGAGCCGCCCAAGTCCTCCAGCGGTCGCCGCGCCTCGGTTCCCACGTCGGGCAAGGACGGGATCGAGCCGGAGCCGCAGCCCGGCGTTTAAGCGGGCGGTTATAGGTTGAGTGAGCAGACCCCCGGCGTGATGAGCGTCGGGGGTTTGTTGTTTTCGCAAGCGGTAGGTTTTCATCGGTTCGGAGGTTGCTCCCTCACCCTCCCAAGCCTGATGGCTTGGGCCCCTCCCGCTCCCGCAAGCGGGTGAGGGGCAAAACTTTTACCCTCGCCCACGAAAGTGGGAGCGGGAGGGGCCTGTCGGCGTCAGCCGATGGGAGGGTGAGGGAGTGCCGACTGGACCGAAAAGCACCCCATAATCAAGAGCCCGTCTCATGCACCGCCCCCTGGCCATCCTCTCCGGCCCCGCCGCCCGCACCGCCATTGCTGCCGGACAGGCCCGTCCACTGGCCGGCGGTCCGTTGGCCTTTACGCTGGTCGAGACGCCAGCCGGCCTCATCCCCGCCACCGCACTGCCCCCCGACCATCCCCTGACCGCTCCCCGCGCCCCCTGGGCCGGTTTCGACCTGTCGCGGCCTGTCATCATGGGTATCGTCAATGTCACGCCCGACAGCTTCTCCGACGGTGGTGACCATGCCCAGGCCGATGCCGCCATCGCCCATGGCCGCCGGCTGCTGGACGAGGGGGCTGATATCCTGGATATCGGTGGCGAGTCGACCCGACCAGGGGCGGAACCGGTGCCGGTGGAGACGGAGATTGCGCGGGTTGTGCCCGTCATCCGGGCGCTGGCGGCGGAAGGGGCCGTGATCTCCATCGACACCCGCCACGCCGCCGTGATGAAGGCGGCGTCAGTGGCGGGGGCGCGGATCATCAATGATGTCACGGCCCTTTCCGGCGACCCGGACAGCCTTTCCGTTGCCGCCGCAACGGGCCTTCCCGTCGTCCTGATGCACATCAAGGGGGAGCCGCAGACCATGCAGGTGGCACCCCGCTACGGTGATGTCACGGCAGAGGTGTTCGACTGGCTGTCCGCCCGCATCGACGCGGCGGTGGCGGCGGGCATCGCGCGGGACCGGATCGCCATCGACCCCGGTATCGGATTCGGCAAGGATCTGGGCCATAATGTCGACCTTCTGGCCCGCACCGCCGCCCTGCACGGGCTGGGCTGCCCTCTCCTGATCGGGGTCAGCCGCAAACGCTTCATCGCTTCCCTGTCAAAAGGGGAGGCGCCCAAGGACCGGGTGGCTGGCTCCATCGCCACGGCGCTGCATACGCTGGGGCAGGGTGCGCATATCCTGCGCGTGCATGACGTGGCCGCAACGGTGCAGGCGGTCGCCGTGTGGCAGGCCCTGCAATCGGCGTGATATAGGTTGCGTAACATTCCGATCCACCGGCCCTCCTGCCGGCATTCCTGGGAACTGACACATGTCGCGTAAATTGTTCGGCACGGATGGCATCCGCGGTACCGCCAATACCGAGCCGATGACGGCGGAGACGGCGCTGAAGGCCGCCATGGCTGCCGCTCTGCATTTCCGGCGCGGGGATCATCGCCACACGGTGGTGATCGCCAAGGATACGCGCCTGTCGGGCTATATGCTGGAACCGGCCCTGACGGCGGGTTTCATCTCCATGGGCATGGATGTCATCCTGGTGGGTCCGCTGCCCACGCCGGCGGTGGCCATGCTGACCCGGTCCATGCGCGCCGATCTGGGCGTCATGCTGTCGGCCAGCCATAACCCGTTCCAGGATAATGGCATCAAGCTGTTCGGCCCCGATGGCTACAAACTGTCGGACGAGTTCGAGGCGGAGATTGAGGCGCGCATGGCGCTGCCTTTCGCGCCCGATCTGGCCGGCCCGCGCGACCTGGGCCGGGCGCAGCGCATGGAAGACGCCTTTGGCCGCTATATCGAAGTGGTCAAGAGCAGCTTCCCGCGGG
Organism: Niveispirillum sp.; assembly: GCF_052437035.1. Lineage (NCBI taxonomy): Bacteria > Pseudomonadati > Pseudomonadota > Alphaproteobacteria > Rhodospirillales > Azospirillaceae > Niveispirillum > Niveispirillum sp. The sequence continues at coordinate 610,933 of NZ_JBQVOH010000001.1, forward strand.
GCCTTCGTCTGGACGGTATGAAGATCGTCATCGATTGCGCCCATGGCGCCGCCTACAAGGTGGCGCCGCGCGTGCTGTATGAACTGGGGGCGGAGGTGGTCACCCTGTTCAACCAGCCCAACGGTTTCAACATCAATGACAAGTGCGGGGCCACCAGCCCCGCCGCCATGCGCGCCGCCGTGGTGGAGCATAAGGCAGATCTGGGTATCGCCCTGGATGGTGACGCCGACCGCCTGATCCTGGCGGATGAGACAGGTACGCAGATCGACGGCGACCAGATCATGGCCCTGATCGGCCAGAGCTGGGCCGAGAGTGGGCGGCTGCGCGGCGGTGGTGTGGTCGCCACCGTCATGTCCAATATCGGCATGGAACTGCACCTGAAAAAACTTGGTCTGACCCTGGCGCGCACATCGGTGGGCGACCGCTATGTCGTGGAACATATGCGTGAGCATGGCTTCAATGTCGGCGGTGAACAGTCGGGCCATGTCGTCCTGTCGGACTTCGCCACCACAGGTGATGGCTTGCTGGCGGCGTTGCAGGTGCTGGCCTGCATCCGGCAATCGGGGCGGCCCGCGTCCGATGTGCTGCGCGTGTTCCAGCCACTGCCGCAGCTGCTGAAGAATGTCCGCTACGATGCCAGCACTGGCATCCGCCCCCTGGACGCCGACAGCGTGCAGGCCGCCATCAAGGCGGGTGAGGAAAAGCTGGCAGGCGTTGGCCGTGTCCTGATCCGCAAATCGGGCACCGAACCCCTGATCCGCGTCATGGCGGAAGGGGAGGATGATGCCCTGGTGACCCGCGTTGTCGATGATATCTGCGACGCGGTGCGACAGGTGACCCAGGCCGTGGCGGCGGAGTGAAGAAGATGCGCGGACGCGTTCTGATCATTGCCGGGTCGGATTCGGGCGGTGGGGCCGGTATCCAGGCCGATATCAAGACGGTGACGGCGCTCAATGGCTATGCCATGACGGCGATCACGGCCCTGACGGCGCAGGACACCAACGGCGTCCATGGCGTTCTGCCCGTGCCCATTGATTTCCTGGTACAGCAGATGCGCCTGGTCCTGGCCGATATCGGGGCCGATGCCGTGAAGATCGGCATGCTGGCGACGGCAGATATCATCAATGCCGTGGCCGATACGCTGGCCCATGCGGCGCCCGGCGTGGCCCTTGTCGCGGACCCGGTGATGGTCGCCAAGGGCGGGCACCGGTTGCTGGATGAAAGCGCCACCGGTGCCCTGATCCGCCGCCTGCTGCCACTGGCCGCCATTGTCACGCCCAATGTGCCGGAGGCCGAGGCCATGACCGGCATCGACATCCGCACCGTCGATGACATGCGCCGCGCCGGGCATGCGTTGCTGAACTATGGCGCCAAGGCCGTGTTGATGAAGGGCGGGCATATGGACGGGCCGGTCCTGACCGACCTTCTGGTTACCCGTGATGGGGAGCAGGCCTTCACCGGCGAACGGGTGGAAACGCGGCATACGCACGGTACAGGCTGTACCCTGTCTTCCGCCATCGCCACGGGTCTGGCACAGGGCCTGTCGGTGGCGGATGCCGTGGCCCGCGCCCGCCGCTATGTCGATATTGCCATCCGTACCGCGCCGGGCTTCGGCCATGGTCACGGCCCCCTGAACCATGCCCATACCGTTGGGGATTTCGCATGAGCGGCTTTGATCCCAAGCTTCTGAGCGCGTATCAGCAGACCAGTTACGTCGCGCTGGACGGCAAGCGAACCGCCACAGCCCGCATCATGGCGGACGGCAAGGAGGTCGACAGCCTGCTGGAAAATCGCGGGGCGGCAGAGATCGTGTTCGTCACCGCCTGGAACCCGAAAAGCAAGCCGGCCGCCCAGGCCGCCAATGACGCCGCCCATGCCCGCCTGATCGACATCCTGGAGGATGAGGATCTGGATTATCTGCCAGCGGAGCTGCGCCCCGCGTCCAAGGATTGGCCCGTGGAGAAGGGTGTGGCGATCTTTGATCTGGCCCCGTTCGATGCACTGCAACTGGCGGAAATGCTGGGCCAATATGCCATCGTCTGGCAGGGGCAGGGCCAGCCGGCACAATTGTTGTTCACCCGGCTGGCGTTGGGGTAAGGGCGCGTGCAGGGCCGGCATTGCTGACTTTCCGGCCCTGTTCTGCTACTGTCCTTCCATCAACGCCACACCTGTGTCTTGCCGCTGCTGAAGCAGCCGGTTGTCGCGCATCAAAAGGCGGCACCGGTGAAACGCAGGTGTGTTTTCTGTTTCATCCTGTTGCACGGGGGGCGGGTCCGGCGGTTCGGAGCGACCCTGTCTTCATCTCTGAATGCAGGGCACCCCTTCACCGCCGGATCGCTCAGAACTCCGCCTTCAGGCCGGCATAGAGCGAACGCCCTTCACCGGGATAATAGACATTGAGGTTGGCGCCCGTCGCCCGCGCATTGGCGATGGTGCTGATGGACGAGATATAGCGGGTCTTGAAGATGTTCCGCGCCTCGGCATAGACGCGCAGACCCTTGGCCAGCTGCACGCTGCCATTGACGGACCAGACGTCGTAGCCGGGCGCCTTCAGGCTGTTGGCATAGTCGATCCAGGCCCCTTCCGGTGCCCATTCAACATTGGCCCCGACCTGCCAGGTATCGCCATTCTTGATGATCAGGCCGCCCTGATAGAGGTGACGCGGCACGCCGGCCAGATCATTGCCACCGAACTGCGCGTCGCCGTCAAAGTAGAAATCGTTCAGCATGTAGGTCTGGCTGAACACCACGCTGCCAGCGTCCGACGCGAACAGCTTGTCCGCGATGGTCACGTCCAGCCCGGCCTCGATCCCCTGATGGATGGTCTTGTCGGCATTGAAGGTACCGGCGGGGATGGTGGGATTGACGGTGAATTGCAGATACTCACCCCGCAGCCAGGACCGGTACAGACCGATATCCCAGGCGAAGATGCCCGACTGCCCGCGTGTTCCGACCTCCGCTGTCCAGGCCTTCTGCGACGCCAGCGGCACAAAGCGCGGCACCGGCGCCTGCACCAGTTCGGAGAAGGTGGGCGCCTCCTCCGCGCGGGAGACATTGGCATAAAGCTGGGTGCCGCCATCTAGCTGATAAAGCAGGCCCAGCTTGGGGTTCAGGGCATGGAAGCTCTTGTCGGCGTCCTGGGTGGCGTTCAGGTTGTTATCCAGCTCCCGCTTGGCCGCCATCCATTGCAGGCCGGCGACCAGGGTCAGGTCCGGCGTCAGCGAGGTGCGGCTTTCCGCGTAGGCTTCGGCCTGTTGGGCATACTGGTCGCCATCGGCGGTCTTTGCCCCCCGGCTGCCGCGTACATTCACATATTGAAGCGCGTTGACATGGCCGTAGCGGCCCTGCAGCCCCACCACCAGCTCGTGCCGCAGACCGCCGATCTGGCCGACATCGGTATAGCGGATGAAGCTGCCAACATCCTGGCTGTCCTGGTCCACCACCTGGAAGATGGGATGGAACAGCGACTTCACATTCAGGAAGCCGCCGACATCCAGCTGCGCCTCATCTCCTAGAAGGATGCTGGTCCGGTTGGACAGGCGGACGGAGTTGATGTCGCGGGCATAGTCATTCTGGTTATTGATGGCCGGGGCCAGACGCGGGGTATCCAGGGCCGAGGCGCGGCTGACCGTGCCGGGCACTTCCTGCTGTATATGGTTGGCGGACAGGTAGAAGCGGGTTTCGGCGCTGTCGGTCAGTTTGATGCCGACATTGCCGGCCAGCCGCGCTGTCTGCTGTGCCGTCTGCTGGCGATAGCCGTCGGACCGGATGCCATTGACACTGACATAGCCGTCCAGCGTCTCACCGGCGGCGGACGCCGTTCCGGCCAGGCGGATGGTGCCGAAGCTGCCGCCATCGATGGCGATACTGTTGGCACTGCTGGCCGTGCGGCCCGTGGGCGTCATGATATTGATGGCCCCACCCAGGCTGGCAGCACCGTAACGCAGGGCATTGCCACCTTTGAACACCTCTACATAGCGGGCCTGGCGGGGGTCGATTTCCTGGAAATCGGTGCTGCCATCGGCCAGATTGACGGGCACCCCGTCGATCAGCAGCGACAGGCCGCGCATATGGAAACTGCGCGACAATCCGGACCCGCGGATGGAGATGCGGACTTCTTCAGCAAAGCGCTGCTGGGCATAGACGCCGGGCGTGCCGGACAGCATGTCCTTCAGGTTCAGGGCATACTTGTCACGAAACTCCTCCGCCGTGACCAGATCGACGCCGCCGGCGACCTTATTGATCTGTTTGCGGGCTTCGTCAACGGACGGGGCGGTGGCGCTGCCCTGACGCTGGCCGATCACTTCCACCACGCTGGCGGGGTCGGCGGCCATCTCGGCAGCGGCGGGCAGGGACAGGCACAGGGCGGGCAGGCAGGCGCCGGCCAGCAGGAACGAACGCGACATAGGGAAACTTCCTTCATCATCGGCCCGGCGCCGCTCATGGGATGGCCAGGCGCAAATCTTCTGGGGCCGCGACGGGCGCGACCGGTTCAGGATTTGGCGATCAGATGAAGGCGGGTGGGGCGCGGGGCGGGGTATCGCCCGGAAGGCGCAGATAGGCCGGCCATTGCGTGCAGCCGGGTGAGGGGCGCCACAGGATGGTCTGCCGGGGCCAGAGCGGCACCAGCAGCGACAAGGCCAGCAGCAACGGCACCGGCAGGGCGGCCAGCAGGGCGAACAGGCAGGGGACGTCGCTGGGCGCCGGCATATCGCTTGTCTTCACCGGCTTGCCGTCAGCATCCAGCAGCAGCGTTACATCCTGTACAGCACCCGTACAGATGACCAGCGGCAGGCCGCCCTCGCCCAAGGCCGACAGGTCGGGCATATAGCCAGGGGGCAGCATGGCCCGCAGCAGCAGGGCGCAGAACAGGGTCCAGGCGGCCATTGTCCGCCCGATACGACCGATGCCCTGTATGGCTGATTGTAAATCCCATCCCCACATGCGCGCTGAAATGCGCGCAGGCGGGCCTTCTGTCAAGGCATGTGGCCTGCGACGCGACAGCACGCTATGACAGGGCGGCGAAGGACGGAGCGGGCGAATGTCTTACACAGCGCAGGAAATGCGCGAACGGGTGCTGTACGAGGATGAGCGCGTTATCATCCTGAACAAGCCCTATGGGCTGCAGGTCCATTACGGGACCAAATGCACCGACCATCTGGAGCTGTACCTGCCCTTGATCCAGGGGGACCGACCGGAGCCGCCGCGTCTTGCCCATCGGCTGGACAAGGAGACGGCGGGTTGCCTGGTCCTTGCCCGCGATGTGGAGGCGGCGGCGCGGCTGGGCGCCATGTTCCTGGACGGTCGGGTCCGGAAGACCTATTGGGCGGTCACGATGGGTGGGCCGAAGGTGGTGGAAGGGGTGATCGACCTGCCGCTGGGCAAGGTCCGGGTGCCCGGCACGTCCAAGATGGTGGTGGATGTGACGGCAAAGCCCGCCCTGACCCGCTGGAAGCGGCTGGGACAGTCCGACGGCCTGTCGCATATGGAACTTTATCCCCGGACGGGGCGGATGCATCAGCTGCGCGCCCATTGCGCCTATATGGCCATGCCGATCCTGGGGGACCGCATCTATGGGGCGGAGATGCCACCGCCGGTGCCGCTGCACCTGCTGGCCCGGTCTATCCGCTTTCCGTCATTGGACGGGGCGGGGGAGATCACTGCGACCGCGCCGCCCCCGCTGCATATGGCCGAAACCCTGGCCGCCATCGGGTGGGCATAGAAAAAGCCCCGCAGGGATGATCCTGCGGGGCTTTTCATTATCGACAGAGGCAGAGCTTTACTCGGCGGCGGTCTGAACCAGGGCCGGCTGCACGTTCAACTGACGGGCCACCTTGCCGAAGAGCTCGATCGCGGTATCGATCTGCTTGGTCGTGTGGGCGGCGCTGACGCTGGTGCGCAGCAGCGACTGGCTGTTGGGCGTGGCCGGCGGCAGGGCGAGGTTCAGATACAGACCCTCTTCCAGCAGACGGTTCCAGAAGGTGATCGCCAGCTCGATCGAGGGCAGTGAAACCGCCACGATCGGGTTCACGTCGGGACCGACCTGGAAGCCCTTGTTCCGCAGGCCTTCATACAGGCGCTTGGAATTGGCCATCAGCTTGGTGCGCAGGCCCGGCTCTTCCTGCATCCGCTCCAGCGAGCGCAGGCAGGTGGCGATGACCGACGGCGGCAGAGAGGCCGTGAACATGTACGGACGGCAGGCGACCCGCAGCACGTCAAAGTCCGGCAGGTCGGAGACGCAGAAGCCGCCGACGGCGCCCAGGCTTTTGGAGAAGGTGCCGACGATGAAATCGACATCATCCTCAACGCCCACTTCCTGCGCCAGACCACGGCCCGTATCACCCAGCACGCCCATGGAATGGGCCTCATCCACCAGCAGGTAGACGCCATTCTCGCGCTTGACCTGGGCGAATTCCTTCAGCGGGGCAACGTCACCCAGCATCGAATAGATGCCTTCGACCACCACCAGCTTGTTGCCGGGATGATCGGCGACGCGGCGCAGACGCTTGTTCAGGTCTTCCGGGTCGTTGTGACGGAAGCGGATGACCTGGGCCGGGGTCATCTTGGCTGCGTCATAGATGCTGGCATGGCTGTCGCTATCCAGGAACAGCAGGTCATCCTTGCCCACCAGGGTGGAGATGATGCCCAGGTTCGCCTGATAGCCGGTCGTGAAGACCATGCAGTTTTCGCGGCCATAGAACTTTGCCAGTTCCCGTTCCAGCGCCGCATGGCCGTCGTAGCTGCCATTAGCGATGCGTGAGCCGGTGGTGCCCGTGCCAAACGACTTAAGCGCCTCGACACCTTTGTCGATGCAGCTCTGGTCGAAGGTCAGGCCCAAATAGTTGTTGGTGCCGAGCAGGATCGTGCGGCGACCGTTCAGCATGCCCTCCGTGGGGGAGAGCATGGCGTCGAACTTTACCGTGAACGGGTCACGGCCGGCGCCGGCAATGCGGTGATAATGCTCGCGGAGCTTGGTGTACTTGGCAAGGATCGTCATTTCTCAGGCGTGCCCCCGGAGTTCCGATATGGTCCTAGCCAGGTCGCCGATGGTTTCGACTTCCGCGATCCGTTCCATCGGGATCGAGACATCGAACTTATCCTCGAGCACCATCACGAAATCCATGACGGCCAGGCTATCCAGGCCGAGATCACGCGTGATGCTGGTCTCCGTCGTAACGGTGACCGGCGTTGGCAAGGTCTTGACCAGGGCGGCGATGATGGTTTCGACGATGTCGTTGACGTCGGTAGTCATTAAAGCGCCCCGGAAATCTGTCAGACTAGGTTGTTGCAGTGGCAAATAGGTCGGTGCCCCCCGACCTCAATCCTAAAAAGCGTCACTTTCCGGTAAGGTAATTGCAACGCCAAAGGATGCAAGAGCAAACCACAAAACGCATGGAACACCTGTGACAGATGACACAGCGCAGGGTAATTTCGCAACAGTTTGCAGCGAACTTTGTTCAAATCGCTATATCCAGCGATGCTCCCGATACCATTTTGCCGCACCCGCAAACCCTTCGTGCAGCCCGATGCGGGGTTTCCACAGCGATTCAGGCGGCATTTGCTGCGACGCGACAGACCAGTCGGGATGGGTGATTTCCCGCGTCTTGGGCAGGGTCAACATGACCGGCTTGCCGGTCATGGCGGCGGTGAGACTGCCGGCCAATCCGATGGCCCGCAGGAGCGGGACAGGGACCCGGACACGGGCCGCGCGATGGCCCACCGCATCCGCCGCGCAATCCAGCAGCGTTGCCCAGTCATAGCCGGCGGTCACCCCGTCACACAGGGCATATTCCTGTCCCTGCGGTCCGCCGGGTTTGGCCAGGGCGGCGATGGCGTCGGCGGCATCCGCGACCTGCACCATGGCCAGCCTCGCTTCCGACCCGCCCAGCACAGGCACAACAGGCCCGGCGGCGGCCTTGAACAGCGACAGGGTTTCGCGGTCCCAGGGGCCATAGATGGCGGGCGGGCGGATAATGCACCAGTCGGCGCCGCCATAGGCCGCCAGTGCCGCTACCTCTCCCGCCCGCTTGCTGGCGGCATAATGAGACAGGTGCGGCTGGGTCGCGGCCTGGCTGGAGATCAGCAGCAGTCGGGCGCGGGGCGCGTGGGTGGCGACGGCGCGACCGATGGAAGCCGAACCGCCCTCATTCACGGCGAAGAACTGCGCCCGGTCTTTGGCCTTGATCAGGCCGGCGCCATGGATGACGACATCGGCACCCGTGACAAGTCTGGCCAGGGCCGCATCATCGCGTAGATCGCCCAGCACCAGTTCGGGCCAGACATCGGCCAGCAGCGGATGCACCGGGTCCTGACGCACCAGCATACGGACGGCAAAGCCGGCGCGGTGCAGGGCCGCCACGATATAGCGGCCCAGAAAGCCGGTGCCACCCGTTATGGCGGCGACCTTCATAATCAGGCGGACAGTAGGGCGTTGGCGCCGAACTCACCGGCCAGCAGCATCTGCCGGGCCTTGGTGCGTGACAGCTTGCCCGAAGAGGTCTGGGGCAGGGAGTGGGTGGGTACCAGCACCACCTTCACCTCCAGCCCATGGGCGGCACGCAGCACGCCCTGCACCTGCGCTGCCAGGGCGGCGCGGGCTTCGTCCTGCGTCGGGCGGCACTGCACCAGCACCACCACCTGCTCTCCGCCATCCCCATCGACAGAGAAGGCAACGACGTCGCCGCTGCGCAAGCTGTCGATGGAATGTTCGGCGGACCATTCCAGATCCTGCGGCCAGATATTGCGGCCATTGACCAGGATCAAATCCTTGGCCCGGCCCGTGATGACGATCTGCCCATCGCAGAGATAGCCAAGGTCACCCGTATCAAGCCAGCCATCGGCGGACAGCACTGCCGCCGTTTCCTCCGGTCGGTTGAAATAATCGCGCATGAGTGACGGGCCGCGGGCGAACAGGCGGCCCACCTGCTTTTCGCCCAGCAGCTTGCCATCAGGATCGCGCACCTCAATGGCGTGGCCTGGCAAGACGGGGCCGTTCAGCACGAATTCACGCTCGCGCTCCGTCTGCGGACCCGGCGGTACGGCGACCGCGTCGCCTTCCAGCCGGTCGAGATCAACACGGTCGGTGACCAGTCCGACACCCAGCGGTGCGAAGGACAGGGCCAGCGATGCCTCTGCCATGCCGTAGGAGGGGACCAGGGCGCCGGCGTTGAACCCACGCGGGGCAAAGGTTTCCGCAAACTTGCGTAGCACGCGCGGACGCACCATGTCGCCGCCGATGCCGGCCCCGCGCCAGGTGGACAGGTCGATCCCTTCGGTCGAGGCCGTCTCCGCGCGCCGTGCCGCAAGCTCGTACCCGAAGCTGGGGCTGTAGGACAGAGTACCGCCATTGCGGGTGATCAGGTTCAGCCATAGCAGCGGACGGCGGGCAAATTCACGGGTCGGCAGATAGTCGATGGAAACCTGACAGACCAGCGGGGTCAGCAGGAACCCGACCAGCCCCATATCGTGATAGAGCGGCAGCCAGGAAACGCAGCGGTCAGCCGCCGTGATCTTCAAGCCATGATGGGTGATGGCATAGGCATTGGCCATCAGGGCACGCTGCGTCACGGCCACGCCCAGGGGGAAACGCGTGCTGCCCGACGAGAATTGCAGGTAACAGAGATCGTCGGGGCCAACGGTCGGCAACTCAATCCCCGCCCCGTCGACATCATCGAACACGGCAAGCGTGCCCACAGCCTTCATGTTCAGGCCATCGGCGGCGGCCTTCACCCAGTCGGCCAGCGAGGCGGGCGACAGGACGGCGGCGGCATCGGCCCCCTGCATCATGCGGCGAATATGCTCAATATAGGCGTCCTTGCCACCGAACGCCGCCGGCAGGGGCAAGGGGGCGGGGACAAGGCCCGCAAACTGGCACGCCGTGAAGGCGCGCATGAAGTCGCCATCGCTTTCAGCGATGATGGCGACGCGGTCGCCCTTCACCAGCCCCTTGGCCAGCATCTTGCGGGCCAGCGACACGCCCTGTTCATACATCTGCGCGTAGGGCAGCGCCTCCGTCAGTTCACCCTTGCCGGAGTAGAAATTCAGGCCGGTCTCCCCGCGCGACGCGTATTCAATCGCTTCCGGCACCGTGGCAAAATCAGCCAAGCGGGAGGCGAGCGCATGCTTGGAAGGGGTGGGGCTGACCATGGCGTACTGTTCCGAACAAGGGGGCGCGGGGCCCGAACCAGAGGATTGAATGCCGTTCACTGCGCGCAACGGCAAAAGCGTACCCCCAACATAGGGAAGTCCGTCCATGCCGGCTCATACCAGAGCGGGAGGTTTCGGGCAATCAGCGCGGATGTAGGGGCACCCTTGCCACCTGTCAAATGGAGCGGGACAGCCATTCCGCCAGCAGCGTCGCGTTATGCCGCCCTGGATTATTCACCGACAGGTCGAAATTCGCGGCAAAGGCCTGTTCCTGAACGGCCCGCCATTGCGGGTGGCTGGCGATGGCATCGTCCAGATGCATCAGCAGATCATCAGCCGTGTCCAGCACAGGCCCGAAGGTCCAGAACCGGTAATTGGCGTTGTCCCGCCAAGCGACGGCATGGGCGTTCAGGAACACGCATGGACGCGGTTTGCACAGGAACTCATAGACCTGGCTGCTAACATCCCCGAGATAGAGGTCTGCTGCCATTGTGTAGGTCATGTCGCAACTGGCATCGCTGCCAAGATCAATGCGGATATGATCCAGCCCCCTGAATCGCTCAAACGCCGCCAGCTTGCCCGGCGTCACCGGGTCGAACAGCCGCATATGGGGTGCGAAAATCAGGTTGTAGCGGTCCTGGCGGGCCATGATCTCCAGAATCATCATGCCAAAGCGTGGCCAGGACCCCAGCGTTGTGGAGAAATGCGGGTTGTAGAGGATGGTGGGCCGGCCATTGGCGAACAGGGGGGGGCGTCCGCCCGCCAGCCGGTTTACCGCGTCGAACTTCGTGTAGGCGGAAACCGCATAGCGGTTTGCCGTCAGATATCCGGCTTCCACCAGGCGTTGCGCACTTTTCGGGCTGGGGATCAGGTTGAAGTCGAACTTGGCGACGCGGGGGTCAAAGGTGACGTCCCGATCACCGGCGCCATGTTCGGTATTGATGAATTTGGGCCGCCTGACGCCGAACCGGCGCAGCAAGAGGCTGGTTTTGTCCGTCGACACCAGCGCGTCATAGGTATTCAGCATCCGGCGGTTATGGAACAGCGACCACGCCTTGGGCGGTACCGGCAAGGCGCGAAAACGCCGGTAGAGGCGAATGCCCAGCGGCTGCGGCATCAGGCGCAGGCTGACCTTGGCACCGGGATAAAGCGGGATGAATTGCTGGACATAATCCAGGTGGCCTTGGCCGGGGGCCAGGATGTCCACCTGCCAGTCCGGGCGCAGGATGGACAGTTCCAGGGCCATGGGCAGGGAATGCAGGATCTGGTGGCTCTGACTGTTGTAGAGAAACCCGATCCTCATACCTTGTTCCGCTCCTCCGCCATACGCTGCCGGAACCAGCGCACCACGGGCACCAGAAACGCGACAAGCACCAGGATGGCAGAGAACATGCGGGCCCAGCCGGCGCCAATCAAGCCAAACCAGTGGATGCAGGCCAGAAGGATCGGGATATAGAGCGTCGTGGTCCAGATGCGCACCATCAGTGCCTTGTGCGCCTCACCCGCCGAAACCATGACGGGTTCCAGCGGGAAGGACCAGATGCCGACCACGGCGGCGGCCACCAGCCACATCATGACGGGCCAGGCGGGTACGAACTCCTCCCCCACGATCAGGCGCAGGCCGACTTCCCCGATGAACCAGCAGATGACCAGCGCCAGCATGGCGCCGGCCCCGGCAAGCAGGGCCGAACGCTGGATCAGGGACCGCATCTCCCCGAACTGCCGCGCCTCGATCATGCGCGACAGTTCCGGGTAGATGGCGGGGATCAGCAGCTTGGCCGGCTTGGCCAGGGCCTCCCCCAGTTGCCGGGCGATGCGGAACAGGGCGGCGTCGCGCGGGCCCAGCATCCAGCCGACGGCCAGCGTGCCAATATGGGTATAGGCCAGTTCCAGGGTGGAGGAGAGGTTGGTGGACCAGACGAAGCTCCACACCCCGTCGAATCCATGGCTCATCGGCTTGCCATCGCCGCGCCAGCTATACCCGTCCAGCAGGCCGCGCTTGCGCAGTTCTGACCAGCCCTTGGCGATCAGATAGATGCCGGCGACGGCGGTGGCGACGTACCAAGCCACTAGGAAGGCTACAATGCCGCCGCCCATGATCCAGGCGATGCCGCCGCCCACCATGCGGATGATGGCGCCCAGCGTGCTTTGCACCGACAGGATGTCGAACCGGTCGATCAGCCGCAGGATGCCCGTGGGCGTGGCCTGCACCATGAACAGAACCGAGGTGACATAGATCAGCGCCGCCGGCATCAGGTCTGCCGGCCAGCCGAAGGATGCCCCCAACGCCCAGGCAACGGCCACCGACAGGAATGTGCCGGCGATGGCACTCCACCCGTCCAGATGTGCTGTGAATCGCAGCAGACGCTGGAAATCGCCGATCCGCCCTTCATTCAGGGCCGGCGTGCCATAGCGCAGGACGGCCTGCCAGCTCTGGAATTTCGCGATCTCACCAATGGTCTGGGTGAAAGTGTGGATCAGGACCAGGATGCCGAACTGTTCCACGCCCAGCGCGCGTGCCGCGATGGCCAGACCTGCCAGGCCGGCAATGGCGTTGACCGTCTTGCCGCCCAGCAGGATGCCGGCATTGGCGAACAGACGGCGCAGGCGGTCATCGCCAAACCAGGATTTGAGGGGAGAACGGAACGTCTTACGGGCCACGTGTCGAGCTGTCTGAAATGGGTATGCCCTGCCCATTTAGCAGCAGGCCGCCCATCCGCATAGGCCATGCATGACGGGATAGACGAATTGCAGCGTTGGCAATGGCGCCCTGTCCTGTGACTGTGATCACTTTACGGGGGACGGATGCGGCCTACATGAACAAGGTTCGCGCGCCGCCCGCCGAATATCCGTTGCTGTTGAGGCCCTGCCCATGTCGCGTTTGTCCGCCACCCATCTGCTGCACCGCACCGCGCTGGCCACCGCGCTGGCCCTTGCTGTTACGGCTGTGCCGGTTGCGGCGCAGGATAATGCGGCGGCGCCGTCGCCCGCGCTGAACGTGGATAATGCGGCCCTGGTCGCCGCCGGTCCCGCCGAGGATGTGAATGACCCGCTGGAGCCGGTGAACCGGGCCATCTTCTGGGTCAATGAGGGGCTGGATGTCGTGATCATCCGCCCGGCGGCGAAGGTCTACCGCACGGTCCTGCCGACGCCGGTACAGAAGGGCGTGCGCAATGTCCTGCGCAATCTGCGCTCCCCGCTGGATCTGACGAACCAGTTGCTGCAGGGCGACTGGCATGGGGCGGGTGATGTGCTGCGCCGCTTCACCATTAACACGACCATCGGCCTGGGTGGCCTGGTTGATGTGGCTGCCGACCATGGCATGCCCTACGAATATGAAAGCCTGGATCAGACGCTGGCCGTCTGGGGCATTCCGGAGGGGCCATATCTGGTGCTGCCGCTGCTGGGGCCGTCATCGGTGCGCGATGCGACCGGTTTTGTGGGCGAGTATTTCGCCGATCCGGTATCGAACTATGCCAGCAATACCGACCAGGACTGGATCACCCTGACCCGTGGCACCCTGACGGCGCTGGATACGCGGGCCGAATATATCGAGGCGCTGGACGATGTGAAGCGCAACAGCTTCGACTATTACGCCTCCATGCGCTCGCTCTACCGTCAGCGGCGCGACGGCTGGATTCGCGATGGTAAGCCCGATGTGGAGCAGATGCCGGATATTCCCGACTACGAGTGAGTGTTCAATGGCTGGCCGTCAGGCCAGCCATTTCTGCACGACATCGACCAGATTGCGCAGGCTGAGCAGCATGATGACCACGGCAACGAGGATCATCATGGGCTTGTCGGGCAATTTCTGCGTCACCATCGCCGCAAAGGGTGCGGCGATGACGCCGCCGATGATCAGGCCCAGGATGGCGGGCCAAAGCTCCAGCCCGATGGTGAAGATGAAGGTGAAGGACACCGTCATTGTGACGAAGAATTCAGCCAAATTGGTGGAGCCGATGGCATAGCGTGGCTGTGTGCCGCCGCCGATCAGGGTGCTGGCCACCATTGGACCCCAGCCACCGCCGCCGATTGCATCCAGGAAGCCGCCGCCAAGCCCCAGGCCCGCGACCTTGCGCGTTGATAGCTCATGCGGCGGTGGCGGGTGCAATGCCTTCCACAGGATCAGGCCACCCATGGCCAGAAGATAGACTGCCACCACGGGCCGGATGACATCGCCATCAATCCCCGATAGCACATAGGCGCCCACTGCGCCGCCCAGCATGCCGGGAAGTGCCAGCCGCCAGACAAGATCAAGGCGGACATTCTTGCGCCGCCAATGGGCAAAGCCGGAGGCGCCGGTCGTGAACATTTCCGCCACATGCACGCTGGCGCTGGCCGTGGCCGGGGGCACGCCCATCGACATCATGACGCTGCTGGCCGTCACGCCATAGGCCATGCCGATGGCCCCGTCCACCATCTGGGCGGCAAAGCCGACAGCGATGAAAAGCAGGATGTCTTCGATCATCGGTGTCCTTCCGAATGGCGGCCTGGGCGCCCGTTGTGCGGGAAAAATCCGGTCGGGTCAAAGCCGGCGCCACAGGGTGGCCAGCCATTCCTGCCGGTGACGGGGTAATCCTTCGGGCCGGCGCCAATCGGCCAGCAGGGTGAACCCAGCCTCCTTCACCGCCGCTTTCCAGCTTTGCGGGCGGCGAAAGGCCAGATAGCGGCCATCGGTGGCCAAGCCTTCCATGCCATCGCCGGTGGGATCGCAGGCATAGAAAACACCGCCGGGTCGCAGCCAGTTCCCCACCCGGTGCAGAACATGCGCAAGGGCGATGTCCGGCAGGTGGAAGAACAGATGATGGGCCCATATCCCGTCGAACGAATGATCCATCCATGGCGCGCGATCGGCAGACAACAGGTCCAGCACATGCACCGTACAGCCCGTCTGTTGTGCGGCGATAGCGGCCAGGGCCGGGCTGCCGTCGGCCCCGATTGCCAGGGCGCCTGCTTCCCGGAAGCCGGCAAGGTCCCGCCCGGCGCCGCATCCCAGGTCCAGAATGGCGGGCGCCTGGCAGTCGATAGTCGTCAGGAACCGTTGCCTTGCACCGGCGCTGTCATGATCGGCCAAGTGACTGGCATAATGCGCGGCATGCGCGCTGTAATGGGCGAGCGTGGGGTTCGCTGCCCGCCCCATCAGCGGATGACCCCCATCCGCTTCAGCTTCCACAGGATGCCAGGGGCCGACAGGATGGGGTGGCGCCGCTGCCATGGCGTCAGTTCCAGGCGCACGCCGGAATGACGGTGCAGCTTCCACAGCAGGTAATCGACCCCACCGGTGAAGGTGAAGGCGGCCTTCACCAGCCGGGCAATGTTCAGCACCTTGCCGAACCGTCCGCGCCAGGCCCAGGCACTGGCCGCCCTTGCCCGTTCAGTCGGGGACAGAAGCGGGTGCAGGCGACCATCGGGTCGTTCCTCAAACGGGACCCGTGCCGATGCCCAGGCGGGGGGCAGCAGGGCCGTGTAGCGGTCGGCGGCATGGTCCACGATGCTGACGCCCCGTGACGCCTTCTCCACGCGCAGTTCGGCGCTGTAGGTGGCCTTGAACAGCGCCTCCCAGTAATCGCGTGCAGTCCCCTCCGTGGGACCCAGCAAGGCGGCCCAGCGGGTGGCGGTCGTGACCGCCTGGGCCACGGCGGTACGAACCTGCCGGCGGGCGGCTGCATCGCGGGCATGGGCCAGCATCACCGGCTGGGTGAACCGCGCCCAGATGGTGGTGTCCAGGCCGTCAAAACGGGTGCTGCGCACGAACTGGTCAATACCCATCACGGCCACCTTGGCCCGCAAGGTGTGGCCCTGCCACGGCACCTCCCAATATTCCACGCTGGGCGGCAGCAGGCGGGTGGCGGCGGCCAAAGGGCGGCTGTCGCGCCAGCCCGTCAGACTATCGACCAGCACATAGAAATCCAGCAGCCCCTCGACATCGCCCGTGCGCAGGTTGGAGCCGTAGAACAGCACCGAAGCGACATTGTCCCCGCCATGCGCCACCAGCGCCGCCACCAGGGCGGCGGCGGGTGCGGGCAGGGGCAGGTCCCATTCCTGGTCAATCAGGGTGGAAAGCGGGTCGGTCACGGCTGAACAAAGGTGATGCTGTCATGGGCCGACAGGATGACACGACCGGCGGGATACGTCTCCCCATCCATGATCAGGGGGCGGGTCAGGTGCAGTTCGATCCGTTCCGCCCCGCCCGACCGATAGGCACCCGCGTTGCGCATGCCGGCGCTGGGCCGCCCCGTCATCAGGCGCGGCAAGGCACCCAGCAGGCCGGGTGGACTGGCCGCCACATCCAGATAGCGCAGGGGACGCGTGCCATGATCCCAGAAGGGCCACAGCCCCATGATCAGCTTGTCGAGCGTCGTCGCCAGGAACAGGAAGCGGTTGCCGTCCAACGCCGGGCTGTCATCGACCGTTGCCGTGAAAGGCTCACCCGCCAGCCAGCCATGGCTGTCATTGCCGATCAGCGCCCGGCCCAGAACACCGGCCATGGTCAGCACCACAGCAATTTCCTGGGTGAAGCCGGCCTTGTGGATGGCGGCATTGGCAAGGTCGGTGCCACGCGTGAAGGCGCCGGCCCCCATGAACATGCCGCGCACCGGCCCATGTTCCCCGTCGGGCCAGTGCAGCGACAGGATGGGCCGCTGCGTGGTGCGGGTGCCCAGCGTCCCCTCGTGCGCTGCCCGCACCAGTCCGGCCAACCCGCGAGGGCCATAGCCGTGGGTGCCGACATCGGCGGCGATCAGGTTGGTCTTGCCTGCCGCCAGGATCGCCAGCGCCGGGCTTGCATCGCCATATGCGTGGGGCAGGGCGGTCAGCACCTCCCGCACGGTCCCGTCACCACCATCCACCGTGATGATATCCACCCCGCCATCGGCAAAGCCGCGCAGGGCCTGCACCAGCTTTTCCGGCGTGTCAGGCGATGCCACATGGCTGCCGAACAGGCGCGCGGCATCCGCCGGCAAATCACCGGCCCCCGCCTTGTTCCGGTGGCTGAACGGATTACGGATAAGACCCGGACGCGCCATGATGGATCAGGCGGACAGGTAGGAGGTGATGGGGCCCTTCTTGGACGCCTGTTCGGCCTGAACGATTTGCGCCATATGCACGCCGAAGCAGGCCGCGATCCAGAAGACCACCAGTGCCATGCCGATATCCGGGCGGCCCAGTAGGGTGGCCAGCGTCAGGATCACCAGATTGGGGTTGCGCCGCGCCGTGATCAGCCGGAAGAAGCTGTCGAACGGGCGCCAGGTGTGCATGTCGATCTTGAAGCGCTTGATGAAATAACCTTCCTGCAAACGCTGCGACACATAGCCGGCCCAGATGACGATCAGGGCGAAGATCTCGCCCCCCGGCATGGTGAAGCCCGCCGCCGACAGGCCCGCGACCCAGGCCCACCACCAGAAGGGCGGGTGGACCAGATCAATGCCATGGTCGAAGATGTTGCCCCACTTGCTGCTGGTCAGCGTCACGCGCGCCAGCTTGCCATCGACCGTGTCCAGGAAGGTCATGACCCAGCCGGCGGCAAGACCGGGCAGGTAATGTCCCTCCGCAAACAGCCAGAGCGCCAGCAGCATCAGGACGGCACCGATGCCCGTCACCATGTTGGGCGACAGGCCCAGCACGGCGCATAGCTTGGTCACGTGCCGAGCCGGCAGCGGCCAGACATATTTGGTGATGACGTCAGTGACGCCCTTATAGCTGCCGGCGAACATGCGCTGTTCGATCTTGGGCAGGGCTTCGGGCGTCAGGCGCAGCAGGAACGGCGTCTCCCGCTTGCGCAGCGCGTGATTGTAGGAAGAGGACAGGTCATCCGGCACCAGCACGCGCAGCCGGGCGGCCAGATTAGCGGGAACGATTCGGCTGCTGTTCAGCATCTCCGCCACTTCGGCGGCATCCTCGGCGGCCACATGGGCGGCCACCGGTTCCTGATTGCGGCTGTCCACCAGGATGGTGCCGGGCCGTTTGGCCAGATCACGCACCAGCACTTCGTCAAACACCCAGTCGGTGCGCAGCAGCAGCTGTGAACGGCCATGATCCAGCCCGTCCCAGGCCCGGACCTCCGTCACGCCATTGCGCACGCATTGGCGGCGCAGGCGTTCGGCGGAACTCATGCCCCACAGGCGAACGGGATTGTCGCCGATGGTGGCGGCCATGGGCGGGGTGGTTTCAGCGGCGTGATTGTCGGCGGACAAGGCGTGAACCATGATCAGGTTGGTTTGTTGATGGTCTACATACTCCCAGACGCGGGCTTTGCCTATCGCCTGTAAGGCATTGTAGCTTGGCTTTCATGCAGCCCTTCCGCTTCGCCCACCTGTCCGATCCGCATCTGCCGCTGGAACCCGACCGTCCGAAGGGGCTGGAATGGCTATCCAAGCGCACATTGTCCTATCAATCATGGCAGCGTAAACGCCGCCACGCCCATACGCCTGCCATGCTGTCCGCCATCGTCGCCGATATCAGGGCCCAGGGCGTGGACCATTGGGCCGTGACGGGCGACATCGCCAACATCTCCCTGGCCGGGGAGTTCCAGCGCGGGGCCGTCTGGCTGCGGACCCTGGGGGATGGGCGGGATGTGTCCTATGTCCCCGGCAACCATGACGCCATGGTGCATGTGCCCTTCGCCGATGGTCTGGGCCTGTGGGCGGATTACATGATGGGTGATGGTCAGGGGGAGGTGGCTTTCCCCTATCTGCGGCAGCGTGGGTCCGTTGCCTTTATCGGGGCCAATTCAGGTGTGCCGACCAAGCCGCTGCTGGCACAAGGGTCCTTGGGGCGGGAGCAGTTGGAACGGCTTGGCGATATGCTGGCCGATGCCGGGCGGCGCGGGCTGTTCCGGGTACTTATGGTGCATCATCCCGTGGTCGATGGGGTGGTATCGGGGCGCAAGGGCCTGACCGACCGGCGGGAACTGCGCGACCTCCTGTCGCGCACGGGGGCGGAGATGCTGCTGCATGGCCATGCCCATGTCGCCAACCTGTCGATGATCAGGGGACCCAAGGGCCCGATCCCCAGTCTGACGGTGCCATCGGCATCTGCCATCGGCTATCGCCATGACATGCCCGCCCGCTGGCACCTTGTGACGGTGGACACAGACGGTTCGCACTGGCGGGTGCAGGTGGAGGTTCGGGGCGTGGAACGGCGCGATGGGCCGATAACGGCGCTGGGCGGCTGGATGCTTCGGCTGCCTGCCACGTTGTAGGCTTGTGGGCGGATACGGTCCTGTCACCGGATAATGGTGGTTCCGGTCCCCTCTGTTCCGCACTAAAGTGCCTGTCTCTTTTGTCCTCCAGAGTGCCACACCCCATGACCCAGCCCAATGCCACCATGCTGAAATTCGGCTATCCGGCCAGCGTCGTGGCGGAGACGGCCCTGTGGTCGGTGCAGGTACGGCCGCAGCAACCGGCCCTTGGCTCCCTTGTTCTAGTCTGCAAGGAACCGGCCACCGCCTTCGCGCAGTTGACGCCGGCTGCGTTCGCAGGGCTGCAGGAAGTGGTGGCGCGGGTGGAGACGGTGCTGACCCGGTTCACCGCCTATCAGAAGATCAATTACCTGATGTTGATGATGGTGGACCCCGACGTGCATTTCCACGTGATCCCCCGGTATGAAGGCGCGCGGGACTATCGCGGCGTCAGCTTCCCCGATGCCGGCTGGCCCGGTCCCCCGGCGCTGGGCCAGGCGGTGGCGCCGGATGCCGATATGCTGGCGGCGCTGACTGCCGATCTGAAGGCATTGTGGGTGGATGTGACGTGAACGGCTCGCCGCTGCCGTCAGAACGGCAATACAAGCTTCACTCCACGCGGCTGATTGACCGCTATATCCTGACCGAAACGCTGAAGCCCTTGTTCGCGTCGCTCCTGGTCGTGCTGGTGGCGCTGCTGATGGAGCGGCTGCTGCGGCTGTTCGATCTGCTGGCCAATCATGGCGGGCCGTTCGACATGGTCATCCGGCTGGTCGCCAATCTGGTGCCGCATTATCTGGGTTTGGCCCTGCCGGCGGCGTTCTTCATCTCCATGTTCATCATTGTCGCCCGGATGGGGGAGGATAATGAACTGGACGCGTTGCAGTCGGCGGGTCTGTCGGTGCCACGCATCGCCCGGTCCTTCCTGGGGCTGGGCGTGGCGCTGATGGTGTTTTCCATCATCCTGTTCGGCTATCTCCAGCCCTATGGCCGTTATGGCTACAGCGCCATTTATCACATGGTGGTCAATGCGGCCTGGGATGCCACCGTTCCGCAGGCCACCTTTGTCGATGCCGGCGAGGGTGTGACCATCTCCGCCGATATGGTGGACCCGACCGGGCGCCGATTGGAAAAGGTGTTTGTGCAGCAGGACCGCGACAATGGTGAGAAGTGGGTGACCACGGCTGTCACCGGCGCCCTGGCTGCCACACCCGATCGGCAGCGGGTGCTGGTCACCCTGCATGATGGGGTGCAGGTGCGCGTGCTTCCCGATGGCCGTCGGCAGGTGATGGAGTTCGGGGAAATGACCCTGGACAAGCCGTTCCGGCTGGTCACCGAACCTTTCCGCGAACGTGGCGGCAGCGAGCGTGAACTGACCTTGCATGAGCTATGGTCGGAAATGCACGACCCGCAATCGATCCTGCCCTTTAACAAGGTGCGGTCGGAACTGCATGCGCGGCTGGCCCGGTCACTGTCATTGCCGCTGCTGCCATTGCTGGCCGTGCCGATGGGCATGGCGGCGAAGCGGGCGCGGCGTGGGCAGGGGATCGCGTTGGCGACCCTGATCCTGATCATCTACCATCATCTGATACAGTTGGGTGAAAGCCTGGGTGATGTCGGGCGTCTGCCGCCCAGCATCGGCATCTGGGTGCCGTTTGGCCTGTTCTGCCTGCTGTGCGCCTGGTTGTTCCACCGCGCCGATGTGCGGCCGGGCGAGAACCCGTTCGCGGCGATGTTCGATGTCATCGACAATGTCACGGGCTTCATCGGTCGCCTGTTCAAGCGCCGAAAGAAGAAGGCGGGGGGGGCCAAGCCATGAACCGCAGCACCATCACCCGTTATCTGACCCGCACTTTCCTGGTCCGCGTTCTGTCGGTTCTGTTCGCGCTGTCGGCGCTGTTGCAACTGCTTGACCTGCTGGATGCCGCGTCGACGGTTCTGGAGCGTGGGCTGGGCGGCGGCGGTCTGGCCTATTACACGATGATCCGCCTGCCCATGGTGATGGAGCGGGTGGTGCCGTTGGCCGTGCTGATCGGCTCGCTGTCCACCCTATGGACCTTTGCCTCCACGAACGAGATCGTGGCCATGCGGTCGGTCGGCATGACGCCATACCAGATCATGGGCGCGCTGCTGCCGGCGGCCTTGGTCATTTCCATCGCCCATTTCATCATGGCCGATCAGGTGGCCCCGCGCTGCGAACGCGCCTTCGTCAGCTGGTGGACGGCGACGGAACTGCCGTCGGAAAAGAAGGATGATGACCCGGTGAAGCCGGTCTGGTTCCGGCTGGGCGATCATGTCGTGCGGATCGGCAGTATTTCCGATGATGGCAAGCATATCTATGAGATGGAGATGGTTACCCGCGATGCGGACGGCAAGGCGACGGGCCTGATGTCGGCGGTTAGCGGTGACCATGGCCGCGATGGTTGGCAATTGTCAGGCGTGGTCCGGACCGAGATCGGGGAGCCGCTGCGCGTGACGCAGGATGACAAGCTCCGCTGGGATGTGGACCTGTCGCCCAACAATATGATCGACCTGCGCAAGCCGCCGGAGAATATCCCCTTCAACCGGCTGCTGCGCATCGTGCGGGGTAGCTGGGCTGGCGGCGAAAGCCCCACCTACTATGCTACGCGCCTGCATTCCACCTATGCGGCACCGCTGGCGTCGCTGGTCATGCTGCTGCTGGCGGCACCCGTTGCGCACGGCATGCGCCGGCGCGGTGGGGCCATGGGCAGTCTGGCATTGGGCACCGTCATCGGCCTGATTTTCCTGCTATCCTCTGGCATTCTAAGCTCCATGGGGCAGGCGGGTGCCTTGCCGCCGGTGATGGCGGTCTGGTCACCGCTGGTCCTGTTTGCCGCCATTGGCGGGGCCATCATGGTCTATGTGGAAGGATAGGGCGGTACGGTGTCGCATTGCGGCATCGCCCTTGAAGACCGGTCCTTCGGGGCCTAATTTGACGCCACGGTTAATGGGCCGGATGGCCTGTTCGATGATTTGGGAAAGGGTAGGGGCATGTGGGGCGATGCCTGGCGCGGCCGCAGCTATGACCTCGGCAAGATGAACCTGCGGGAATTGGCGTTTGCCTATTCCACATATCCGGCCATCCAGGCCTATGCGGCCCTGGCGCTCGCCTCTGCCGTGCTGGCGGTGATCTGGACGGAGAATTGGGGCCTGATGGCGCTGACCGTGCTGGTCGCGACCTTCATCTATCCGATGGCCTGGTACCTGATCCACCGCTTCATCCTGCATGGCCGCTGGCTGTACCGCATGAAATGGTCGGCGGCGCTGTGGAAGCGCATCCATTTCGACCATCACCAGGACCCGCACAAGCTGGAAGTGCTGTTCGGCAGCCTCGCCAACACCCTGCCCACCATCGCCCTGGTGACGGTGCCTGTCGGTTACCTGATCGATGGCAAGGCGGCGGCGGCAACGGCGCTGGCCACGGGCCTGTTCACCACCTGCATCTATGAATTCTTCCACTGCATCCAGCACCTGAACTACAAGCCGACCTGGAACTGGGTGGCGCGGATCAAGCAGCTGCACCTGTATCACCATTTCCATAATGAGGATGGCAATTACGGCATCATCTCCTATGGTCCCGACATGCTGCTGGGCACCTTCTACCGCGAGGCGAAACAGAAGCCGCGCAGCCCGACCGTGTTCAACCTGGGCTATGATGTGGAAGAGGCCGGGCGCTATCCCTGGGTCATGGAACTGACCGGGTCGCCGCCGCGCGACCGGCCGCCGCGTCCGCCTGCATCGGGCAACAGCGATGGCGTGAAGGCTGCATCTTGAGCGGCGGCCAGGGCGGGGACGCCGGCATCCGTATCGAACAGGTGGAACCCGGTTCCAAGGGTGTGGACCGCTTCATCGCCCTGCCATACCGGTTGCATCAGGGCGACCCCAACTGGGTTCCTCCCTTGTTTATGGAGCGGCAGGAAACCCTGTCGCCCAAGACCAATCCCTATTTCCTTCATGCCGATGTCATGTACTTCCTGGCCCTGCGGGGGGACCGGGTGGTGGGCCGCATTTCGGCGCAGATAGACCGCGCAGGCCTTGAAATTCGCAAGGATGCAATGGGCCATTTCGGCCTGCTGGCGGCAGAGGATGATCAGGCGGTGGTCGACGCCCTGTTTGCGGCGGCGGCGGACTGGCTGCGTGCCCGTGGCATGGTGCGCATGGTCGGGCCCTTCAATCTGTCGATCAATGAGGAAACGGGCCTGCTGGTCAATGGCTGGGACCGGCCACCCATGCTGATGATGGGCCATGACCGCGCCTATCTGGGCCCCCGGATCGAAGGGGCAGGACTGGTCAAGGCCAAGGATGTCTACGCCTATCTCTACGACATCGAACGCGACATGCCCTCGGCGGTTCGTCAGATGATCGACCGGCCCCTGCCGTCCAATCTGACGCTGCGCATGCTGGATATGAAGCGTTATGAGGAAGATCTGGGCCACGTCACCAGCATCTTCAACAATGCCTGGTCCGGCAACTGGGGTTTCGTGCCGCTGTCGGAGGCCGAGACCAAGCAGATGGCGAAGTCGCTGAAGCTGCTGATCAATCCCAAGCTGGCCTGGATTGCCGAAGTGGATGGCAAGCCGGTGGCCTTTGGTGTTTGCCTGCCGAACTTGAACGAGGCCATTGCAGACCTTGGTGGCAAGCTGTTCCCGTTCGGCATCTTCAAGATGCTGTGGCGGTTGAAGGTGGCGGGTGTGAAGACGGCGCGTGTTCCCCTGATGGGGGTGCGGCGCGACGTTGGTGGCTGGCTACAGGCCATTCTGCCCTTCCTAGTGGTCGACCGTATGCGCCTGGAAGCACGCAAGCTGGGCTATGAGTGGATCGAGCTGTCCTGGATTCTGGAAGACAATCGACCCATGCGCCGCATGATTGAGGCCATCGGGTCGGATCGCTACAAGACCTACCGCCTGTATGAGCGCGCGTTGTGACGGGCATGACGACCCTGGTTCTGGCGGGATCGCGGGGACCGGAGGATCCGGTGGCAAAGCTGATGGGCGTCAGCCACAAGGCCTTTGCCCCCATCGCCGGTGTGCCCATGCTGGTGCGTGTGGTGCGTGCGCTGACCGCATCGCCTTGCGTCGGCATGATCCATATCGCCATTGAGCGGCCCGAACTGGTGGAACAGCACCCGGAGCTGGGCTTATTGCTGGCCGGCGGGCGCATTGCGTTGCTGCCGGCGGAAGGCAGCCCCAGTCGCAGCGTGTCGGCAGCGCTGGAGACGCTGGGCACGCCCTTGTTCGTGACGACCGCAGATCATCCGCTGTTGCGCCCGGAATGGGTGGATCATTTCCTGACGCATCTGCCGGACGGGACCGATGTCTGCGTCGGTCTGGCGCGTGACAGCGTGATCCAGGCGGCGGTGCCGGAGACGAAGCGCACCTATCTGCGCTTTGCCGACGGGGCCTTCTCCGGCTGCAACATGTTCGCTTTCCGCACGCCCGCCGCCGCCGGTGTGGCCCGCACATGGCGGCAGGTGGAGGCCCAGCGCAAGCATCCGCTGCGCATGATCCGCCTGCTTGGCCCACTGTCGATCCTGCGCTTCTTGCTGGGTCGCTTGACCCTGACCGCCGCCCTGGCCCGTCTTGGCCGGATCACGGGGGCCAGGGCAGGGGTGGTGGAAATGCCCTTCGGTCTGGCCGCCGTCGATGTGGACAAGGCGGCGGATGTGGAACTGGCAGAACGGCTGCTGTCGGTGTGAGGATCACACCCAGGCTGCACTGGTGGCGACGGGATTGCTGATCAGGCTTTCCACCACGGACAGGCCCTTTTCCAACTGGCTGGCATGGTCCACGCCCAGCAGGCAGATGCGCACCGCATTCTGCACCTCGCCCTTGCCGGGGCTGAAACCGTCGGCAGACGTGATCTTCACCCCGCGTTCCAGAGCGCCGCGCACCAGTTCTTCCCGCCGCACGCTTTCCGGCAGGGGCAGCCAGAGATGGGTGACCGCCGGGTCGGAGGCGGAAAGATCCATACCCGACAGCACCGACCGGGCCAGGGCCTGTCGTTCAGCCACCAGGGCGCGGCGGCGATGCGCGATGCGAACCGCCTCCCCACTGTCGATCAGTTCCGCCGCGACCACGACACCCAGATGGGCCGGGGCCAGGACGGTGGCGCGCAGGATGGTGGCCAGTCGGTCGAACAGCGGGCGCGGCCCCACCACATAGCCCGTGCGCAGACCGGGGAACAGTGACTTGGACAGGCTGCTGATATAGAGCGTCACGTCCGGACCCAGACTGTACAGGGTCGGCGGTGCCGGCTGCTTCAGGAAGCCATAGACATCATCCTCAATGATCATCAACCCGATGCGCCGCGCCATATCGACCAGCGCGCGACGGCGTTCCAGGGACAGGGTGGCTGTGGTCGGGTTCTGCAATGTCGGCATGCAGTAGAGCGCGTGGGCACCATGGGTGCGGGCGGCCTGTTCCACGGCGTCGGGCAGCAGGCCGTGGGCATCCATGGCCACAGGCACCAGCCGTAGCCCCAGATGCAGCGCCACCGCCCGCAATCCGGTATAGGTCAACTGTTCCACCAGCAGCGTATCGCCCGGCCGCGTGACGGCGGACAGGGCCGTCAGCATGGCCCCCTGGCCGCCGACGGCCAGCAGCACCTGTTCGGGGGCGACATGCATGTTGGCGCTGTCCGCCAGCCAGTCGGCAATGGCGGCGCGCAGGCGCGGATGGCCCAGCGGCGTCTGATAGGACATGAGGGCCACCAGATCGGGCCGTTGTGCCACCGCCTGCGTCGCCGCCGTCAGGGCACCAGCGTCGGGCCACAGGGCCGTGGCGTTCACCGACAGGTCGATCAGGCCGACATTCATCTCCATCAAGGTGCCGCCCGTGTCCGCCACCGGCTCTGTCAGGCGGCGGGGGTCGCGCACGAAGGTGCCGCGCCCGACCTCACCTCCGATCAGGCCCTGACGCTCGGCCTCCTGATAGGCCCGCGTGATGGTGCCGACAGTGACCTTCAGGTCCCAGGCCAGATCACGGTGGGTGGGCAGGCGGGTGCCGGGCGGCAGGGTACCGTTGGCAATATCCTCTGCCAGGGCCGCCGCGATGGCGCGGTAAAGCGGGCCCGGACGATGGGCGATGGCGGGCTGCCAGCGGACGGTGGCGGGCTGATTCATGGCACGCATCCTCAATCCAGATCCCGGTGACCATGGCCGATCATCGGTTTCAGGCGTCAGGAGCACCCGGTTTCACCGGGCATATCCTCGTCATGGCGGAAATTGTCCCCCTTTGTCGCATGGGTGCCAGGAACAATCCGCACATTGACGCCTGATTGTCCTCAAAATATCCAGAAGAGACAGCGTGATCAACCCAGCAATTCTGCGATACAGGGTGACAATTCACGCAAAGCAAGGGTGACAATGGTGATTGTCACCCATACATGGAGGGTGCGTGATGGAAAACAGCCTGAACGAAACCCTGTTGGCCCTGGCGGGCTATTGCGTCGCCACCTCCGTCACACCGGGCCCCAACAACATGATCCTGGCCGCCAGCGGCGCTACCTTTGGCGTGCGCCGCACGGTGCCGAATATACTGGGCATTGTCGCCGGCTTCGGTTCCCTGCTGCTGCTGGCCGGCATTGGCGGGGAGGCGCTGATGCGCGCCGTGCCGATATTGGAACCGATCCTGAAATATGCCGGGGTGGCCTATATGCTGTACCTGTCATGGAAGATCGGCACGGCGGGCCGTCCTGAGGCGGGATCACGCGCCGCACCCCTGACCTTCCTGCAGGCGGCGGCATTTCAGTTCATCAATCCCAAGGGTCTGGCCATGGCCCTTTCTGTCCATGCCATCTACCGCATGCCGGTACTGGGCGAGGTGGGCAGCATCCTGACCGTCACGGGCATGTTCCTGGTGGTGGGCATGCCCTGGACCCTTGTCTGGGTCCTGTTCGGTCAGGCCATGGGCCGTTGGTTGCGGGATGACCGCCGTCTGCGGCTGTTCAACGGTGCCCTGGGGCTTGCCACGGCGGCCAGCGCCTTGTTGCTTCTGGTTTGACGATCTTGTTATGGATACAATATCGTCATTGAGTGTCTATTGTCCTGATTGTACCTGTTGATTGTGTCGCCTGCGGGTGACGTTTCCCGTGCGACAGGGACAATCATGGACGAACTTTCCTTGATCCGCGATGCAGACAACCGCGCCACCGCTTATCTGGGTGGCGTGGCGGGTCGGCGGGTCTTTCCCGACCAAGCAGCGCTGAACGCCTTGTCGGTATTCGCCGAGCCGCTGCCCTACCGGGGTCGTCCAGCCGAGGAAACGCTGTCCCTGCTTGATGGCGTCGGCGGCCCGGCGACCGTGACCAGCAATGGTCCGCGCTATTTCGGCTTCGTCATCGGTGCAGCACTGCCGGTTGCTGCGGCGGCGGAACGGCTGATGCTGGCCTGGGACCAGTGCGCCTCTTCCTATGACAATTCACCGGTGTCGGCTGTGCTGGAACGGCAGGCAGGCGACTGGCTGCTGGAGGCGCTGGATCTGCCGCGTGAGGCGGCGGTGGGTTTCGGCACGTCGGCAACCGCCTGTGGTCTGGCCTGTCTGGCGGCGGCGCGCCGGTCACTGCTGACACGCAAGGGCTGGGACTTTGACCGTCAGGGTCTGGCCGGGTCGCCGCCCATCCGCGTGGTTGTGTCGGAGACGGTGCATATCACGGTGCGCAAGGCGCTGCGGGTTCTGGGCTTTGGCCTGGATAACCTGATCATCGCGCCCACCGATGAATTCGGCCGGATTGATCCTGACCGTCTGCCGCCCCTGGATGACAGCACGATCCTGTGCTTGCAGGCCGGCGAGGTGAATATGGGCGAATTCGATCCCTTCATCCCCCTGATCCGGGCGGCGCGGGCCGCCGGTGCCTGGGTGCATGTCGATGGCGCCTTCGGCCTGTGGGCGCGGCTGTCATCGGATGCCATGCGCCTGACCGCCGGGGTGGAAGGGGCGGACAGTTGGACCACCGATGGCCATAAATGGCTGAACACCCCCTATGATGGCGCCATCGCCATCTGCCGCGATGGTCACGCCCTGGCCACCGCCATGAACAGCGACGCGGCCTATGCCGCCGCCGATCCGTTTTCGCAGAAAAACCTGACGCTGGAATTCTCCCGCCGGGCGCGGGGCATTCCCATCTGGGCGGCCCTGCGCACCCTGGGGGTGGAGGGCATTGCGGAGATGGTGGACCGCCACCGCGCCTTCGCCCGCCGCCTGGCCGACGGGCTGCGCGCCACGGGGTTCGAGGTGCTGAACCGCGTCGTCCTTAACCAGGTGCTGATCCGGGTGGCGGGCGATACTGACGATGGCGCCCATCTGACCCGCATCCGCAAGGCGGCGGAGGCGTCGGGCGAGATCTGGTTCGGTCCCACCGTCTGGCGCGGGCGTCCCGCCGCCCGCCTGTCCGTCTCCAGCTGGCGCACGGGCGAGGCGGAAATTGATCACGCTATCGCCGTTCTGGCCCGGTTGCGCGAAACTGTCTAAGTCTGACCTTTGAGGAACTGATCATGCGCCTGCCGCTCTATCAGGTCGATGCCTTCACCGACACACTGTTCGGGGGCAATCCCGCCGCCGTGGTGCCGCTGGAAAGCTGGCTGCCCGACGCCGTCATGCAATCCATCGCGGCGGAGAATAATCTGGCCGAAACGGCCTTCATCCTGCGCGATGGAGAGGGATGGTTCGTGCGCTGGTTCACGCCGGCCAACGAGATCGACCTGTGCGGTCATGCCACCCTGGCCTCGGCCTTCGTCATCAGGACCTTCATCGATCCCGATATCAGCGAGATCCGGTTCCGCACCAAGGTGGCGGGGGACCTGCGCGTGATCATCACCGATGGGCTTTACACGTTGGATTTCCCGACCCGCGCGCCGAAGGATATCGATGCCCATCCTGACCTGATCCGCGGGCTTGGCGGTCCGTCGCCGGAGCTGGTGCAGGCGGCCCGCGACTGGTTCGTCGTCTATAAGGACGCGGCCACGGTCCGTGCCCTGTCCCCGGATTTCGCCCTGCTTAACGGGGTGGGGCGCATGGTCATTGTGACCGCACCAGGGGATGAGCCGGGCGTGGATTTTGTGTCCCGCTTCTTCGCGCCCATGGATGGCATTCCGGAGGACCCTGTCACGGGGTCGGCCCATTGCACCCTGATCCCCTATTGGGCGGAACGGCTAGGCAAGGATGTGCTGGAGGCGCGGCAGGTTTCGGCGCGCGGCGGTACGCTGCATTGCCGCCTGCTGGGTGACCGCGTCCATATCGCGGGCCGCGCCGTCCTTTATCTGGAAGGCACGATCCATGTCTGATCCCCGGTTCTGCTGAAGGCGGCCATCCCATGCCCACCATCGCCATCATCTGTTTCGACGGTTTCACAGACATTGATGTCTTCCTGCCCTGGGACCTGTTCAACCGGCCTGTTCATGCCGGGCTGGTCAAGGATGGGACCGAATGGCATGTGCGTCTGCTGGGCACGGCGGATCGGCATGTCTCCCGCACCGGCCTGTCCATCGCCATGCATGGGCGGGTGGAGGAAGCGGCGGATGCCAATGCCGTGATGTTCGCCAGCGGCTTTGTCACCCGCGCCCTGCACCGCGATCCCGCTTATCTGGCACGGTTCGCGGGTCTGGACCCGGCCCGGCAGGTGCTGACGGCGCAATGCAGCGGGTCGCTGATTCTGGGCGCGCTGGGCCATCTGCACGGCCGCCGCGCCACCACCTATGCCGCACCCGATGCCATCGCGCGGCTGGCGGAACTGGGGGCGACCTATGTCAATGACGGTCTGGTGGTGGATGGTCCGGTCGCGACGGCGGCCGGATGTCTGGCCAATGCCGATCTGGTCGGCTGGGTCGTGACCCGGCTCGCGGGGCCGGAACTGGCCGCCGCCGTGCTGGCCGAGGTGGCGCCCAATCCTAGCCAGGGGGCGGCGTGATGGCAGCGGAGCTTCTGCCGGTGCCACTGCCCGTTCTGGGCGGTTTCGCGGCACTCAGTCTTGGCATGGTGCTGACGCCCGGCCCCAACATGGCCTATCTCGTCTCCCGTTCCATCTGTCAGGGACGGGGTGCCGGCCTGATCTCGCTCATGGGGGTAGGAACCGGCTTTGTCGTCTTCTTGATGGCGACGGTTTTGGGCCTGACGGCGGTTCTGTCCGCCGTGCCCCTGGCATTCGACATCATCCGCTGGGCTGGTGCCGCCTATCTGGCCTGGCTGGCCTGGAACGCGCTGCGCCCCGGCGGGCATTCCCCGTTTCAGGTGCGCGATCTGCCGCCCGACAGCCCCCGCCGGCTTTACATGATGGGGCTGGTCACCAACCTGCTGAACCCCAAGGCGGCGATGCTGTACCTGTCGCTGCTGCCGCAATTCATTGATCCGGCGCGCGGCTCTGTCCTGGCGCAGGGCCTGGAACTGGGGGCCGTGCAGATCAGCATCAGCCTGTCGGTGAACGCCATTTTCATCCTGATCGGCGGCGGCATCCCCCGATTTCTGGCAGGGCAGCCTGTTTGGGCGCGGGCACAGCGCATGGTCATGGGATCGGTCCTGGCCGGCCTTGCCGCCCATATGGCGATCAATCGGTAAGGGAAGGGCGTCATGGATATCTGGGAAATCCGCCGCGACGACGGGCATGTCGTCAGCAATGATCCGGCCCGTCTGAACTTCGATATCATCCATCCGGCCCTGGCATCTAGCTACTGGTCACCGGGAATCAGTCGCGCGAAAGTCGAGAAGGCTGCACGCCATTCGGTGGCAATCGGCCTCTATGATTTCAATTGTTTCCAAATCGGCTATTGCCGCGTCATCACCGACCACACCAGTTTCGCCTATCTGGCGGATGTCTGGGTGAACCCGGAACGGCGCGGTGCGGGGCTTGGAACCTTCCTGGTGGACAGTGTGGTCAACCGTCCGGAATGGGCGGATTTGCGCCGATTCCTGCTTTTCACGGCGGACGCGCACGGGTTGTACGCAAAGTTCGGCTTTGCAGCACTTGATAAACCGGGAAGGGCCATGTGGCGGCCCGCAAAAGCCTGATGGATACGCGCATAGGTGGTACGAATCGCCTATGCCTTTCGGTCTATCCAACCCGTCCGTTATTCCTCTGTTTACCCCGGATGGAGAATTGAGCAAGATAGCCCGGCTTTCAGACTTGCCGTCCGCTGGCGCCGCCCCGTTGGTTTGACGGTCGGCGTTCGAGATGGTTTTATCGAGCCCTGGCCTGTGGACAAACAGAAACTCATCGGTACCGTCCAGACGGTCTATGAACTGCACAGTTTCCACACGGACCTGTGGCTGGTGGTGCGGGAGTCGCCCGACCTGCGTCAGCTGGAGCCGTCGGCTGCCATGCTGGTTCAACGCAATGAGGTGGATGGTATCCGCCTTGTCCGCCGTTCCGATTATAAGGACCATGAGTTCGTCACGACCGTGACCATGGTGAAACGTCTGCGCAATGGCGTGCAGGAGGTGGACCCGCTGGCCCGTGCCAATCCGGGCCGGGACGCGTCCTGGTGCGATAAGCCTGAAGACCTGATGGGCGATATCCAGCGCCAGATGTTCCGTACCTTCTTCGTGAAGTTCCTGGATGAGAAACGGCTGACCCCGCTGGAGATCCTGAATTACGAGGTGCATGCCCGCGTGCTGGATCAGGCGGGCACGACGGTACAGGGCGCGTTGCAGCGTCTGGCCTCGGTACAGGTACGCGGCACCAAGCAGACCGCCGTGTCGCGCATGAAGGAACTAATGAACATTGCCGACAATGGTCTGGCGGCGCTGGTTAAGGAATCCAAGGGAAACCCGCCGATCAAGATCGGCCCCGGCGGATTGCTGGAAGTTGTTTCCGCTTATAAAGGCCCGCCGGAAGGGCTGTCGCGGGCGCTGTACCGCGCCGTGGCGGCGTATCTGGCCGATGCCAAAAGCTGGGTGGAGAAGCTGGATCGGCTGTTCCAGATGTTCACGCCGGACCTGTCCTTGCGTGAAATGCGCGTCCTGGACAGCTTGGCCGCCGAAATCCTGGCGTCTCCCCTGGCGCTGAAGGAACTGGCGGGGCAGGAGAAGACGCGCCTGGAACTGGTGCTGAATGCGGTCGATCTCTATGTCGGCAATCTGGGGGCAGGGCAGGGGGAACAGCCGGCGGGCGTGAAGGCCCTGTCCATGCTGCTGTCCGAAGGGGTGCTGCCCCGCACGCTGGCCGAACTGCGTCTGGGACTGTTGCGTCATCTCCATTCCCGCCTGCCGCTGCGCAGCGACCGGGGTATCCGGGATGAGATGGAGGCCACGGTCGAGGTCATCACCTATCTGCGCCAGCACGCGCCATCCCTTGGCAGGGACGAGGAGGTGCTGGAGGCGCTGGCCCAGCGCGCCGACCGTCTGATCCAGCCGGAGGCGATGTCCGAACTGATCGGCCCCATCCGGGGGGCGGTGACCAAGGCGGAAACGGTTCTGTCACTGGCCGAAACCGCGCCGGGCGATGCGCCGAAGGCGAAGATCGCGACGTACCTGCGCAGCCTGATCGTGCCGGAGGATTTCATCCGCGAGGTTGGCAACCGGATGGAGGCGATCAAGACGCTGGGCACCATGGCCCGGCGCATCGTGATGTCGGGCATGCCGGCGGCGCCCAAGCGGGAAATGGCCGAAATCCTGGACAGTGCCATCTTCGACAGTATCCGCACGGAAATCCTGGCGAACCAGAGTATGCCGTTCGCCGACCGTATCCTGACCATCGTGCGCCTGTGCGGTGGCCTGCCGGAGGGGCGGGCGCGGCAGCTTGCGGCGGATCAACTGACCCAAGCGCTGAAGCGACCGGAATTCATCCTGAACTATCTGGAACGGTTCCCCGGCGCCACCGAACGCCGCGACGCCTATTTCAAGCTGTGCAATGCCATGCTGGAATCCGGGCTGGTGGATAAGTCGCTGCTGCCGATGGGGTAGCAATCGTCGCCTGACCATTGCCGGTCGGCGACTGCCGGTCCGCCGCACATGCGGCGTGAGCCAAGCCGCCGGATGGCGGCGCCCGGCGCCTGACGGAACAAATCAAAAGTAATAATCTTTCCCCTGCGTGCCCCGCAGAGCAGAAATCTGATCCACGCGCAGCGATGCCCCATTGACGGGCACCTTCCAAGTCCATAGCTTCGGCGGCGGGTCACACCCCCCCAACGGGGTGCTACTATTCTGGAAGGAATAGCCATAATGGCTGCGCCGAAGCCGGGCAATCGCCCCGCTAATCCGCAATTCTCGTCGGGTCCCTGCGCCAAGCGCCCCGGCTGGACGATTGAAGCCCTCAAGGGCGCCCTGACGGGCCGCTCGCACCGCTCCAAGCCCGGCAAGGCCAAGCTGGAGCAGGTGATTACCCTCTCCAAGGAAATTCTGGGCATCCCCGCCGATTACCGGCTGGGCATTGTTCCCGCCTCCGACACCGGTGCCGTCGAAATGGCACTGTGGTCGCTGCTGGGCGCCCGTGGCGTCGATATGCTGGCCTGGGAATCCTTTGGTAAGGATTGGGTCACCGACGTCGTCAAGCAGCTGCGGCTGACCGATGTCCGTCAGATGGTCGCCGGTTACGGTGCGCTGCCCGACCTCACCGCCGTCGATTTCTCCCGCGATGTCGTCTTCACCTGGAACGGCACCACCTCGGGTGTCCGCGTCGCCAATGGCGACTGGATTGCCGCCGACCGCGAGGGCCTGACCATCTGCGACGCGACGTCTGCCGCGTTCGCCATGGACCTGCCCTGGGACAAGCTGGATGTCGTCACCTGGTCCTGGCAGAAGGTGCTGGGCGGTGAAGCCGCGCACGGCATGATCGCGTTGAGCCCTCGTGCCGTTGACCGGCTGCTGAACTACAAGCCGGCTTGGCCGCTGCCGAAGATTTTCCGCATGGCCAGCAATGGCAAGCTGTCGGAAGGCATCTTCAAGGGTGAGACCATCAACACCCCATCAATGATCGCCGTCGAAGACGCGCTGGACGGCCTGAACTGGGCCAAGTCGGTGGGCGGTCTGGAAGGGCTGATCGGCCGGTCGGAAGGTAACCTGAAGGCCGTGGCCGACTGGGTTGCCAAGACCGACTGGGTCGATTTCCTGGCCGACACGGTGGACAGCCGTTCCTGCACCTCCATCTGCCTGAAGATTGTCGACCCCTGGGCGACCGAACAGCCGGCAGAGGCGCAGGCCGAGATCGCCAAGAAGCTGACCAGCCTTCTGGAAAAGGAAGGCGTGGCGCTGGACGCCGGCTCCTACCGCGATGCCCCGCCGGGCATCCGCATCTGGGGCGGCGCCACTGTCGAGAACGCTGACATCGTGGCCCTGCTGCCCTGGCTCGACTGGGCCTATGCCACGGTCAAGGCCGGCTGATTTCCTGATTTGACGGGTTGACCCTCACCCTCCCATTGCTTGGCAGCGATGGGCCCCTCCCTTTCCCGCCAGGCGGTAGAGGGGCAGATTTCACCCCTCGCCCACGAAAGTGGGAGAGGGAGGGGCCCGCCCGCAACGCAGGTGGGAGGGTGAGGGGACCCTGCTTCCCCATATATCCCGCATCTTCATGCGAAGGACACTCCCATGCCCAAGGTTCTGATTTCCGACAGCCTGTCCCCCCGCGCCGTAGAGATTTTCAAGGAGCGCGGCGTTGAGGTTGACGTCAAGGTCGGTCTGAAGCCCGACGAGTTGAAGGCCATCATCGGTGAGTATGATGGTCTGGCCATCCGTTCCAACACCAAGGTGACCAAGGATATCCTGGCCGCTGCCACCAACCTGAAGGTTGTCGGGCGCGCCGGTATCGGTGTTGATAATGTGGACATCCCCGCCGCCACGGCCCGTGGCGTCGTCGTGATGAACACGCCGTTCGGCAATTCCATCACCACCGCCGAACATGCCATCGCCATGATGTTCGCGCTGGCCCGTGAAATCCCGGCGGCCAATGCCTCCACCCATGCCGGCAAGTGGGAGAAGAACCGCTTCATGGGCGTGGAACTGTTCGGCAAGGTGCTGGGCGTCATCGGCTGCGGCAATATCGGTGGCATCGTCGCTGATCGCGCCATCGGCCTGAAGATGAAGGTCATCGCCTTCGACCCGTTCCTGTCGCCCGAACGCGCCACGGAAATCGGCGTGGAGAAGGTGGAACTGGAAGAGCTGCTGAAGCGCGCTGACTTCATCACCCTGCACACGCCGCTGACCGAGGCGACCAAGGGTGTGCTGGACGCCAAGGCGCTCGCCAAGACCAAGAAGGGCGTGCGCATCATCAACTGTGCGCGTGGCGGCCTGATCGTGGAAGAGGCCCTGCAGGCCGCCATCGAGGCCGGCCATGTTGCCGGTGCCGCCCTGGACGTGTTCGCGGAAGAGCCGGCCAAGGCCCACCCGCTGTTCGGCAATGAAAAGGTTGTGGCCACGCCGCACCTGGGCGCCTCTACGACGGAAGCGCAGGAAAACGTTGCCCTGCAGGTGGCCGAACAGCTGGCCGACTATCTGGTGAATGGCGCTGTCGTCAATGCCCTGAACATGCCGTCCGTCACGGCGGAAGAGGCCCCGCGCCTGCGCCCCTATATGAAGCTGGCCGAACAGTTGGGCGGCTTCGTGGGCCAACTGATCGATGGCAGCCTGAAGGGCGTCGCCATCGAATATGAAGGCCAGGCCGCGACGCTGAACACCAAGCCGCTGACGGCCATCGTGCTGAAGGGCCTGCTGGGCCCGCTGATGGAATCGGTGAACATGGTCAACGCCCCCGTCATCGCCAAGGAGCGTGACATCAAGGTGGCCGAGACCAAGCGCACCAATGACGGCGATTACCAGACCCTGGTGCGCATCATCGTCACCACCGACAAGGGCACCAACAGCGTCACCGGCACCCTGTTCGGCGGTGACAAGCCCCGTCTGGTCGAAATCGACGAAGTGCCGATCGAAGCCGAGGTCACGCCCTTCATGCTGTTCGTCCGTAACGAGGACAAGCCGGGCTTCATCGGCAAGCTGGGCACCACGCTCGGCAATGCCAGCGTCAATATCGCCACCTTCCACCTGGGCCGCACGGCACCGGGCGCCAATGCCATCTGTCTGGTGTCGGTGGATCAGAAGGTGGATGACGCCCTGCTGGCCACCATCCGCGCCCTGCCCAGCGTGGTGCGTGCGACAGAACTGACCTTCGCCTGATCCTGACCGGGATCAAGCGGGAGAGAAGGGAGGGCATTGGCCCTCCCTTTTTCTTTATGTGCAACGGTCAGGCCGGTGTCGCACCGGGTGGGCGCAGATACGCCAGCATGTGCGCGACATAATCGGCCTTGCCCAGCGGAATGCCGTGATGGCGCAGGATCGTGTAAGCCGTTGTCAGGTGGAAATAGAACTGCGGCAGGCACCAGTCCCGGGCATATTGTTCAGGTGACATGTCAAAGACCATGCCGTTAGGCAGGGCCAGGGCGATGGTGCGCCCGTCATGCCGGTCCAATGCGCCTGGCTCCAGTGCCGTCAGGAAACCGATCGCCGCCGACAGGCATTCCCGCGCCTGGACCCAGTTGCCGGGATTGGCATTGGCGTTCCAGCCCTGCTGACGCACGGCCAGCAGCGTATCGGGCAAGGCGACGCCCTGAAGACGGTAGAACGGTTCCTGCGCCTGGAAACAGGCAAAGCGGATTTGGGCGGCCAGAGGATACATGTCAGGTGCCAGCCGATTCGACAGCAGTGCGTCGGTATCCGTCCCCTGATGGGCCTGCGCCTTGTCCAGCCAGCCGCCTATGGCGCGCAGCATTTGCGTGAAGGTCGGCACCAGAAGCTCATGCAATGACATTTCATCTCTCGTCCGGTTGATCGTCCCCGGACTGTAGCGCCCATGGACCGGTGTCACGCCATCCCGTCGATGCCAGCACTCTTCTTCCTATCCGAAAGTGATGTGTTCGGTGGAAAATCGTAACCATGGTGTTCGACAGTTTGTGCTATGTAGTCTGTCGGACCCGGTGGACCCGGGCCCTTGATCGGACAACCCCTGAGACGCAAGGCCTTTGCAGATGAAGTACGGCAGCGAATCGAGCAATCTCTCCGGCGCTGGCAAGAGCGAGGTGTCCTCCGCCTTGCAGGAAATCAGCCGTGAGTTGGAAGGCCTGCGGACCGAAATTGAGAAGGTCGGCACGGTGGCGCAGCAGATTGACGCCATCGCCAAGCAGACCAACCTGCTGGCCCTGAACGCCACCATCGAAGCCGCCCGCGCGGGCGAAGCCGGCAAGGGCTTCGCGGTCGTGGCCGGTGAAGTGAAGAACCTGTCGGGCCAGACCGCCGCCGCAACGGCCGAAATCTCTGCCGTGCTGCAGAGCCTGACCAAGCGTACCCAGCATCTGGGCCAGCTGGTCGAGCGCGCCATCACCCACGCCTGATCGCGTGTTGTGACATTGGAAAGGGCGGTGCCGGCAACGGCGCCGCCCTTTGCGTTTGAATGATGTTCCCAGGTAAAGTTTCAGGATCGTACTGATGTCGAACCGCCCCATCCTGATCATCGGCGCCGGCCCTGCGGGTCTGATGGCGGCAGAAATCCTGGCAGGTGCGGGCCACCTCGTGGAAATCCATGACGCCATGCCCAGCCCGGCCCGCAAGTTCCTGATGGCGGGGCGCGGGGGGCTGAACATCACCCATTCTGAACCGCTGGACCGGTTCATCACCCGCTATGGCGCTGCCCGTCCGTTCATGGACCCGCTGATCCGTGCCTTCACGCCCACCGACCTGCGCGACTGGTGCCATGGGCTGGGAGTGGAGACGTTTGTCGGCTCCTCTGGCCGGGTGTTCCCGAAAAGCTTCAAGGCCTCCATCCTGCTGCGCGCCTGGCTGCAACGGCTGGACGGGCTGGGGGTGAAGCTGTTCACGCGCCATCGCTGGACCGGTTGGGCCGATGACGGGGCCGTGTCGTTTGACACCCCGGCGGGTCCGCAGACGGTCCAGGCCGCCGCCACCATCCTGGCACTGGGTGGGGCCAGCTGGCCGCGGCTGGGATCGGATGGTGGGTGGAGTGCGCTGCTGGCGGCGCGCGGTGTGCCGCTCGCCCCGTTCCGCCCGTCCAATAGTGGCTTTGATGTCGCCTGGAGTGCCGGGTTCCTGGAGCGGGCAGAGGGTGAGCCGCTGAAGCGCATCGCCCTGACCTTCAAGGACCGAACCGTTCCTGGTGAACTGGTCGTCACGCGCACGGGGCTTGAAGGTGGGGCGCTTTACGCCCTGTCGGCGCCGCTGCGCGACGCGATTGAGCGGGAAGGCAAAGCGGTGGTGCATCTGGACCTGAAGCCCGACCTGACGGGGCCGCAGGTGCAGAACAAGCTGGCACGCACCCCGCCCGCCGACAGTCTGGCCAACAAGCTGCGCAAGGGCCTGACCCTGGGGCCGCCCACCGGTGCGCTGATCCGGGAATTCGCGGGCGATGTTGATCTGGGTCGAACCGCCAATCTGGCGGCACTGGTCAAGGCCCTTCCGGTGACCCTGTCCGGACAGCGGGGGCTGGACCGGGCCATCTCCAGTGCGGGTGGCATCAAGCTGTCGGCCCTGGATGGCAATCTGATGCTATCCGCACTGTCGGGCGTCTTTGCCTGTGGCGAGATGCTCGATTGGGAGGCGCCGACGGGCGGATACCTGCTCCAGGGCTGTTATGCGACGGCGGTGGCGGCGGCCAGGGGGGTGGAGCGGTTCCTTACTTCCCCGACGACACTGCCCGGCGAAGGCGCTTGATCCCCACCCAGACAGCGGCGACGATGGTCGGCACGGCAATGCCGGTCATCAGCGCCTTGGGCGGCAGGCCGCCAATGGTGGGCAGGCCATCCACCACGTACTTCACCAGCCCCAGCAGGTAGTAGGAGATGGCGAAGACGGACAGGCCTTCGACCGCTTCCTGGATACGCAGCTGGGTGCGGGCACGGTGTTCCAAGCTTTTCAGGATTTCGGCATTCTGTTCCGCCCGCTGCACATCCACACGGGTACGCAGCAGCGAACTGGCGCGGCTGATCCCGGCGGCCAGCTCGCCCTGACGCCGGGCCACCGCCTCACAGGTGCGGACGGCTGGGCGGAAGCGGCGTTCCAGGAAGACGCCGAGGCGCTGCAGGCCGGGTATCCGTTCTTCCCGCAATTCCTCCACCCGCCGTTCGACCAGTTCGGCGTAGGCGGTCGTGGCCCCGAACCGGTAGCGGCAGCGCACCGACAGGGCTTCTGCTTCCGCCGCCAGACGGGTCAGCGCATCCAGCAGCCCGTGTTCTTCCGCCAGATTGCCGCCCAGGGCGGTGCGGGCCACGATGCCTTCCAGACGCTGTTCCAGGCTGGCCAGTTCAGGCCCCGCCTCCCGCGCCAGGGGCAGGCCCAGCAGCGCGGTCATGCGGTAAGTCTCAATCTCCAGCAGACGCTGGATCACACGGCCGGCATGGCTGGCTGACAGGGCCTTGTCGCGGACCAGGACGCGGGTATGGCCATCGCTGCCCAGGTGGAAATCGGTCCAGACCAGCGCCTCGCCGCCCGCCACCTCGCTGCCCAG
Source organism: Niveispirillum sp. (assembly GCF_052437035.1). NCBI lineage: Bacteria > Pseudomonadati > Pseudomonadota > Alphaproteobacteria > Rhodospirillales > Azospirillaceae > Niveispirillum > Niveispirillum sp. The sequence goes on from NZ_JBQVOH010000001.1 coordinate 650,704, forward strand.
CAGCTCTCCGCGTGGGAAGATGGCAGACAGGCTGTCGGGCGTGTGATGCGGGTCCCCATCCGGCTCCAGCCGCAGATGGCAGGCCACCAGACGCGGCCCCGGCAGCCGTGAGGTCCAGTCGGCCAGACGCGGGGACAGGGCCGACCATTCCCCCGCCTCACCCGGTGCCATGTCGGCGATGGTGACGGCGGTGAATTCGGTATGGCGTTCCCATTTTACGGCGCGGCCATCGACCAGCAGCTGCACCTGCCGTAGCTCCGATCCCGGCAGCGGCAGGCCGACATCGCGGCATAGCGCCAGCAGATGGGCGTGATCAGCCCCCAGCTCCCCCGTCAGATGGGCCAGATGGGTGACGCGCGCCGGGGTCGTGATCCGCATGTGCGGACGCGCGTGCAACTCGTCATTCAGCTGCGTGCGTTGGGGATGATCCCTTCCGTCGCGCCCATCCGGTGCCATCGCCATGAAGTTCCCCCGGCTCATTATTATGATTATGGTTAACTATGACGCGGGTGTTGGCGGTGCGCCATGAGACATGTTGGCAAAATGCCCGTCAGGCCCGCACTCCGGAACCGCGTGATGCCGATTGGACACGCGCCCAGAAATGTGCCCCCGTTTGAAACCCGATGGTGCCGGCGTAACCGACCGTTTCAAGACTGTCGCGGAAGATGGTGCCGATGGATTGACGCAGGTCCGCCGACAGCAGCGTCTGGGTGCGGATCATCAGGTCGAAGCGACCGGGCCAGACCAGCCCATCCAGCTGCATGGGGCCAAGACGGCTGAAATTCAGGTCCAGAAGGAAGCGCTTGGCAGGGCCACGGCCATCGGCCGGCTTCTCCTCTCCCTCCTGATCCGTCGCGCTGCGTACATGCAGCTGCGCGCGCATCACCTGTTCCGGCACGCCGAACGGGATGGGCATGCCGCGCCAGCCATCGGGCGTCGGTTCGGCCGCCTGCCGTGCCGCCGCCTGGAAATCCTCCCGCAACTGGGCCAGCAAGCGGGCGCCGCCACGGCCCTTCAGAATCTCCGTCGCTTCCCCGCCCAGCCAGCCCGACGCATCGCCACCGCGCAGGGCCGACAGGAAGAAGGTCAGGTTGGTGGTCAGGCGCTTGCTGGGCTGTGGCAGGATATTGGCGGCGATGGTGCGGGCCATGGCGGGATCGGCGGCCATCAGGGCCGACATCACCTCCCGCATGGCAGGCCAGTCGCTGCCCTGGCCGGGGTCAAGCGGGGGCAGTATGCCCGCCATGTCCCGGTTCTGCGGAATTTCCAGGGCCAGTGTCAGGTTGGTGCCGGGCGGCAGATCGGTACGCGCCCGCAGAACCAGGGTCCCCGCCGGTGTCGTCACCACAGGCTGCCCCTGGCTGGTATTGCCAACCAGGGTGCCGGTAACACTGTTGGCCGGCGCGTCGTCCAGACTTGCCGGGCTTGCCCCCGCCATATCCACCGACAGGATACGCAGTTGCACCGGCTGTCCATTGGGCAGGGGGGCCGGGCGGGGGGACTGTGGGGGTGCTGACGGTACGGTGGGTGGGGCGGTCACCGGGGTTGATGCATCGCCGCGCAGACGCGCGGTCTGGACCGCGGGTTCAGCCTCCGGTGCGGAACCGAGGCCGGTGGGCGGTGCCGCACGTGCCGGCTCGCTGCCGGTCTGGGGCATTGTGGGGGCAGGCGGGCGAGCAACACTGTTGCCGGGAGATGGGGTGGCGGGCGTGGACGGGCCGGCGCGGTCCGGACTGTCGGGCATAACCGGCGGGCTTGTGGACGGCTGAGGCGCTGGTGCCGGCTTCGCGTTTGGCTGTGTGCCAGCCTGTGTTGTTGGGGGTGCTGTCGGGGGCGATGGCGGCAGGGCATCACGCGCCCGCGCCACCTGCACCGGCGGGGCAGGGGCCTGTTCCGACTGACCAGGGATCGGCGGCGAGGCGGGGCGGATGTCGGTACCGGCGGGAGGTACGGTTGGTGCTGTCGGCTGTGCCGGGCTGCCGGGCACCGGTGCCGGTGGTGCGTTGGGTGTGGGGACTGTTGACGGCGCGGTCGGTGGGGGTGGCGGTTGCGGATCACGCAGCCGTGCCACCTGTATCGCCTGTGGCTGTGGCGCGCCGGGTTGGGCGGGTGTTGGCTGTGGCCGTGTCTGTTCCCCCGTCGGTGGGGCTGTGGGGGGGGATGGTGGCTGTCCGTCCCGGATGCGGGCCAGGGGTATCTCGCTGGTCTCCGATTTCGCTCCGGGTGGCTGCGGCGGCACCGGCGGTGGCGAGGGGGCCTTGCCGGGGACCGGACTGTCGGGGGCCGGGCTATTCGTTGGGGCGGGAGTTGTCGGGGCCTGACCATCGGCGGGTTTTGCTGTCTCTGGAACGGGCGCCGTTGAACCGGGCAGCGGCGGGAGGGTTGGTCCTGCCGGTACGGTCGCGGTCGGGGGGGCTGTGGGGGACTGGGGTGGCGATGGCTGCCGTGCCCGTGCCAATTCCTGCCCCCCCGCAGCGGCGGGCAGGTCGGGCAGGGGAACGCCGGGTGTGGCCGGTGCGGCGGGTCGGGAGGGGGTAGCCGCAGGTTCAGCGGGCCGTCTGCCACCCGTTGGCGCGGGGTTGGGCGTTGGAATCGGTGTCCCCGCCGCCGGCTGTGTCGACGGGGCGGTCGCTGGGGCTGACGGTGCCGCCGACCGCAGCCGCGCTTCCGTCACCGGCGGCTGTTTCGATGAAGGGCTGTCCAGGTCCTGGAAGGAGAACAGGCCGGATGAGGGGGTGGTGGGGATGTTGTACCGCGCCAGACGGGCCAGACGCGCGGCGTCCGGGGCGGGTGGCGTTGCCGGCCTTTCCGCTGTGGGTGCCGGGGGCTGGTCCGGCGTATCGCTCGGTGCCGGTGTGGGTTCCGGCGATGACGGGGCGGCAACACCAGGCTTCGCCACGACCGCTGGCGTATCACCCAACAGGGCGGTCAGAGGCGGCAAGGAGGCCGAGCTGGGAAGCGGCGCCTGCCCCTGGGTCGGCGCGGGGCTGGGCGCGCTGCCTGTGTTGGGGTTGGGCGTCTGGGGTGCGGGCGCGGAGGCCGGTGGGCTTATAGTTTCCGCTGTTGGCGCACCGCCGCTGGGCGCCGGCACCTGTCCTGATGGTGCGGCGGCATTTGCACCGCTGGCGGCGTTGCTGGTGCTGACGGGGGGCGGGGGGGATGGTGCGCGCGGCGTGGCGGCCACGACGATGGCGGCGATGGTGGCCCCTGGCTGGATCTGCGGCAGGGGCTGGGCCGGCGGGGTGGGGGCCGTGGTCTGCGGTGCGGCGGCCTTATCCGTGACCGGATTATTTACCGCCGGGGTCGGCGTCTGTGTCTGCGGTGGGGCCAGGGCGGCGGCGCGGGGCGGGGTTCCTGCCACCTGCGGCGGGATGCGCAGGGTGACGGGGCGGTCGGTGGGCAGTGGGGTTGGCGTTTCCACCGACACATCACCGGCGGCGGTGCGGATGGTGGCCTTGCCATCCTCCTGCGCCACCACCTGACCGGACACCACCAGCGCACGGTCAAGCCCTGCCAGCTTGTCCGGCAAGGCACGGATCATGACATCGGCCAACGGCACCAGACCGGGGCCGGATGGTGCCGGACCGGTCGTGGTCCCGGCCCCTGTCAGGGCGGGGGGAAGGGGGGCGGACATGGGGTCCGGCCCGCCCGATGGATCAACCCGCCGTCAGCTTCTGTGCCAGCGCCATGATGTCGTGCGCTGCGTCTGAGGTGGGGGAACGGACCAGCAGCGGCGTCTGCGTCTTGATGCTTTCGCGCACCTTCATGTCACGGCGGATGATGCCGGCCAGTTGCGGCGACTTGCCAAGGAATTTGCGGCAGGCGGCCAGCAGGGTCTCATACGTCTTGTCGCCCTCGGCCCGCGTCTGCGCCATGTTCACCACGATGCGCAGGTCAGCCATGGGGTTGGCCTGATAAGACAGCTTCAGGAAGGCGTAGGCGTCGGTGATGCTTGTCGGCTCGTCCGTCGTCACCACCAGCGAGATGCCGGCGGGGGCGGTGAAGGTGCGGACATTGCGGTCAACACCGGCGCCCAGGTCGATGACGATATTGTCGTAGGACCGGGCAAGATCGGTCAGATCATTGCGCAGCTGGGTCAATTTTGCCGGGGGCAGATTGGCCAGGCTGCCGGACCCGGAACGGCCGGCAATGATGTCGAACCCACCCTCATTATAACGTGTTGTGGAGCCGGCCAGTGTGACCATGCCGTCGATGACCTGCCCCAGGTCCCGCTTGGGCATCAGGCCCAGCTGGATATCGACGTTGGCGAGGCCCAGATCGCCGTCGAACAGCAGGGTCTTGCGGCCCAGCTTGCTCAGCGCGTGCGTCAGGCTGATGGAGAAGAATGTCTTGCCCACCCCGCCCTTACCGCTGGCGACAGCCAGGATGTTGCGCTGGCGCAGCGGGGTAACATTGGCGGAGGCGGCCATCATCGCGGACAGGTCGTTCATGCGTGGGTCCCCGTTTGCTTGGCTCGCCGCTGTTCGGCTTGCAGTTCCGGCATCATCATCTTGGCCAAAATTGTCGGCGTCAGGGCAGTCAACCCATCGGCAACTTTTGTCGTCGCACTCACATCTGCAAAAGCCAGGCCAGCCTCGTGCGCGGCGGCCAGCAGGCTTCCGTAACGCCTTGCCATGTCCATGCGGGTGGCCAGCAGGCGCCTGACCCCGATGGCACGGAAGGCCTTGGCGATCTCCACCGCTTCCACCGGATCAAGGCCGGCGGGCATTACCAGCACCGGTTCCATATCCGTGGCGGTAACGAATTCCCGCAGATCCTTCATATCCTGCGCGCTGTAGGGGTTGCGACCGGCGCTGTCGACCAGCACCTGCTCCATCCCCCGTGACACTTCCACCGCGTCCGACAGGGCCGTCGGATCTTCCACGGTGATCAGGCGCAGTTTCAGCACGCGGGTGAAGGCCTGCAGCTGTTCAATGCCGCCCGCCCGGATCGTGTCGGTCGAAATCACCCCGACGGGACGTTTCTGCAGGGCACAGCGCGCGCACAGCTTGGCGACGGTCAAAGTTTTCCCACCCCCCGGCGGGCCGACTAGCATCAAGGGGCGGGGGGCCCTGCCATCGGGCAGGGGTTGGAAGCTGAAGACGGCGTCCAATGCTGCGGCCATGGCCATCATGGGGTCGCGCGTATCGAAATCTTCCAGACTATCGACCAGCCGCTGATTCAGTTCCGCCGGAACACCATGGCGCAGCAGGGCATCGGCGACGACATCAATGGGTTCCGGGCCTTCCGGTTCCAGAAAGCGCAGGGGATTGGGGGCGGCGACCGGGGCGTGGGTCGCCAGCATGCCCTCATCTTCCTCAATGGCGGCGGTTACGCGGACGCCGACGCCTTCCTCCTCGCGGGTGGCCACGATGATGGCGTCGTCGCCCAGCACCTCGCGGACAAGCCGCATGGCTTCCTGCATGGATGGCGCATGGAACGATTTCAGACGCATGCCGACCCCGCCTTCCCGGCCCTCCAGCCATTGTTGATCCGATGAAACGCCACTATAGCAGCCTTTCCGGCGAAAACCCTATGGCGGTGGAGGATATGTCTCGTCCGCGCCATCATATCTGCCCCAACGTCTTGATCTTGGCCTTGGGATGGATCTCGTTCTGTGACATCACAACCGTGGCCGGACGGAAGCGTTCGATGATGGAGCGCACGAAGGGCCTGATCAGCGGGGAGGTCAGTAGGACCGGCGCCTCACCCTGCATCGCGAACCGTTCGAAGGACTGGCGCACGGCGGTGATGAATTGCTGCAGGCGTGACGGTGCCATGGACAGCTGCCGCTCGTCCCCGTCGCCCACGATGCTTTCCGCGAAGGCCTGTTCCCATTCCGGCGACAGGGTTACCAACGGGATGAAGCCCAGATCGTTGGTATTGCTGTCCGAAATCTGGCGGGCCAGACGGGCGCGCACGTGTTCGGTGATCTGGGTCATGTTGCGGGTATAGGCCGTCGCCTCCGCCACACCCTCCAAGATCGTGGGCAGGTCGCGCACCGACACACGCTCGCCCAGCAGGTTCTGCAACACGCGCTGCAGGCCGCCGATGGTGATCTGGGTTGGGACGACATCGCCCACCAGCTTCTGGTGTTCCTTGCCCATCTCGTCCAACAGCTTCTGCGTCTCCGCGTAGGAGAGCAGGTCGGCCATATTGTCCTTGATGATTTCGGTCAGATGCGTGGTGACGACGGTGGGCGGGTCGACAACCGTATAGCCCTTGAACAAGGCCTCTTCACGGTAGGCCCCGTCGATCCACATGGCGGGCAGGCCGAAGGTCGGCTCCGTCGTTGCCTCACCCGGCAGGCCGATGCGGTCGCCGCGCGGGTCCATGCACAACAGCATGTTGGGCCGCACATCGCCCCGGCCCGCCTCAATCTCCTTGATGCGGATCAGGTAGGTGTTGGGCGGCAGCTGCAAATTATCCTGGATACGGACGGCGGGCATGATAATGCCGATCTCACCCGCCAGCTGCCGGCGCAGGCCCTTGATCTGATCCGTCAGGCGGTGCCCAATCTCTGAATTGATCAGCGACAGCAGGCCATAGCCCAGTTCCAGACGGACAAGGTCGATAGCCAGGGCCGTGGAGATGGGTTCGTCGGCGACAGGGGTGGGGGCGGCGGCCGCAGCGGCCTGCGTCTCCTGCTCCGCTTCCAACGCCTGGCGCATCATCTTGGTTTTCGGCAGGTAATAGGCGGCGGCGGCTAGACCGATGGCCAGCAGGCCGAACGGGATCTTCGGCATGCCGGGCAGCAGGCCGATGGCCAGCACAACGGCCGCCGTCAGGCCCAGGGCCGTGGGGTAGAAGGTCAGTTGCCCGAATACGGCCTTGTCGGTGGAGCCGGTGGAACCCGACTTCGACACCATAAGACCGGCGGCCAGCGAGACCAGCAGGGCCGGAATCTGCGATACCAGACCGTCGCCGACCGTCAGCAGCGTATAGGTCTGGCCCGCCTCCAGGAACTCCATGTCCTTCTGGGCGACGCCGATGATCATGCCGACGATGATGTTCAGGAAGGTGATGACCAGACCGGCCACGGCATCGCCGCGCACGAACTTGGACGCACCGTCCATCGAACCGAAGAACTGGCTTTCATCTTCCAGTTCCTTGCGGCGCGCCCGCGCTGTCGCCTCGTCGATCAGGCCGGCGGACAGGTCGGCGTCGATGGCCATCTGCTTGCCGGGCATGGCGTCCAGGGTGAAACGGGCAGCCACTTCGGCGATACGGCCCGAACCCTTTGTGATGACGCTGAAATTTACCAGCATCAGGATGCCGAACACGGTCACGCCGATGATGAAATTGCCGCCCATGATGAACTGGCCGAACGTCGCGATGACGTGGCCGGCGGCGTCAACCCCCTCATGCCCGTGACCCAAGATCAGGCGGGTCGATGCTAGGTTGAGCGCCAGTCGCAACATGGTGCTGACCAGCAGGATGGTGGGAAAGCTGCTGAACTCCAGGGGCTTCTGGATCGACAGCACCGTCATCAGGATCAGGACGGAGAAGGCAAAGGAAATGGTCAGGCCCACGTCCAGAAGGAAGGTGGGCAGGGGGATGATCAGGACCACCACGATGGCCAGAATGGCAATCGCGAACCCAACCTCGCCGCGTTTCAGCGACTGGCCGATAAGGCGCAGAGCATCCTGGGCGGAGCCTACATTCGTCTGCGGTTGGTCGGTCATGGGCGGTGGTCTTAAATCTCTGTGTCAGGGACGGTTGGGATCAGGCGGTGGCGGTCATCCCACCGCCCGGTCATCCTCCACCCCGCCCGCCGGTGGCGGCACCGCCAAGCCACCCTCGCTATACTCCTTCAGCTTATTGCGCAGCGTGCGGATGGAGATACCAAGGATATTGGCGGCGTGGGTGCGGTTGCCCAGTGTGTGTTTCAGCGTATCGATGATCAGATCGCGTTCGACATCGGCCACGGTACGCCCCACCAGCGCCTGCGTCGCCGACCCGCCGGGCAGGAAGCTGTTGCCGGCATCGGCCACGGGAATGACCGGGGCCGGCGGCGGATAGGGCTGTGGCGCATAAGGCTGCGGCGAATAGATGGACGCGTTGCCATAGCTGTTGGCCGCGCGGGCAGCGGCGGGCATCACCGGCTGCGGCGGGGGTGCCGGCTGATAGGCAGCTGGCTGCGGGGCAGGCGTCGGCGCATAGGTCGGATCGGCACCCGTCAACAGGATGGCGTCGGTCCCGATCTCCGTTCCGCGCGACAGCAGGACGGCGCGATGCATAGTGTTTTCCAGCTCACGCACATTGCCGCGCCAGTGATGCGACTGGAGCAGAGCCATGGCCGCCGGGCCGACAGTGCGTTCCGGCAGGCCGTTGGCCTCGGAATATTTCGTCGCGAAATGCTGGCACAACAGGGCGATATCGTGTGGACGGTCGCGCAGCGGCGGCAGATGCAGGGCCACCACGTTCAGGCGGAAATACAAATCCTCGCGGAACCGCCCGGCCTTGGCTTCCGACAGCATGTCACGGTTGGAGGTAGCCAGGATGCGGATATCCACCTTCACAGGCGTATTGCCGCCCACACGGTCGATCACCCGTTCCTGAATGGCGCGCAGCAACTTAGCCTGCAGGCGCAGGTCCATTTCCGAAATTTCGTCCAGCAGCAGGGTGCCGCCATTGGCCTCTTCGAACTTGCCGATGCGCCGCGCCACGGCACCCGTGAAGGCACCCTTCTCATGCCCGAACAGCTCGCTTTCCAGCAGGTTTTCCGGAATGGCGGCGCAGTTGACAGAGACAAAGGGTGCGCCCGAGCGCCGGCTCTTGCGGTGCAGATAGCGGGCCATCAACTCCTTACCCGTCCCGCTTTCGCCGGTGATCAGGACCGAGGCATCGGATGGCGCGATCTGATCGGCGAGCGACAGGGTGGCGGCCATGGCGGGGTCGCGACTGACGATGGCGTGGCTCTCCTCCGCCACAGCCTCCAGCACGGCGGCGATCAGGTTCGCGTCGGGGGGCAGGGGGATATACTCCTTGGCACCCGCCCGGATGGCCTTCACGGCGGCCTGCGCATCGGTACCCACGCCACAGGCGACGACGGGAACCGCGAACCGTTCATTCTTCAGGGCGTCGACCAGAATACGCACATCCAGCTTGACGTCGATCATCACCAGATCGGCGCCCTGGCCGGTGCGCAAGGCGTTCAGCGCCCCCTCGATACTATCGGTATGCGCGACCTTCGCCCCCTTTTGCAGGGCGATCTTGCCGGCGGCGCTGATATAGCCTTCGAGTGTTCCCACGATCAGAAGACGCATCGTCCTACCCTTTCACTCACCGGTCCGGTCGTTCAAACGGAAATCATTCATAATTGGTCAGCCGCAGTTCGGGCGGCAGCACCGTATTGATCATCACCTCCAGCCGGCGGGGATTTTCCTGCCGCGCCACCGAACCGGCGGCCAGCAGGTAAAGCCCGTCGACCAGCGCCTCACGTTCCGCATTGCGGTCGATCTTGGCAGCAAGAGGCGAGAAAACCATGGAACCCAGGATGGCCCCGTAAAAGGTGGTGATCAGCGCCACGGCCATGGCGGGACCAACGGTCGACGGGTCCGACAGGTTGCCCAGCATCTGCACCAGACCGACCAGCGTGCCGATCAGGCCCATGGCCGGTGCTACCTCTGCCGCGCGGCGCATCACGGCGGAGGCGGTGCGGGCGCGTGACAGGTTGGCCTCGATCTCCGTGCGCAGGATGCGTTCGGCGTCATCGGCCGGCAGACCGTCGGCGATCAGTTCCACCGCCTTGGACAGGACCGGCCAGGCCTTGGTGCTTTTGGCCAGGGGCTGCAGCGCCAGAGGGCCGCTGCGCCGGGCGAATTCCGCCAATGACAGGGCTGTCTGCGCCGCCGCGCGTGGGTCGGGCGTATTGGCGATCATGGCGGAGGACAGGGCCTTCATCGCCGCCTTCATATCGGGCAGGGAGAAGGAAATGGTGGTGACGGCCGCCGTACCGCCCAGCACGATCAGGATGGAGGGCACATCGACGAACGATCCCAACCCGCCACCACCCATGAACAGGGCGCCCAGCACCAACAGCAGGCCCGACGACAGGCCCACGATGGTCGCAAGGTCCAGCCGCCGGCGCATGCGCGGCAGCGGCGGCACCTTGGCCGTCGGCATGGGGGCAGGTGCGGGTGCCGCCGCCGCTGCCGGTTGCGGCGGCGGTGCAGGTGGTGTTGTGCGGCTGCGGCTGGGGATGCGGTCGCTCATGCGCTACGCCCGCTCCGTCTTGATGATTTCGGTCATGGTCACGCCCAGCCGGTCTTCCACGACCACCACTTCGCCGCGCGCCACCAGCCGGTTGTTCACATAGATGTCGATGGCTTCACCCACTTTGCGGTCCAGTTCCACCACGGCACCCTTGTTCAGGCGCATCAGGGTGCTTACCTGCATGTTGGTCTTGCCCAGCACCGCGGAAATCTGAACCGGGATGTCGTAGACGGACTCCAGGTCCTTGACGACGGGCAGCGCTTCCAACTCCCCGCCGCCACCGCCGCGGTTATTCTCGAAATCGCTCAGCGACATGTCGTCCTTGGCGGCCATCTCAGCCCCTATCCGCGCCGGTTATGATGTTCAGCATGCTCACAGCGTCACCTCACGTTTAGGTGCGAGGATCGCATCCTTCGGCCCACCAGGGAAATCCGCCAGGACGTCGCCGGCAATACGCTCGATCTCCGTCCATAGCCGCCCGACCTCGCGCTCCGCGCCGCCGGCGGCCCAATCCACCTTCACATCCATCTGGCTCAGCTTCGGGTCGGCCAGGACGGTAACCTGCCCGGCGAAGCCATGGCGAAGGGCCATGTCGTCGATACGTCCGCGCAATTCATCGAACCAGCGTTCATTGACGCGGAAGACCAGCTTTGGTTCTTCCACCAGTTCTTCCATGAAGGCGGCGATCACCACTTCGATCTCGGCCAAACCCTGCCGCTCCACCAGGCCGGGCCACAGCTTGCGCATGATGGCCAGCGCGATGCGGGCGGTGTTTTCCTGCCGCATCTGTGCCTGCGCGTTCTGCACCGTCACAAGCTGCTTCAGGCTGTTCTCCACGCTGCGCAGGGCGTTGGACAGTTCCTGCTGCGCCTCGACCTCCGCCTGCTGCCGACCCTGCTGGATACCTTCGGCCAGGGCGGCGGTGCGCGCCTGATCCTTGGCCATCTTCACCTGCTGCTGCAGCTGCTCCACGCTGAAGGTGGGCGGTGGCGGCGGGGGTGGTGGGGCAGGCGGTAATTCGGGTTCGGGTTCGGGCGGCGGGGCAGCGGCCTTTGCCGCGCCCCCAAACCCGTCCTCGAAATCCTTTTCGAACAGAAACTTCTGAATGGTTGCCATGCCTCAGAAGCCTCAATTTTCCGTGTAGAGCCAGTTGCGGATGATCGACACAGCCTCTTCGGGGTGTTTTTCCACAATCTCCCCCACCTTACGCAGCGAGGAGGCGCGGACCCGGCCATCGACACGGTTGATGTCGATCATCTGCTCCAGTTCCTCGTTGGCCTGCGCCGCCTCCATGGCCAGTTCGCGGGCCAGCGCACCGCCACCGGGGCCGGCCAGTTGCGGCACGCCGCTGCCATCGGACAGAAGATCGGGCTCTTCATCCAGCTGCGGCGACCGGTCCAACGCGCGGGTGACCAGGGGCTTGATCACCAGAAGGATCACCAGGATGGCGACGATGGCCAGGATCAGCGTTTCTGCAATGCGGATCACGTCAGCCTTCGGCATGCCGAAGATTGTGTCCTCCATGGCGGCCAGTTCATCCTCCGGCCGCGAGAACTGCATGGAGATCACTTCGACATTGTCGCCGCGTGACGGATCGACGCCGACCGCCGACTGCACCAGCCGTTGCAGCTGCGCCAGTTCGGCGTCGCTGCGCGGGGTGTAGGTGCGGGTGCCATCCTCGGCAGTGGTATAGTTTCCATCCACCAGCACGGCGACCGACATGCGGCGGACCTGACCCGTCTCACGCTCATGCACCTTGGTGGTCTTGGAAATCTCGTAATTCACCGTCTCTTCGGATCGGTTCTTCTTCTCCGAATTGGCACCGGCGATGCTGTTGGCGGCGTCCGCGTTAGGCAGGTTGTTGGCCACGGTGACGGGATCGACGCCGTCGCGGTTGGTGCTTTCGCTGTTCTCCGTCACCGACTGCGTGCCGCGCACCACCTGGCCTTCGGGATCATAGACCTCGCTGTTGGTGGTGATGCGGTCGAAATCCATTTCGACCGAAACCTGCGCCTGCACGCGGCCCTGACCGACGGAGCGACCCAGCAATTCCTCGATGGTCTGGGTCAGCTCACGTTCGCGGGCCAGACGCCGTTCTTCCGCGCTGGCGGCCATGGCCTCCGGCGTGTTGGGGCGCAGGCCGCGCGAGAGCAGATTGCCCTTGTCATCCAGGATGGAGACGTTGGCCGGTTCCATCTGCGGTACAGCGGTCGCCACCAGCTGCTGAATGGCCGCGACCTGTTCCTTGGACAGCGGTTTGCCGGGGCGCAGTTTCAGCAGGACAGAGGCCGTGGCCGTCTGTGCCTGCCGCGCGAACAGTTCACGCTTGGGCAGTACCAGATGCACGCGGGCATTCTGCACCTGCTGCAAGGTCTGGATGGAGCGGACAAGCTCACCTTCCTTGGCGCGCAGCTGCTGCATCTGTTGCTGGAAGGCGGTGGTGCCCAGGCCTTCCGGCTGATTGAAAATCTCGTTGCCGACATTGCCGCCGCTGGGGATGCCCTGCTGCGCCATCATCATGCGCAGACGGCCCACCTGCTCGGCCGGCACCTCGATCCGCGTGCCGTCGGGCGACGCCTTGTACGGGATCTGCTGTGCTTCCAGCTGCTGCACGATGGCGCCGCCATCGGCGGGCGACAGGTCGCTGTACAGAAGCGACAGGGTCGGTGTCGACCATTGCCCCGCGAAGAAGACGATGGCGCCGATGGTGACAAGCACGGCTGCCCCGATCCCCGCCAGGCGCAGGGTGCCGAGATTCCGCAAGGTTTGCAGAAACGACTCCACGTGGATCATCTCCTGTCAGGCGAGGGCACTTTGGGGCACAAAATACTAGCGTTTTCCCGCCTTTACGAGGTGCTTTGCATCCGGATCGTGAAGATAGGCGGTGTCAACTGGGCAATTTTTGCCCGATTCGCTGGCACTGTGACATGAAAAGCACGCCTCGTGCAATGTACAAGAGGGATAGATGCAGGTGGCTTTGCGGAATGCAAAAAGCCCTGCCCCTGTCCCGGTTTGACGGGAAAGAAGCAAGGGCGGTGCCAGGATGGGGGCGTTTCAGGGGTGGGAGAACCATTCCCTGGTCGCGGCATCCGCCGGATAGAACAGTTCTACCCGCAGGTTCTGCAGCCCCGCATCCAGCGGCGTGCCCACCATGGCAATGATGGAGAATAGCGACAGGCGCACCCCATCCTTGTGGAAGCGGGTGTACAGGGTCGGGGCATCCGGCAGCCCGTCCTCAAATGGCGCGCCCAGCGCGGCCAGGGCGGGGTCGGCCAGCAGATCGGCGAACGGGTCTGCGCCCACGGCCTGCACCGGGTCCTCCAGCAAGGCTTCTGCCTTGATGCGGCGGATCATCCAGGCCGCGACCTCGGCCCAGTTTTCCACCATGCCCTGCAAGTCCGGCGACAGCAGCAGACGGACAAGATTGGGATTGGGCATCTGGGCGATGGCCGGACCGGCCAGGAAGCCCAGAAGGCGCTGTGCCCCGGCATTGGCCTGAATCAGATTATAGTGCCGGTCCACGACGACGGCGGGAAAGGGTGACTGCGTTTCCAGCATATGGGTGATGGCGGCCTTCACTGGTGCCATTTCCGGGGCGTCCAGGGGTGAACTGTCCCAGGCGGGGGCGAAGCCGGCGGCCAGCATCATGGCGTTCTGGTGACGCAGCGGCACCGAAAGGGCCGTGGCCAGTTGCAGCACCATCCCGCGGGAGGGCCGCGACCGCCCCGATTCCAGGAAGGACAGATGCCGCTGGCTGGTATTGCAGCTCAGCGCCAGATCCAGCTGGCTCAACCCCCGCGAGGCGCGCCAGCGCTTCAGCAACGGGCCGAAAGCCTCGGCATTGTTGATGCGGCGGCGGGGTGCGGGCTGGCGGGCGGGGCTGGACATGGGGCACCTGTGTGGTCGTGACCCCGCCCTTTTCCCATGCGCTATAGGGCCTGTCGATTACATCACAGGTAATGAACGCCGACAGGCTCGCCATCCGCGACCCATCCGCGCTAAGGTCGGGCACCTGTCCCGCCGCCGGAAGCCTGCCGCCCCATGTCCGCCGATCCCGGTTTCATCCATCTGCGTGTCCATTCTGCCTATTCGCTGGCCGAAGGGGCGATCAAGACCAAGGAACTGGTGAAGCTGTGCAAGAAGCACGGCTATCCGGCGGTGGCGGTCACCGACACGGGCAACCTGTTCGGCGCGCTGGAATTTGCAATGGCAGCGTCCGACGATGGCATTCAGCCCATCATTGGCTGTCAGGTGTGGGTCACCCCGTTCGGGCCGCAGAAGAAGGTGGCGGGCCGCGTGCTGGGCCCCGGTGCCGATCAACTGGTCCTGCTGGTGCAGAGCGAACAGGGCTACCGCAACCTGATGCGGCTGGTTTCCGTCGCCTTCATGGAGACGGAAACGGGTCTGCTGCCGCAGGTCTCGCTAGAGAAGATGGAGGGGCTGACCGATGGCCTGATCTGCCTGACGGGCGGGGTGGGCGGCGGCTTGAATCGTCTGCTGCTGGACGGGCAGAAGCCGCACGCGCTGGACCTGCTGGAACGGCTGAAGGCCCTGTTCCCGGATCGGCTCTATATTGAGCTGATGCGCCATGTGGAGGGGCCGCTGGCCCAGGCGGAGGATAAGGTGGAGGCTGATCTGATCGATCTGGCCTACGCGCATGACATCCCGCTGGTGGCCACCAACGATGCCTATTTCGCCGACGCGTCCATGTATGAGGCGCACGACGTGCTGCTCTGCATCGCCGACGGCGCCTATGTGATGCAGGAGGAGCGCCGCCGCGTTTCCCCCCATCATTATTTCAAGTCGCCGCAGGAGATGCGCGAGCTGTTTGCCGACATCCCGGAAGCGGTCGACAATAGTGTGGTGATCGCCCGACGCTGCGCCTACATGCCTCGCAAGGTGAACCCAATCCTGCCGCCCTTTGCCAGCGCCAATGGCAGGGAGGAACCGGACGAACTGCGCGCCCAGGCCCATGATGGCCTGACCTACCGCCTGAACAAGTATGTCTTCACCAGCGGCATGGGTGTGGAAGAGAAGGAAAAAATCGAGAAGGAGTACCGGGCGCGCCTGGATTTCGAGCTGGAAACCATCATCAAGATGAAGTTCCCCGGCTACTTCCTCATCGTGTCGGACTTCATCAAATGGGCCAAGGATAATGGCATTCCCGTGGGGCCGGGGCGTGGTTCGGGTGCCGGCAGCCTTGTCGCCTGGTCACTGCTGATCACCGACCTTGATCCCATCCGCTACGGCCTGCTGTTCGAACGCTTCTTGAACCCTGAACGCGTGTCGATGCCCGACTTCGACATCGATTTCTGCCAGGATCGCCGTGAAGAGGTGATCAAGTATGTGCAGCAGAAATACGGGTACGACAAGGTCGGACAGATCATCACCTTCGGTAAGCTCCAGGCCCGCGCCGTGGTGCGCGACGTGGGCCGCACCTTGCAGATGCCCTATGGTCAGGTGGACCGTATCTGCAAACTGATCCCCAACAACCCTGCCAATCCCGTCACCTTGCAGCAAGCGCTGGATGGCGAGCCGCAATTGCAGGAGATGAAGCGCGGGGATGAGAATGTCGCCCGTCTGCTGACCATTGCGCTGCGTCTTGAGGGGCTGTATCGCCACGCCTCCACCCATGCTGCCGGCGTGGTGATCGGTGACCGACCGCTGGATCAGTTGGTGCCCATGTACCGCGATCCGCGGTCCGACATGCCGGTCACCCAGTTCAACATGAAATATGTGGAACTGGCCGGTCTGGTGAAGTTCGACTTTCTGGGTCTGAAGACGTTGACAGTGTTGAAGACCGCTGTGGACCATGTCCGCGATCTGGGGCCGGAACTGGACCTGCTGGACCTGGATATGGAGGATCAGAAATCCTATTCGATCCTGGGCCGGGCGGAGAGCGCCGGTATCTTCCAGCTTGAAAGTTCGGGCATGCGCGACGTTCTGCGCCGCATGAAGCCAAACCGGATCGAGGACATTATCGCGCTGGTGTCGCTGTACCGTCCCGGCCCGATGGACAATATCCCCAAATACATCAAGGTGAAGTTCAAGCAGGAAGCACCCGATTACATGCACCCGGCCCTCCAGCCCATTCTGGAGGAAACCTTCGGCATCATGGTCTATCAGGAACAGGTGATGCAGATCGCCCAGGTCCTGGCCGGTTACTCACTGGGCGGCGCTGATCTTCTGCGCCGTGCCATGGGTAAGAAGATCAAGGAGGAGATGGAGAAGGAACGGGCCAAGTTCATTGCCGGTTCGGCGGAAAAGCTTGCCGTGCCGGAGGAACAGTCGGGCCTGATCTTTGATCAGGTGAACAAGTTCGCGGGTTACGGCTTCAACAAGTCGCACGCCGCCGCCTATGCCCTGGTCGCTTATCAGACGGCCTTCATGAAGGCTAATTACCCGGTCGAGTTCATGGCGGCCACCATGACCTATGATATGGGCAATACCGACAAGCTGAACCAGTTCCGTCAGGAACTGGTTCGGTTGGGCATCCGGCTGCTGCCGCCCGATGTCAACGCGTCGGAGCCACGCTTTCGCGTGGAAAAGCTGGCCGATGGCAGCCGGGCCGTGCGCTATGCCCTGGCCGCCGTGAAGGGCGTGGGCCAGCAGGCCATGGAAATGGTCGTGCGCGAACGCGCCGCCAACGGTCCCTTCAAGGACATTTTCGATTTCGCGCGGCGCGTGGACAGTTCGGCGCTGAACAAGCGCATGCTGGAAAAACTGGTCTGCGCCGGTGCCTTTGACAGTTTGAACCGCAACCGACAGCAGCTTTTCGCGGGCCTGGAAACAGTGGTCCGCTACGCCCAGGCAGAGGCGCAGCAGCGGGAAAGCGGCATGGCCAGCCTGTTCGGCGGGTCGGAGGCGATGAAGGCCCCGGACCTGCCCAAGGTGCCAGACTGGGACCCGCTGGAACGGCTGCGGCATGAGTTTGAGGCCATCGGCTTCTACCTGTCGGCCCACCCGCTGGACAGTTTCGGGCCGGCCATGACCCGTATGAAGGTGGTGAAGTTCAGCGAACTGCCGCGTCTGATGCGGGATGCGAAATCCACCCGCTTCAAACTGGCCGGTATTGTCGTTGCCAAGCAGGAACGAACCGCCAAAAGCGGCAACCGTTTTGCTTTCGTAACGCTATCAGACGCGTCCGGTGTTTATGAGGTCACGCTGTTTGCCGAAACCCTGGCGCAGAGCCGGGAGATGCTGGAGGCCGGACGTGCGGTGCTGCTGTCGGTCGATGCGCAGAAGAATGGCGAGGAAATGCGCCTGACCTGCCACGGCGTTCTGTCGCTGGAAGATGAGGTCGCGAAGAGCGCCGCCGGCCTGCGCATCCTGTTGGATGATGTGAATGCCGTTCCGGCCATCAAGACCACCCTGGGCCGCCTGCCGCCGGGCCGGGGCAAGGTGACGCTGGCCGTGGAACTGGACGCCCTGCGCGAAGTGGAAATCGCCATTCCGGGTGCCGTTTCCATCAATGCCGCCAGCCGGGGGGCGTTCAAGTCGATCCCCGGTGTTATCGAGGTTCAGGAGCTTTGATCATGACGACCCCCAATCCCCAGGCGGCCCCAGGCCGGACCTTCACGGGCACGGCCAATGCCGACCGTCTGGCCGGCACGGCGGATGATGACACGCTGAATGGCGGGGCCGGCAATGACACGCTGGACGGGGGGGCGGGCAACGATGTGGTGGTTTTCGACCACCTGTCCACCGTCAATAACGGTTTGACCATCGCCATCACGACCGACCGGATCACGGTCACGGGTGGAGAAGTCGATACCCTGACCAGTATTGAGCAGGTGAACCTGACCGGCACCCGGTTCAGCGATGTGATCACCGGCAGTGACCGTCCCGAACGTCTCGACGGGTCCACGGGGGCCGATACGATCAGTGGCGGCGGTGGCAACGATACGATCATCGGCGGCGGCAACCTGGACCGGCTGACCGGTGGGGCGGGGCAGGACCAGTTCTGGTTCTATGGGCCGGACACGGGCGGTTATGATCTGATCACCGATTTCGGGACCGATGATGTCCTGGTCTTTCACAATAATGTCGGCGGCCAGACCGTTGTCATGCCTATCACCAGTGTCGCGGTTGGCAGCGGGTCCGGCCTTCTGGCGGGGCAGGCACATGTGCAGGCCATCACGGGCGGGGTCCGCGTCTATGTGGGGCAGGATGCCACGGCGGGTTTCGACATGGCGGTCGATCTGTCCGGCAGTTTGACCCTTGCTGATTTCGAAGCATCGGCCAGCGGGCAGATGCGCTTGGTAACCGCGCGGACCGTGAACGGCACGGCCAATGATGATGTGCTGCGCGGCGGTCTTTTCGACGACACCCTGTCTGGCGATGCCGGGGAGGATAGTCTGGTGGGTGGTGCCGGGTCGGACCGGTTGGACGGTGGCACTGGCGTCGATGCGGCCGGTCTGAAGGCCAGCTTCGCCAATGTCACCATCACGCGGCAGGCGGATGGCAGCGCCCTGATCAGCACCCAGGAGAATGGCCTGACCGTCACCGACCGGCTGACCAATGTCGAACTGCTGTACCTGTCCGACCGCGTGGTCCTGCTGACCCCGGTGGGTGGTGAGGCACCCAGCACCAGCCTGCCCCTGGGCTTCAACGAGGCGCAGTATCTGGCTGCCAATCCCGATGTTGCCGCCGCCGTTGCCGATGGCCGCTTCGCCAACGGCTGGGCCCATTTTCAGGCCTATGGCTATGCCGAGGTGCGGACCACCAGCAGCCTGTTCGATATCGACTGGTATCTGGCGCGCAACCCGGATGTCGCGGCGGCCGTTACGCAGGGAACCATGACGGCGCTGAGCCATTTCATGGCCTATGGCTGGCGTGAAGGGCGTGATCCGTCCTCTGCCTTTGATACCAGCGCCTATCTGGACCGTTACAACGATGTGAAGGCCGGCGGCATGAATCCGCTGGTCCATTACGTCGCCTGGGGACAGGCGGAGGACCGGATCATCAATGCTGCGGATGCAGGGTGGCTTGGGTAGGCGCGAAACGGAGCAGTCATCCTGTTTTCTGCACGCTGGGCGGCCAAAGGTCGTACCTCCTATGTTGCGATAGGATTTAATATTGTTAGTAGTTATAAAGTTGGTGAACAGGCTTTCTTTTATGGAGTGCGGCCTTGTCCACCAATCAACAGGGAACTGCCGGCGATGACACCCTGACCGGTACGTCTGGGAATGACACGTTGGTGGGATTGAACGGCAATGATGTCCTGCGCCCTGGTGACCGTGGGGATGATGTCATTGATGGTGGGGTGGGCCTGGATACGCTTGAACTGCCGGCCAGCGGCTTTGCCCTGAATTCGCGTGTCGATGCGTCGGGCCTTCTTCTGGGTGTCGACATCCAGGTGTTCGGTCAGCCCGACCGGTTGATCACCACCACGGGCGTTGAGCGGATTGTCATCGGCGATGCCATTTATCGCTATGCCTACGCCACCTCCGGCAATGACCGGATCGTCGGGGAGGCGGGGGCCGTCAACCGCCTTTGGGGCGGTCCGGGGGCCGATCACCTGACGGGCGGTAATCTGGCCGACGAACTCTATGGCGGTGACGGTGCCGACAGCCTTTATGGCGGTGCGGGCGAGGATACGCTGACGGGGGGCAAGGGCAATGATCTGCTGAATGGCGGTGCCGGCGACGATCTGGCGGTTTTCAGCTATGCCGACGCCACGGCAGGTCTTTCCATCTCTATTGACGCCCTGAATGTCCGGGCGGGCACGCAGGAGGTGGATTGGCTGTTCTCGATTGATCGGATCAATCTTACGGGCGCTGCCTTCAACGATACGATCACCGGCAGCAGCCGGCGCGAAACCCTGTCGGGCGGGGCGGGTGACGATGTCATCCGTGGCGGTGGCGGGGATGACGTCATCGCCGGCGGCGCGGGCCACAACACCCTCTGGGGTGGGGCCGGAAGTGACCAGTTCACTGTGGGTGGGACGGGTTCCACCAATCTGGTCATGGATTTCACGGTGAATGACCGTCTGTCGCTGCTGCGTGCCGACGGGGCCGGGACCTTGGCCATTACCTCCTATGTGGCAGGCAACGGTGACGGGCTTGGCCTGGGTGCCGTGCGGTACCAGGATTTAGGCAATGGTCTTGTGCGGCTGCATGTCGGCGCGGATGATGTCGCCGGCGCCGATTACACGATCGACCTTGCCGGTCTGGGCACCGGTGCGCGGTTGGCCCGGACTGACTTTCAGACACCGCATATCCTGCAATTGAGCGGCTATTCCATCAATAACGGCACTGCCAACGCTGATTACTTCACCGGCGTCACAGTCATGCGCGGTGGCGGGGCCGGCAATGATCTCTACCAGGGAAGTGCCGGTGTTCAGGCCGTGGTGATGGGGGCGAGCTTCGCCGATATCACCATTCAGAACCAGGGCAATGGCGCCTTCCAGGTGTTCGACAGCCGTGCCAATGGCCAGGGGGGCGACACGCTCTACAATGTCGAACTTCTGATCCTGTCCGACCGGGTGGTGCAACTGGCCGATCCGCAACTGCTTTCCTCCATCGGTTCGACCCGCGTGGATGAGGCCTGGTACCTGTCCAGCAATACCGACATCGCCGAAGCTGTGGCCGCCGGCTGGATCAGCAGCGGTGCCGATCACTACGCCCGATATGGTCAGGCCGAAGGACGCCAGCCCAACGCCCTGTCGGACAATCAGGGCAAGGCCTACAGCGAATCCGCCTATCTCGCGGCCAACCCCGACATCCGTGACGCGGTGGCCAAGGGCTGGTTCGACAGCGGTTACGACCATTATCTGGTCTATGGAAGGGCAGAGGGGCGGCTGGCCTATCCCAGCCAGTCGCTGCTGCGGCTTGGGTTCGATGATGCGGCCTATCTTTCCGCCAATCCCGATGTCGCTCTGTCGGTGTCACGCGGTGAATATGCCAATGGCTATGAGCACTACGCCCGCTTCGGTGCCGCGGAGGGGCGCAGCCCCAACGCCTTCTTCGATGCCACCTGGTATCTGGCCCGCAATCCCGACGTTGCCGCCGGCGTGGCCCAGGGCAAGGTGGCCAGCGCCATCGACCATTACCTGCTCTATGGCTGGCGGGAAGGGCGGGACCCGTCCGCCTATTTCGATACCGGCGCCTATCTGGACCGCAATGCCGATGTCGCGTCGGCGGGTATGAACCCGCTTCTGCATTTCCTGGGCTGGGGACAGGCGGAAGGCCGCATCGCGAGCGTGGCCGATCTCTCCCTGTTGGGCTAACAGGCTTGCCATTCCATCCCGTGTTTCCTACGGTGCGCGTGCAGGGGTGCAATACCTGGAACGTCTCATCGTTCCGGGCGCGGGTGGATTGCGATGAGCGTGTTAGCGGCGGCAGTGGCCGGCTCCGTCATCAATGGCGGCAACTTCAACGACAACCTGAACGGCACCACGGGCAATGACACCATCGACGGCGGGGCCGGCGATGACATCATCAATGCCGATGCCGGTGAGGACAGTGTGCTGGGCGGTGCCGGCATCGATGAACTGCATGGCGGGCCGGGGGCAGACTTCCTGTCGGGCGGGATCGGCGACGATGTGCTGGAAGGCGGTGCCGGTGACGACACGCTGGATGGCGGCGATGGCGATGACATTCTCTATCACCGCATCCAGGCGACGACAGCGGCGGCACCGCCGGTCGTCATTGGCGACACGACCCTGACCAGCGATCAGGGAACCGACATCCTGCGCTCGATCGAGCGGGCCTGGATCGAGGGTTCGGCCTTTGGCGACAATGTCACCGGCTCCTGGCGGCAGGAGGTGATGTTCGGGGGTGACGGCGCCGACACGCTGATCGGCGGTGGTGGCAATGACACCCTGATGGGGGGCAAGGGCGCCGACATCCTGACGGGTGGCAGCGGCCAGGACGTGTTTGAATTCCATGCACAGGAATTCGACACGGTGGATACGGTCACCGATTTCGCCATGGGCGATCTGCTGACCTTCCTGACCTATCCCACGGGCAGCCCTTATCTGGCGGTAAAGGCCATCGGCGCCATCGCGCAGGGCAATGGCACCGGTCTTCTGGATGGTCAGGTGCATGTGCAGGCGGTTGCCGGTGGCGTGCGTGTCTATGTGGGGCTGGACAGCAAGGCCGGCTTTGATGCCTCCGTCACCCTGACCGGCAACTATGATCTGTCGCGCTTCATCTCCACCGGCTGGGGTATCGGATACCGCACCACCGACATTCCGGCGGGTACCTCTGGCAACGACCTGTTGGTCGGCTCTGACTATGGAGACACGTTGCGCGGTGGGGCTGGTGACGACCGTCTGGTCGGCGGCGGTGGGCCGGACCTGCTGGATGGCGGGTCGGGCGTGGATGCGGTGGGCCTCAATACGACCCTGGATCAGCTGTATCTGGCGCGCATGGTCAATGGCTCCGTCGCGATGGGCGTGAAGGCCTGGGGCGATCCGGTGGTCAGCGAACTGGCCAATGTTGAATTCATGTACCTGTCCGACCGCGTCCTGCTGCTGACAGTGATGGAACAGGCGGTCTCCGCCAATCTGCCGCTGGGCTTCAGCGAACAGGGCTATCTGGCCGTCAATCCCGATGTGGCGGCGGCGGTGACGGCGGGCGTCTTCGCCAGCGGCTGGCAGCATTATCAATATTACGGGCAAAAGGAAGGCCGCAGCACCACGGCCCTGTTCGATACCAACTGGTATCTGACCCAGAATCCCGATGTCTCCGCCGTGGTCGCGGCGGGCGGGATGACGGCCATGGGTCATTTCATGACCTATGGCTGGCGCGAGGGGCGCGACCCGTCGGCGGCCTTTGATGTCAGCGCCTATCTGGAACGCCACACAGATATCGCGGCGGCGGGCGTCAACCCGCTGGTCCATCTTCTGGGTTGGGGGCTGGCCGAAGGGCGCATCTTCACATCGGCCGATCAGGGCTGGATCGGCTGAAACCACGTTTGACGTTCAGGAGTTGTTTTGATGACCAAGCCCATCTGGGATCTTGAAACGCCGCGCGGGCGTATTTTGCCGGCGGCGCTGGCTGGCCTGTTGCCGGTTATCGCTGGTCTCGCCGCTGCCGCATTTGTGTTCATAGGGCCGATGTTGAACGCTTTGGAGCGTGACCAGCGCGTATTGAGCGCATCTGCGGAAATCCGCTCGACCAGCCGGGCCCTGCAGCGCGATATCTTGCTGATGATTTTCGATGCCGACAGCCGCGAGAAGACCGGTGGACGGCTGGATGCGCGCGTTCCGCAATTCCGCGCTATGGCTGTTGAGCTGGAACAAGCGCTGTCGCCGGTTGATCTGGAGAAAGCTACCCGTCTGCGCGTCACGCATGAGGCGTTGGCTGATGGTTTCGCCGCCGTTATCGCCTCTGTCCGGTCCGGCGCATCGACAGCTGACAGCTGGGCTGTGCAACAGGAAAGGGTGCTGGCGAATGAAATCCCGGCAGCTCGGAGCAATGACCCGGTGGTCGCCGAGTATCAAGCGCGGGTAGCCGCCACGACTGGAGACCTGCGGGCCATGTTCTGGATGGTCGCAGCAATGTCTTTGATATTGTTCGGCCTTGGCATTGCAACGGCGACGGTTGTCCTGCGTCGTTAATCACGATGCGGGCACCCCGGAATAGTGATAAGACCAGATTGCTTAAGCCATAAGGTATCTCCAGAATATCAAATGGGGGCAATTCTAAATAAATTGCCCCCTTAATGAAATTATTATAACAAGAATTTCTGGTGAAATCACCAAAATGTTAAAATGGCACCTAAAGTCATATATATAGCGGTAAATACTTACAACTATTTACACTCATTCGTTTGCTGTAACTAGTGATAACAATGCTCCAAACCATAATGTTTGGAGAAATCTGCCATGACCATCGTTTTTTCTACGCGCCCTGCGGCGATTCCTGGCCAACTGCCGATCCTCACGATCACCGGCTCTGAAGCTGGACAGCTATTCGTGACCTTGTCGAACAGCCGGCCGTCCGCCACCTTGAATGGCCGGGCCTTGGAGATGCCTTCTGGTGTGACCGTATCCGGTGTTGATGCATCCGGGTTGGCATTGGCCACGTTGGTGATCGTCGGCGGCGAGGAGGCTGAATATCTGCAAGGCACCTACCTTGCTGACCAGATATCGGGCCGGGCGGGGGCTGACTCCATTCTGGGCGGTGATGGTGCCGACCGCTTGTTCGGCGCGGGAGGCGACAGCCTGGTCGGCGGTCCCGGTAGCGATGTATTCATCCTCGGCGGCGTCGGAGGATCCGGACAAGTCAGTATCCAGGACATCCAGTCCGGTGACCGGTTGGAGTTCTATCGCACCGACAATGGTGTGGCTCTGGATACGACCGTTATTCGTGCTGGTGATGGTGTCGGACTCGGGCTGGGGGAAATCAGTTACGAACTGCAGACCAATGGCACGCTGCGCTATTACGTGGGCACTGATACGACTGCCGGATCAGATATCATTCTGGATATGGCGGGCATCGGGCGGATCAATGGATTCGCGCGTGCTTCCGGTGATGCGGTCAACCAACGCACATTCACGGGCGATACTGTAGCCAGCTTCACCGGCACGACAGCGGCGGAGATTCTGGCGCCCGGTGACGGCAGCCATCCGCGTGGCAATGGCACCTTCAATGGATTAGGCGGGAATGACATCATTCGAGGTGGGCGCGGTACCGATACGGCGGTGATGTCAGCGCAATTCGCCAATATCACGATCAATGCGGCACTTGGCGATATCTACACAGTCACCGACAATCGCGATGGCGGCCAGGGGAGTGATCGGCTGGAACAGGTTGAACTGCTCCGGCTCGACGACCGCGTGGTCCTGCTGAACGCTCCGAGTGTGTTTACCGGTAAGGAGGGGGCGGCCTTCAATAACAGTTGGTATCTGTCACATAATTCGGATGTCGCCGCCGCCGTGAAGGCCGGACAGTTTTCAAGTGGTCTGGAGCATTACAATCAAGTCGGGCGGGCGGAAGGCCGGCAGCCCAACCAGATCAGTGATGCCACCGGCAAACCGTTCAGCGAATCCCACTATCTGCGGGCCAATACCGACGTCGCCAAGGCCGTGGCGGAATTCCAGTATGGCAGCGGCTATGACCACTATCTGCTTCATGGCAAGGCCGAGGGACGTGTGGCATTCCCCACATTGGATATGACGCGGCTCATCTTCGATGAGGTGGGGTACTTGAAGGCGAATACCGACGTGGCCAACGCTGTGACGAAAGGTGAGTTCGCTACAGGCTATGAACATTTTGCTTTGTATGGACTGCGAGAGGGGCGTGACCCCAACGCGTTGTTCGATTCCGATTGGTATTTATCCAAATATGCCGACGTCGCCCGCGCCGTATCCAATGGTGAGTTTGCCAACGCGGTGACGCATTTCGTCGAATTTGGCTGGCAGGAAAATCGGGATCCGTCAGCGGCATTCGACACCAGTGCCTATAGATTGGCGAATGCCGGTGTGTTGACTGTGGACACAAATCCCCTGCGGCATTACCTGGAAACGGGCTATTTCGAAGGCCGCGTGATTGTCGCAGATCCCGCCTGGTTTTTGTAATCCACTTTGTGTTTCCTCAAGCGTCGGGCCGGCAGTCACCGGCCTCCAAACCGCCAAGGGTCAAAAACCCTCGGCGGTTTAGTATAATACCAGCGGCTTGAAATACTGACTCATCAGCATTTCAAGCCTCGACGGCATGGGCCGCAGCCGCGCCAGTCGGCGCGGGTACCACCGGCCAAGAATTTTGACCGGGGGTATAACACCCGTGCTGGTGCTCCCTGGCCGAAAGCCTGGGAAACCTCAATGCGCGCCTTTCATGCCGGTCGATGTCCGCTCAGCAGTTCCACGGCATTCGCCAGCACGCGCCCGTCACTACGGGCATAAAGCGTGGTGGCGCGGCCATGGATGACGCTGCCCGGTGTCAGCCGCAGCAGGCGTGACAATTCGTCATTGGCAACCAGACGCAGGAAACCGGCTGGCTGGCTGCGGAAGGACACGCCGCAGGCCGACAGAATGGCGCCGAACGGAATGCGCCGCTGGCGCACCGCGAATAGGGCGCCGGCGGGCAGGGCACCCAGACGGATCTCAATCAGGCCCAGTTCGGCCGGTGTACCGCTGTCCGCGCCCGACAACAGCACATGGCGACGGAGCAGATCGTCCGTCTCCTCCGTATGCAGAACCGAGAGGCGCATCTGTTCGCCCCAGAAGGCTTCCAGGGTCGCCGTCATGCCATGATCATGCACCAGCAGCCGGCGGGGCACGTCAGGCAGACCGTCAGCCTCCAGCCATAGCGGCGGCGACGGGTCGTGGCCCGGCGATAGCTGGCGCAGGAAACCTGTCAGCAGGTCGGGCGAGGCATCGGTCGGTCGGGCTGTGACGGTCATTCTTACGGTGCTTGGCATGCCGGGAGCGTGGTCTGGGCCGCGCGGGGCGGACCATAGCCACCCGCCGGGCGATTGCCAAGGCATGGCGGACCTGCACCACCAAGGATCGTGATAATGGCTCCTTCGCGCCACCATTCCGCCACAGCATGGCACCAAAAGGTTAAGTCTCCTTAACCCTTCTGGATGAGCCCATGCGCCTCTCCCTGTCCGCTGCCGCCCTGACCCTGCTGTGTCTGACGGGTGCCGGTGGTGCCCAGACCGTACCGGCTGACTACGCCACCCTGGTGGAGCCGGTTGACCGCAAGGATGCAGCCGAGGCCCCGTTAAAGGCGCGATTGGCCGCCAATCCGGCTGACCGTGACGCCGCCCGGGACCTGCTGCTGGTCTATCAGCGCTTTGGCGATGTCGAGGCCGGCCTGCCCCTGGGTGCCCGGCTGGCGGCGGAGGCACCGGATGACAGGCAGGTGCTGGAAGCGCGGATGGTGCTGGCCACCCGCCGTATCACCGATGCTTCGCTGTTCTCCAAGAAGTCCGCCGCTGCCGACCTTCTGACCCTGTGCGAGGGGGAGAGGGCGCGTGATCCGCGCAGCGTTCCCGCCATCAAATGCATCGCGCAGTATCACCTTGTTGCGCCATCGATTGTGGGGGGTGACAAGGTAAAGGCAGAAGAGGCGATCAAGGCGATCCAGCCGCTGGACGAGGCACAGTATGCATTGCTGCGCGCGACTCAGGCGCTGAGTGACGAGAATGAAGCCTCGGCAAAGACGCTGCTGAAGGAAGCGACGGCGAAGCTGACCGATGCCTCTGAACTGGCCGGTGCCGCGGTCGGCCTTGGGCGGCTGGGTGAAACTGACGCGGCCTTTGCGGCGCTGGACAAGGCGGTGTCGTTCGACCCCGCCGATCCGTTCACCCTCTATCAGCGGGGCCGCGCCTCAGCCTTGGAGAACCGGAACCTGGAGGCGGGCCGCGACTCGCTGCTGCGCTTCCTGTCGGGTTCGGCCTGGATCGGCGGTACTAACTACCGCGCGCCCGCCCATTGGCGTCTGGGCATGATCTATCAGGCGATGGGGGATAAGGTGACGGCGGAGAAAGCCTATAAGCGTGCCCTGGAGCTGGAGCCTAAGCATAAGGAGGCGCAGGCTGCCCTGAAGGCCCTGAAAAGTGAGGGTTGAGGCTTGAAAAGCCCCCGCCATGCGGAGATGAAGGGGGAGGGCGTGCGCAAAACGCGGCCGGGTGGGGTTGCAATGCGGCCCCGCCTGCGCTATTCCACCGCCCGTCGTTAATCCCACACGTGGGCTTGCGGTGTGTTGGCTTTTACCCGGACGCTAGTTGTTCGGGTGTGCCATCTCATCGATCCGGTGTTCGGCGGGCATGATGCCCAATGGACATTGCTCACGGAGGCCAAACCGGAAAAGGAAGTTTTCCATGGCAATGCCGACCTTTACCATGCGTCAGCTTTTGGAAGCTGGCGTCCACTTCGGTCACCACACCCGTCGCTGGAATCCGAAGATGTCCACGTACATCTTTGGTGCCCGCAACGGCGTGCACATCATCGACCTGGAACAGACCGTTCCGCTGCTGCACCGGGCCATGCAGGCCGTGCGTGACGTCGTCGCCGGCGGCGGTCGCGTCCTGTTTGTTGGCACCAAGCGCGCCGCGCAGGAGCAGGTTGCTGCTTCCGCCAAGCGCTGCGGCCAGTACTATGTGAACCACCGCTGGCTCGGCGGCATGCTGACCAACTGGAAGACCATCTCCCAGTCGATCCGCCGCCTGAAGGACATGGACGAGGCGCTGTCTCATGGTGAAGGCTCCGGCCGCACCAAGAAGGAGCTGCTGAACATGACCCGCGACCGCGATAAGCTGGAGCGCGCGCTGGGCGGTATCCGTGACATGGGCGGCCTGCCCGACCTGCTGGTGATCATCGACACCAACAAGGAAAGCCTGGCCATTCAGGAAGCCAACAAGCTGGGTATCCCGGTCGTTGCCATCCTGGACAGCAACAGCTCCCCCGACGGCATCACCTTCCCGGTTCCGGGTAACGACGACGCCCTGCGCGCCATCGAGACCTATTGCGAACTGCTGAGCGGCGCCGTCCTGGACGGTCTGCAGGCTGAGATGTCGGCTGCCGGCATCGATGTCGGCGCCCAGGAAGTCGCCCCGGAAGAGGCCCTGCCCGCCGAAGCGGCCGTCGAGGCCTGAGTTTAAGGTGCGACGGCCGGGCCGCATCCGCTTCGGGTGCGGTCCGGCCGTTGTGCTGTCCGGGCTTGGCGCGAAACCGCCATGACCCTGTGGTAAAAGATATCCCGTCACACCCCGACGATTTGAGAGAGGCGAAAATGGCCGAGATCACCGCTGCCCTGGTGAAGGACCTCCGTGAGAAGTCCGGCGCCGGCATGATGGACTGCAAGAAGGCGCTGACCGAGGCGAATGGCGACGTGGAAGCCGCCATCGATTGGCTGCGCAAGAAGGGCCTCGCCGCCGCTGCCAAGAAGGCCGGTCGCGTTGCCGCCGAGGGTCTGGTCGGCGTTGCCGCCAATGGCCTGTCCGGCGCCGCTGTCGAGCTGAACGCCGAGACCGACTTCGTTGCCCGTAACGACGCCTTCCAGGCTGCCGTTTCCACCGTCACCAAGCTGGCGCTGGACACCGACGGCTCGCTGGACAGCCTGAAGGCCGCTGCCTATCCGGGCACCGGCCGCACCGTCGCCGACGAGCTGCCGAATCTGGTCGCCACCATCGGCGAGAACATGAACCTGCGCCGCGTCGCCAAGCTGTCGGTCACCGATGGCGTGGTGTCGTCTTATGTCCACTCCGCCCTGGTTCCGGGCCTGGGCAAGATCGGCGTGCTGGTTGCTCTGGAGTCGACTGGCGACAAGGCCGCCCTGGCCGATCTGGGCAAGCAGATCGCCATGCATGTCGCTGCCGCCCGTCCGGAAGCCCTGGACGTTGCCGACGTGTCGACCGCCAACCTGGAGCGTGAGCGCGCCGTTCTGATCGAACAGGCCCGCGCTTCCGGCAAGCCCGAGAACATCATCGAGAAGATGGTCGAAGGCCGCGTCCGCAAGTATTATGAAGAAGTGGTCCTGCTGGAGCAGCTGTACGTCATCGACGGCGAAACCAAGATCCGCAAGGTCGTGGAAAACGCCGCCAAGGCCGTTGGCGCCCCGGTTACCCTGACCGGCTTCGTCCGCTTCCAACTGGGCGAAGGCATCGAGAAGGAACAGTCCGACTTCGCCGCCGAAGTGGCCAAGATGGCCGGCTAAGGCGGTTCGGGGCCGGACCTCGTGCCGGCTCTGGAGCGTTATTCTGTCGGGGCCGGTTCGCCGGCCCCGATATGATCTGTTGCAAGACCGGATTTCCAACCGAAAGGACAAACCCGTGCCCGAAGCCCGTTACAAGCGCGTTCTTCTGAAGCTTTCAGGCGAAGCCCTTATGGGGGAAAGGGAGTACGGGATCGATCCCAACGTCGTTAGCCGCATGGCGACGGAGATCAAGTCTGTGATCGATATGGGGATCGAGGTCTGCGCCGTCATCGGTGGCGGCAACATCTTCCGCGGCATTTCCGGCGCTGCGTCCGGCATGGAACGCGCGACCGCTGATTACATGGGCATGCTGGCCACCGTCATGAACGCGCTGGCCGTGCAGAATGCGCTTGAAAAGGCTGGCGTGGAGACCCGCGTGCAGTCGGCCATCCCGATGGACAGCGTCTGCGAGCCCTATATCCGCCGCAAGGCCGAGCGTCACATGGAAAAGGGCCGGGTGGTGATTTTCGCAGCCGGCACCGGCAACCCCTTCTTCACCACGGATACGGCTGCCGCACTCCGCGCCTCTGAAATGGCTTGCGATGCGATGCTGAAGGCTACCAAGGTGGATGGCGTCTACAGCGCCGATCCCAAGAAGGTGAAGGATGCCATCCGCTATGACCGCCTGACCTATCTGGACGTGCTGTCGCGCGACCTGCAGGTCATGGACGCGTCTGCGATTTCGCTTGCCCGCGAGAACAAGATTCCCATCCTTGTCTTCTCCATCCAGAAGGACGGCGGTTTCGCCGAAGTGATGGCCGGACAGGGCAAATTCACCATCATAACCGAAGAGGCATAAGGTGGCCGCTC
The DNA here is from genome assembly GCF_052437035.1 of Niveispirillum sp. Classification (NCBI taxonomy): domain Bacteria; kingdom Pseudomonadati; phylum Pseudomonadota; class Alphaproteobacteria; order Rhodospirillales; family Azospirillaceae; genus Niveispirillum; species Niveispirillum sp. Next base: position 681,384 of record NZ_JBQVOH010000001.1, read on the forward strand.
CCGAACTGATCAAGGACATTGAGCGTCGCATGGCCGGCGCGCTTGAGCAGCTCCGCAAGGAATTCGCGGGCCTGCGCACCGGGCGCGCTTCCGCCAACCTGCTGGAGCCGGTGACGGTTGAGGCCTATGGCACCACGGTTCCGCTGAACCAGGTCGCCAATATCTCCGTGCCGGAGCCGCGCCTGATCTCGGTGCAGGTGTTCGACCGATCCACGGTCAAATCGGTGGAAAAGGCCATCCGTGATAGCGGTCTGGGCCTCAACCCGCAGACCGAAGGCTCGACCATCCGCGTGCCGATTCCGGAACTGAACTCCGAGCGCCGCAAGGAACTGTCCAAGGTTGCCGCCAAGTATGCGGAGCAGACCCGGGTGGCCGTGCGCAATGTGCGTCGCGACGCGATGGACGCGCTGAAGAAGCTGCAGAAGGATGGTTCCCTGTCCGAGGACGAGCAGAAGACCTGGTCCGACAAGGTCCAGGGCGTGACCGACGCCCACATCAAGAAGGTGGATGAGGCGCTGGCGACCAAGGAAAAGGAAATCCTGCAGGTCTGATCGTTTCCCGGTACCCAAGGGTAAGGACCTGCTGCCATGCCGGGCCCCGACACATCCGCGTTTCCGCCGCCGCCCACGCACATCGCCATCATCATGGATGGCAATGGACGCTGGGCGACGGCACGGGGCCTGCCGCGCACGGCCGGGCATAAGAAGGGCGTGGACGCCGTCCGTCAGGCCATCGAGGGTGCTCGCGAACTTGGCGTGCGCTACCTGACGCTCTACAGTTTCTCGACTGAGAACTGGAGCCGTCCCCAGGACGAGGTGTCCACCCTGATGCAGCTCCTGCGCTTCTACCTGCGCGGGGAGATTGCCAAGCTGCATAAGAATGGCATTCAGCTGCGGGTGATCGGTGACCGCTCCCGTCTGTCGGCTGACATCCAGGCACTGATCAGCAATGCCGAGACGCTGACTGCCGACAATACCGACATGACGCTGGTGTTGGCCCTGTCCTATGGCGGGCGTCAGGAACTGGTCGATGCGGCGCGCAAGCTGGCGCAGGCGGTAGAGCGGGGGGAGATGACCCCCGGCGACATCACGACCGACACCTTTGCCCGCGAATTGACCACGGGCGGCAACATTCCCGACCCCGATCTGATGATCCGCACCAGCGGCGAAAAGCGCATCAGCAATTTCCTGCTGTGGCAGCTGGCCTATGCGGAGATGGTTTTTCTGGATACGCTGTGGCCGGATTTCACGCGTCGCGATCTGGAGGCCGCCATCCAGGAATTCCACCAGCGCGACCGGCGCTTCGGGGCCACGGCGGGAAGCCGTTGATATCGTGACCGACAGTCAGCGCCCCCCCAAGAAACCCCGCTCCAACTTCACGCAGCGCGTGATCTCCGCCCTTATTCTGGCCCCCCCTGTGTTGGGCGCTGTCTGGTATGGCGGGGTACCGTTCCAGCTGCTGGTGCTGCTGCTGGCCGGGCTGTCGGCGTGGGAATATTTCCGGCTGGTCATGCCGGGGCGGCACCGTCCGGGTCATTTCGCCTTCATGCCGCTCTATATCGGCTTGCCCTTCCTGGCCATGCTCTGGCTGCGGCTGGAGAGCGGTCCCTATGGTCTGGCCCTGTTCTTGTTCCTGTTGCTGTCCATCTGGGCCACCGATATCGGGGCCTATGCGGCGGGCAAGAGCATCGGCGGACCGAAGCTGGCCCCCCGCATCAGTCCGAAGAAGACCTGGGCAGGCCTGATCGGCGGCATGGTGGCGTCGGCCACGCTGGGCGGGCTGTTCGGGGCAGCGCAGAGCGGGGATTGGCTGCCGGGCTGGCTGGTGCCGCCGGCGGCCACCGATGTGCCGCATGATGTATCGCTGGCCGCCATTGGCGCCTATGCCGCCATCGGTGCCGTCCTGGCCGTGGCAGGGCAGGCGGGCGACCTGTTCGAGAGCTATATGAAGCGCCGCGTGGATGTGAAAGACAGTTCCAGGCTGATCCCTGGTCATGGTGGTATCCTTGACCGGATCGACGGGCTGCTGTTCGCGGCACCGCTCTATGCCTTGTTCGAAATGACGGCGGGGGAATGGGTGCGATTTTGGTGAAGCCTGAGACGACGCGCCGCGTGACCGTGCTGGGCTGCACCGGATCGGTGGGGACCAATACTGTCCAGCTGCTGGCAGCCTATCCGGACCGTTTTCAGACAGAGGCGCTGGTCGCGGGCCGCAATGTGGCCAAGCTGGCTGAACAGGCCCGTCTGCTGCGTCCGGCCCTGGCCGTGGTCGCGGATGCGTCCGCCTATGCCGACCTGAAGGACGCCTTAGGCGGCACGGGCATTGAGCTGGCCGCCGGCCCCGCCGCGGTGGTGGAGGCGGCCAGCCGTCCCGCCGCCGATTGGGTGATGGCCGCCATTGTCGGTGCCGCCGGTCTGGCCCCGACGCTGGCCGCCGTGCAGCGCGGCGCCACGGTGGCGCTGGCCAACAAGGAAGTGCTGGTCTGCGCCGGTGAGCTGGTGATGGCGGAGGTACGCCGCTGCGGTGCCACCCTGCTGCCGGTGGACAGCGAGCACAGCGCCATCTTCCAGGTGTTCGACGAGGCGCGACGCGACCGTATCTCCCGCCTGATTCTGACCGCGTCGGGCGGCCCGTTCCGCACCTGGACGCGAGACGCTATGCAGGGGGTGACCCCGGCCCAGGCCTGTGCGCATCCCAACTGGTCCATGGGCGCCAAGATCAGCGTCGACAGCGCCAGCATGATGAACAAGGGGTTGGAGCTGATCGAGGCCCACCATCTGTTCGCCATGCCCGAGGAACGGATCGATGTGCTGGTCCATCCGCAATCGGTGATCCATTCCCTGGTCGAATATGTCGATGGGTCGGTGCTGGCGCAGCTCGGCACGCCCGACATGCGCACGCCTATTGCCGTGGCGCTGGCCTGGCCGGACCGGGTGGCCACACCGGGTGACCGGCTGGATCTGGTGAAGGCTGCCAGCCTGACGTTCGAGTCGCCTGATCCGGTGCGATTCCCCGCCTTGGGGCTGGCGCGGCGCGCCTTGCAAAGCGGGGGGGCGGCCCCTACAATCCTCAATGCGGCGAATGAGGTGGCGGTTGCCGCCTTCCTGTCTGGAAATCTGGGCTTCCTGGATATTCCGCGCGTCGTTGAGAAATGTCTGGCCACCCTGGCGCATGCCCCGTTGGGCACGCTGGCGGATGTGGAAGCGGCGGATGCGGAAGCACGTCGCCACGCCTTTGCCGAAATTGCGGTTTTATCTCGCGCGAACTGAACGCGGCCCTTGGAGGCGCATTGATGGAAGTCCTGGGCTTCATCTGGAATTACGGGGTGATGTTCCTTGTCGTGCTGACCATTCTGGTCTTCGTGCACGAGATGGGGCATTTCCTGGTGGCGCGCCGTAATGGCGTGCGGGTGGAGGTCTTCTCCATCGGCTTCGGGCCGGAGATTTTCGGTCGCACCGACCGGCTTGGCACCCGCTGGAAGTTCAGCCTTATCCCGCTGGGCGGCTATGTGAAGATGTTCGGGGATGCGGGCGCGGCCAGCACGCCCGGCACCGGGCTTGACCGGATGACGCCGGCGCAGCGCGCCGTGTCCTTCCATCACAAGCGTGTGGGGCAGCGCATGGCCATCGTGGCGGCGGGGCCGGCGGCGAACTTCCTGTTCGCCATCCTGGCGCTGGCCTTCATGTTCATGGTCTATGGTCAGCCCTATACCCCGCCCGTGGTCCGCGAGATCCTGCCCGAGGGGGCGGCGGCGGAGGCCGGCATGAAGCCGGGCGACCGTATCGTCTCCATGGATGGCCGCGACACGCCGCGTTTCGAGGATGTGCTGGGTGTCATCGTCATGAATCCGGGCCGCACCGTTTCGATGGTGGTGGAACGGGTTGAGGCGGAAGGTGCAGAGCCCAAGCGCCTGGAACTGACCGTCACGCCGCGTGCGGAAAAGATGGAAGACCGGTTCGGCAATATCCACACGATAGGCCGGCTGGGGGTGATGCGTGGTAATGACGAATACCGTCGCCAGACGCCCCTGACCGCCATCTGGGAAGCCGGCAAGGAGACGGTCCGTTTGACGGAAGGCACGCTGGACGCCGTCTGGCAGATGGCGTTGGGCATGCGCAGCACGAATGAGCTGGGCGGGCCCATCCGCATCGCGCAGATGTCGGGCCAGGTGGCACAGACGGGCTTCGTGACCATGATCTGGTTCGTGGCTGTCCTTTCCATCAATCTGGGCCTGATCAACCTGTTCCCCATTCCGATGCTGGACGGGGGACATCTGCTGTATTACGCAGTGGAGGCCGTTCGCGGACGGCCTCTTGGCGAGAGGGCTCAGGAATATGGTTTCCGGGTCGGTCTGGCTTTGGTATTGACCTTGATGGTTTTCGCGACCTGGAATGACTTGGTTCAGCTCCGTGTCGTCGATTTCGTCAAGGGTGTCCTGTCTTAGCCTTTTTGGGGGAACAGTTGGTCTCGGTTTCCAGGTTCGCGCTGTGCCTGCTGCTAGGCGGCACCGCAACATCTGTCATCGCGCTGTCGACCGGCGCCATGGCCCAGGAGGCGTTTGATGGTGGCATCATTCGCGAAATCCGCGTCGAGGGGTCGCAGCGCATCGAAGGCGCCACGGTCCAGTCGTACCTGACGGTACGGCCCGGCGACAATTTCGATCCCGACAAGATCGACCAGTCGCTGAAGTCGCTCTTCGCGACCGGCCTGTTCGCGGACGTGTCGATCCGGCGCGAAGGCGGCGTGATGCTGGTGCAGGTGGTGGAAAATCCCATCATCAACCGCATTGCGTTTGAAGGAAACAAGCGCATCAAGACCGAGGATATCAATCCCGAGGTTCAGTTGCGCCCCCGCACCGTCTATACCCGCACCCGCGTGCAGAACGATGTGGAGCGTATCCAGGAACTCTATCGCCGCAAGGGCCGCTTCGCCGCGCGCATCGAGCCGAAGATCGTTCAGCTGGAACAGAACCGCGTCGACCTGATCTTCGAAATCGAAGAAGGCCAGATGACGGGCGTGCAGGCCATCAACTTCGTGAACAACAACGTGTTCGACGATGATGAACTGCGCGAGATCATGATCACCAAGGAGTCGCGCTGGTGGCGGTTCCTGTCGTCCAACGACAATTATGATCCCGAGCGTTTGCGCTATGACCAGGAGCAGGTCCGCCGCTTCTATCTGCGCAACGGCTATGCCGACTTTAAGGTGCTGACCTCGGTCGCGGAATTGACCCCCGATCGCGAGGAATTCTTCATCACCATGACGGTGGATGAGGGCAAGCGCTATAAGTTCGGCAAGATCGAAATCCAGTCGGAAATCCCCGACATTGATGTGACGCCGCTCTATGAGGCCATCAACGCCTATTCCGGCGAATGGTACAATGGCGACAAGATCGAAGAGAGCATCACCGCCCTGACCAACCGGTTGGGCGACCTGCAATATGCCTTCATCGATATCGACCCGCTGTTGGAGCGCAATCAGGAAGATCAGACCATCAATCTGGTCTTTGAACTGAAGGAAAGCCCGCGCGTCTTTGTTGAGCGTGTCGACATTGTTGGCAACTACAATACGCTGGACAAGGTCATCCGCCGCGAAATGCTGCTGGTTGAAGGCGACCCGTTCAGCGTCTCCAAGGTCAAGCGCTCCGAACAGCGCATCAAGGATCTGGGTTACTTCCTGGATAGCGGCGTTGAGGTGAAGACGGAGGAGGGCAGCAGCCGCGATCAGTCCGTGATCACGGTCGAGGTCGAGGAACAGCCCACCGGTGAAATCCAGCTGGGTGCCGGTTACTCCTCCACTGACGGCGCGCTGCTGGACTTTTCGATCCGCCAGCGCAACCTGCTGGGCAAGGGCCAGGACCTGCGCCTGTCCACCCTGCTGTCGAGCCGCAGCTTCGAGGTGGATCTGGGCTTTACCGAGCCCTACTTCCTGGACCGCGATCTGGCGGCTGGTGTCGATCTGTTCCGCGTGGTTCGCGACAATCGCGACACCATCTCCTACGATCTGGAATCGACCGGTGTCGTGCTGCGCGCCGGCTACCCGCTGTCGGAAAAGCTGCGCCAGCGCATCAGCTACTCGCTGGTTCAGAACAAGATCGACAATATCTATTTCGGCTCGTCCCTGTTCCTGCAGGATCAGCTGGGCACCACCATCACCTCGTCTGTGGAAAGCCAGCTGCTGTATGATGAGCGTGACAGCAAGATCGAGCCGACCAGCGGCTTCTATGGCCTGTGGTCGGTTGAATTCGCCGGTGTCGGCGGTGACACCCGCTATCTGCGTAACCGCATCACGGCGGGTCAGTATTGGGAGCCGTTCGAGGAAGTGGTGCTGGGTCTGACTACCGAGGCTGGTTACATCTGGGGCATGGGCAAGGACCTGCGCATCAATGACCGCTTCTTCATCGGTGGTGACACGCTGCGCGGCTTTGAGATTGGTGGTATCGGTCCCCGCAACGTGCCCGATCCGAACAATCCGGAAAACAGCGACGCGCTGGGCGGTACCATCTTCAGCCGCGCCAGCCTGGAACTGACCACGAAGCTGGGCCTGCCGGACGAGCTGGGCGTGAAGGCGCACGCCTTCTACGATGCCGGTACCCTGACGGCGGCCAAGGAAACGCCGGGCGTCGGGGATGTGTTCCGCGACAGCAACAAGGTCCGCATGTCGGCCGGTGTCGGTGTGTCGTGGAAGTCGCCCTTTGGTCCGATCCGTCTGGATTTGGCCTATCCGATCGCCAAGGAACCGTATGACCAGACCGAAACGCTGAAGTTCAGCTTCGGTACCCGGTTCTGACGGGGGGTCGGGCCTTGGCGCTTCGCCCCATCGCCCTTCTGTTCACCGGCCTGGCCCTTGTGGCCGGGCCGGCTGCATCTTATGGCCAGGAGGTTGCGGTCCCGCAGACGCAGGCGTCGCAACCTGCCCGGCGGCTGCCCTATGCCCAGGTGGCCGTGGTGGATATCCCCACCATCCTGCAGCAGGCTACGGCCATGCGGACCATCCAGCAGCAGCTTGATGTGCAGAAGGAACAGTTGCAGCGTGACGTGGCGCAGCAGCAGGAAGGGTTGCGGGTCGCGGAGCAGGAACTGGCCCGTCTGCGCCAGACCGTTGCCGTTGAAGAGTTCGACCGTAAACGGACGGAATTCGAAACCCAGGTGTCCGCCACCGGGCGTGCCTTGCAGGAACGTACCCGCCGCCTGGATATCGCCTTCAACCAGGCCCGTAACAGTGTGATCAACACGTTGGATCAGGTGATCGCCGAGGTGGCGAAGGAAGCCGGTGCGACGTTGGTGATCTCCCGGCAATTCATCGTTTATCAGGCGGGCGGTGCCGCCGATATCACGTCGGAAGTGCTGGAACGTCTCAATGGCCGTCTGCCGCATGTGACGGTCAGCGTTCCGCCGCCGACATAAGGGCCGGACGGTCCCCATTTTCGCCGGAAGGAAACCCTCATGGCCGATCCCCGTTTCTTCGACCGTGCCGGCCCCTTCACGCTGGCTGACCTCGCCGCCTGTTCCGGTGCGACGGTGGCGCCCGGTGCCGATCCTGGCCTGGTGCTGACCGATGTTGCCCCGCTGGATCAGGCCGGGGAAGGGCAGCTGTCCTTCCTGGATAACCGCAAATATGTGGAGGCGTTTCAGGCCAGCCGGGCAGCGGCTTGCGTGGTGCATCCCGTCCTGGCCGACAAGGCGCCGGCGGGCATGGCGCTGCTGCTGTCGACCAAGCCCTATCGCAGCTATGCGCTGTGTGCCCAGGCCTTCTACCCGCTGCCGGCGTCCAGCGGCCTGATCTCCCCGGCGGCGCATGTCGATCCGACGGCGGTTCTGGCTGAGAATGTGGAGGTTGCCGCAGGGGCGGTGATTGAGGCGGGGGCAGAGATTGGGCCACGCACGCGTATCGCCGCCAATGCCGTGGTTGGGTGCAATGTCCGCATCGGTGCCGACAGTGTGATCGGTGCCTGCGCCTCCCTGTCCCATTGCATGATTGGCGACCGCGTCGTGATTTATCCTGGCGCCCGTATCGGTCAGGATGGTTTTGGCTTTGCCATGGATGTCACTGGCCATGTCCGCGTGCCGCAATTGGGCCGGGTTATCATCGAGGATGATGTGGAGGTGGGGGCCAACAGCACCATCGACCGTGGTGCCGGCCCCGATACGATCATCGGCAGGGGCACGATGATTGATAATCTGGTCCAGATCGGGCACAACGTCACGCTTGGTGCCGGCTGCGTCATTGTGGCCCAGTCCGGCATCTCGGGCAGCACGAAGTTCGATCATCATGCTGTGCTGGCGGCGCAGGCAGGGGTGGCCGGTCATCTTTCCATCGGGGCGGGGGCCCGCATCGCGGCACAAAGCGGCGTGATGCGGGATGTACCGCCGATGACGGAGGTGTTCGGCACGCCGGCGCAGCCCAAGCGGCAATATTTCCGCCAGGTCGCCATGATGGCGCGGCTGGCGAAGGGGAAAAGTGGACGGGGCGATGAGCACGACGGAAACGAATAAGGTTGCGGTGACCGACCTGGATATCAACCGGATCATGGAACTGATCCCGCACCGGTATCCGATGCTTCTTGTTGACAAGGTCAAGGACATCGTCCCCGGTGAAAGCTGCACCGGCATTAAGAACGTGACGATGAACGAGCCGCAGTTCACGGGCCACTTCCCGCAGAAGCCGGTGTTCCCCGGCGTCATGATCGTGGAAGCCATGGCCCAGACCTCGGCCATCCTGGTCATGCAGACCCTGGGACAGGAGGCGGAGGGCCGTCTCGTGTACTTCATGGGGATTGAGGAGGCGAAGTTCCGCCGCCCCATCGTTCCCGGTGACCAAATCCATATCAAGGTCCAGAAGATCCAGAACCGCCGCAATGTGTGGAAGTTCAAGGGCGAGGCCTGGGTCGACGGCAACCTGCATGCCGAGGCGACCTACACGGCCATGATCGTCATGGGTGATTAAGGTCGGTTTCCGCTCCTTTTGGTGGACACGGGGCCGACGTAATTTTGTCAAACGCCTTTGCTAAAGGCGATGGGAAGGGCGGGCGACCGCCCTTTCGCATGTCAGGAAGAGAAGGGTCGGCCCATGAGCGCCAATATCCATCCCAGTGCCATTGTCGATCCCGGTGCCCGCATCGGTGCAGGTGTGGAAATCGGTCCTTTCTGTGTGGTGGGGCCGCATGTGGTGCTGGGTGATTATGTGCGCCTGATCAGTCATGTTGCCATTGATGGCCGCACGACCATTGGTGAAGGCACCATCGTCTATCCCTTCGCCTCGCTGGGCCATGCGCCGCAGGATCTGAAATACAAGGGCGAGCCGTCAGAACTGATCATCGGGCGCCATAACCGCATCCGTGAAAATGTCACCATGAATACCGGCACAGAGGGTGGCGGCATGGTGACCCGTGTCGGTGACGGCGGCCTGTTCATGGTCGGTGTCCATGTTGGCCATGATTGCATCGTTGGCAACAACGTGATCTTGGCCAACAATGCCACCCTGGGCGGGCATGTGGTGGTGGGTGATCATGCCGTTCTGGGCGGCCTGTCGGCGGTACATCAGTTCGTGCGCATCGGTGCCCATGCCATGATCGGCGGCATGTCGGGGGTGGAGGCTGACGTCATCCCCTATGGTCTGGTGAAGGGCGACCGCGCCTTCCTGGCCGGGCTCAATCTGGTCGGGTTGCAGCGCCGTGGCTTTGCCAAGGAAGACATCCACGCCCTGCGCGCCGCGTTCCGCCAGTTGTTCGAGGGTGAAGGCAAGATGGCCGACCGCATCGCGGCCGTGACGGCGGAAGCCGGTGGCGTCCAGGCCGTGGCCGATATCCTGTCCTTCCTGGCCGACCGGGGCAGCCGTGCCCTGACCCAACCCCGCTGACCCTGCCATGACGGATCGGCTAGGCATCATCGCTGGCGGGGGCGACCTGCCACGGCAGGTGGCGGAGACCTGCCGGCGGGGTGGACGGTCGTTCTTTGTCATCGCGCTGGAAGGGCAGGGGGCGGATGCGTGGCTGACGCCCGATCTGCCCCATGCTGTATTACGCATGGGTGCCGCCGGCGCCATCCTGGAACGGCTTCGGACAGAGGGGGTGACGGAGATTGTGCTGGCCGGCGGTGTGCGCCGTCCGTCGCTGTCCGATTTGCGCCCGGACTGGTACGCGGCCCGTTTTTTCGCGCGCCTGGGCCTGAAGGCCCTGGGCGATGATGGCTTGCTGCGGGCGGTGTCGGCATTGCTGGAGGAAGAAGGGTTCCGGGTGGTCGGCGTCCAGTCCCTGATCGCCGATCTGCTGATGCCGTTCGGCGTGCTGACGCAGCGGCGGCCGGACGAACAGGCCCTGGCCGATATCGCCCATGGCCTGATGGTTGCCCATGCGCTGGGTGCTGTCGATGTCGGGCAGGCGGTGGTGGTGCAGGCTGGGCTGGTGCTGGGGGTGGAAGCCATTGAAGGCACAGATGCCCTGATCGCCCGCTGTGGATTGCTGAAACGCGACGGGGCGGCTCCCGTGCTGGTGAAACGGGCCAAGCCCGGCCAGGATCGACGCCTGGACCTGCCGACCATTGGCCCTGATACAGTCACTGCATGCGTCGCTGCCGGTTTTGCCGGTATCGCGGTGGAGGCGGGGGGAGCCTTGTTGGTGGGACGGGCGGATGCGGTTCGGGCCGCCGATGCAGCGGGGCTGTTCGTGACGGGCCTGGGGGGATGCGGATGATGGTGCTGGCCCTCACCCTCCCATTGGCTGGTGCCAACGGGCCCCTCCCTCTCCCGCAAGCGGGCGAGGGGCAGAATTGGACATCCCTGATTGTTCGCCCCTCGCCCACGTCAGTGGGAGAGGGAGGGGCCCGCCCGCGCAGCGGGTGGGAGGGTGAGGGCGCCACATTCAACGGCCCACCTCCCGAGGCTCGCCCATGACCGCCCCCCTGATCTATCTGATCGCCGGCGAACCTTCCGGCGACATCCTGGGCGCCCGGCTGATGTCGGCGTTGAAGCAGGCGACGGGTGGGCAGGTGCGCTTTGCCGGTGTCGGCGGCGACCGCATGATCGCCGAAGGTCTGGACAGCCTGTTCCCTATGGAGGAACTGACCCTGTTCGGGTTGGCCGAATTGCTGCCCAAACTGCCCAACCTGATCCGTCGCATCGGGCAGACGGCGGGCGACATCCTGGCCCGCCGCCCCGACGCCGTTGTCACCATCGATGCCCCGGATTTCTGCTTCCGGGTGCTGAAAAAGGTGCGGCGTGCCGATCCGGCCATCAAGCTGATCCATTATGTGGCCCCCACCGTCTGGGCCTGGCGGCCCGGTCGGGCGCAGAAGATCGCGCGGTTCCTGGATCATCTGCTGGTCCTTCTGCCGTTCGAGCCGCCTTATTTCGAGGCGGTGGGCCTGCCCGCCACCTTTGTCGGCCATTCGATTGTGGAGGCCGGGGTGGAGCAGGGCGATGGTGCGGCCTTTCGCGCCCGCCACGGCATTGCCGACGACATCCCCTTGCTCTGCGTCCTGCCCGGCAGCCGGCGCAGCGAGATCAAGGTACTGTTGCCCGACTTTGCCGCCACGCTGTCCATTCTGAAGGAACGCCATCCCGGATTGCGGGTTGTCGTACCCACCCTGGGCAAGGTGGCGGCCCCCGTGCGGGCGGCCACGGCGACGTGGCCTGTGCCCACCATCGTGGTGGAGGGCGACACCGAGAAATATGATGCCATGGCCGCCAGCACGGCTGCACTGGCGGCCAGCGGCACGGTGGCGCTGGAACTGGCGCTGGCCCGCCTGCCCAGCGTCATCGCCTACCGCATACATCCGCTGACCTACCGGCTCTACCGCCGGCTGATCCGCGTCAAATATGCCAATCTGGTCAATATCATGCTGGACCGGATGCTGGTGCTGGAGCGGTTGCAGGATGAATGCACACCGCCGAAACTGGCTGATGCCGTGTCGATACTGCTGACCAATCCCGACGCGCGGCGTGAACAGATCGAGGGCGTGGCGCAGGTGGCGCAATGGCTGGGTCAGGGCGGTGAACAGACGCCCAGCCAGCGTGCGGCGCAAGCGGTTCTGAAGGTTGCCAGGGGTTAGGGCAGCGCCGGCAACGCCAGCAGCCTTTCTGCATCCGGGGCCGGTATTGGCCGCGAGAAGTAGTAGCCCTGACCATAGCGGCATTCCAAACCGCGCAGGAAGGTGACCTCTGACGGATTCTCGATCCCTTCGGCCACCACATCCAGATCCAGGCTTTTGGCTAGCAGCAGGATGATGCGGGGGATTTCTTCCCGCCGGTCGCCATTGCCGGCCCCACTGATGAAGGCGCGGTCGATCTTCAGGGAGTTGACCGGGTAGCGGTGCAGGTAGGAGAGCGAGGAGTAGCCGGTGCCGAAATCGTCCAGCGACAGATGGACGCCCAGGCTGCGGATCTGCTGCATCATGGAAACGGCCCGGCCCGGATCATCCATCAGCAGGCTTTCCGTGATCTCCAGCTTCAGCGTGTCCGGCGCGATGCCAGTATCGGCCAGGACATGGCGGACGCATTCCACCATGTCATCATCCAGCATCTGGCGACCAGAGACATTGACGCTCATGAACAGGCCGCTGTCATGGGTCTTCTGCCAGCGCGCCAGCTGCTCCGCTGCCTCCTGCATGGCCCAACGGCCGATCTGCAGGATCAGGCCCGTATCTTCGGCCAGCGGCACGAAATCAGCGGGGGAGATCAGGCCGCGTTCGGGATGCTGCCAGCGGATCAGGGCCTCGAACCCCGCGATGGACTGATCCGACAGGCGTACGATGGGCTGATAGAACAGGGTGAGCTGGTGCCGGTCAGTGGCCAGCCGCAGGTCAGCCTCCGTCCGCAGACGCGACATGGCGCGGGCGCGCAGGGCGTCGTCGAACACTTCCACCCGGTTGCGACCCGCCCCCTTGGCCCTGAACATGGCAAGGCTGGCATCGCGCATCATGTCGGCGGCTTGGCCATAGCCGGTGTGCGACATGGCGATGCCGCCCGATGCCGTCAGAACCAGTTCCTCGCCGCTGACCAGCGTTATGGGATCGGTAATGGCGGCGGCCAGACGCTGGGCCGCCGTCATGGCGGCCTTCACATCCACGACACCATCCATAAGCACGCCGAATTCATCGGCGGAAACCCGCGCGATGGTATCGCCGGCGCGGCGCTGCCCCTCCAGCCGTTTAGCCAGGATGCGCAACACCTCGTCCCCGGCATTGGGACCCAGGCTGTCATTGACGGTCTTGAAATGGTCCAGATCAAACAGGATGACGGCGCAGGGCGGATCATCGGGCCGGCGGCGACGGTCAATGGTCTGACCGATACGGTCCATTAGCAGCGACCGGTTGGGCAGGCCCGTCAGCCCATCATGGAAGGCATCGAACAGGATCTGCTGTTCGGCGCGCTTGCGGGCCGTGATGTCGGTCATGGAGCCGGCCATGCGGATGGCATCGCCCAGCGCATCGCGAATGGCCACCCCCCGGATCAGGACCCAGAGTTCCGCCCCGCTGTCATGGCGGATGCGGACTTCATGTTCCAGATGATCAAGGCGACCCGACAGGTGCAGTTCGAAGGCTGCACGCAGGCCAGGCAGATCGCTGGCATGGACCAGGGCGAACCAGTCCTCCATCGTGCCGACCCATTCGCCGCCGGGCAGGCCCAACATGTCGGACCAGCGGGGGGAGTAGTAGACCTCCCCCTCCGGCACGCGCCAGTCCCACAGGCCGTCATTGGCGCCCTGGGCGGCCAGCGCATAGCGCTCCTCGCTGATGCGCAGCTGTTCCTCGGCCACCTTGCGGTCAGTAATGTCGGATTGGGAGCCGACAAGGCGCACCGGTTCCCCATCCGCGTCCAGGACGGCGATGCCCCGGCACAGCATCCAGCGCCAACCGCCCCGCCCATGCTGGATGCGGTATTCAATCTGGAAAGGCTTGCCCCCCGCCGACATCTGCGCGTCCAGCGTCGCCTGCAACCAGATCAGATCCTCCGGATGCACGCGGTTCAGCCATTCCTCCGGCCCATTCGCCTCCTCGTCCGGCAGCAGTCCGATCAGCGCCCACCAACGTGGCGCGTAATAGATACGGTCGGTCCGCAGGTCCCAGTCGTAAAGACCGTCATTGGTGGCCGCCGCGGCCAGCGCCAGCCGCTCCTCGCTGATGCGCAGCCGGTCCTCCGCCTCCTTACGTTCGGTAATGTCGGCAGCAGTGCCGATCAGGCGGTTGACGGTACCGTCCGGGCCGGCGATGGCCGCACCGCGGACCAGCAGCCAGGTCCAGTCGCCACGCCCATTGCTGACGCGATGTTCAATGACGAAGCACCGGCCCCCTTCGTCATGGCGTGGGCGAAGCGTTGCCTCCAGCCATTGCAGGTCATCGCTATGGACACGGTCGAACCAGTGGCGTGGGCCGATATCGCCCCCGTCTGTGGGCAGGCCCAGATGGTCACGGAAACCCGGCGACAAAAACAGCGTATCGACGGTCAGATCCCAATCCCAGACGGCCTCGCCGCTGGAAAGTCCCGCCAGCATATAGCGCTGGGCCAGTTGGTCATCGGGCGTCGGTTGGGACAAGGGCGGATCGACCGGCAAGGGAAAGATGTGGGTTGGAAACTCTATACCACTTTCGACCGGTGGGGCCACGCCCCTTCGCAGCTTGCTGTTATTTATACTACACTTGGCGCTATGGACTGGAATGACCAAGCGATCCTGCTATCCGCACGCCCGTATGGGGAAACGGCGGCCCTTGCTCTGGTGTTAACGCGGGAGCATGGGCGCCACGCGGGCCTTGTGCATGGGGGGCAATCGGCGCGCCTGCGGGCCAGTTTGGAGCCGGGGAACCTGCTGGCCGCCGGTTGGCGTGCCCGTCTGGCGGACCAGTTGGGGACATGGTCGCTGGAACTGGAGCGGGCCTATGCGGCCCCGCTCCTGGATGATCCGCTGCGACTCGCCTGCCTGGCATCGGCCTGTGCCCTGCTGGATGGGCTGCTGGCCGACCGGGAGCCGCATCCCGGCCTGTTTGACGCCACGCTGGCCCTGTTCGAGGCACTGTCCAGTGAGGTCTGGGCCGAGATTTATGTGCGGTGGGAAATCGGTCTGCTGGATGAGATCGGATTCGGCCTGGACTTGTCGCGCTGTGCCGTCAGCGGGCAGACGGCTGCCGACCTGTTCGCCGGCAATGACGGCCTGTCGCATGTCAGCCCGCGCACGGGCCGTGCCGTGTCGATATCGGCGGCGGAGCCCTATAAGGACAAGCTGCTGGTGCTGCCGCCGTTCCTGCTGGGCCTGTCCGATGGCGGGCCGGCAGAGGTGATGCAGGGATTGCTGCTGGCGGGCCATTTTCTGGAACGCAGCGCCTTTGCCCAGCGGCATGCGGAAGTGCCGGCGGCCCGTATCCGGTTCGTTGAACGCTATGCGCGCATGAATGGTCTGTCCGTGACCGTTTCGCCCTGACGACGGTTACCGGAAATGAACCGCCGACCACACCAATCCGCCAACCACGCCCATAATCAGGGCCAGGTTCCAGGCGCGGCGAAGCCGCTTGCCCCACGGGGCGGGATTGTCATTGGCGGATGACGGGCGGCGCCACAGGAAGGGCGGGCGCGAAGGAAACAGAAATGCATCACGGGCGATCCCAATGGGACCGCCCGCTTTGCGGGATTGGCTATGCTTACGCTCAGCCACGCTTCTCGACCGGGACATAGTCGCGCGGCGTCTGGCCCATGTAGAGCTGACGCGGGCGACCGATCTTCTGACCGGGGTCCTCGATCATTTCCTTCCACTGGCTGATCCAGCCGACGGTGCGGGCCAGCGCGAACAGCACGGTGAACATGCTGGTCGGGAAGCCGATCGCCTTCAGGATGATGCCGGAATAGAAATCGACGTTCGGATAAAGCTTCTTCTCAATGAAATACGGATCGGACAGGGCAATCCGCTCCAGCTCCACCGCGATGTCCAGCAGCGGATCGTCCTTGATCCCCAGCTCGGCCAGCACTTCCTTACAGGTCTGCTGCATCACCTTGGCGCGCGGGTCATAGTTCTTATAGACCCGGTGGCCGAAGCCCATCAGACGGAAATTGTCGTTCTTATCCTTGGCGCGATTGATGAATTCCGGAATGCGATCAACGGTCTTGATCTCTTCCAGCATCTTCAGCACGGCCTCGTTCGCACCGCCATGGGCAGGGCCCCACAGGCTGGCGATACCGGCGGCGATACAGGCGAACGGGTTGGCGCCCGACGAACCGGCCAGACGGACGGTGGAGGTGGACGCGTTCTGCTCGTGATCGGCATGCAGGATGAAGATCTTGTCCATCGCCTTGGCGATGACCGGGTTCACCTTGTACGGCTCACAGGGCACGCCGAACGTCATGTACAGGAAGTTTTCCGCGTAACCCAGATCGTTGCGCGGGTACATGAAGGGCTGGCCGACGGAATACTTGTAGGCCATTGCGGCGATGGTCGGCAGCTTCGCAATCAGGCGATGCGACGCAATCATGCGCTGCTTGGGATCGTTGATATCGGTGCTGTCGTGATAGAAGGCCGACAGGGCGCCGACGACGCCGCACATAACGGCCATCGGGTGGGCATCGCGACGGAAGCCGCGATAGAACTGCGTCAGCTGTTCATGCACCATCGTGTGGCGGGTGATGGTGGCTTCGAATTCCTTCTTCTGCGCGGCGTTGGGCAGCTCGCCATGCAGCAGCAGGTAGCAGACTTCCATGAAGTCCGAGCTTTCGGCCAGCTGGTCGATCGGGTAACCGCGGTGCAGCAGCACACCCTCGTCGCCATCGATATAGGTGATGGCCGAGTCGCAGGAGGCGGTCGACGTGAAGCCGGGATCGTAGGTGAAGCAGCCGGTGGCGCCATAGAGCTTTCGGATGTCGATGACATCCGGCCCCGTCGAGCCCTTCAGGATAGGCAAGTCAATCTTCTTGCCGGTCCGGTTATCGATCAGGGTCACCGTCTCGGCGGTTCCATCGCCCGCCGTCTGGGTTGTCTGGCTCATGTCGGCACGTCCTCAAGGGTTTCGTTTGGGGTTATCGCCCCGTTTTTGAAAGTGGGGCGGAGTTTAGTGCCGCGTCGCAGCGAGTGCAACGCAACAGCACTTTTTTAACCATGGTTTTTGACATCTTCTAAACGCGACAGGCTCTCTTCGCGCCCAAGAATTTCCGCCACCTCGAAAATCGGGGGCGAAACCGTGGTTCCGGTCAGGGCGGCGCGCAGCGGCTGTGCCACCTTGCCCAGCTTCAGACCGTTCGCTTCCGCGAAATCGCGGACAATGGCTTCCAGGGCACCTGCCGTCCATTCGCCGGCCTCAGCGAACTTGGCGGCCAGGGCGCCGATCTGCCCGCGCACCTCTGCCGTCAGCAGGGCACCGGCCTTTTCATCCATGGCAAGCGGGCGGGCGGCGAACAGATAGAGCGAGCCATCGGCCAGCTCGATCAGCGTCTTCACGCGCGGCTTGAAGCCGGGGATGGATCGCAGCAGCCGGTCCTTCTCCACATCCGTCAGGGCGCGGCCAATTTTGGCCTCAATGAACGGCGTGGTCAGGGTAACCAGACGCGCATCCTCCGCCTCCCGGATATAATGCGCGTTCAGGTTCTCCATCTTCGCGAAGTCCAGACGCGAGGGCGAGCGGCCGATACCGTCCAGCGTGAACCACTCAATGGCCTGTTCGGTCGAAATGATCTCCGCATCGCCATGGCCCCAGCCCAGGCGCAGCAGGTAATTGCGCATGGTTTCCGGCAGAAAGCCCATGTCGCGATAGGCCTCGATCCCCAGCGCGCCGTGACGCTTGGACAGCTTGGCCCCGTCCGGCCCATGGATCAGGGGGATATGGGCGAATTCCGGGGTCTTCCAGCCCATGGCGTTATAGATCTGGATCTGGCGGAAGGTGTTGGTCAGATGGTCGTCGCCGCGCACGACATGGGTAACGTCCATGTCATGATCATCAACCACAACGGCCAGCAGATATGTCGGCGTGCCGTCGGAACGCAGCAGGATCAGGTCGTCCAGCTGGCTGTTCTGCACCCGCACCTCACCCTGCACATGGTCCTTCACCACCGTCTCGCCTTCGCGCGGGGCCTTCAGGCGGATAGCGGGGGCCACACCGGCGGGTGCTTCCGACGGGTCGCGGTCGCGCCAGCGACCGTCATAGCGCGGCTGCTGGCCGGCGGCCTTCTGCGCCTCGCGCATCGCGTCCAGCTCTTCCGGGGTGCAGTAGCAGCGATAGGCGGTGCCGTTGGCCAGCATCTGGGCCACTACCTCGGCATGCCGGTCCTTGCGGCCAAACTGGCTGATCGCCTCGTCATCCCATTCCAGGCCCAGCCATTTCAGCCCTTCCAGAATGGCGTCCACGGCGGCATCGGTGGACCGTGCGCGGTCCGTATCCTCGATGCGCAGCAGGAACTTGCCCTGGTGATGCTTGGCAAACAGCCAGTTGAACAGGGCCGTGCGGCCGCCGCCGATATGAAGGTAACCGGTGGGCGAGGGGGCGAAGCGGGTGACGATCATCGCAAAACTCTTATGGGCCCATAGGGCAGAATGATTGTTTGCGGGTTGGTTTAGCACAGCCGTGCGTCTTGTGAACAGCATTGGACCGGGGATGCTCCCCCCTCGAAAAGTCGTGGGTGCGGCCTTGCCGGTCGGGTTGATGCGACTTGTGGATGATCACAATTAAATAGTGAAGCGTTGTCTGTTTTCATCTAATTGTATTCATCCATTGGCAGGGATGGTGGCATGCGGTTGGATGGGCTGGCGCGGCGGACCGGTTTATCCTGGCTGGCTGCCGGTCTGCTGGCTGAAAGCGGGCGTTGGGTCCTGTGGTTCCCCGTTCTGATCGGGGTGGGGATCGGTTTCTATTTCGCCCTGGATCATGAACCGCCGGTATGGGCGGGTGCCGGGGCCTTGATCCTTGCCGTGATGGCCAGTGTCCTGGTTCAGGTCCGGCGACCGGATTGGGCGTTGGCGGCGTGGATTTTGTTGCTGGCGGTTCCATTGGGTTTCACGGTGGCGCAGTTGCGCACCTCCCTGGTGACGGCCCCGATGCTGCGGGAGGATATCGGCCCCGTCGGCGTCAGGGGGCGGGTGGTTCAGATCGACCGGCTGGAGAAGGGCATGCGGCTGTTCCTGACCGACGTGACGGTGCCGGGTCTGGCCGCCGCCGATACCCCCCGCATCTTGCGCATTTCCATGCGGAATACCGAAACCATGCCGGTGATCGGCGAGCGGGTGCGCCTGTTCGCGACCATCGGCCCCGCATCGGATGCGGTGGAGCCGTGGGCCTTTGATTTCCGCCGGCATCTTTACTTTCTAGGGGTCGGGGGGACCGGTTTCGCGCTGGGCCGGGTGCGGCGGCTGGAGGGACCGGTGGAGGAGGGGGTGCTGCTGGAACAATGGCGCCACGTGATCGCCGACCGTGTGGCGGCACGTCTTCCCGATCAGGCGACGGCGGGCATGGTCACGGCCCTGCTGAACGGCCAGCCCACCGCGATACCGGAGCCGGATATGGAGGCGATGCGGCAGTCGGGCCTCCAACATCTTCTGTCCATCTCCGGCCTGCATATCGCGCTGGTGGCGGGACTGGTCTTCTTTCTGCTGCGCGGCGGCATGGCGCTATGGCCCGCCTTGGCCTTGCGCCACCCCATCAAGAAATATGCGGCGGTGGCGGCGCTTGTCGCGTCCATCTTCTATATGCTGATGGTGGGATCGCCCGTGCCGACGCAGCGGTCGGTGCTGATGACCGGTGTCATGCTGCTGGCGGTGCTGGTGGACCGCAATCCGTTCTCCCTGCGCGTCGTGGCCGTGGCGGCCCTGGTGGTTATGCTGATCCAGCCAGAAACCATCATCGGCCCCAGCTTTCAGATGTCGTTCGCCGCCGTCATCGCGCTGGTGGCGGCGTTCGAGGTGGCGACACCCTGGATGGCTGCACGCCGGAAGGAGGGGGGGCAGGGCTGGTTTGGCCAAAGCCTGACCTATGTCGGCAGTCTGTCGCTGACCTCCCTGGTGGCGGGTCTGGTCACCATCCCCTTCGGCCTGCATCATTTTCAGCAGATGTCGAATTATGGCCTGCTGGCCAACATGATCGCGGTGCCGGTC
Source organism: Niveispirillum sp. (assembly GCF_052437035.1). Taxonomy (NCBI): domain Bacteria; kingdom Pseudomonadati; phylum Pseudomonadota; class Alphaproteobacteria; order Rhodospirillales; family Azospirillaceae; genus Niveispirillum; species Niveispirillum sp. The sequence continues at coordinate 701,437 of NZ_JBQVOH010000001.1, forward strand.
ACCAGCTTCTGGGTCATGCCATGGGGGCTGCTGGTCTATCTGTTGATGCCGCTGGGCCTGGAAGGCTGGGCCATCACCGCCATGGGCTGGGGGGCAGAGGCGATTTTGTGGACGGCGCATTGGGTGGCCGACATGCCGGGGGCGGCCCTGCATCTGCCGCTGCTGCCGGCAGCGGGGCTGGTGATTTTCACCCTCTCCTGTCTGTGGCTGTGCCTGTGGCAGGGGCGGATCAGGCTGTTGGGTTTGGCCGGCATGCTGGCCGGCCTGATGTTTCTGCCCCTGACACCGCGGCCCGATCTGCGGATCAACGGGGATGGCAAGGTGGTGGGTGTCCGTCTGGCCGACGGTTCCCTGGTCGTCTCCACCCGGCGCTCCGGACGGTTTGACAGTGATGAATGGGCGCAAAGGGACGGATTGCCGGTTGAACCCCAAATCTGGCCCAAGAAGGGCAGCAAGGATGGCCGCCTGACCTGTGCCACGCCGGATGCCTGCCTTTACCGGCTGAATGGCCGGACGGTCGCCATCGCCCTGTCCCCGGCTTCTGTCGATATATTGTGCCAGCCTGGCATTGATGCCCTAGTTACGCGTCATCCGCTAAATGAATGCGCGGCCCCGATTGTGATCGGGCCGCAGACCCTGGCCGACAAGGGGGCGCACGCCCTCTATCTTGATGGCGATATCAGGGTGGATGCCGTCCGGGCCGGTGCTGCGGCGCGGCCCTGGAACTGACCGGGGCCTGTCACTGCGGTGACAGGCCCTGACCATGTTTACTTCTTACCGTACAGGTTCTCGCGTTCCTTGTCGGACAGCGGGGTGCCTGCCGGCTTCACCTTGTCGGCCAGCAGGCCCAGGCCACGCTGCACCGCCGGGCGGGCGGCGATGGCGTTGAACCAGCGCTGGACATGCGGGAACTCGTTCAGGTCGATATCGTATTTCGGGGCGTTGCGGACCCAGGGGAAGGTCGCCATATCGGCGATGCCGTATTCATCGCCGCCCAGATAGGCCGCCTCTTCCAGGCGGGTATTGGCCACCTTCAACAGGCGCTTGGACTCGTTGCGGTAGCGTTCGATGCCATAGGGCACCTTTTCCGGCGCGTAGAGGATGAAATGCCCGGCTTGGCCGAACATCGGGCCAACGCCGCCCATCTGCCACATCAGCCATTGAATATGGGTGAACCATACAGCGGGGTCCTTGGGCCGGAACTGCCCGGTCTTTTCCGCCAGATAGATCAGGATGGCGCCGCTTTCAAACAGGCTCAACGGCTTGCCCTCTGGCCCCTCGGGGTCGACAATGGCGGGCATGCGGTTGTTGGGCGCGATCTTCAGGAAGTCGGGCTTGAACTGATCCCCCGCGCCGATATTCACGGCATGCACCTCATAGGGCAGGCCCATTTCCTCGAGCGCGATGGAGACCTTGTAGCCGTTCGGGGTCGGCCAGGCATGAAGCTGGATGGTCATTGACGGTTCCTTGCAATGACGGGGTGGGTCAGATGGCGGCCACCCTACCGGCATTGGTCACAGCCCGAAAGTGAGGACGCGCACAGTCAGGCTGCATCACCCGATGCGCATTTCGCGGGCCAGAAAATCGATCACCGCACGGATGCGCGGCGGCATGACTGGGCCGCCCTGGAACACGGCATGCACCACCTCGACCTCTCCCGTCGAATAATCCTCCAGCAGGGGCACCAGCCGCCCCGCCGCGATATCGGCGGCGACATGGAACAGGCCGTGGCGGGCCAGCCCGTGCCCGGCAAGGGCCAGATGCCGCATGCTTTCGCCATCGCCCAGGCGGATATTGCCCCGTACCGGCACCTCGATCCGGCTGCCATCGGGCATACGAAAGGGCCAGGGACCGACGCTGCGCACGAATCCGAAGGCCATCAGATTGTGCTGGGCCAGATCGTCGGGCGTGCGCGGGGTGCCATGACGGGCCAGATAATCGGGAGAAGCCACAACCACCACCCGGCCCTCGCCCAGTTTGCGGGCCAACAGGTTGGCCCCTTTCAGCGGGCCGACGCGGATGGCGATGTCGGCGCGTTCCTGCATCAGGTCCACGACCATGTCGGTCAGGGTGATGTCCAACTGGATCTCTGGATAAAGCGCCGACAGTTTCGGCACCAGCGGCAGCAGATACAGCATGCCCAGCGGCACCGAACTGTTGATGCGAACTGGCCCGCGCGGGGTACTGCCGGCGGCCACCTCCTGCTCTGCCTCCGCCATGTCGGCCAGGATGCGGCGGCAGCGTTCATGGAACAGATCGCCTTCCGGCGTCAGGCGCAGTTGGCGTGTGGTGCGGTTGAGTAAACGCGCGCCCAGCCGCGCCTCCATGCGGGCGACCAGTTTGCTGACCGCCGATGGCGTCATATTCAACGCCCGGGCCGCCCCGGAGAAGTTGCCCGCCTCCACCACGCGGGCGAAAACCTCCATCTCGCCGGCCCGGTTGATCTCCAATCGCGACATGTGACCCGAACTCACAAATCATGTTCCGGCAGGCAGTCTAGTTCACGGATGGGGACGCGTCCATCTTGGCGCCCATGTCATCCGCTTCATCCGGAACCTGAAATCATGCCAATCGGATTATTTGCCCTGACGGCTGGTGCCTTTGGCATCGGCACGACGGAATTCGTCATCATGGGCCTGCTGTTGCAGGTCTCTGCCGACCTTGGGATCGCTGTCTCCACGGCGGGCTTGCTCATTTCCGGCTATGCGCTGGGGGTGTTTGCCGGTGCGCCGCTTCTGACCCTTATAACGGGCCGGCTGCCGCGCAAGGTGCTGCTGGTCGCATTGATGGTGGTGTTCACCATCGGTAATATCGCCTGTGCCATCGCGCCTGATTATGCCTCGTTAATGGTGGCGCGGGTCATCACCTCGCTGGCCCATGGCACCTTCTTCGGTGTCGGCTCCATTGTGGCGACTGGAATGGTGGCGCCGGATCGCAAGGCGTCTGCCATCGCCATCATGTTCACGGGCCTGACCATGGCCACCTTGCTGGGCGTGCCGTTCGGGGCCTGGCTGGGCCTGCATTTCGGCTGGCGTTCCACCTTCTGGGCCGTGGCCCTGATCGGCATTGCCGCCACGCTGGTGCTGGCCGTTTTCGTCCCGGCGGACAAGGCCACGCCGCAGCCCCTGTCCATCCGCCAGGAACTGACGGTGCTGACCAAGCCGCAGGTCTGGCTGGGGCTGGTGATGACGGCGTTGGGCTTTGCCGGCGTGTTTGCGGTCTTCACCTATATCCAGCCGATCCTGACCCGCATCACCGGCTTTTCCGACGCAGCTGTGTCGCCCATCCTGCTGGTGTTCGGCGGTGGTCTGGCCATCGGCAACCTGCTGGGCGGAAAGCTGGCCGACAAGCGGCTGATGCCCACGCTGCTGGGCACGCTCATCGCACTGGCCCTGGTGGAGGGCGTGATGGGCTTCATCATGCACGACAAGGTCGCGGCCATCATCTTTGTCGGCCTGATGGGCATCGCCGCCTTCGCCACCGTCGCCCCCTTGCAGATGCGCGTGCTGGAAAAGGCGGAAGGGGCGGGGCAGGGGCTGGCCAGCAGCCTGAACATCGCGGCCTTCAATCTGGGCAATGCCCTGGGCGCCTGGGTTGGCGGGGTGACCATTGATCAGGGGCCGGGCCTGGGTGCCGTCACCTGGGTCGCCGCCCTGGTGACGCTCGCCGGCCTTGCCGTGGCGTTGGTCAGCCGTGCCCTGGACCGGGGGACGGTCACTGTCCGCCCTGTGGCCGCGACGCCGCTGCATTGAGGTGGGGTGGGGATGGCGGGACTGGACCGCCATCCCCGCTTGTGACTATACCCATGGCAGATTTCGCAACCATCTGCGGCGCCATGCTGATTTATCGCCATACTACCGACCTTCCGGCAGCCATTCGCGGCTGCGCGGTCGCGCTTGGCAATTTCGACGGCGTGCATCAGGGCCATCGCGCCGTCATCGACGCGGCGAAGCAAGCAGCCCGCGCAAAGGGCGTTCCCGCCGCCGTCCTGACCTTTGAGCCGCATCCGCGCAGCCTGTTCCGCCCCGACGATGCCCCCTTCCGCCTGACACCCTGGCGCATCAAGGCGCGGCTGGTGGAGGCGCTGGGCATCGATGCCCTGTTCGAGGTGCGGTTCGACGAGGCCTTTTCCCACCTGACCGCGGATGAGTTTGTACGCCAGATTCTGGTGGATGGGCTGGCCGCATCGCATGTCGTGGCAGGCTACGACTTCGTCTTTGGGCACAAGCGGGGCGGGGATATGGCCTTCCTGCGCGATGCCGGCGAACGGTTCGGCTTCACGGTGACGGAGGTCCGCCCCGTGGCTGGCCCTGATGCTACCGCCTATTCCTCAACCCGCGTGCGTCAGCATTTGCAGACAGGCGAGGTGGAGCAGGCAGCCGCCATCCTGGACCATGACTGGGAGATCGAGGGGCGGGTGGAGCATGGCGACAAGCGGGGCCGCACCATCGGCTTTCCAACCGCCAATGTTGAACTGGGTACCTATCTGCGCCCGCGCCTGGGGGTTTATGCCATTATGGCAGGCGTGGATGAGGGGTCGCGCACTGTCTGGCACAAGGGTGTTGCCAATATCGGTCGCCGTCCGACCGTGGGTGGGCTGACCGAACGGCTGGAGGCCCATCTGTTCGATTTCGATGGCGACCTGTATGGCCGGCATCTGCGCGTGCGTCTGTGCCGCTTCATCCGCCCGGAAATGAAGTTCGACAGTTTCCAGGCGCTGAAGGACCAGATCGTGGCCGACAGCGCCAAGGCTCGGGAACTTCTGGACTGACCCCGCTTACCGGGTCGTTGTTCCCTCTGCCTTCACCGTCGTGACCATGCCGTTTTTCAGCTTGGCTTCGGCGGCGCGGCGCAGGCCGTCATCCTTTTCCGCCTGTATCGCGGCGCGGGACCATTGGAAGCGGGCTTCGTCACGCCGGCCCACGGCCCAATAGGCATCGCCCAGATGGTCATTGATGGACGGGTCGCCGGGTTCCAGCTCCAGCGCCTTTTCCAGCAGTTCCACGGCCTTTTCGACCTTGCCCAGCTTGAACATGGCCCAGCCCAGGCTGTCGGTGAAGAAGCCGTCATGCGGGCGCTGGGCGACGGCTTTTTCGATCATGGATGTGCCCTGGTCCAGGTTCACGCCGCGGTCGATATAGGAATAGCCCAGATAGTTCAGCAGGCTGGGCTGGTCCGGCTGCAATGCCAGGGCCTTTTTCAGCGCTGCCTCCGCCCCCGCCCAGTCGCCCTTGGCGTCCAGGGTCATGGCGCGGGCGTAATGTAGCATCCAGTCGCGGGGCTTTTCCTCCTTCACCCGTGCCAGCGCCTGGTCATAGGCGGCCAAGGCCTGATCCTGGCGCTTGGCAAGGCGGTGCATGTCACCCAACCGCAGCAGGGCATCAGTGCGCGTCGGACGCTCCGCCGCCATTTTCTGCAACAGGGCGGCGGCTTCATCATCCCGGTCCAACTGCCGCAGGACATCCACCTGCCGCATACGGGCCATCCACAGAATTCCCGCCCCGCCGGTCACGGCGCGGAATTCAGACAGCGCTGTTTCATCCCGGTCGCGGTTGGACAGGATGTCACCCACCAGAAGGCGGGCCATTGGCTGTTCGGGTGTCAGGTGAAGGGCCACGCGGTCATAAAGCAGCGCCATTTCCGCCGCCCCCTCCTGGTGCAGTGCGGAGGCCAGTTGGAACAGCGCCTCGCCCAGGCCGGCGGCGGCATTGCCGACCAGGGGTGCCGGTACACCGCCCTTGTCCATGCGCGCCAGCACGTCTTCGACCACCATATTATCGGGATTGGCATCCAGATACTGGCGGTAAAGGCGCCGGGCCGCGTCGGTGGCACCGGATCGTTCCTGGAAATTCCCGATCAGCAGCACAAGGCGCAGCGGCATGCCCTGTTTGGCGGCGTCCGAGTAATACTGGAAGGCGGCATCACGATTGCCGCGCAGATCCTCGATCAGGGCCAGTTGCTGTATGCGGATGGACTTGAAGCCTTCATGGGCGGTCAGCGGGTCCAGAATTTTGATGGCGCGGTCGTAATCCCCCTCTGCCACGGCAATCCAGCTGGACAGCAAGGGGCCGATATAGGGGGCCATGCCGTCCGCCGGCAGCTTGGCAATGCGGGCCGCGGCGTCCGCCGTGCGTCCGGCGCGCAGATCATCGGCCACCAGCAGGGCATGGGCCACGAAGCTGCCCCCCTGTTCCTGCACCGCCTGACGCCGTGCGAGCGTCAGCGCCTCCTGCTGGCGCCCCTCGCCCAGGGAAAGCAGAAAGGTCCGGCGCAGCAGGGCCGGGTTTTCCGGATCCTGTTTGAGGGCCGCACCCAGATTGGCGCTGGCCACGTCCCAGGCACCGGCATTCTGGGCAATGCGACCGGTCAGATATTGGGAAATCGGACTGCTGCCGGTCTTCTGAGTTTTTGCTGCCGGTGAAGGGGGGGATTGTTGGGCCGATGCGGCCCCTGCGAGGGCCAGGGCCAGCATCACTAGATTCATTGCCGCCACCGGCGACCGCAAGCCCAAAACACGCACGGTTCCACCATCCTTCCCACAGGGGGGCGGCATCGGCGGCGCGTCCCTGTCTTCAATCACCTTCACGGGATAACATATCCCGCGCCGTCGGCCAGCATCGCAAAAGGATGAGTGCCAGCAAAAGTCCGGTTGCATCGGCGGCCAGATCGCCCCAGCTGCCCTGCCTTCCCGGCACCGAAGCCTGCAACCATTCGATCCCCGCCCCCAGAAGCAGGAGAAAGGCAAGGACCACCATCCGCGCATGCAAAGTGCGAACGGTCCAGAGGCCGATGAAGGCCAGGCCCGCGAAACAGAACATGTGCAGATACTTGTCCGCACCGCCCTCCGCCGGCGGGGCCAGTTGTGGTTGCACTGCCATCCAGGGCAGCAGCAGGATGGCAACGGCCAGGATGAGCCCGCCGGTGGAATGACGGATCACAGTGGGAGGATTCAGTATCTTGGAAAGCAGGATAGACTCCGATCATCCTGACGGCGTGTTCATTGTCCAGGGTATCGGAAATCCGCCATTTCCACGACAGAATGCGGAATGCATGCTACCTATGCATAATTTGCGGGCTGGATGCGCAAATTCTTGACAGGTTGGTGCCTGATTTTTAACAAATATCAGCGTAATAAAGGGCCTGCTGACGGTGAAGTCGTCAGCTGCTCGAACCCAGGGACCTTGCATGTATCCCGCAGTGGCGACCGGAGCCCTCAATCCGGCAAACGGCATGGTGGCTGCCGCTCTGTCCACCCAGGCTTTCGAAACGACCGCGGCCCACACGCCGCCACCGGCCAACGATCCCGTGTTCGACGGGGTCGAGGTGCTGAGCGATCAGATCCTGACCGCTGTAGCGCGCAGCCGGGCGTTGGGTCATCGCGATACCCGCATCACCTTGACACGCCCCACCGAAACGGTGGAAGGGGTTCGCAACCGCCTGTTGATGGCGGGGCTGACGCCGGTCATCCGGGCATCCAGCGTGGGTGGCACGTCGGTCCTGACGGTCCGCTGCTGATCAGCTACCCCGTCTGAACGGGCTTGCCAGGACAGGCGGAAATGTTCATGATCCGTACTCATGAACATTTCCGCGATCCTCCACCTTGTGCCCGTGTCTGAGGCGCCATCAATGCCGGTGATCCCGTTGCCGCGCCCGCAATCGGACGCGGCGGCGGCCATCACGCGGGGCGTGCGCCGTATGCTGGCAGAGCGGGGGGTGCGGGGGCTGGTCGAATTCTCGCTGGCCAATGGCCGGCGGGCCGACATCCTGGCCTTGTCTGATGATGGTGAGGTGACCATCGTCGAGGTCAAAAGCAGCATCATCGATTTCAAGACCGACCAGAAATGGCCGGAATATCTGGATTATTGCGACCGGTTCTTTTTCGCAGTGGATGCGGATTTTCCGGTCGATCTGATCCCCGCCGAATGCGGGCTGATCATTGCCGATGCCTTCGGGGCGGAAATCATCCGCCCGGCACCATTGGCCAAGCTGGCGGCGGCCCGTCGTAAGGCATTGACGTTGAAGGTCGCGCATATCGCCATGGCCCGCCTGCACCGGGTGGAAGATCCGGGCCTGCGTGTCGCGGAGTAACCTCCGGCCATATAAACGGCAGAAAATTGTCGTAGCGCGGATTAGCGAAGCGTAATCCGCGGAGCGACGCTGGTGGCGGGTTTCCGCGGATTACGGTTCCGCCTAATCCGCGCTACGCTGCTGCTGTCTTGAGACCCAGCATTACTCCAGCATCGGCTTGCCCGTCTCGATCTCCACCAGGGCCGCCAGCAAGGGCACGGCGATATCGCGGCGTTGGCCGGAACCGCGCTCCGCCTCTGAAATCGCCGCCTGGAAAGTGCCGCGCCAGCGGTTGTCGCTATAGAGCAACTTGTCCGCCCGTGCCCGTTGCACCAACGTGATGGGCGTCCGGCTGTCGGTAACGGTCTTGTCCAGCCGGGCCGACAAGGTATCGGCCTGACCCCGGTCCTTGGCCTTAAGCGCCCCGTCGATCAGCTCGACATAGGTTTCGGCCTTCAGGTCATTATCCTGCAACTGGTCAGCATAGGTCAGGGTCAGGACCTTTTCGCCCCGCGCCTCCAGCCGGCCCAGCACCTGCGGAATGGTCCAGGGGCTTTCCTCCTGCACCGTCCGCAGCAGGCCCAAAGCGAGGTTGGTGTCCCCCAGATCGCCGGCGGCAACCGCCAGTTCCGGGGGGCAGCAATTGCCACGGCGGTCCTTGAATCGGCTGAACTGCTCCTCCACCGTATTCAGGAACAGAGTGCGCGCCCGCGCCTCCAGCCCGACATGCAGCAGTGATTGCGCAACCAGACCCAGTTCCCAGGCACAGCCCTGGGTGCGGGCGAATTCGGTCACCTCTTCGGTGATCTCCGTCGCCTTGGCCATATCGCCACGCCAGACCAGTGCCTCGACAATGTCGGACAGGTTATAGACGCGGGTGGCGCAATCCTGGAACTCACGCGTGATGGCCAGTGCCCGATCGACCTCGCCCGTCAGGGCCAGGGTACGGCTGACGAACAGGTCGGGGCTCACGTCCCCCTTGGCCCCACCCGTCCGCAGGGCCTGCACGAAAGGGGCAACGATGGGCCTTACCCGTGCCTTATCCCCCATCTGATGATGGGCGATGGCCAGCGACAGCCAGTCCCAGCGCGGGGCCGCGATGGGGTACTCGATGGGCGTCACCAGCGCCTCGATCCGGTGCAGCAGGCAGGCATTGGATTTCGGGTCGGCACAGACCAGCCCGCGCAGCCGGTTCTTGAACTCGACATAGTCGAAATCGCCGATGAACTGATTGGTCATCAGCTGCACGGCCAGCGTGCTTTCGGGCAGGCGGGTGATGATGTCGGCCAGCAGTGCGTCAGCCTGCTGTAGAAGCTTCGTCTGCTCCGCCTCATCATAGGACTGATCGGCCTGCCGGATGGACTGCATGGCCTGCACGAACTGCCGGTTGGCCTGTGCATTCTGGTCGCTGGTCTGCGCCCAGGCGGCGCTGGACGCCATCAGCAGGGCCAGGGCCAGCAGGGCAGGGGCGAACAGTGCCTGTCCCCACAGGCGCGCGGCGTCAATTTGGAACTTGGACATGGCTCACCACCCGCCGGACCCGCGCTATTTCACGCGCATGGTTGCGTACCCGTTCCAGTTCCTGCGGCGAGCGGGCGCGGCCCATCAGGTAGATCACCTGATTGACCGTCTCGATCGTGTAATTGCCCGACGTGATCTCCGCATCCGTCATCAGATCCTTGCGCAGTTGCGCTGTGATCCACATGTCCGTTGTCCGGTCGGACAGGCTGCTTTCGTCGCCGATCCCGATCTCGTTGATCACTTCCTTCAGGCCATCGACCTGCCAAGCCAGCTTCACGGCGTTCACCCGTTCGTCGGGGTTGGCGGCGCGGCCGGTCAGAAGGGCCCGGCTGTCGCGCACTTCCACGCGCAGCCGTTCATCCAATCCGCCATTGTCGCGCCAACGCTTTTCCACGGCCTTGCGCAGGCCATCATCATCCAACGCGGCAACGGTCGGATTATTCCCCGCACTCGTCTGTGCAATGGCCGGAGCGGCCAGGGCAAAGCCCACCGCCAGCAGCATCGCCATCCCCAGACCCCTGGGCGCCCAAAGGCGCATGTTCCCCATCGTTCATGCCTCCTGCGGCCGTGATTTTCCCGTGGCACGGCCGGACTTTAACGGTGAAATGTGGTGAGAACCGGGCCGGGGGATGCGGTTTCCGCCCCGGCGGGGTGGGTCAAGGGGGCCTCAGGCGAAGGGAGCGGCTGTCATCACCGCAGTGAGTTCACGGGCCAGGATGCCGGCGATGTTGCGGCGCGCCTTGGCATCGCGCAGCAGCGTCTCATCCTGGGGATTGGACAGAAAACCGGTTTCGATCAGCAGCGACGGGATGTCCGGGGCCTTCAGCACTGCGAAATTCGCCGATCGCATGGGGTTTTCCAGCAGGCGGACATCCTTGCCCGCCCCCTGGATGATCGATTGTTTGGCATGCAGCGCTGCCGTCACGGTGTGGCGGGCGGCCAGGTCCATCAGGATGCCGGCCACCTTCTCATCCAGGCCCGACACGTCCAGCCCCAGACCGCCGGCGATATTCTCCTGCTGGGCGATGGCGGCGGCGAATTCATCGCTGGCCTTTTCCGACAGGGTGTAGGCGGACATGCCGCGCGCCGCCTTGTTGGGCGCACTGTCAGCATGGATGGAAATGAACAGGTCGGCCTTCGCACCTTGGGCGATCCGCACGCGTTCCTTCAGGTCGATGAAATTGTCGTCGTCGCGCGTCAGTTCCACCTGCCAGCCCTTGGTCTTGCCCACCAGACGGGCGACCTCCTTGGCAATGTCCAGGACGACATTCTTTTCATAGGTGCCCTTGGCCCCGATGCAGCCGGGATCATGGCCGCCATGGCCGGGGTCCAGCATGACAAGGCGGGGCGGGCGCGGTTTGCGCGATGGCGGCTTCGGCTTGCCGCCCTCCTGCGCCTGGGCATGCGACGGGGGGACGTGCAGCAGCGTGACCGATGCCATCGGCACAGCAACCGGGACACCCAGAACGAAACGGAGCAAATCCCTGCGATTCATCGACGCGACCACCAATGGGGCCCGGAACAGTCTGGCCCTTCGTCAACGGACAATGTTTGGACCCCGGTGCACCGTTGCGCAACAGAAACATGCGTCTCTGTTGCGCAACTGCGGCATTGTGTGCCTGCAAAACCACGATAGCGGTCCTGGGTAGCGTCCGTGTAAGGCCTGGATTGGGCTGTTGCGCCACCGGTCCGGTTTCGCCATGGCCCCCCAGTGACGAATAGGGTGCTGCCCATGGCCGTTGCCCTGCGTTATCCTGATACCATGACAGGCGATATTCATCTTGACGGGACCGAGTCCCGGTTGCGGACCACACAGATGGTGGCCTTAGGCACCTATTTTCAGCGTGTGGCGCAGGCCTGTGAAGGGGTTCCGCCGGCTCTGTCGCGGGATCGGGTGGAAGCCCTGTTCCTCGCGGAATTGGCACGGTTCGTCATCGGCCAGTATAACATTACCATCCGCCACCTGCTGCGGCCCGCCGATGACGGGGTGGCCTGGTCCATTGATGGCAATCTGGGCGTCATCCCGGCCTATGTCCGCAAGCCCTTCGCCTTTCTCGGCTCCCCCATCCTGCGCCAGACCATGGTGCGGCGGCATGAGGCGGCGATCTTCTGGACCGGCGCGCCGGAGGCGCATGAACGCCCGCTGCTCTGCCCGCGTACTCTGGCGTTCGAGGATTTCTTTGCCGACCACCAATATTTCATCGGCGCCAGCCTGACCCTGCCGGACCTGATCGAGCCATCACCCTGGCGCATTACCATGGGCCTGCGGGCCATGCCGGGCGTGTCACGCATGGTTTGGGAACAGGGTTTCCGCGCCAATGAATGGTACATTTACGAGTTGGCGCAGCATTTCTGCCATTTCCTGCTGGCCCAGCCCGGCTATATCGCCGGCATGCATTACCGGAACGCGGGTGAGCGAAGGGCCGCGGCGGACGGAAGGGGGCGGCTTATGGCGCTGTTGGGCCGGCGGTCGGATGCGCCGGCACAGCCCGCATCCAATGTCCGCTTCTTCGGCTGGACCGCACCCTCATCACCTGTAAAGTCCCCCGTTCCCACCGGTGCGGCGGCGGTTCTGGCCGATCTGCGCGACAGCCTTCACCGGCATCTGCCCGACCATCCGGGTGCCCCGGCATTGCTGGAATGGGTGGGGCGGATCCTGGCGGGTGAGGGGGCGGTGCCGGGCATGTCGACGCCTCTGGAACTGCCCGTCCGCGCGCCGCTGCTATATGCGGATCGGCCCGACCGGACGCAGGACATCGCCGGTTTCCTGCGCGCCGTCTGGATGCCCTGGATCAAGGCTGGTTGCCTGACCCGCCCTGCGTTGCGCAAGTTGGACCCCCCGGCCTATATGGCTATGGCCAATTGGATGCGGCACCGGGAATGGCCATCCGACCTGCCGATCCCCAGCAAGTCGGAAATGGTCACTGCTGACCTGTCCGACCCGGAGCGGTTGCGGCAGGCCCGGCGCCTGGTCCAGGCCCACCATGCCCGCCGCAGGCAGGGTTGAAGGTCAGCTGCAACCCGTCGTCCCGCCGCAGGTATCGCACTTCAGGCAGGTGCCATTGCGGACCAGGGTCATGTTCTGACATTCCGGGCAGGGGTCGCCCTCATACCCACGGGCGCGGGCTTCCCTGACCTTCTCGAACCGGGCGTCATGCCGACCGACGGTGCCACCACGCAGGGCCGTGCTGGACAGGCTGTCGGAATGGACCGACGCGCCGCCAGCATAGCTGGTAACGTCAGTGCCGGTAGCGGCGTAAGCCGTCGTTGCCTGCTGGAACCCGGCCAAAACCCGTCCCTGCTGTCCACCCGGCACCACGCGCAGGTTGGAGCGGACATAGCCGGTCGACGCAATGCGCGCGACTGCGGCCAGCGTCTCCTGCGTCATGTAGGCGGCATTGTCCGGCAGTTCCGGGGCTGTGTTGGCGGCTTCCGGCACACCGGCCAGATCGGCCTGCGCATCGCCCCGGCCCATCGTGTCGGGCAGCAGATCCTCCGGCGTGGCATGCGCCAGATCGTTGCGGCCAAGGTACGAGATGGCCAGTTCCCGGAACACATAATCCAGGATGCTGGTCGACATCTTGATGGCGTCGTTGCCCTGCACCATGCCCGACGGTTCGAACCGGGTGAAGGTGAAGGCCTCGACATACTCCTCCAGCGGCACGCCATATTGCAGGCCCAGCGATACCGCGATGGCGAAATTGTTCATCATCGACCGGAAGGCGGCACCTTCCTTATGCATGTCGATGAAAATCTCGCCCAGACGGCCATCCTGATATTCACCGGTGCGCAAATAGACCTTGTGCCCGCCGACCATGGCCTTCTGCGTATAGCCCTTGCGCCGCTGCGGCAGCTTTTCGCGCCCGCCGGACCGCACGACCTTTTCTACCACGCGCTCAATGACCCGTTCCACGACGCGTTCAGCAACCAGTGGGATACGGGCGGCGGCGGGTGCCTCCACCACGCGTTCCAGCAGGGTCGGTTCCTCGCCGGTCAAATCCTCCTCATCCTCCTCCAGGATCTGGGCGTTCAGCGGCTGGGAGAGTTTGGAGCCGTCGCGGTACAGCGCATTGGCCTTCAGACCCAACTGCCAGGACAGCATATAGGCGTCGGTGCAGGCCGTGACCGATGCGCTGTTGGGCATGTTGATGGTCTTGGAAATGGCGCCGGAGATGAAGGGCTGTGCCGCCGCCATCATGCGGATATGCGCTTCTGCCGACAGGTAGCGCTTGCCGATCTTGCCGCAGGGGCTGGCGCAGTCGAAGACGGGCAGATGTTCGTCGCGAAGGCCGGGCGCACCCTCCAGGGTCATGGCGCCGGAGACATAGACATTGGCCGCTTCGATCTCTTTCCTGGAGAAGCCCAGATGGGCCAGCAGGTCGAAGCCTGGGCTGTCCAGCAGGTCCGCCGGGATGCCCAGGGTGTCGATGCAGAAATCGGCGCCCAAGGTCCATTTATTGAACACGAACTTGATATCGAAGGCCGATTCCAACGCGCTCTCGACCTTCTCAATCTCTCTGTCGCCAAAGCCCAGCTTGCGCAGCCGGTCATGGGTGATGCCAGGGGCACCGACCAGGGTGCCATGGCCGACGGCATAGCGTTCGATCTTCGCAATGGCCGCATCATCATAGCCCAGGCGTGACAGCGCCTCCGGCACGACGCGGTTGATGATCTTGAAATAACCGCCACCAGCCAGCTTCTTGAACTTCACCAGGGCGAAGTCAGGCTCGATCCCGGTTGTGTCGCAATCCATGACCAGACCGATGGTGCCGGTGGGGGCGATCACGGTGGTTTGGGCGTTGCGAAAGCCATGGGCGCGGCCCAGGTCCAGGGCATGGTCCCAGGAACCGCGCGCCGCCACGATCAGGTCGGCATCGGGGCATTCATCACTGACCAGTGGCACCGGCGCCACCGACAGTCCCTCATAACCCGTGCGGGCGCCATGCGCGGCACGGCGATGGTTGGCGATGACGCGCAGCATCGGCTCGCGGTTGGCGTCAAAGCCGGGGAAGGGACCCAACTCCCGCGCCATTTCCGCAGACGTGGCATAGGCCACACCCGACATCAGCGCCGTAATGGCACCCGTCAGCGACCGGCCCGCCACACTGTCATAGGGCAGGCCGGCGGCCATCAGCAGGCCGCCGATATTGGCAAAGCCCAGGCCCAGGGTACGGAAATCATAGGACAGGCGCGCGATTTCACGGCTCGGGAACTGCGCCATGGCCACGGAGATTTCCAGGACGATGGTCCACAGCCGGCAGGCATGGGTAAATGATTCGATATCGAAACGACCATCGGGTCGCCGGAATTCCATCAGGTTGATGGAGGCGAGGTTACAGGCCGTATCGTCCAGGAACATATATTCGCTGCACGGGTTGGACGCGTTGATGCGACCGGATGCCGGGCAGGTGTGCCATTCATTGATGGTGGTGTCGAACTGCACGCCGGGATCGGCGGATTGCCAGGCGGCATAGCCGATCTTGTCCCACAGGTCGCGGGCACGCAGCGTCTTCGACACTTTCCCGTCGGTGCGGCGGATCAGGTTCCACGGGCCGTCGCTGTCCACCGCCTCCAGAAAGGCGTTGGGCACGCGCACCGAATTGTT
Organism: Niveispirillum sp.; assembly: GCF_052437035.1. NCBI lineage: Bacteria > Pseudomonadati > Pseudomonadota > Alphaproteobacteria > Rhodospirillales > Azospirillaceae > Niveispirillum > Niveispirillum sp. Next base: position 716,630 of record NZ_JBQVOH010000001.1, read on the forward strand.
GGAATTCTGGCCGCTGACGGTCAGATAGGCTTCCGAATCCCAATCGGTATCAAAGGTGCGGATATCGATGCCGGCATGGCCCTGGCCCGCCAGTTGGATCGCGCGCTGAATATAGTTTTCGGGCACCAGATCGCGGCGGGCCGCGATGATGGCGCGTTTCAGGGCACGGTTCTTGGCGGGGTCCAGCCGTTCGGCGTCCGGACCGATCCCTTCATTGCAGGCGGCCATCACCATGTTCAGGTGGCGCGAAACCTGCTTGGACCCGGTCACCAGGGCGGCGACCTTCTGCTCCTCCACCACCTTCCAGTCGATATAGGCCTCGACATCGGGGTGATCGAGATCGACCGTCACCATCTTGGCGGCGCGGCGCGTGGTCCCGCCTGACTTGATGGCACCCGCCGCGCGGTCCCCGATCTTCAGGAAGCTCATCAAACCGGAGGATTTGCCGCCGCCCGACAGCTTCTCATCCTCCCCGCGCAGGCGGGAGAAGTTTGTTCCGCTGCCGGAACCATACTTGAAAAGACGGGCCTCGCGGACCCACAGATCCATGATCCCGCCTTCATTCACCAAATCGTCGGCAACCGACTGAATGAAACAGGCATGCGGCTGTGGGCGTTCATAGGCGGAGTTGGATGGGGTGACGGCACCGGTGGCCGGGTCGACATAGAAATGCCCCTGGGCGGGGCCGTCGATGCCATAGGCCCAGTGCAAGCCGGTATTGAACCATTGCGGGCTGTTGGGGGCCGCCATCTGACGGGCCAGCATGAAGCGCATTTCATCGAAGAAGGCCGAGGCATCGGTATCCGAATCGAAATAGCCGCCCTTCCAGCCCCAATAGGTCCAGGTGCCGGCCAGACGGTCGAAAACCTGCCGGGCAGAGGTTTCCCCGCCCATCCTCTGCTCGGACGGCAGCTTGGCCAGTGCTTTTTCGTCCGCGACATGGCGCCACAGGAAACTGGGGACGCTATTCTCCTCCACCGCTTTCAGGGCCTTCGGCACCCCGGCGCGGCGGAAATATTTCTGTGCCAGGATGTCACAGGCCACCTGGCTCCATTCCGCCGGCACCTCGATATCCTTGGCCTGAAACACGGTGGAACCGTCGGGATTGCGAATCTCGCTGGTCGTCGTTCGGAACGGGATATCCGCATAGGCATCCTGACCTTCGACGGTGAAACGGCGCTCGATACGCATGGTCCTGGCCCCTTTTCCCAGACAAGGCGGCGATCCTGGCCAGCCCCATCCACGAAAGGGACAGGCGCAGCCACGCCGCAATATATGGTGACGGGCCAGAGGCTAGGCCACCGGAGGCGGGGCCGGCAACCAGATTTTGTTGGGGAAAGCAGGGCCATACACTGCTTATTGTGGTTGACGATTGCGGTCCGCCGGAATCCATTCCGGGCTGGCGTGCCATGGCGGAAATGCTGGATTTGGCATCCCGTCCCCTTGTGTGAGTCGCTTCGATCCCCACATCGGGGCGACGCATAAGGTCAGGTGCCCCGACGCAGGGCATATCCACACCGGACAGGGGGTTTCATTCCGTCCTCAACGGTGGCAGGGTGCGCCCGCCAAATGTGGCCGGTATCATAGCCAAGTCGTGCCCTGAATGCCCCTGACGCCCGATCCCGAGTCTCAACCGCCCCAGACCGTCCCTGCCAGTGAGGGCATGAGCCGGCGGCAGAAGGCGTTGCTGGGCATCGGTACGGTTCTGTTCCTGGGCGTGCTTCTGGTGTTCGCCGTCCGCCATGTGATAGCGGAGGTGAATTTCGGTGAGGTGATCGCCTATCTGGAGGCGCTGCCCCTGTCCAAGGTGATCAAGGCCATCGGCCTCACGGCCTTGGCCTTCTGGCTACTGACACTTTATGACCTCTCTGCGCTGATCTATCTGAAGAAGAAGGTCCCGTACCGGACCACGGCCTTCGCGGCAGCCTGCGGCTATGCCATTTCCAATAATGTCGGCTGGGCAGTGATCAGCGGGGCAGGGGTGCGGCTGCGGGCCTATGGCACCGCCGGACTGTCGCCGGGCGATGTCGCCAAGGTCGTGGTGTTCTCCACCACCACTTTCACCCTCGGCCTGACCTTCACTGGTGCCGTCGGCATGATCGTCGGGCCGCACCCTGTCTCCGTCCTGCTGAAGATCCCGGAACTGGCAGTGCAGGCGACCGGTGCGCTGATGCTGCTCGGCCTTCTGGCCATCTGCGTGATTACCGCCGTGACCCACAAGCCGGTGAAGCTCTGGCGCTGGTCGATCCAGCTGCCCAGCTGGGGTGGGGTCGTGTCGCAGATCACCATCGCTTCCGCCGAACTGGTGGTGACAGCGGCCATCTTGTGGATGCTGTTGCCGGTTGATGTGCAGGTGCCGTTCGTCTCCTTCGTGGCCCTGTTCTGCGCCGCCCTGATCGTGGCGATCTTCAGCCATGTGCCGGGCGGTCTGGGCGTGTTTGAAAGCATCATCCTGCTAGGCATGGCCGACCATGACGCTGCCAGTTCCATCCTTGGCGCGCTTCTGGCCTATCGCTTCATCTATTATGTGCTGCCGCTGGCCGTGGCCGGCCTGTCCATCGCCATCTGGGAAATCCGCCACCATACGGGCCGGTTCGGCCGGGCGGCGGACCGGTTGCGGGGGCGGGGGGAATAACAGGCTGCTTTCAAGCACATCTGGGTCTGCCGCGTTGCAGTGGACAAGCTCCCCGACGCCGGTGCATAGTCGCCGCCGATCTTCGTTCCGCATCACGGAAAAGCCATGAGCGACCGTATTTCCCTGGCCACCTGGATGGCCAACATCCAGATCAAGCTGCTTGTCTGGCGTGCTGGCCGGCTGGTTGGCAGCGATGCTGCCGGTAACCGCTACTTCGAAGAGAAGAAGGCGCGTCCCGGCATGAAGGCCCGCCGCTGGGTCCTGTACAAGGGTGAGCCGGAGGCGACCAAGGTGCCGCCGGAATGGCATGGCTGGATGCATTACAACATGGCCGCCCCCCTGCCGACGGACAGTGCCTTCCACAAGGGCTGGCAGTTGCCGCACCAGCCCAACCCGACGGGCACCACCCAGGCCTATCGTCCACCCGGCCACCTGTTTGCTGGCGGCAAGCGCGACAAGGCGACGGGTGACTACGAGGCCTGGACGCCGAACTGATCATCCCTATCTTTGGGATGTCGCATGGCGGCGCCGCAAAAGCGCCGCCATGATCGTTTAAGGGATCGGGTATTGTCCCGGTCTGGCAGGAGTTGATCTGTCCCATGCGTAAGAACGTGATCGAAACCGTCTTGGGTGCCGTCGTCCTTCTGGTCGCCGGCTTCTTCCTGTTCTTCGCCTACACGACCAGCAGCGTGAAGGCCGTGTCGGGATATCCGCTGGAAGCGCGGTTCAGCAGCACAGGCGGTCTGGCCGCCGGCGCCGATGTGCGCATCTCCGGCGTGAAGGTCGGGACCGTCACCAGCCAGCACCTGGACAAGCAGACCTTCCAGGCCGTGGTCCGTATGGATATCGACAGCAATGTGCAGCTGCCGCGTGACACGACGGCCAGCATCGCCAGCGAAAGCCTGCTGGGTGGGCGCTATCTTCAACTGGATCCCGGTGGGGAAGAGGACAAGCTGAAGGCCGGCGAGACGATCGAGTATACGCAGTCCGCCGTGAACCTGGAGGAACTGCTGGGTCGCTTCATCTTCAATTCCGCCAGTGGTGACAAGAAGTCCGAGGCGCCGGCTACGCCGTAAGCGGCGGGCGGCCTTGATGCCGCCGTAAAGCCCCGCTTTCCTGCCTTATCCGTTTCCCGATGCCTGCGGTCCTCAATGTCGATGCGCCTAACCCTTGCTGGTCTTGCCCTTGTTCTGGCCCTGCCGGTGGCGGCACAAGAAACCCTGCCTGCTGATCCGGCGGTGGCACCGGATGTGCGGGCCCCGCTGGGGGCGGTGCAGCGTCCAGCACCCCCGCCGCCGCCCGCCCGCAAGTTCGACCCCATGCCCGTGGCCCTTCTGCAAGGGCTGGACAAGGTCACGGCACGGACCAGTACGTTTGAAGCCAAGGTGGGCGAGCCGGTGACCTTTGGTCAGCTGACCATCATCGTGAAGGCCTGTCAGAAGGCATCGCCCATTGATCCGCCCGAATCCGCCGCCTTCCTGGATGCCCAGGAGAAGCGGTCCGACGGTATCGTCGTGCCGGTGTTCCAGGGCTGGATGTTCGCCTCCAGCCCGGCCCTGTCGGCCATGGAACATCCAGTCTATGACGTATGGGTCAAGGATTGCAGGAAGTCGGACAGCAAGGCCCGTTCATCTTCCAAGCAGTAAAAATTGGCCGGCGCACTGACCGCCTTGGATAATTGCGCGCGATAGCGGTGGCGCGGGATTTCCGTCGCTCCGAACTGTGACAGATGTTCGGTCAGGAACTGTGTGTCCAGCAGCAAGTAGCCGCCAGCCTTCAGCCGTGCCACCAGATGCACCAGGGCGATCTTGCTGGCATCCGTCGCGCGGGAAAACATGCTTTCCCCGAAAAAGGCACCGCCCAGCGACACGCCGTACAGCCCGCCCACCATCTGCCCATCCTGCCAGCATTCCACCGAATGGGCCTTGCCCATGGCGTGCAACTGACAGTACGCCTCCCTTATCTCGTCATTGATCCAGGTCTGCGGACGGTCCGGGGCCGGCTCGGCGCAGTGCATCATGGTTGCGCGGAAATCGCTGTCGATCCGGACATCAAAAGGGAAATGGCGCAGCGTCTTGCGCAGCCGTCGGGGCACATGGAACGCGTCCAGCGGCAACACCCCCCGGAAGGGCGGATCAAACCACAGAAGGTCTTTCGCATCCGCACTTTCTGCCATGGGGAAAACCCCACCGGCATAGGCACGGATCAACAGCTCGGGCGTCAATATACCCATCATTCCCCGGCGCGTGGTGGCAAGGGCCGGCTACAACCATAGCAAGTTGTGACGGCGCTTACAAATAATCACGCCGAGAACAGCAGATAGCAGGCGATCAGCCCCAGCATCGAAAATGCCTGCCCCGACCCGGTCAGCCGCCCCAGCAGCAAGGCGACCGCCGGCACCAGTGCCGCGATCAGACCCAGCCATGGCCCTGGCAAGCTGCCGCTGCGTATTACCGTCCCCGCCAGAAGCAACAGCAGCGGTGCCCCGGCCAGTATCAGCCCCGCCAGATAGCCCGCGAACAGCCGCACGACGTTGGAGGCTGGCACGGCCATGGCCAAGGGCAGCAAGGATTTACCCGATGCCCGCACGCCGAGGTCCCCCAGTGGAAACAGGGCCGGCAGCAGCAGCAGCGCCACCGCACGCCGCACCGCATCCGGCCCGTCGGACAGCAACGCCAACGCGACAGCACCGCCCAGCCATATGGCCAGCAGCTTCCATCCCGGTCGCGACAGGCGCAGTTCGGCCAATAGCAGGACGGCAAGGCCGGTACCCCCATTCGGGCGCACGCTGATGGGGGCGATCTGCGTCGGGGAAGCGGGCTTAACGGTCTTGTCCGCGTCACTGGCCTTGCTTGCCTTCGCTGGACGCCGGAACCGATCACCCAGCAAGCCAGCGGCCATCGCTAAACCCGCGCCCGCCAGGAACCATGTGATCCGGGCAGCCAGATAAGACGGGTCGGACCAGTCAAAGCCGTCCCAGGTGAAGCTGCCGTCAATGGATCGAGTGATGTGAATGCCAAAGGAGGTGCCATGGTTTCCCGGTACCATGCCGCCCATATCATGCATGGGCAGGCCGGCACCCAGCGGGTCGGCGATGGGCCCCAGCATCCCCCGCGACACACTGGTGGTCAGGGGCAGGACCACCAGCCAGGCCACCATCATCAGGATACCCGCCGCCACCGGGCCGCGCGTCCAGCGCCGGGCCTCCACCAGCCCGCGGAACCCCGCCAGTAACGATGCGCTGGGCACACTGACCAACAGAAGCGGACCCAGCAATGCCAGGGGCTGCTGCACCGGTGCTTCCCCCCGGACCGCCTGGATGAACAAAGCGCCGACACCAAAACACAGCAGGAAAGCCACAAGAAAGCAGGTGTCGGCCAGCCACCGACCCAGGGCGAAGGCAGTATCGCTGACCGGCGTGGCCCCCGTCAGCAGAAGCGGATGACGCGTGGGCGGAAAGGCGATCCGCAAGGCGATGAAATGTGCCGGCAGCAGAAGGGTCACACCCAACGCACCCACGACCAGCCCCACGGTTTCCGCCGTGTAGATCGGGCGCAAGGTGCCCACGGAAACCGTGACATAGCCGGCATCGGCGGGGGGTAGGGCAAGACTGGCCAGCATGCAGGCCAGCGCCAGCCAGACCCACAGGCCGCGCCGCCGCGTGAAGCCGGCCAATTGGAACCGGGCGACCGCCAGGATAACGCCGATTGTCATGCCCTGTGCTCCGCAACGGCGGCCAGATAGGCATCTTCCAGGCTGGGGGCCTCCGGTATGGCGCCGGGCGGTGCCGCCCTTCCGGCATTCAGCACAAGACGCAGGCGGATGCCGTCCGCCATACGCTTGCGTCCGGTGACCGCACCGAATTGCAAGGCATGATCAATGGCCGTCGCGGGTACCGTCAGGCTGACAACACGCCCCTCCAGGGCGGCAGCCAGCATTTCCGGCTGCCCCACTGTGATAGCCTGACCCTTTGAGAGGATCAGCAGATCCTCCGCGATGGCCTCCAGATCGGAGACGATATGGCTGGAGAAGACAATTACGCAGCGCGGCGCCATCTCCGTCAGGATGGATTGCAGGGCTAGCTTCTCGAACCCGTCCAACTCCGCCGTCGGCTCGTCCAGCAGCAGGATTTCCGGCTGCCCCAGCAGCGATTGCGCGACCACCAGCCGGCGGCGCATCCCGCCCGACAGATCGCCCACCGGTGTATCCAGCTTGGTCGCGATGTGCAGGGCGTCCGCCAAGTCTGCCGCCTGTTGGGCGGCCTCCCGCGCGGGCAGGCCCTTCAGGGCGGCCATATAGGCCAGCAATTGCCGCGGCGTGGCATGGGGCGGCAGGTCCACCGATTGCGGGGCATAGCCAAGGCGCGCATGGTGCCCCCGCATGGACCGGGCAATGTCCTGCCCGCCGCTTTCCATGCGCCCCTCGCTGGGCGGAAGCGTGCCAGCCAGCATCGCCAGCAATGTGGACTTGCCCGCACCATTGGGGCCAAGCAGCCCATGAATCCCTGGCCCCAATGTCCAGTTCACATCATGAACAGCCCGGAACGTGCCGAACCGCCGCCCCAATCCAGTCAGTGTCAGGGACGGCGATGCAGTGGGGGTTGTCATCAAGATAGGGTCACCAGGATAAGGCGGCATCGTCACCATACCGACGCCGCATGAGGGGCATGCGGATCATGGTAAACCGCAGGGTGCCTTGCTGCAACGCTGCGCCGCTAGGTTCCGTCACGGAAACTTCACGGAACTGCCGCCGATCCTTTACCACACCGTCCCTATGTGATGGGACCGAAGGCCCCCGCGCGGCGGCAAAATCCGTTGTCCCCGCGCGGGGGAGGGAAAACGGGATTTGCTGGGATTTTAGCAAAACCCCATCAATGGGATGCGCGGCATGACCGAATGGACGCTGTCCGGCGACACACTCTCCTTGCAGACGGAACCGGCGGGGCGACCGCGCCCGGTCTGGCAGCAGCGGCTGCTGGCGCTGGTGGAAACCCTGATGGCCCGTCTGCACCGGCCGGGGGATGTGGGGGAGGGGGGCTGGCTGGCCCAGCTGTCGATCTCCACCCGCATCGGTTTTCTGGTGGGGGCGGCCCTGTTGACGGTGCTGCTGACGGCGGGGCTTTTCCTGCTGGGTGATGCCAGACGGGAAAGTGCGACGGGCCGCATGACTGGCCTGTCGGGCTTTGCCGAGACGGCGGCCGACCTGAACCGGGGCATGACGGCCCTGCAGCTTCACGTCACCCGCTTCCTGCGCGAACGCGATGCCGCCGCTGGGGCGGCGTTCAAGACCACCCTGACGGAGGTGGAGCAGGCGGCAGCCGCCCTGACGGCCCATCCCGCCGCAGCCGATCAGGCGGAGACGATCACGGCCCTGACGGCCAGACTGTCCAGCCTGGCCGCCGCCTTCGACGCCGTGGACCAGGCGACCCGCGCCGTTGGCCTGACGGACGAGGAAGGTCTGCGTGGGCAGATGGCGCGGTCGGTGGCAGCGACCGAGGAGGAGCTGAAGAAATGGCCCGCCACCATGGGCGCGCAGCTTTTCATCGGTATGGCGGAAATGCGCAATGCCGAGAAATCCTTCCTGATGACGGGGGATGACAAATATGTGGGCCAGCATCGCAAGGCCTTCAACGAGTTCTCCTTCTTCATCCCGGAAAGCCAGCTGGACCCGCAGACCAAGGAAGCCATCGATACCCTGTCCCGGCAATATCGCCAGGACATGGTGGCACTTTCCAGCGCGGTGGCCGCACAGGACAAGGCGGTGAAGGATTTCAATGCCGCCTTTGCCGAGACGGCGCCCCTGATCAAGCAGCTTTTTGACTATACAAGTGCCGGGCTGGCCGATGCCAAGGAGGCGGAGGGCAGCATCCGTACCCAGACGCAGCGCCTGACCATGGCCATCGGCGGGACCCTGGTGGCCGTGTTCTGTGGCCTGTCCTTGCTGCTGGTCCGGTCCATCACGGGGCCGCTGGCTCAGATCGAGGGCGCGATGGAGGGGCTGGCGCGGGGTGAGCGGCTGTCCTTCATCCCCGGTACGGCCCGGCGGGACGAGATTGGCGATATGGCCCGCGCCATTGATGTCTTCCGCGTGAATGCGGAGGAGATGGACCGTCTGAAGGTGGAGGAGCAGCAGCGGGAGCGTGCCCACCAGCAGGAGATGGCGGACCGCCTGGGCGGGTTGGCCCAGGCGTTGGAGCAGGAGATGACCAAGCGTGTGGAGGCCGTTCTGGCCGAGGCGGCGGGTATCGCCACCATGGCCGAGCGCATGACGGGGGCCGCCACCCGCACCGGCGAACAGTCCGACGGTGTGGCCGGGGCGGCGGGGGAGGCGACGAGCAATGTCCAGGCCGTGGCCGCCGCCACCGAACAGCTTGCCACCTCATCCCGCGAGATCGGGCGGCAGGTGACGGAGGTGGCCGATATGGTCCATGCTGCCGTGGAGCGGGGCGCGCAGACCCGCGCGGTGGCGGGCCAACTGGCCGATGCCGCGCAGAATATCGGGCGGGCGGCGCAGCTGATCGGCGATATCTCCGGTCAGACCAACCTGCTGGCGCTGAACGCCACCATCGAGGCGGCGCGGGCCGGCGAGGCAGGGCGCGGCTTTGCCGTGGTCGCCGCCGAGGTCAAGACCCTGTCGAACCAGACGGCGGCAACCACGGAGGAAATCGCCTCCCAGATCGCGGCGGTGCAGCGGGCGACGGAGCGGGTGATCACCGACATCCACCAGTTGCATGATGTCATCGCCCGCATTGACGAGATTGCGGGATCGATCAGCGCCGCCGTGACCCAGCAGGGTAGTGCCACCGAGAGCATCAGCGCCAGTGCGGCCAGCGCCGCCGACGGCACCATCGAAGTGTCCGACCGCATCCGCACCGTGGCGGCCGACGCCGCCGAAACCCGTACCCTGTCCCAGGATCTGGGCCAGCGGGCCACACAGGTGACGGCGGAGATGCGGGCGCTGCGCGAACGGCTGGCCAGTATTCTGGACGCGGCGGCGTAATGCCGGATCAGGGGGCCGCCGGGGCGGGCTTTTCCGGCTTCGGCGGCTTGGGCGGGGCGGTCAGGGCGGCGACGCGGGAGGCGTATTTCTCCGGCTCGCCCTTGACCAGCAAGGGCAGCTCGGCAGCCAGCACGTCCAGCAGCTTGGGCAGCCAGACCTCATCGGCTTTCGCGAAATTGCCCAGCACCCAGCCATGCACCCGGTCCTTGTCACCGGGATGGCCGATGCCGATACGCACCCGCCAATAATCCTTGCCGATATGATCGTCGATGGAGCGCAGGCCGTTATGGCCGCCATGGCCGCCACCCTGCTTGACCCGGATCTTACCGGCAGCCACGTCCAGCTCATCATGCAGGGCGATGGTGTCTGCGGGCGTCAGCTTGTAAAAACGCATTGCCTCTCCAACCGACTGGCCGGACAGGTTCATGAAAGTCTGGGGTTTCAGCAGGAAGCATTTTTCGCCAGCGGCGAGGCCTTCGGCGACCATGCCCTGGAAACGCTTTTTCCAGGGGCCGAAGCCATAGCGGCGATGGATTTCGTCCACCGCCATGAAACCGACATTGTGACGGTGCCGTTCATATTCCGGGCCGGGATTGCCCAGTCCGACCAGAAGGCGCATGTCTATTCCATTTTAAATGAATGACTTAACCAATCAGTCCCATCACCTCTCCGGACACAAGGCCCGGAGAGGTGGGGTACTCAACACCTACTGAACGATTACGCGTCGGCCTTGACGGTCGGGGCGGCAATCGTGGCGACGGTGAAGTCGCGGTCGGTGATGGTCGGGCGCACGCCTTCCGGCAGCTTCACGGACGAGATGTGGATCGACGAACCAACCTCGAAGCCAGCCAGATCGACGATGATCTTTTCCGGCAGGTCGGCGGCCTTGGCGAACACCTCGATATCGTGACGGACGATATTCAGGATGCCGCCCTTCTTGATGCCGGGGCAGGTTTCGACATTCACAAACTCCACCGGCACCTTCAGGGTGATCTCGGTGGTGTCGCTGACGCGCAGGAAGTCGGCATGCAGCGGACGGTCATAGACCGGGTCCAGCTGCACGTCGCGCGGCAGCACGCGGTGCGTCACGCCGTCGACCGTGATGTCGAACAGGTGGGTGAAGAAGCCCGGACGATGGATCTCACGGGTGAACTTCGTGGTGTCCAGGGCGATCATCACCGGCTTTTCCTTGTTGCCGTAGATCACAGCCGGAATCGAACCAGCACGACGCGTGGCCCGGGCGGTCCCCTTTCCGGCCCGGTCGCGAGCCGTGGCGGCGAGCGCGATAATCTGGGTCATGGTACTCTCCTAGTACGAAAAAAGACCCGGTCACGGGCATCCGTGTCGGGTCCGGTAGTGGCGCCAGCCTCCAGGGGTGCTGTACGCCGCGAAAATGGTCCGGCCTTTTAGGCGGAAACCCGCCAGGAGTCAAGGCGGCCCCTGCCTTTGCCCCCTGCATGGCACCCAGATCAGGCCCGCACCGGTAGTCGCGCGGCGGCCCTGGCGAAAGCTCCGAACGGATGGGGTGTCGGGCCGGCTTTCGGGCGTTGGTGAAACAGGATGAAACAGAAAATAAAGATGCGTTCCACGAACTGTGGATAAGTTGGGGCTGTCCGGCCCTCACTTCGGAGAGCAGGCCGGGGGCAGGGCACGGTTTGGGCGTTGATGGCGGTGAGCATAGCACGGGTGGGGGGAGAAGTCAGCGGTTGGGGCGGGGATTGGGTGGCGAAGGTGCCAACCCGCACTCCCTATCGTCCTCCCGGCGGAAGCCGGGACCCAGCGTAAGGCGCGGTCAGCGCCGATATGAATCATGTCGCAGCTATCGCTGCTTTTGCTGGGTCCCGGCTTTCGCCGGGAGGACGAGGTAGGCAGGTGCAGAATGGGCGTCGCGGACTGGCTCGCTCCCATCACGCCACAAGCCATGGGTTCAAGATCGGGACGCGCATCGGTTCAAAGTCGCGGGTGTTGCGGGTGACCAGGGTCAGGCGGTGAACCAGGGCGGTGGCGGCAATCAGGCTGTCATTCTGTGGTTGGCGGTCGGGCACATGCAGGCGGGCGCAACGCTGCGCAACGGCGGCATCGACGGGCAGGGTGCGGTCTTTGAAGGTGGTCATGACATGGCCGTCGATCCAGGCCCGCAACAGTAGGCCCTGTGCCGGGTCCCGCCGCGCCACCTGCGCCGCCCCCACCTCAATCTCAAAGATGGTGATGGCGGAGATGAACAGGTCCGCCGGATCGGTTTCCGCCGCCCAGGCAACAACTCCGGCATTGGCCCGATCCGGTCGCCGCAGTTCGGACAAAACGTTTGTATCCAGCAGGAACATCAGGAAAGATCGACCGGGCGCACAGAATCGGCAATCCGTGTCGGCGCAAACTCAAAATCCGCCTCCGGCCCATCCTGCCGAAGGGCGTCCAGCAGGGATGGCCCCCGCTCCCCCGCCAGACGCTTATAGGCGTCATAGCGCAACAGGACATAGGCCGGCTCCCCCCGATCCGTGACGATCAAAGGCCCATCCTCCGCAGCGCGCTTGGCTTCACTGGGGTTCTGGTTGAACTCACGGCTGGACATCATGCGGCCCATGGGGTGGGGTCCTGATGGTGGATGATGGTACGATACTACAGCGGGTGGGGTGGTGGGGCAATGGTTGATGTAGTTATGATGCTACATGTGAGTGAGAGCCTTTGGTGAAGGGCGGCTTTGCGCGCCATTATGGTCATAAAATCTTGATCGAATCTTTCCATAAGCGGACATCAGCTGATCATCCCCGGAGTGCTCTTTTCAGTTGTCGGCTTTCGTTGTTAAGGTCATATATTGCTTTGTGAGCTGAATGATTTCTTTACAGTCGCCCGTTTGAGGACTCCAATTTTGCCTCAGGCAGTCTGTAAGAATTTCTTCTGCTAAGATATTGTAAATATTAAAAATTGGAGATTATTTATGACCAGTATCGTTAAAGCAACAACGCCTATTTTAATTGCTTTCACAATCACTGCGCTATTGATTTCTTTGGGGTTGATAGTTGGGGGCGTTACATTGGTTTGGCTGGGCGGCGTCGGCGATACCGAACTCACCCTCCTGGGCAATAGCTTCAAGTCAACAAATGTCGGTGTCGTTGGTATTTTTTGCGGAGCTGTTTTAGGTATTATTTCACTGAGAAAGCTTATTGGGACGATTGAGCGCATCGCTCTCAGCGAGGGTCAGCGGGGAAAATAGAAGGGATAGCCGATACTCCCCAACAGGCTATCCCTACTGGGGCACAAATTGGTATCTCCTCTCTGGAGCGGGGTACAACAATTAATATCTTCATTCTAAGCAACGAATATTCAAGCGACGAGCTTACGAAATTCGTGACTCAGGCTATTCGAGGGGGCAACAGTGAATAACGCCCATGTCCTGCGAGCAAAGTCGAATAGATTGCTGGCTGAAAAGCTTGCAGCAGAAGGTCTCTATCTTGACGCGCTCGAAGCATACAATGCAGCTATAAATTTTTATAGAGAGTTAGCTGAAAAAGATCCGAAAGCAGTTTCCGATCTAGCAGACTCTCTAAACAACGCCACGGCCACACTTTCGGCACTTGGTATGCGCGAAGAGGCGTATCTTGCTTCCCAAGAAGCGCTTCGTCTGTACCGTCGTTTGGCGACATCTCGACCCGATGCCTTCCTTCCTGATCTCGCGGGTTCCCTTAACAACTTGGCGGTTACGCTCTCAAACCTTGGTCGGCGGGAAGAGGCAATTACTGCTTCCGAGGAAGCGTTGGGCCTGTATCGTCTTTTGGCGGAATCTCAACCCGATGCCTTCCTTCCTGATCTCGGGCGAACGATGAATAGTCTAGCCACGACTCTCTCTGAAACAGGCAGGCGGGAGGAAGCACTTGTAATCGCAGAGCAGGCGCTCGCCCTATATCGTCATTTGGCATCATCCCAGCCCGATGCATTTTTGCCCGATCTCGCAGGTTCGCTTAATAACCTTACAGCTACTCTGTCGGCGCTTGGACGGCGGCAAGAGGCGCTTATGATCGCCGAAGAGGCTTTAAGCTTGCACCGTCAATTGGCGGCATCCCGGCCTAAGGCCTTTCTTCCCGCTCTTGCTCGGACGCTTAATAATTTTGCTGCGACTCTTTCTGAAACAGGCCGGCGAGAGGAGGCAGTAGTAATCGCTAAGGAAGCGCTCGGCCTTTACCGTCAATTGGCTGCGTCCCATCCTGATACTTTCCTGCCTGCGCTTGGGCAGGCACTTAATAATCTGGCCGCTTTTCTGTCTGAGACAGAAAAGCGGGACGAGGCGGTTGCGATCGCTCAGGAAGCAGTTGCAATCAACGAGAGAACCCTTGGGCCGGATCATCCGTCTACGGCTCGAAGTCTGAACAATCTTGCCAACCTCCTCCAATCCTTGGGCGATCTAATGGGTGCACGGGCGTTGCTTGAGCGTGCGCTTCGGATCAATGAAATGGCCCTTGGGCCGGATCATCCTTCTACCGCCGCAAGTCTGAACAATCTTGCCAACCTCCTCCAATCCTCTGGAGATCACAATAAAGCAAAGATATTTTACAAACGCGCATTAGACATATACAAGAGGACTCTTGGCAAAAATCACCCATATTCTAAGAATATCGAGAAAAAAGTTTCCGGACTTCGAGGTTATTTGCACAAATGATCGGAATTAGCATTTACAATGTGCAATAATTACTATTGTTTAATTTTTCGTCTTCCAATGTTTGATTGGGATGGAAAGTAATTTCTCTGCTGGACAGGAAAAGGTTTGATGGATTGACTTCTTAGCACAGAATACACCATCGTCGGTCCAAATCCCGCCCGTCCGCTTCCGGCCCCCTAACTCGTCATTTGAAGTGCGACAGAAAGGGAAGCACGCCCTCACAGGCGTGCCCCCTAACCCAACCTCCTACCTCTTCAAATACCGCTGCTCCAGCGCCCGCGCCCTGGTCTGCAGCGATTGCTCGGCCCCATTCACGAACACCTTTTCCGCCAGGACCGTGGGTTCCAGCGGGTCGCCGGCCCACAGGACCAAGTCAGCAGGTTTGCCGACCGCGATCACGCCCGCGTCCTTGACCCCGAACAGGGCGGCGGGGCGGCTGGTGATGGCGGCCAGCGCCTTGTCGCGGGGCATGCCGTAGGCGACGGCGGTGCCGGCCTCGAACCGCACCTGATTGGCGTAATGGCCGTCTGCGGTTGACGTGATGATGACGTTCACCCCGGCCTTTTCCAGCAGGGCGGCGTTTTCCAGGCGGGCGCGCTGTATCTCGAACCGGTTGGGGATGTTGGTGGTGGGTTTCATGATGACGGGCACGCCCGCCGCCGCGATCTCCCCGGCCACGATCCAGCCTTCCTCGGCCCCCAGCAGGACCAGTTTCAGCTTTTCCTCGCGCGCCAGACGCAGGGCCAGGCGGATGTCGGCGGCGCGGGAGACGGCCAGGAACAAGGGTGCCTCGCCACGGGCGACCGGCAGCAGGGCCTCCAGATCGGCGCGGGACAGGCTGTAATCGCGCGTCCCGCCCTGGTTGAAGGCGGCCTTGTTGGCGGCATAGTGGCGGGCGTCGTCCAGCGCCTCTTTCAGGATGGCGACGGACAGGCTGCGGCTGCCGCCGGCATTCTTGGCCGCACTTTCGCCAAGGGGCAGGGCCACGCCGATCCGGCTGCGCACCACGATGTCGGGGGCGGCACCGGTATGGATGATGGCCGGCTGTCCGTGGAACAGCGGCTCCTCCACATGGCCCGCCGTATCCGCCTCATGCGCGTGCGCCCCGTCGCCAAAGGCGGCGGCGGGCATGATCACGGCGCGGGTGACACCACCCAGACGCGCCAGCGGCAGCAGGCTGCTGGCCGGGTTAACGGCGTAGGAGGGGTCATAGGCGACGGCAAAGTCCTTATTCTCGGCCTTGCTGTCATTGGTCTGTTCAACGGCGCTCACCTCCTCGATCCCGATATCGCTGCTGGATACGAACAGGCCGGGGGTGACGGTCTTGCCGGTTCCATCGATCACTGTCGCCCCGGCGGGCACGGCGGCCCCGGTGCCGGCGGCGGTGACGATGCCGTTCTGGATGACAATGGTGGCACCGGGCAGCGAGGCACCGGTGCCGGTGACCAGGGTCGCGCCCTGGATGGCAATGGTCTGCGCCCCCGCCGCCGCCGTCAGGGCCAGGGCGAAGGTGCTGCCCAACAGGGCCTTCTTCATCATGTTCATCACTTCACCCCCGCCTTGAAGATCTCGGCCCCGGACTGCCCCAGCTCAAAATCGGAGCGGGGTTCGGCCGGCGGACGGGCGCGGTCATGCATCAGCACACCGTCGATATAGACCAGATCGGCCAGCGTATAGATGGAGAAGGGGTTGCCGTTCCAAACCACCACATCGGCCATCTTGCCGGGTTCCAGGGTGCCGGTCTTGTCCAGCACACCAATGGCCTTGGCGGGATTGGCGGTGATCCAGGTGATCGCCTCCTCATCCTTGATATCCAGGCCCAGGTAACGGCCTTCGGCCAGGGCCTGGGCCGTTTCCTTGTTCAGATGCTGGATCAGCGTCTCGTCATCGGAATGGATGACGGCGCAGGCCCCGGCCGCATGCACCATGGCGGCATTGGCCGGCACGCCATCATAGCTTTCCATTTTGAAGCCCCACCAATGCGCCCAGGTGGCAACACAGGTGTCGCCTTCCTTCAACAGGTCGGGGATCTTGTACGCCTCTGTCGCGTGGTGGAAGGCCTTGATCGAATAGCCAAATTCCTTGGCGATATCGAGCATCACCGACATTTCATCGGCGCGGTAGCAATGGTTCTGGATCAGGATATCGCCGCGCAGGACGCCGGCCAGCGTATCCAGCTGCAGGTCGCGCTTGGGCGGATCGCCCGGCCCCTTGTCGCCGTCGCCGCCCTTCTTGGCCTTGTCGTAATAGGCGTCCCATTTGCGGCGATACTCCGCCGCCTCGATCCAGGCCTTGCGATAGCCGGCCACGTTGGACATGCGGCTGGCAGGCGCGCGGCCCTTGCCGCCATAGACGCGCTTGGGATTCTCACCGCAGGCCATTTTCAGCCCATAGGGCGCGCCGGGGAACTTCATCTCCTGCACATTGCGGGCGGGCACATTCTTCAAGGTGACGCTGCGCCCGCCGAACAGGTTGGCGGAGCCGGGCAGGATCTGAAGCGTGGTGACGCCGCCGCGAAGCGCGCGTTCGAAGCCGGGGTCCTGCGGCCAGACGGAATGTTCGGACCAGACCTGGGCCGTGTTGGGGTCCGTCGCGTCATTGCCATCGGAATGGGCCTGCACCGCCGGGGCGGCATAGACACCCAGGTGGGAATGCATGTCGATGACGCCAGGCGTGATGTAACGGCCTGTCGCGTCCACGATGGTGGCACCGGCGGGCACGGGCAGGGCGGCGCCCACCGCCTCGATCTTGCCATCGCGCAGGATGACGGTGCCATTGTCGATGCGCTGTCCCGTGCCGGTCAGCAATGTCGCCCCGGTCAGCGCCACCAGACCGCTGGCCGCCGGCTTATACCGGCTGGGGAAGGGGTCGCGGTTGGCGGCGGGGTCCAGGCCCTGGGCCAGCCCCGCCTTGTCGTCGCCCTTGTTCTTGTCCTTGGATTGGTTGGCCGCCTGTCCCGTGGCACATCCAGCCAGCACCAAGGCCAGCCCCGCCACCATCCAGCGACCGGTCCGCGACCGCGCCATTGCCCCACCCCATTGTTGCCATTGAAACAATGGGGGTGAGTGTGGGGATGGTTTACCAGACAAGTCAACGGCTTGGGGTGTAACGGGATTGTAACGGAATGTGTTGGTCTGTGGCGGCGCGCTCACCCCACCAGCGCATCGCGCGCCAGATCCAGCATGGGCAGGAAGGCCGTATGCTCCTGTGCCCCAGCCAGCGCGTAGCGGCGGTCAAAAATATAACAGGGCACGGCCTGTACGCCCAATTGCCGGGCTGTGGTGTCGGCCCCCTTGATGGCGGCGCGGTCGGCCTCGCCGTCCAGATAATCGCGCGTCTCGTCGGCGTCCAACCCCTGTTCCACAGCGATGGCGACCAACGTCTCCAGATCGCCGATATCCAGCCCGCGCTGAAAATGTGCCGCGAACAGGGCCATGGCGACCGGTGTCGCCTTGGCCCAGCGTTCGGCAAAGCGGATCAGGCGGTGGGCCTGCAATGTGCTGGGGATACGGCGGATCAGGTCCTGGCGCAGCATCAGACCTTCCCTGGCCGCTGCCTGTTCCACAACGGCATGCATCTGCCGCACCCGTTCCGGACCGCCGAATTTCACCGTGAAATAGAGGTTGCGGTCCATGCCTTCCGCCGGCAGGTCGGGGTTCAGCTGAAACGGCATCCAGCGCAGGTCAACGCGCACGCCCGGCCGTTCGGCCAGCGCCCGGTCCAGCCGCACCTTGCCCAGGAAACACCAGGGACAGATCAGGTCCGAATAAATCTCGATCAGCATGTCCGCCCCGATTCCCCCTGTCACACCATTACCATAACCCGAAATGAAGGGGCGGGCGAGGGGGCGGCACCGCGCAAGAGTCGTTGCGCCGTCAACCGCACGGGTCCATGCTGTTAAAAATTTGTGACGGTCCGGTGGGTGGGGACCCAGGATGACAAAAATACTGACCGCACCGCAATTGGCATCCGCCTTTGTCGGCCACGCCACGCTGCTGCTTGCCGTCAACCTGACCCATGATCTGGACCCCGTGCTGGCAGGTTTCCTGTCGCATGAGGTGCCGGCGGCGGATGAATTGCTGGATGATCAAGTGCTGATCGGGCAGGTGATCCGCGCGCCGCGCGGCGATATGCGCCTGGAACGCACGCTCGCCTGGCTGGAACAGGTCTGGTTTAATCTGGCCGACCGGTCGGCGGTGCATCCCCTGGTTTGTCAGGAACTGGATGCGCGCCGCCATTCGCCGGTGATCTTCGATCTGGATGAAGGCCTGATCCGGGCCGCCAACCTGCTGGACCTGCTGGTCCGGCAATGTGCAGGGCTGAAGGATATGTCGGCGCTGGCCGGCATCCTGTCGCTGCTGCGCCAGTGGCAGGGGGACCGGCGGCGTGAAACCCTGCTGGAACTGGAGCGGCGCTGTCTGCCGGCGCTGGAGGGGGATGATGGCACGCCCGCCGCCGAACAGGTGCGGCGCATCCGCTTCCTGGCCATGGAAGGTGCGTTGCCAGCGGATGAGTATCTGGGCCTGCATTTCGATCCGCAGGCGCTGCCCGACTGGGACATGGCCGAACTGACCCGCCTGATCCGCACCCGCTATCCGCTGCTGCGCCGGTCGGACGTGGAGGCCATGGTCGCCGCCCGCACAATGGTGGCGCGGGCGGCGGTGGCTTAGGTTTTTACTGCGCGCTCAGCGCCGTGGCCAGGGCCTGCGCCTCGGGCCGGTAGAAATGCCGGTCCACCAGGATGGCGCGGGGTTCGGTCTTCTGGCCGTAGAACTTGTCATTGAATTCATTGCGCGGGGCGATGACAGAGCCTTCGACCGCCATGCCACCGAACAGGCCGCTGGTCTTGGCATAGACATAGATATCCGCCGACAGGCCGACGCCATAGGAGGCGCCGACGCCGGTGCCCAGTTCGCCGATGGCGACATTGGCGTCGGCCCCCAGCTTCACCTTGCGGTCGATCACGGCATCCAGACCCTTCTGGGTCATGATCACCATCATCATTTCCGACGCCTGCCCGCCGAATTGCAGACCGAAGCTGGCCTCTGCCAGGGTGTAGAAGGCGGGTCCGCTCCACGCCCCATCATCGCCGCGCGCCACCATCACGCCGGTGCCGCCGCCGCCGCCTACAAAGAAGCCGGCCTGGATGACATTGGGCAGAATCAGGACGGCGCGCGCTCTGCCTACCAGGGTCTTCAGATCCTTGTATTGCGGATCGGTCAGCAGGGTCAGTGCCGTGACACGCGCCCGTTCCACCATCAATTCGGGTTCCGTCAGGGCCTGGGCCGGGCGCACCAGGGCGGACACCGCCAGGGTCAGGCCGAACAGGGCCATCACGAAACGCTTCATTTCTCCGCTCCCTTATCTCGCGAACATGATCTCAATGCCCGCAATGCCTAATCAAAGCAAGCGGCCCCGACATGGCGGAATATTGGCACCGATAAGGCGCCATTGCCCGTCGCCATCGCCCAGGGCCAGATGGTCCATCCGGAACAGGTGCCAATGATCAACCGCCACTGACAGCACCCCCGCCGGTGACAGGCCCAGCGCCAGCGCCAGGGCGGCGCGGATGGGGCCGGCATGGCCGACCATCACGATGTCGCGTCCGCGATGGGTCTGCGTCTCCCGCATCACCGCCGCCGATACCCGTCGGCACAGGTCCGCGAAGCTCTCACCGCCCGGCGGGGCGTTGCCGGCAGGGTCCTGCCAGAAGCGCTCCGCCATCTCACGCTCGCTGTCCCAGATTTCGGCATGGGTGCGACCGTGCCATGATCCGAAATCCTGTTCGGTGAGGTCGGGCACGCAAAGAGTGGGTTGATCGGGTGCCAACGCCGCCGCCGACCGCCCGCTGCGCGATAGGGGTGTGGTCAGACAGATGGCGTTGTCGGGCAACCAGGACCGCGCACCCTCAATCATTCCGGTATCGGAAAGATCGGCATCCGCATCCATCTGTCCGGCAATGGTGCCCGGCGGCAGGGACAGGGGCGCATGGCGCACCCACCACCAGCGGGTGACAGCGCCATCAACACTCATGTCGAAGCCGGAATGACGGCGGCCAGGGCCAGAAGGAAGCCGATTTCGGCCATTTGCTGCCCGGCACCCAGCACATCACCCGTGACGCCGCCGATCTGCCTTTTCGACAGCCGCGCGACACCCCAGACGGCGCCAGCGGATATGGCCATGACTGACAGGCTGATCATGCCGGACGCCAAATGCAGCTTGTTCAGCGCGGTTGCGGCGAGCGTGAAGCCGATCAGCAGGGCGACCAGGGCGCGGGCGCTGTCGGGCCGTCCCTGGTCCGCCGACACACCTTTCAGGCGCGCATCGGGCAGGGCCAGCTTCACCAGCGGCAGCAGCCCGCGTGAGAAGGCGTGCGCGCCGATCAAGGCCAGCGCCACCGTACGCGGGTCGGCCAGGGTTGCCATCACGCCGACACGGGCCAGCACCACCAGGATCAGGGCCATGGAACCATAGGTGCCAACGCGGCTGTCCTTCATGATGGACAGTTTGGCTTCCTTGTCCCGCCCGCCGCCGAATCCATCGGCGACATCGGCCAGCCCATCCTCATGCAGGGCGCCGGTGAGCCAGGTCAGGGCGGCAACGGTGACGATGGCCGCCAGTAGCGGTGCCAGACCCGCGAAATTCAGCGCCCAATACAGCATGCCGCCCGCCACACCGATCAGGCATCCCACGATGGGGAACCAGGAAAGGGCACGGCGGTTCAGGTCGTCCGGCCAGTCGCCCTTCCAGCGCAGAGGCAGGCGGGTCAGGAAGATGGTGGCCGCCATGAATTCCGCGAGCGGTTGGGGCCTGTGCTGCTTTGTTGCATCGCTCATGACATCGGTATAGGCCAGTGTGGCTTTCACCGCCAGCACCGTTCCGGCACCCGCGCAGGGGGCCAGACGGTAACCATGATACAATCGCTTCAGGAACGTCCCATGTCCGGCCATCACGACCATTCCCATCACCACCACGATGATGAAGGCCTGCCCAGCCTGGAGGAAATCCGCCGCGTGCTGGCCGACCTGCCGGGGCCCGACCTGGAGGCGGCGACGGCGGCGATGCAGCGTGAACAGAGCCTGCTGAAGCCGCCCGGCGCGCTGGGCCGGCTGGAGGAGCTGGTGCAGTGGCTGGCCACCTGGCAGGGCAAGGCGCCGCCGGAACTGACCCACCCGCGCATCGTGATCTTCGCCGGCGCCCATGGCGTGGCACAGCGCGGCGTTTCGGCCTATCCGCCCGCCGTGACGGGGCAGATGGTGCAGGCCTTCATCAATGGCCATGCCGCCATCAACCAGCTGGCCGAACTGCACGATGCCGACCTGCGCGTGCATGAGATGGACCTGGACCATCCGACGGCGGACTTCACGGCTGGCCCGGCGATGAGCGAGGAAATCTGCGCCCGCGCCGCCGCCTATGGCATGATGGCCATCGAACCGGGTTTGCACCTGCTGTGCCTGGGCGAAATGGGCATCGGCAACACAACGTCGGCATCCGCATTGTGCGCCGCCCTGTTCGGTGGGGCCGCGTCGGACTGGGTTGGCCCCGGCACCGGCGTGGACAGTGAAGGCATCAAGCGCAAGATCGCGGCGGTGGAGGCCGGGTTGGCCGCCAACCCGTCGGCCCTAACCGATCCGTTCGAGGCGCTGCGCTGCCTGGGCGGGCAGGAACTGGCCGCCATCATGGGCGCCATCATCGCCTGCCGTCTGGCCCGTGTACCGGTGGTTCTGGACGGTTTCGCCTGTACTGCTGCCGCCGCCGTCCTGTACAAGGCCGATCCCAAGGCGCTGGACCATTGCATTGTGGCCCATCGCAGCGCAGAGCCGGGCCATGCCCGCCTGCTGGCCGCCATCAACAAGCGCCCGCTGTTCGAATTCGACATGCGGCTGGGTGAGGCATCGGGTGCGGCGCTGACCATTCCCGTCCTGCGCTCTGCCCTTGCCTGCCACCTGAACATGGCGACGTTTGCCGAGGCCGGAGTCAGCGGCAAGGGGGACAAGCCGGCGGGTTCGGTGCATTAAGGATCAAGCCATGACCTCCATCATCATCGACCGCGCCTTGCGTGCCAGTTGCCAGACCTTTCTGCATGGGCATGGCCCGATCACGCCGCGTGTGTGGATGGAACGGATGCTGGCCATGCCGGAGGTGGAACTGGCGGGCGATGAGTACAATGCCGGCCCCGGCATCGACCTGTTGCAGGGCCAGGTGGCGGAATTGCTGGGCAAGCCGTCCGCCCTGTTCTTTCACAAGGCGGTGGTGGGACAGCAGGCGGTGCTGTTCGCGCATCGCGAACGCACGGGCCGGCGGCTGGTCGCCGTTCATCCCAGGAGCCATATTGCAGTGGACGAGTCGGACGCGGTGGAGCGGCTGTCCGATCTACGGCTGGTGCGGATCGGGCCGGATGACGCGCCCTTCACGCTGGCCGACCTTCAGGGGGTAAAGGAACCGCTGGCTGCCGTGGTGGTGGAACTGCCGCTGCGCAATGCCGGCTTCCGGGCGCCGTCCTGGGACGAGCTGGTTGCCATATCCGCCTGGTGCCGGGAGCAGGGGATCGCGTTGCACCTGGATGGGGCGCGCCTGTGGGAAACGCAGCCCTTTTATGGACGGTCACTAGCGGAGATCGCGGCCCTGGCCGACAGCGTCTATGTCAGCCTGTATAAGGGATTGGGCGCGCCGGGTGGCGCCCTGATCGCGGGGGAGGCGGCGTTTCTGGACACGCTGAAACCCTGGCGGTCGCGCATGGGCGGCAATCTTTATACGGCGTTCCCTTATGTGCTGGGTGGGCTGTACGGGTTGCGTCATTTCCTGCCGCGTATGGGCGATTATCATGCCCATGCCGTTGCCCTGGCCGAGGCGCTGTCCACCTGCGATGCCCCTTGGGCCGCCGACCGGGTGATGTGCAATTCTTTCCGGCTGGTCTGGCCGGTGGCGGCTTCGTCCCTGGCCGCGGCGCTGGAGCGTATGGCGCGGGAGGAAGGCATCTGGTGCTTTGGCCGTGTCATCCCCCTGCCGGTACGGGGTCATTGCTGCACAGAGATGGTGGTGGGCGACGCGACGATGGCGCACGACCCGGCCGCCCTTGCCGACCGCTTCGCCCGGCTGCTGACCGTCGCACGCGGTTGAACGCATTGGCGCCATCCCACACCGCTGGGTGACCCGTCCCCCAACCCATGCTAAGCAACCGCCGCCAAACGGCAGCAGCAGGGGGATAGAGCCATGAAGATTCTGGTCGTGGGTTCCGGTGGTCGCGAACATGCGCTGTGCTGGGCCATCAAGCGCTCCCCCCTGTGTGACGCCCTCTACTGTGCCCCCGGCAATGCCGGGATCAAGGATGTGGCGACGCTGGTGCCGCTGTCGGCCAATGACGTGACCGGCATCACCGCCTTTGCCACCGCCGAAGGCATCGACTTCGCCGTTGTCGGGCCGGAGGAGCCGCTGGTCTTAGGCCTGGCCGACGCGCTGCGCGCCGCCGGTATCCCCACCTTCGGCCCGTCGCAGGACGCCGCCGCCCTGGAAGGCTCCAAGGGCTTCATGAAGGATGCTGTGGCCCGCTTTGGCGTTCCCACTGCCGCCTATGGCCGCTTCACCGACATGGGGGCCGCCAAGGAATTCGTGGCCCGGCACGGCGCCCCCATCGTGGTGAAGACCGACGGTCTGGCTGCCGGCAAGGGTGTCACCATCTGCCAGAGCGTGGATGAAGCCTATGCGGCCATTGAGGAGGCCATGGTCGGTCGCCGCTTTGGCGATGCCGGGGCCGAACTGGTGATCGAGGAATTCCTGGATGGGGAGGAGGCCAGCTTCTTCGCCATCTGTGACGGCACCAATGCCGTGGCCCTGGCTGGTGCGCAGGATCATAAGCGCGCCTATGACGGCGACCAGGGCCCCAATACCGGTGGAATGGGCACCTATAGCCCGGCCCCCGTCCTGACGCCGGCCATCGAGGCGCGGATTATGGAAGAGATGATCCTGCCGACCGTGCGGGGCATGGCGGCAGAGGGTAAGCCCTTCATTGGCGTGCTGTTCGCCGGCATCATGGTGGTGAATGGGCCGGATGGGCAGCCGGTGCCTAAGCTGCTGGAATATAATGTCCGCTTCGGTGACCCGGAATGCCAGGTGCTGATGCGCCGCCTGAAATCCGATCTGGTGCCGCTGCTGCTGTCGGCGGCCAAGGGCGACGTGTCGGGCCAGGTGCCGGAATGGCACGACGAGGCGGCCCTCTGCGTCGTCATGGCCGCCGAGGGGTATCCGGGCGACTATCTGAAAGGCACCCGCATCGGCAATCTGCCAGCGGCGGGACAGGTGGATGGTGTGGAGATTTTCCATGCCGGCACCAAGGAAGGGGCCGATGGCGCCATCCTGGCCAATGGCGGTCGTGTCCTGGGCATCACCGCCATTGCGCCGCGCGTAGCCGATGCCCGCGCCAAGGCCTATGAGGCCGTGGATCGCATCGACTGGAAGCAAGGTTTCTGCCGCCGCGACATCGCCTGGCGCGCCATGGCGCGGGGGCTGTAACGCTGGGGAAGGGGGTTATCCCTTCCGGTCGAACATGCCCATGGCATAGGCGGTGTGCAGGGCCAGCGGCCCCATCCAGCCGACCAGCGGCCAGAAGAACCAGACCCTGTCCGGCGTGATGAAGAAATTCAGCGGCACGATGATGACGGCGAAGAAAAAATAGGCCAGCAGGTGGTTCAGCAACTGGCTGCGCCGCTTCTTGACGGTAGGATGCGTGTCGGGAAGGGGCATCTCTGGGGCTTTCCGTTACGGGTAATTGGATTGCCGCGCAGAATAACGCCAATGCCGTGGGATGCCAGTGCCGATCATGGTTGATCGGCTGGCTTCCCCTGGGCCACAATCGCGCATATCCCCTTGATCCAAAAGCAGCCGCCATGGACCTCAACCGCATCTTTGCCCAGGCCGTCTCCCGCCAGAATGATGGAAGCTGGGCAGAGGCCGAGAAACTGTACCGGCAGATCGACAAGCTGCGCCCCGGCATGGCGCCGGTTTCCTGGAATCTGGGCCTTGTCCTGAAGGCGCAGGAGAAATGGGCCGAGGCCCTGACGGCCTTTGAGAAGGCGGGAAAAGCCGATCCGAGTTTTCGGGGTCTGAACTTCAATATCGGTTTGTGCCACCAGAAACTGGGGCGCATGGACGAGGCCAGGGTTTCCTTTGAGAAATCTGTGGCGATTGAGCCGGATGACCCGGTTGGCCGCTTCAATCTGGCGGCCGCCTACCGTGAGCAGGATAAGCTGGAAGAGGCGTTGGAGCAGGTGGGCCAGGCCCTGGCCCTTAAGCCCGACTTTGTCGAGGCACAGCTTCTCCACTCCAAGCTGCGCACCCGCATGCTGCCGCTTTGGCATGTGCCCATGGTCAATGATGCGCCACGCAACGACGCCTATGAGGCGGCGATCAAGGCGCAGGTGAAGCCGGGCGATCTGGTGCTGGAGATCGGCACCGGCTCTGGCCTGCTGGCCATGATGGCGGCACGGGCCGGCGCGCAGGTGATTACCTGCGAGGCGGTGCCCTGGATCGCGGAGACAGCGCGGGCGGTGATCGCCGCCAATGGCCTGTCGGACAGGATTACCGTGGTGAACACCCTGTCCACGGCGCTGCAGGTCGGCGGTGTGCTGCCGCGCCCGGCAGATGTGCTTTTGTCGGAGATCGTAGCCAGCGACTTCCTGTCCGAACGGATCATCCCGGCGGTGGCCGATGCGCGTGCCCGTCTGTTGAAGCCCGATGCCCGCATCCTGCCGGCGCGCGGCGGGGTGCGCTGCGCCTTGGCGGGTGGCGCCTTACTGGAAATGCATCTGTTCACGGGGCCGACCAGCGGCTTCGATCTGTCGGCCTTCAACCGGCTCTATCCCCGGTCTGTGCGTTATGACGCAAGACTGGTGCAGCCCGTGGCATTGTCCGTCGCCGCAGATCCGTTCACGTTTGATTTTACGGGGGGGCCGATTCCCGCGTCAGAACAGGTACGTTTAATTCTGCCCGCCAATGCCGAGGGGCGTTGTGCGGCCCTGGCGCAGTGGGTCTGGCTGGATTTCGGCGATGGCGTCACATTTGAGAACAGCCCGTTTGTCGACAGCCCGGCCAGTGGCTGGCAACCAGGATTCTATCTGCCGGATCGCCCGTTCGATGTGAAGCGGGGGCAGGGGATCACCATTGATGCGCTGCATGACAGCTTCAATGTCTGGATGTCATTTCATCCCTGATCGATGATGGTATCCGTTTGGGAAACGGCCTGAGCGCGGCGAAGTTTGCTACATCGACTTACAACGAAACCAGGCTGGTTTTATTGTAAGTATCCATCATGGGTTTTATTGGGATTAGTTCCAAGAAAAAGGCCCCGGCGACATGGTCGCCGGGGCCTTTGAACGGTGCTGTGAAGGTTCAGTCGCCTTCGCCCTCGCCATAATCGCGGATATCAGCAGGGTCCCAGATTGCACCGCGGCGGCGGCGACCACCAGCGGCGGCGGCGGCAGCAGCAGCGCCATCGTCGGTGGCTTTCGGCTGACGCTTGCTGCCGGGTACGGGGCCACGGCGACGAGGTGCTTCGATGGCGGGCGCCGGGTTCGTCGTCTCGGCGGGGGCCGTATATTGGCGGTTTGCGGCGGCGGCCGCCGCCGCTTCTTCATCATATCCAGCGTTCGGGGATACCGCGCGTAGAAGCGAACCAACGGCATCCGCAACTTCTTCCGGCGCCGATTTCCAGGCGCGCAGCAGGTCGAGTTCGCGGCGGGACAGGATGGGGGAGGAGCCTTCGGCGGTTGCAGCGAAGCTTTCCGGCGGGCGACGCATATCGGGTACGTCCAGCCCGTCGAAGAAGAATGTCAGCGGAACATCCAGAATATCAGCAAGCCGATAAAGCTTGCCAACCGAGACGCGATTTGATCCTCGCTCGTATTTCTGAACCTGCTGGAAAGTAATGCCCAAGGCCTTTGCAAGGTCGGACTGGCTCATGCCTAAGAGGCCGCGACGAAGTCTTATACGGCCGGCAACATGGTTCTCGATCACTGTCTCAAGGGCAGCGACCGCTGCGTTTTTGCTCCGTCTCGGCATAGAACTCTATTGCCCCCTATTCCGCGTTCCTGTGAAACACCTGGCCACGCGAACTGTTCCGTGGCGGCAGGCAATCACTGTTCTTTGCATCTTCCCGACATCGGGGCGGCATGGCGCCCCTGACGTCACAAACTGCAATCAGGCTTCCGTTGGTGGTCAGACCAAAAACCGCTTACGCAAGTATGCGGCCCAAAGTGCCGTCATGCTATGGTATGGTAATATCAGCGATTTCGGCCCGACTGTCCATCACTTGTATGTTTGTGACATACATAGGCGAATCTGGTGGAGCAGTTAGGGGCAGCAAAACCGTGACGCCTCGCAAATCCTACAGGATAAACCTCCCTTCGGTTGTTCTGGACTGGCAATTGAGCAACTAATCGCCGCAATATATCCAACGCGAACTGCCAAGGCGGGGGCTTCGAAGCCCTTGCGGGTATTGAACGACAATTATACTACCACATCTGTGCCGTTTGTCGATAAACCAACTTCGCGAATCCGGAGATTGAACCGATTTGCCGCATCCTACTCCAAATAACGAAATTCCGTGACGAAAATCCGGAATTCCGCAGGGCAGTCAAGCAGCATTTTCAATATTGCTGACCAGAAGTGTGGCGGCCATGCCGTAGACCTGCCGTTCGCTGCGCAGGACGCCCAGCCATTCACGTAGGCTTTCGGTCACGAAAGTCCCGTGTTCCTTTGCAATCTCCGCCTCTGTCTCGGTGATCAACCGGTCGAGCAGACGGGCATGGACCAGGGCGGCCTCGCGGATATGCTGGGTAATCGGCTGGGCCGGCATTGAAGGCTCCGGACGGCGGGAATGATGGCAAAGC
The DNA here is from genome assembly GCF_052437035.1 of Niveispirillum sp. Taxonomy (NCBI): domain Bacteria; kingdom Pseudomonadati; phylum Pseudomonadota; class Alphaproteobacteria; order Rhodospirillales; family Azospirillaceae; genus Niveispirillum; species Niveispirillum sp. The sequence goes on from NZ_JBQVOH010000001.1 coordinate 744,798, forward strand.
TGTGACCATCATCGCCCGCCGCCCGGTATTTGGCGCGCGGAAATAGGGATTAGTCCCTTCGTGATCAGCCGTTGGTGGCAGCGCCGCGTTCCAGATCCAGGGTCATGCGCATGGACGGGTGCCCCAAACGGGCCCGGTACAGATGCACATTTTCCAGAACACGCTGAACGTAGTTCCGAGTCTCATAGATCGGCATGGTTTCGATCCAGTCGATCACATCGACTCCGGCCCCGCGCGGATCGCCATAATCACGCACCCAGCCCGCAACGCGCCCCGGCCCGGCATTGTAGGCGGCGATGGCCAGGACATAGGAGCCGCCGAACCGGTCGATCATGTCGGCCAGATAGGTGGAACCTGTCTCCACATTATAGCGGGGGTCGGCGGTCAGGCGATTGGCGGTGGTGCTGGTCTTTGGCTGCTGTTTGGCCGGTGGCTTCTTCGCCTTGGCGTCCTTGCCATTCTTGGCCGTCTTGGATGGGGTGGCAGCGGGTTTCGCGGGGGCAGAGGCGCGGTTCACGCCTGCTGCCGTGGTCGGCATCACCTGCATCAGGCCGCGTGCGCCGGCGGAGCTGACGGCATCCGCCACGAAATTGCTTTCCTGACGGATGATGCCATGGATCAGGGCCGCCTCTGGTCGCGCCGGCGGCTTCATGTCCAGCAGCGGGAAGCCGGCATGGCGCAGCACGAAACCATCCTGCCACGCCGCACGGGAGGTGGTGACGGCCAGATCCTTGCGTTTAAGTGCCACGGCTAGTTCACCCACCATCCGGTATTCCTCACCCGTCTTGGCGTCCAGCGACAGTTTGCGGATGAACAGGGTGGTGCGGTCGCTGTTCGCCCCCTCAATCCGGGCCAGCAGCCGGGTGACGCGGACCATATCGCGTTTATCAAAGGCCCGGCGCTGTTCGTCCGTCGGCTCCGGCTCCACCGGCAGGGCACTGCCAGGCGGGCGTTCCAGATGGTCGGCGGCCAACAGGCCATAGAAGGTGCCGCCATAGGTGGTGGCCGTATCATACCAGGTGGCGGCGCGTTCCTTGTCGCCCATTGCCTCCAGCGCACGGCCCGCCCAATAGGCACCGCGGGAGCGGCTGACGGGGGAACTGGTGCCCCGGAACAAGGCCTCGAAATGCTTCAGCGCCTGATCGGGCTGGTTCAGCTTGCGCAGGGCCAGCCAGCCGGCCAGGAACTCCGCCTGCGCGAAACCCAGCCCATCCCTGGTGGCGTGGCCGGACACCAGTTCATAAGCGCGGGCATATTGTTCTTTCTCCATCAACCGGCGGGCCAGGATATGGCGTTCCACCCACCAGTCAGCGGCATGGGCCTGTTCTTCTGCCGGTTTGGAGGCCAGCACCTCCATGGCGCCGTCATCCATATCTTTGCGGCGGCGCCAGCGGGTGCGGTCATACTGGAGGCCGGGATCGTTCTGCAGGCTGGCCGGCACCCGGCGCAGGGCACCGTCAACACCGGGCGATTGCGCCGCCATGGCGATGCGCGCTTCCGCCACGGCCTGACGGCCTGGATCGACCAGCGGCATGACGCGCCGCGCCTCGTCGATCCTGTCGGCCCAGATCAACTGGTCCAGGCGCGCGGCATGGTCGCTGGGGCGCAGCAGCCCGACATAGCGCTGGCGGTAATCCCGCTCCTCCTGCGCGCCGAAACTGCCATTGATATAGCGGTCGCGGATCAGCTCGATGGCCCTGTCCGACGATCCCGTCTCCATCAGCGCATCGGCATAACGGCCTAGCCCCACCAGCGTCAGCGGCGGGTTCTTCTCAAACCATTCGCGGACCTGCGCGTAGGGCATGTCCGACGGCATCTTCGCCTCGGCATTGCGGCGCAGAGCGGCCTGGTTGGGCCAGTCGGGATGACGCTTCATGAAGCCGGTGATGGCTTCCCAACTGGCATCGGTCCCACCCTGGGTCAGGGTCATCCACAAGATCAGCTGTGAGGCCAGATCGTCCGGCGCGCGGCGGACAAGGCGCTGCGCCTCGTCCATTTTGCCCTGGTCGGCGGCGCGCAGGGCCTGCTTATAGATGCCGACATCACTGGTGGTACCGGCGGCCCGTGCCAATCCGGCACCGCCAAGCCCGATACCCAGGCAGAGCAGCATCGCCGCCAGGGCACGGCCTGCCGCCTTGTTTCGGGGATTGCGGCTGTTTAAGGTTCGCGCCTTCATTCGTTCTGACCGGAGTGTCTTGCCATGTTCAAGGGTTCCATCGTCGCACTGATTACGCCGTTCCGTGAGGGGAAGGTGGATGCGGTCGCGTTCAAGGACTTCGTGGACTGGCAGATCAAACAGGGGACCCACGGCGTGGTTCCCGTGGGTACGACCGGCGAATCGCCGACGCTCAGCCATGAGGAACATCGTCTGGTCGTCTCCCTGACCGTTGAGGTGGCGAAGGGCCGGGTGCCCGTGATCGCCGGCACCGGTTCCAATTCGACCGAAGAGGCCATTGCCCTCACCCGTCACGCCAAGGAGGCCGGTGCCGACGCCGCCCTGGTGGTCACACCTTATTACAACAAGCCGTCGCAGGAAGGTCTTTATCAGCATTACAAGGCCATCCATGACGCCGTCGATCTGCCCATCATCATCTACAACATCCCCGGCCGCAGCGTCATCGACATGTCTGTCGCAACCATGGCGCGGCTGGCGAAGTTGCCCAACATCGTGGGTGTGAAGGACGCGACGGCCGATCTGGCCCGCCCGCTTCGCACCCGCGTCGAAATCGGGCCCGACTTCTGCCAGCTTTCGGGCGAGGATGCCACTGTTACAGGCTTCCTGGCCCAGGGTGGGGTGGGTTGCATCTCCGTCACGGCCAATGTGGCGCCGGCGCTCTGCTCGCAGTTGCATGAGGCGTGGCAGCGTGGCGATCTGGTCGAAATGGCCCGTATCCGCGACATCCTGCTGCCGCTGCATCAGGCCATGTTTGTGGAGACCAGCCCGGCCCCGGTGAAATATGCCGCCAGCCTGCTGGGCAAGGCCACCCCGGATGTGCGTCTGCCGCTGGTGCCGTGCAGTGCGGAAGGCCGCACGGTGGTCGAGGCCGCGATGCGCAAGTCTGGTCTGATCTGATCGGCTGATTTCATTGAACTTGCCGAAGCGTGCCCCCATAACAGGGGGCACGTTTTGTTTTTACGGATCGGATTGTTCCAGCGATGGCGAACAACGCGCCCGAGCGCAAATTGGCGGCACAGAACCGCCGGGCCCGCTTCGATTACTTTATCGAGGATACGGTGGAGGCCGGCATCATGCTGACCGGCACCGAGGTGAAGTCGCTGCGTGGCGGGAAGGCCTCCATCCTGGAAGCCTATGCCGGTGAGATCGGGGGCGAGCTTTTCCTGGTCAATTCCTACATCCCGGAATATGGCCAGGCCGGCGCCTGGCTGCAGCATGATCCCAAGCGTCCGCGGAAGCTGCTGGTCCGCAAGCGCGAACTGGTGAAGATGCTGGCCGCCATCGCGCGCCAGGGCATGACCCTGGTGCCCATGTCTGTCTATTTCAATGATCGTGGTAAGGCCAAGGTCGAGATCGGCGTTGCCAAGGGCAAGAACAAGGGCGACAAGCGCGACACCGAGAAGGAACGTGATTGGCAGCGCGATAAGGCCCGCCTGATGCGGGCACGCGGTTAGCGAACGCTTCCTGCGCCTATTGCGTCACACCACTGCAATATTAACAGTCGGGTAACCATCCTCACCTTCCCAAGTCTCCTGGAAACGATATCGTTCCTGGGTGCTCGGTCGTTCCATATGGGGCGGCGACTGAAGATAGTCGGGAGAAGAACACATGGGGAAGCAGTGGCTTAAGGTTGGTACGGCATTGGCCGGGTTCCTGACCGTGGCGGGGGGCGCCCAGGCTCAGCAGCCCGCCGGCGATGTCGAAGAAATCGTGGTGACGGGTACGCGCCGTGCCGACCGCACCCTGGCGGAATCGCCGGTGCCGGTGGACGTGATCTCGGCGGGCGAACTGGAACGGTCGGGCCTGGGTGAGGTCAACAAGGTCCTGAACGCCCTTGTCCCTTCCTTTAACTTCCCCCAGCCGACCATCACCGACGGTACCGACCATATCCGTCCGGCCACGCTGCGCGGTCTATCGCCCGACCACACGTTGGTCCTGATCAATGGCAAGCGGCGTCACAATACGGCGTTGCTGAACCTGAACGGTTCCGTCGGGCGCGGTTCCACGGGTGCGGACCTGAATGCCATTCCCGCATCGGCCATCCGCCGGGTTGAGGTGCTGCGCGATGGGGCCGCAGCGCAGTACGGGTCCGATGCCATCGCGGGCGTGATCAACATCATCCTGAAGGACAATAATTCCGGCGGCTCGGCCTTCGGCTCCTATGGACAGACCTATGAGGGCGATGGCGATGTCTATCATTTCGCCTCCAATGCCGGCGTCACCATCGGCAATGGCGGCTATCTGAACCTGACCGCCGAATATCGCGACCGCGCCCATACCAACCGACAGGCCGCTGATATCCGGCAGCAATACAACAACCTGGCCGGTGGCGCCGCCGATCCGCGTGAGGCGACGATCAACCGCACCGACAATTTCTGGTATGGCGATAGCGACGTCACCGACTATAACGTCGTCTATAATCTGGGCCTGCCGCTGGGCAGCGCAGAACTGTACTCCTTCGGCAATTACAACAAACGTGAGGGCAAAGCCGGTGCCACCTGGCGCCGTCCGCGCGACCCCAACAATGTCCGCTCCATCTATCCCGACGGCTTCCTGCCCTTCATCACGTCCGACATCGACGATATGTCGGTGGCCGTGGGCGTGAAGGGCGATGCCGGGGAGACGCGGTACGACATTTCCGGCACCTATGGCCGCAACGACTTTCCGTTCAGTGTGGAAAACACCCTGAACGCCACCTATGGCACCAACAGCCGCCGCAGCTTCTATGCCGGTGATCTGCTCTATACCCAGGGTGTGATCAATGCCGACGCGTCGCGCGACGTCGATATCGGCCTGCCATCCTCCCTCAGCGTCTCCGCTGGTCTGGAATACCGCACCGAAGGCTATGAGCTGGGGGCAGGGGATGAGGATAGCTGGAAGGATGGCGGCGTAAAGGTGCTGGATGGCGGTTCCACCAGCGCCATCGGCAGCCAGCCTGCCCCCGGTGCCCAGGGCTTCCCCGGCTTCCGGCCCAGCGACGAGGTCGATGTCGACCGCCACAGTTATGCCGCCTATCTCGATATGGAAACCAAGCTGTCCGACGCGCTGCTGGTCAGCGTGGCGGGCCGTGTCGAACATTATTCCGACTTCGGCTGGACCGGGTCGGGCAAGTTCGCCTTCAAGTATGATGTTACCGATGCGTTCGGCCTGCGCGGTGCGGTGTCCAACGGCTTCCGCGCGCCCTCCTTGCAGCAGAGCTATTTCTCTTCCACCGCCACCAACTTCATCGGCGGCGTACCGTTTGAAATCCGCACCTTCCGCGTCAATGATCCGGCGGCCCAGGCCCTGGGTGCCGAAGACCTGAAGCCGGAAAAGTCGATCAATTACAGCCTGGGCTTCACCTCCAACCCGTTTGAAGGTGCCAGCCTGACGGTGGATGCCTATCAGATCCGTATCGATGACCGTATCGTCCTGTCGGAAAACCTGACGGGCACGGCGGTTCAGAATTTCCTGACGGCGCGGGGCTTTGCCGGTGTCACCGGCGGGCGCTTCTTCACCAACGCCATTGATACCCGCACGCGCGGCGTCGACATTGTCGGCACCTACCGCGCCGATCTGGACACGGCAGGTACCCTGAACCTGACGGCGGGCGTCAATTTCAACGATACCAAGACGTTGAACGTGAAGCCCAACCCGTCCACGCTCAGCACGGTCGGCCTGCAACTGACCCGCTTCTCCCGCGTGGAGGAAGGGCGGTTCGAGGAGGCCCAGCCGGACAACAAGATCAACCTGTCGGCCAGCTGGCAGTACGAAGACCTCAATCTGACCCTGCGTGGCACGCGCTATGGCAAGTTCACCTCGCGCAATGCCAATGCCGCGCTGGATCAGACCTTCGGGGCTGAATGGGTGGTCGATCTTGATGTCGGTTATGACCTGACGGACAGCCTGTCGATCTCCGCCGGTGTGAACAACCTGTTCGACAATTACACCGATCTGGTCATTCCGGGTGCCAACCCGAACGGCTTTGCCCAGTATTCTAACTTCTCGCCGTTCGGTTTCAACGGCGGCTTCTACTATGCCAAGGTCAAGGTGACCTGGTAACGGTTCCGATCCCGGCGGCGGCGGATTGCGCCGCCGCCGGGATTAATCTCACCGCTCAAACAGCCAATTCATCTTGCTGTTGCCGAAGGTCCGGTATCCCGCCGCCTTGAAGCGGCCCAGAAGGTCGCCGGCCCAGCTTTCCTGTGACCGTTCGATGATGATCACGCGCGGCCACAGGTCTTCGGGCGCCTGATCGAAGAAGGGCAGCAGAGCCTTGTCCTCCGCCCCCTCGATATCGATCTTCAGCATGTCGATGCGGGTGATCCCCGTCTCCGCCAGCACATCGACCAGGGGGCGCACGCGCACGGGCGTGGATTTGCCGCCATGATCGCGGACCAGGGAGGAGCCGCCCAGGTTGCTGTCATCCAGATAAAGCCCCATCACCCCTTCCTCCGCCCCGATGGCGCAATCAGCATGGGTGATGGAGGCGTCCGTTCGGTTGAGGCCCAAGTTGAAGCGCAGCCTCCGTGCCGCCTCCGGTCCCGGCTCTACCGCCAGGATGCGGCCGCCCGGCCCCAGGAAACGGGCCGCGTTCAGGGTGTAGAGCCCGACATTGGCCCCGATATCGACAAAGGTCCCGTCGCGCGGCAGACGCGTGGCCAGCAGCGCCATTTCTTCGGGGTCGAAGAATTGCGGCATGAACAGGAATTTGCGTTCCCCGACATTGTCGCCGGGATGGAGACGCAGATGGATGCCACGCACCGCCACGTCGAACACCGGGCCTTGCAGGACCATCGCCACCTTGCGCAGCCAGAGCGCCAGACGCCGGCCCGTGGGTGTGACGGGCAATCCCTGGCACAGGTCGGTCAGCAGCCGGGGCAGGGTGCCGGGGGCGTGGGTGCCGAAGGGCGGCTCCTGTACATTGCGCAAAACATGACCTCCAGCCAGCAGAAACTGCCCCTTGAAAGGGCATCGGCGGCACGCTTATGCCATAAGGTATAGGATGTCGCATCCCCTTACGACACAAGGCAAATCCATCGTCATTGACAAGGCACCGGCGCCTATGTGCAATGCCCGCTGTCCAGGGTGCCGCGGGCAGCGGCGCCCACCTACCGGGGCGGTCCCGTGCCAAGCGGGCGTCCGATCTGATTGGGGGTCCTTGATGAAGCTGAAGCACGTGATCGGCGCCATCGGCATGGTTGCCGCCATCGCCGTCGGCCATACGGCCATGGCCCAGGAAAAGAAGGTCAACATCTATAACTGGGCCGATTATATCGGCGAGACCACGCTGGACGACTTCACCAAGGCGACCGGGATCAAGACGCAGTATGACGTCTTCACAGATCTGGAAACCCTGGAATCGAAGCTGCTGGTCGGCAATTCCGGTTACGATGTGGCCGTGCCATCGGCGGAACCGACAATGCGCAAGCTGATCCAGGCCAAGGCCATCCAGAAGCTGGACAAGTCCAAGATCCCCAACCTGAAGAATCTTGACCCGTCGCTGATGAAGCTGGTCGAATCGACCGATCCCGGCAATGAATATGGCGTCATCTATCAGTGGGGCACCATCGGCATCGGCTATAATGTCGAAAAGGTGAAGGAACTGCTGCCCAACGCCCCGACGGACAGCTGGCAGCTGGTCATGAACCCGGAAAACGCCAAGAAGCTGGCGGCCTGCGGCATCGTTTTCCTGGACAGCCAGACCGACATCCTGCCGTCAGTGTTCAAGTCGCAGGGCCTGGACCCGAACTCCGAGAACGCCGAAGACACCAAGAAGGCCGAAGCGGCCATGCTGGCCATCCGCCCGCATATCAAGACCTTCGTGCCGTCGGTGATCGACCCGCTGGCCACGGGTGACGCCTGCGTCGCCGTCGGCTATTCGGGCGACGTGTTCCAGGCCGCGGCGCGTGCAGAAGAGGCGAAGGCCAAGTTCACCATCGCCTATTCCATTCCCAAGGAAGGCGCCCAGGTCTGGTTCGACATGGCCACCATTCCGGCGGGTGCCAACGTGGCCAATGCCTCGGCCTTCATCAATTATGTGCTGGAGCCGAAAGTGATGGCCGGCATCAGCGATTTCGTCGCCTATGCCAACGCCGTTCCTGCCTCCTGGAAGCTGATGAGCCCGGATGTCGCCAACAATGCGGCCATTTTCCCGCCCAAGGACGTGATGGCGAAGATGTTCACTGTCAAGCAGATCAACCAGAAGGCGGAGCGTGAACGCACCCGTGCCTGGACCAAGATCAAGACGGGCCGTTGATCCATAACGGTCTTTGGACTGAATGCCATGGGGCGTCGACGGGTTCACCGTCGGCGCCCTTTGCATTTCTGGTGATATTCCACGATGCTGGCATCCGGCGCGCCATCGGGCGGGGGCCGGTGGTACTGGAGATATGAATGACAGTTCAGGGTGTTCGCCTGTTCAACGACCTGACGGGGACGGACGTTAAGGTCAAGGTGGTGGATATCGGGGCGAATCCGATCGACAGCGATCCGCCCTATCTTCCGATGTTGAAGCGCGGCCACGCAGAGGTGGTGGGATTTGAGCCCAACCCCGATGCATTGGCCAAGTTGCTGGAGAAGATGGGGCCGGACGAAACCTATCTGCCGGATGCAGTGGGTGATGGCGGGCGCCACGTGCTGCGCATGTGCCATGCGCCCGGCATGACCTCCTTGCTGGAACCGGATCAGCGGGTTCTGTCGCTTTTCCATGGCTTCCCGATTTGGGGGCATGTGGTGGGCCGGACCGAGATGAATACGGTTCGGCTGGATGACGTGCCGGAAACAGCCGGTGCCGACATGATCAAGATCGACATCCAGGGCGGGGAGCTGATGGCGCTTCGCAGCGGGATCGAGCGTTTGCGCGACGTGGTGGTGATCCAGACGGAGGTGGAGTTCCTACCCCTTTACAAGGATCAGCCCCTGTTCAGCGAGGTGGAACAGTTCCTGCGCTCACAGGGTTTTATCTTCCACCGTTTCTTTCCATTGGAAAGCCGCATCCTGCAGCCCACGTCGATCAATGGCAATATGTATGGCGGGTTGAGCCAGGTCGTCTATGCAGACGCCGTCTTTGTCCGTGATTTCATTTCTCTGGATGGATATTCTGACCGCCAGCTTCTGGCAGCCGCCTCCATCGTTCATAACTGCTATAACTCCATCGATCTCAGTCTGCGCTTCCTTTACGAATATGACCGTCGCACCGGCTCCATCACGGCGGAGCATTACTTCCGGCGTCTGACCGGGGGGGAGTAACAGTACCACCGCCCTGATCCCGGCGGTACCGCGCCGGGGCCACCCCGATCCGGTTGCGGAAATGGTAGCGAAGGGCGGCGGCGGTTGGGAAGCCGCAGGCCGTCGCCACATCCTCCACGCTGGCCGTCGTCTCGGTCAGCAGCTGTTCGGCACGCGCCACCCGTTCCCGCAGCAGCCATTCGCCGGGTGACAGTCCGGTCATGTCCTGAAACCGGCGGATGAAGGTGCGCAGGCTCATGCCGACGCTGTCGGCCAGATCGCGCAGGGCGTGATCGCGGTCCAGTTCCCGACGCAACCGGTCCAGCAGCGGCGACAGGCGCGGTCCCTCATGGGACGTCGGGACCGGCTTTTCCAGCACCTGTTTCTGCGCTCCGTCGCGGTGGGATGACAGGACCAGCCGCTGCGCCACCTGATTGGCGATGGCCGCCCCGAAATCCTTGCGCACGATATGCAGGCACAGGTCCAGACCGGCTGCCGATCCGGCCGACGTCAGCACGTCGCCATGATCGACATAGAGAAGGCCGGGACGGTAGCGGATGTCAGGATGGCGTTCGGCCAGGATCGCCTCGTACCGCCAATGGGTGGTGGCATCCCGCCCGGATAACAGGCCCGCCGCGGCCAGCACGAAGGCGCCGGAGCAAATCGACACCAGCCGCGCGCCCCGGTCATGGGCCGCGCGCAGGGCCAGGCACAGGGCCTCCGGCACCGCCGCGCCCGCCGATCGCCATCCCGGCACAATGATGGTCCCGGCCCCTTCCAGCAGCGACAAGTCCCCATCCGCCGTGACGCGGATGCCGCCCATGGCCGACAGGGGACCCGGCTCCACCGCCACCACCATGGCCCGATACCAGCCGGGACCCAGTTCGGGCCGGGGCAGGGCAAACACCTCCACTGCGATCCCAAACTCAAACGTGCACAGGCCGTCATAGGCCAGGATGGCGACGGTGCGGTTGGGCGGATCGGCGGGGTGTGTCTGCTTTGGCATGATTTCGACATTTTATGGCAGGGCGCGTGTTTTGCGAAGAGGGGATCAGCGCCATCCTGCGCCCCATCGAAACCCCTGACAGGTTGATCCCATGTCGAACGAAGTGACCCGTATCCAAGCCGCCCCGTCGCCCGATGCCATCGCCCATTTCCAGAAGCGGCTGTCGCTGGAAACCGACTGCGCCGATGTCTTCGCCGCCTTTGCCACGGGCAGTCCCGGATTCGTCCTGGTCGATGTGCGCGGGCGCAAGGCCTTTGCCGCGTCGCATGTGCCAGGCGCCATCAATATCCCCGTCCTGGACCTGACGGAAAAGCGGCTGGCGGAATATCCGGCCGACACGCTGTTCGTGGTCTATTGCGCCGGCCCACACTGCAACGGTGCCGACAAGGGCGCCCTGCGGCTGGCCAGCCTGGGCCGTCCCGTGAAGCTGATGATCGGCGGCATGACGGGCTGGGCCGATGAAGGGTTCAGCTATGAAGGCGCCACCGCAGAGGCGGCGGCCTGATCATGGCATCCGCCGTTACGGTACGTGACTTTCACGCCGGCGACATCCCGGCCCTGCTGTCCCTGATGCGGGCGCTGGCGGTATTCGAAGGTTATGACAAGCAATTTGCCGTGACGGCGGATGATCTGGCCATCCACGGTCTTGGTCCCGATCCCCTGTTCGGGGCCAAGGTCGCGGTGTCGGCGGCGGGTGATGTGGTGGGCATGGCGGTGCATCATACCATCCGCTGGACCTATGACCGCCGCCCGACCCTGGTCATGAAGGAACTTTATGTCTGCGACGGCTGGCGGGGGACGGGGGTGGGCCATGCCCTGATGCGGGCCGTGGCATCGCATGCCTGTGCCATTGGCGCGCCGCGTCTTCACTGGCTGGTCCTGCCGGACAATCATGCCGCCATGCGATTCTACCGCTCACTGGGTGGCGAACCGGAAACCGGATGGCAATCCTGGCGCATGGAACAGCCGACCTTGGCCACATTGGCCGTCAACCCTGCGTGAAAAGTACGGCTTGCCGCATGCTCCCCCTATCCGTCCGGGTATCGTCGCGTGTAGAATTGTGCGGTGCGTGAAAAGCCACGCCGCCTACCGATATCGCCAACCGGACAGGGACATATACGGACATGGCCAATGCGCAGCCCTCGCGGACCCAGACCAAGCTGGAACCTTGGCGGGACCCGAATGAGAAGCCCTATGTCCGTATCGAGAAGGTGACGAAGAAGTTCGGCGACTTCACCGCCGTCGATGATGTTTCCCTGTCGATCTATCGCGGCGAATTCTTCTCGCTTCTGGGCGGGTCCGGGTCAGGCAAGACCACCTTGCTGCGCATGCTGGCCGGGTTTGAACGCCCGACCGAGGGCAAGATCTTCATCGACGGTGTCGACATGTCCAACGTGCCGCCCTATGAGCGGCCGGTGAACATGATGTTCCAATCCTACGCCTTGTTCCCGCATATGAGCGTGGAGGCGAACATCGCCTTCGGCCTGCATCAGGATAAGGTGGGCAAGGCCGAGATCGCGGAGCGGGTGGCCGACGCCCTGAACCTTGTGCAGCTGGGACAGTTTGGCAAGCGCAAGCCGCATCAGCTTTCGGGCGGACAGCGGCAGCGCGTGGCGCTGGCTCGCGCCCTGGTGAAGCGGCCCAAGCTGCTGCTGCTGGACGAACCGCTGGGCGCGCTGGACAAGAAGCTGCGCGAACAGACGCAGTTCGAGCTGGTGAACATTCAGGAAAAGGTGGGCATCACCTTCGTAGTCGTGACCCATGACCAGGAAGAAGCGATGACCATGTCGTCGCGCATCGCGGTCATGAATCGCGGCTATATCGCACAGATCGGCACGCCGACCGAGATTTATGAATATCCCAACAGCCGCTTCACGGCGGAATTTATCGGGTCGGTCAACATGTTCCATGGCCGCGTTCTGGAATCTGAACCCGACCATTCCCTGATCCGCTCTGACGAGGCGAATTGCGACCTCTATGTCTCCCATCCCGGCCATCTGGCGCCCGGCACCGAATGCTGGGTGGCGGTACGGCCGGAGAAGGTGACCATCTCCAAGGATGCGCCCGCGGGCAGCGATGGCCGCAATCAGGCAACGGGCGTGGTGAAGGAAATCGCCTATCTGGGCGACGTCTCTATCTATGAAATCCTGCTGGATAGCGGAAAGCGGGTGCGTGTGACGGCGCCCATGGTGACGCGCCGCACCGAAATGCCCATTACCTGGGAAGACCGGGTGTACCTGTCCTGGCGGCCGTTCGCCGGCAGTGTCCTGACCAACTGACCGGACGGGAAGGGGGGCTGACCCATGGCCGAAACGGTTCAAAGCGAAATGCGCCATACGGGCTTTCTGGGCCTGTTGCAGCGGGTGGGCCTGTCGGGCCGGGCACTGGTGGTGTCCGTGCCCTATGCGTGGCTGCTGCTGTTCTTTCTGGTGCCATTCCTGATCGTGCTGAAGATCGCGCTGGCCGAAAGCCAGATGGCGATCCCGCCCTTCACCTCGCTGATCGAGAATGTGGAGGATCTGAAGTACCAGATCACCGTCACCTTCTATAATTTTCATTATATGGTGACCGACGATCTCTACATCGTCGCCTATCTGAACAGCCTGAAGATCGCCTTCATCTCCACCATCTGCTGTCTGCTGCTGGGCTATCCGGTCGCCTATGCCATCGCCAAGGCCGATCCGAAATGGCGCGCACCCCTGCTGATGCTGGTGATCCTGCCGTTTTGGACCAGCTTCCTGATCCGCGTCTATGCCTGGATCGGTATCCTGTCCAACAATGGCGTGCTGAATAACGTACTAATGTGGCTGGGCATCATCAACGAGCCGCTGCAAATCCTCTATACGCCCGTCGCCACCTATATCGGCATCACCTACTCCTACCTGCCTTTCATGATCCTGCCGCTCTATTCGACGCTGGAGAAGCTGGACAATACGCTTCTGGAGGCGGCGGCCGATCTGGGGTGCCCGCCCTGGAAGGCGTTCTTGACCATCACCCTGCCGCTGTCGATCCCCGGTATGATCGCAGGTGCGCTGCTGGTCTTCATTCCGGCCACGGGCGAATTCGTGATCCCGGAACTGCTGGGCGGGCCCGATACGTTGATGATCGGGCGCACCTTGTGGACGGAATTCTTCAATAACCGTGACTGGCCGCTGGCATCCGCCGTGGCGGTCGCCTTGCTGCTGTTCCTGGTCGTACCGATCATGATCTTCCAGAACGTGCAGGGTAAGCAGGGGGGGCACCCGTAATGCCGAAATCCTGGTTCCTGCGCTTCGGCCTGATCACGGGCCTGCTGTTCCTGTACATCCCGATCATTCTGCTGATCGTGCTGTCGTTCAACGACAACCGCTCTGTCTCCGTCTGGTCGGAATTCTCCTTCCGCTGGTACGGGGAACTGATGCGCGACGATCAGCTTCTTTCCGCGGCCTGGCTGTCGGTGCGCGTGGCCTTCATTTCCGCCAGCTTTGCCGTGGTGCTGGGCACGCTGGCCGGCATGATGCTGGCGCGGTTCGGCGCGTTCAAGGGCCGCGCGCTGTTCTCCGGCATGGTGTCGGCCCCGCTGGTCATGCCGGAAGTGATCATGGGCCTGTCCCTGCTGCTGCTGTTTGTCAGCATGGAGCAGGTGCTGGGCTGGCCCGAAGGGCGTGGGATGCTGACCATCATCCTGGCCCATATCACCTTCACCATGTCCTTCGTGACGGTGGTGGTGCAGTCGCGGCTGGTGTCCATGGATGCCAGCCTGGAAGAGGCGGCGATGGATCTGGGGGCGCGGCCCGCCAAGGTATTCTTCGTGATCACCTTGCCGCTGATCGCCCCGGCCATCGTGTCGGGCTGGCTGCTGGCCTTTACCCTGTCGCTGGATGATCTGGTGATCACCAGCTTCGTGTCCGGCCCCGGTTCCACGACGCTGCCGCAGATCGTGTTCTCTTCGGTCCGCCTGGGCCTGTCGCCCAAGGTAAATGCCCTGGCCACCATCGTGGTGACCATCGTGGCCATCGGCATCATCTGCGCCGGCATCTACAATGCGCGCCAGGAAAAGGCCCGGCAGCGGGACGAGCAGATGGCGCAGCAGGGCGGCTGATCGTCCTTCAAGCCCAAGCGAAGCACAAACCCCGGCGTTCATCGCGCCGGGGTTTTCTTTTGTTAATGCCGTGCCAAAGCTGTGACCTTGCCGGAACATTTATACGGTGTCGTGCGTTTCCATTCTGACAACCACGACAGGAAGGATCACCATCATGGCCATCAGTGATGTCGCGCGTAGCGAGACCAATAGCTGCATCAGCGCGGGCAAGGTGAAAGGCACCGACGTCTATGGCGTGGATGGCGACAAGATCGGCCATGTCGAGGACGTGATGCTGAACAAGCGCACGGGCAATGTTGCCTATGCCATCATGGGGTTCGGCGGCTTTCTCGGCATTGGCGAGCGTTACCATCCGCTGCCCTGGTCGGTGCTGAAATATGACCCGGAAATGGGCGGCTATGTTGTGCCGCTGGACCGGACGCGTCTCGAAAACGCCCCCTCCTATTCCGAACAGGAGTTGGGCCCCGACGATCGCCGTTGGCGGGAGCCGGTTTCCAGCTACTACAACGTCCCGCCCTATTGGATGTGATCACCATCCCCACCGGGAGGAAATGACATGCCCACGCAGACCCAGTATCCCCCCACCCCCAAACATCCGCGTCAGCCCACCGAACGGGAGCTGGACCGCGATCTGGACGATAGTTTTCCGGCCAGCGACCCTGTCTCATCCCAACAGCCCGCGACGGCGGCGCCGGCACCGCGCACTGACGGGACCGGGCAGGATCAGGGTATCCTGCCCACTCCGACCGGTGAGCAGAAGGCCGAGGCGGAAAAGAACCGGCGCCATCAGGCGGCGGATCAGGGTCAGCGTCGCTGACGCTGGCCACGCTTTCCCTTTTACCCCCGTTCAACTGGGTCCCTCAAAAGGCCAACCCCCGGCGGAATTGCTTCCGCCGGGGGTTTTCTTTGTCAGCCCGTAATGGATGGCGGCACAGGATCAGAACTTCGTGCTGACCTGCGCGCCAAAGGTGCGGGGCTTGGCGACCTGATAGGCCACGCGGGCGCGGAAGCCGCGTTCGCGGTCCAGCGACAGCTTGGCATTCTCGTCAAACAGGTTGTTGACGTAGCCGGCCATCTCCCACTCGTCCTTCTTCACGCCGAAGCGCAGATTGACGCTGCTATAGGAAGGCAGCTTCGGATCGAAGCTGAAGGCCGTGCCCGGCTGGCTGCCGATCGGGATGCGGTTGAAGGTGCCGACGGCTGCCGGATCCTGATCCACCGCCTGGGTGAAGCGCGAGCCGATATGCTGGAATGTCGCGATGGCGAAGCCCATCAGGTCGTTGCCGATATCGTCTTCCCACTTGGTCTGCGCGCTGAACTGATAGCGCGGGACGGTGGGCAGGCGGTTGCCCTTCTTGATACCGCCCACAACACTGGCCGCACCGCCGGCTGCCGCCTGCGAGGTCACGGTTTCCGTAAATTCGCTGTCATTGAACGAACCCGACAGCGACAGGTTGAACGCGTCGGTCAGCTGATAGCTGAATTCCGCCTCGGTACCGCGCGTGCGGGCATCGGCGTTGAAGACGATGCGCGAGGAGCAGGTGCCGGCGTCCAGCGTGACCTGGAGGTTGGAAATGTCGGTGTAGTAACCGGCGATGTTCAGCGAGCCACGGCCACCGCCAAAGCTCACCTTCGCGCCCATTTCATAGTTCCAGACGCTTTCATTGCCGAAATTGTTACGACCGCCGAAGGTGGTGCGGTCGGCGGCGGAACAGAGCGGCAGGTTGAGGGGATCGTTGATGCCGCCCAGACGGAAGCCCTTCGACACCTGCGCATTTACCGTCACGTCTTCCGTGGCGTCATAGGACAGGATGGCGCGCGGGGAGAAGCCGTTGCTGCTGGTCTCGCCCTTCACACCCTGGGCGCGGTCGGCGAAGATACCGTCGAAATTCAGGGTGCGCTTTTCCTTGAAGTCGAAATAGCGCAGGCCCAGCGTGGCCGACAGTTGTTCGGTCAGGTCATAGGACCCTTCACCGAACAGGGCGACCTGCTTGAAATCATACGGGATGCGGGACCAGTACAGCTCGTCCAGCCCGTTCTGGGCGTTGGGGCCATTGCTGTCGATGCCGGTGATCGCTTCGAACCCGTCAACATTCAGGGTCTGGGCGTATTTGCGGTCGATCTTCGAATAGAAGGCGCCGGCTACCCATTGGAACGGGCCATCGCCGTTGGAGGCAAGGCGGGCTTCCTGCGTGAACACCTTCACGTCGGTTTCGTCCGACAGCGGGGTGTCCAGGGTATAAACCTGCTTCGACAGGCCGGTGGCCGACAGCACGCCCGGCTGACCCGTGATGGAGCCAGTCAGCTGCGAGGCGTCACGATAGACCAGCAGGTCGCGGTCGGTGACCGAGGTGACCGAGGTGGCCGTGACGGCGCCGAGATCGACCTCGACGGTCAGATCGGCCAGCATGAACTTGTCTTTGAACTTCTCTTCCAACTGCGTGAACTGCTGGCGCTTGCCGAACTGGAACAGGCGGTTGCCCGTGGTCACCAGTTCGTTGGCCAGGATGTTGAACTCGTCTTCGCGGTTGAAGCCGTTGGCCTCGATCTCCTGATAGACGACGCGCGGGGTGATCGTGACATTCTCGGTCGGCTGCCAACCCAGCGACAGGCGCAGGCCGGTGCGGAAGCCGTCATTCACGTCCTTCTTCACACTGCCATTGGGCTGGATCGCATCGATGAAGCCGGCATAGCGGGTGCCATAGCCGACGGCGCGCAGGGCCAGCGTGTCGGTGACCGGGACGTTGACCATGGCCTTGGCGCTGTACCCGGTGCCGCCGCCATCGATCTGTTCGATCGACAGTTCGGTGGTGCCCTCCTGGGTTCCCTGAGCCGGCTTGTTGGTTATGTAGCGGATGGTGCCCGACAGTGAGCCGGAGCCGTAGAGCGTGCCCTGCGGCCCGCGCAGCACTTCGACGCGGCTCAGGTCGTACAGGTCCAGATCGGGGGTGAACAGCGACAGCGAGATCACCGATTCGTCCAGATAGACGCCGACCTGTTCCTTCACGCCCGGCTGATCGCGCACGATCTGACCGGCGGAGATGCCGCGGATGGCCACCTGGCTCTGCCCCGGACCCAGATTCTGGATCGACAGGCCCACGATGCTGCGCGACACGTCCTCGATATTGGTGGCGCCGGCATCCTTCATCGAATCCGCGCTCATCGCGTTGATGGAGAAAGGAACATCCTTCAGGGTTTCGTCGCGCTTACGGGCGGAGACGATGATTTCCTCCAGCATGGCGCCGGATGAAGGGGCAGGGGCCTGTTGCGCCATGGCGGGCATGGCGATGGCGGCGCCGCCGCACAGCAGGATGGACAAAGCAAGCGGGTGACGGCCGGACGCACTACGTCCGTTGGTATGGCTGAACATTATGTAACTCCTCCCACGCGTTCTTCTTATCGGGGCGCAGCTTTGGCGTTGCGCACTTACCGTATCCTGACGCTGTCATAACCTGTTAACGTCGGCAATATGCCTCAAATGCAGGCGCGTGAATAAAAAAGGCCCACGGCGTCTGCTGACGCCGTGGGCAAAGGAAAACTGCGCCTTCGTACTTTTAAGCACGCGTGCTTTTGCGGCGAATTCGCCTCAGTCAAGTAGTTCTTCTTCATGGGAGCCGAAGAACTCATAGCGAATCCGGTCCGCCGGCACTCCAGCGGCCCGCAAACCCTTGATCATGCTGGCCATGAAGCCTTTGGGACCGCAGACCATGAAGTCGGCGTCATGGGCCTGGGGCAGGGCGGCGATGGCGGCGGGGTCGATGCGACCCGCCATGTCATGGTCAGTGCCGATCCGATCATCTTCTGCCACCTGCTCATAAAAGATGCTGACCGACAGGTTGGCATGGGTTTGGGCCAGATCGCGCAGGCGGGGGCCGAAGGCATGGTGGGCACGGTCGCGCACGGCCTGAAACAGGTGCAGGGGGCGCACCGATCCGGCGGCCAGTTCCGCTTCCGCGATGGACAGCATCGGCGTGATACCGACCCCGCCGGCCAGAAGGAACAAGGGCTTGTTCCCGTCCGGTGCGGTGAAGCTGCCTGCCGGCGGTGCCACCTCCACCACATCGCCGACCGACAGATGGCGATGCAGGAAGCTGGACCCCAGACCGTCGGGTACGCCGGCCTCGGGTGCCGTCTCATGCTTCACGGAGATGCGGTAGGAGCGGGCATTGGGGGCGCCCGACAGGCTGTAATGGCGCAGCAGCGATCCATGGCCCGGCACGTTCAGGCGCAGGGTCAGGTACTGGCCGGGGCGGAAGGACAGGATGGCGCCGCCATCCTCCGGTTCCAGATGCAGGCTGCGGATCACCTGGCTTTCCGTAACGGCGTCCACCACCTTGAACCGGCGCCATCCGTACCAGCCGCCGGGCGCACCGGCGCTGTCGCGATACTTCGCCTGTTCCACGCCGATGAAGATATCGCGAAGCGCCATCCAAGCCTCGGTCCAGGCATGCAGGATGGCGGGCGTGGCGGCACTGCCCAGCACTTCCGCGACGGAACCCAGCAGGTTGGTGCCGACAATGTCATAATGATAGGGCTGCACATGCAGGCTGACATGGCGTTCCGCGATGCGCTCCACCGCGGGGCCCAGGGCCGCCAGATTGTCGATATTGTCGGCATAGGCGGCAACGGCACCAGCAAGGGCGCGGGCCTGGGTGCCATTGCGCTGATGCGTGGGGTCGAAAATGGCCCGGATGGCCGGATCACGCAGCAGCTTCGCATACATGTGCCGCGTGATCGCTTCCCCATGCTGATGCATGACGGGGGCGGTGGATTTCACAATGGCGATGGTTTGGGCGGACAGCATCAGGTTCTCGCTTCACAGGGGGTCAGGACGGTAAAGATGCATCTGGAAAGCCTCTTAAGGCGCCCGACCTTGAAAAGCAATATTTTTAATGTATCTTTTGTTTCAGGCGCAGGCATGTCAGCCCTCCCGCCGCCAAGGCTTGTCCTGGCGTGGGCGCGGATGGCATGGAAGGCGTTCTGATCAAGGGGGGATGGGGCGATGCGGCTGACCCGCTATACCGATTACGGATTGCGCGTGCTGCTTTATCTGGGGATGAAGCGCGAAGGCCTGTCCACGATCCCCGAGATCGCCAACCGCTACGCCATTTCCGAAAACCACCTGACCAAGATCGTCAACGAACTGGGCCGGCTGGGCCATGTGCGCACCGTGCGGGGCCGCAATGGCGGTCTGGCGCTGGGCCGTCCGGCGGCGGAGATCAATCTGGGCGCCTTGGTGCGTCAGTTGGAAAATGACATGTCGCTGGTGGAATGTTTCGAGACGGGGAACACCTGCCCCATTACCAGCGACTGCCGCCTGCAAAAGGTGCTGGGCAAAGCGCTCGCCGCCTTCCTGGCGGTGCTGGATGAGGTCACCCTGGCCGACCTGCTGGTGCAACCGGCGGGGATGATGCAGATGCTGGGGTTGGACGACCCGTCCACCCGACCGGTGGCATAAAGAAAACCCCGACCGCGTTGCCACGGCCGGGGTTCCTCACATCGTCAAACCTGTATTTGCCGGCGCTTACTTGGCGCGGGCTGCCTTCAGGTTGTCGTCCAGCTTGGCCAGGAAGTCCTGGGTGGTCAGCCACTTCTGGTCCGGGCCGATCAGGGTGGCCAGGTCCTTGGTCATGTAGCCGTCTTCCACGGTCTCCACGCAGACGCGTTCCAGGGTCTTGGCGAAGTCGACGACATCCGGGGTGTTGTCGAACTTGCCGCGATATGTGAGGCCCTGGGTCCAGGCGAAGATGCTGGCGATCGGGTTGGTGGAGGTCGGCTTGCCCTTCTGATGGTCGCGATAGTGACGGGTCACGGTGCCGTGGGCGGCTTCCGCTTCGACCGTCTTGCCATCGGGGGTCATCAGGACGGACGTCATCAGACCCAGCGAGCCGAAGCCCTGTGCCACCAGATCCGACTGCACGTCGCCGTCATAGTTCTTGGCGGCCCACAGGAAGTTGCCCGACCACTTGAGGGCCGAGGCCACCATGTCGTCGATCAGGCGGTGTTCATAGGTGATGCCGGCGGCCTTGAACTTGTCCACGAACTCGGCCTGGAACACTTCCTCGAACAGGTCCTTGAAACGACCGTCATAGGCCTTCAGGATCGTGTTCTTGGTGGACAGGTACACGGGGTAACCGCGCAGCAGGCCATAGTTCATGCAGGCGCGCGCAAAGCCGCGGATCGATTCGTCCACGTTGTACATGCCCATGGCAACGCCCGGCCCGTCGAAATCGAACACGGTGTGGCGGATGTTGCTGGTGCCGTCGGCGCTGGTGAAGGTGATCGACAGGCGGCCCGCACCGGGGATGATGAAGTCCGTGGCCTTGTACTGGTCACCGAAGGCGTGACGGCCGATGACGATGGGCTGGGTCCAGCCCGGCACCAGGCGCGGCACGTTCTTGCAGATGATCGGCTCACGGAACACCGTGCCGCCCAGGATGTTGCGGATCGTGCCGTTGGGCGACTTCCACATCTGCTTCAGATTGAATTCCTTCACCCGCGCTTCGTCGGGGGTGATGGTGGCGCACTTCACGCCCACGCCGTAATGCTTGATGGCCTCGGCGGACTCGATGGTGACCTTGTCGTCCGTGGCATCACGGTGCTCGACACCCAGGTCGTAATATTTCAGGTCCACGTCCAGATACGGAAGGATCAGGCGGTCCTTGATGAACTGCCAGATCACGCGGGTCATTTCGTCGCCATCAATTTCCACGATCGGATTGACGACTTTGATCTTCGACATGGGGGCGCTCTCCCAGGGGTGAAAGGTACCGGCGGCGATCCAGCGTCCGGCCCGGCGGTGTCAATAAAGCCCATTCACGACTGGGTCGCAACCGGGCCTGCTCGGGTAATTTTCGTTCGGAATGCGGGGCTGGCCTGCGACAAAGGCAAAGCCCGCACCCTCACATGCGATCTGTTTGAACCTTATGCGCCGCCTCCTTCAGGCGGGCAAGCAGATCGACGGCTTCTTCCACACTGTCCACCACGTGGTACAGCCGGTCTTCTGCACCGGGCAGGTTCGGCTTGCGCATGAAGCCCGTCTCGGTCATGTGCTCCATCAAGGCGATCAGCGGGTTCCAGAAACCGTCTGTATTGATGATGACCACCGGCTTGCCATGCAGGCGCAATTGCCGCCAGGTGATGATCTCGAACATTTCGTCCAGGGTGCCGATGCCGCCGGGCAGGATGATGAAGGCGTCGGATCGCTCCACCATCATCTGCTTGCGGATATGCATGCTCTCCACAACGATCAGTTCGGTCAGGCCGGTATGGTCCACTTCGTACCGCTTGATATGGTCGGGGATGATGCCCAAGACCTTGGCGCCACCCTTCAGGCCGGCATCGGCGACGATGCCCATCAGGCCGACGCGCCCGCCGCCATAGACGATATCGTAACCGTTGGCGGCCAGCAGCGACCCGGTGCGGTGCGCCGCCTCCTTATAGCTGTCGGCGACGAAGTCGGAGGAACCGCAATAAACACAGACCGATTTGATGGACGACATGGGAGAACACTTTCCTGACCTGACCGGGCGGCACCCCTGTGGTGCTGCTTGCAAACGGACCTCGACAACGGGCACTCTCCGCTTCGTGCGAAATGGGTGCGCTGTCGATCCCTTCGGCCCTACACCATCTGTTGACGGGACACAAGCGCACCCCATCTCCAAAGGTGACGTCCTTCATCGGACGGCGCCCCATGTCACCCCCGGCCCGGGCCGTCTCTGGCGCCCCTGGCGATCTGATGGAGGATTTCGAGTGATCAATCATCGTTTCGGCGCGCTTGCCGCCGGTATTATCGCTGCGGCCAGCCTGACCGGCTTCGTGGTCACCGCCCAGGCCCAGGACCCGACGGCTGTGATCGACGCCCGTAAGGCCGAGTTGAAGAAAGCCGGCGGCGCCACCAAGACCATCGGTGCCTTCCTGAAGGATGGCACCGGCACCGTGGCCGACGTGCAGGCCGCCGCTGCCACCATCGATGGTGTTGCCAAGGCCTTCCCGAACTGGTGGCCGGCCGGCACCGCCGTGGGTGTCGCCAAGAGCGAGGCGAAGCCTGAAATCTGGACCAAGGCCGACGATTTCAAGGCCAAGACCGTCGCCTTCCAGACCGAAGCCGCTTCCCTGGTGAAGGTTGCCGCCGGTGGCGACAAGGCCGCCATCGGTGCGCAGTTCGGCAAGACGGTGGGCACCTGCAAGACCTGCCACGAGTCTTATCGCGCCGACTGATAATGTCCGGCCCGGCCCCTGTTCATGATCGAACAGGGGCCGGTTCCCGCCCCTGCCGTGGGAGATCGGCTTATGCGTAAAATATTGGTCTGGGATCTGCCCACGCGGCTGTTCCACTGGCTGTTGGTTCTTTGTATCGCCGGCGCCTGGATCACGGGCGAGCGTGATGCCTATGATTGGCACATGCGCTTTGGCTATGCCGTGCTGGCCCTGGTGCTGTTCCGCCTCATCTGGGGGCTGGTGGGCAGCGAGACGGCGCGGTTTGCCAGTTTCGTGCGCGGCCCCGCCGCCATCCGCCATCATCTTGATGAACTGCGCCGGCCCGGTCGGCTGGCCCCGCACGCCGGCCATAATGCGCTGGGTGCGCTGGCCGTTCTGGGCTTGCTGGCACTGGTCGGGTTGCAGGCGGGATCGGGCCTGTTCACCAGCGATGGGGTGCTGACCGATGGTCCGCTGGTGGAACATGTCAGCGGGTCCTTCGCGGCCCTGGCCCGCACCATCCATCTGAAGAATTTCGATCTGCTGCTGATCCTGATCGGGCTGCATGTCGCGGCCATCCTGGCCTATGCCCTGTTCAAGCGGCTGGATCTGGTGCGGCCCATGCTGACGGGGCGGGCCGCACTGCCGGGGAACATTCCGGCCCCCCGGATCGTTTCCCTTGTCCGCGCCATCCTTGTCGCGGCAATATCGGCATCTGCCATCTGGGCGCTGGTCCGCTATGCCTGACCTATCTGGCCCGCCGCCGCCGCGCCCTTTCCCGTCCCGGGGCACAAGAAAGGTTTTCCGCCTGTGAACCGCAAGCTTCTGATCCCCATCGCCGTTCTGGCCGTCGCCATTGTGGGCATCGCCGCGTGGCAGCTTCAGGCACCGGGCACGGGCGGATCATCCAAGCCATCGGCGCAGGCCCCGGCAGCGAAGAAGGCCAGCCTGCCGGCCTTTGACGTGGTGCGGGTGGAGCCGACGGGAACCGCCGTCATCGCGGGCCGCGCGGTACCGGGGACCAAGGTGAATATCCTGGACGGGGACAAGCTGTTGGGCACCGTCACCGCCGATGCGCGCGGTGAGTGGGTGTTCTTGCCGCCCGACGCGCTGCCCCCCGGTGCCCGCGAACTGCGCCTGGAACAGGTGGCCGGCGACGGCACCGTGACCAAGGGGGAGGCGACGGTGGTGCTGGCCGTGCCGGAGCGCGACCGCGATCTGGCGGGGCGCAAGGGCGATGGCGACGCCCTGGCGGTTCTGTCCGGCAAGGATGGCAGCCGCGTGTTGCAGGCCCCGCGCAGCCTATCGCAGGGCGGCGCGCCGCGCCCGGCGGGGGAGGTCACCATCGACACCGTCGATTATGACCGGGGCGGCAAGGTCAGTGTCGGCGGACAGGCCAAGCCCGGCACGGAGGTGATGCTCTACCTCCAGAACTCCCTGGTCGGTCGCGCCAAGGTGGGGGATGACGGACGCTGGTCCATCACGCCGGACCGCGTGTTCGATGATGGCCAATATAGCCTGCGCATCGATCAGGTCGGCCCCGACAGCAAGGTGATCAGCCGGGCCGAGGTGAATTTCAGCAAGCTGCCCATCCCCGAACAGGCCCTGGCCGGTCGTGCGGTCGTGGTGGTGCCGGGCAACAATCTCTGGGCCATCGCGCGGCGATCCTATGGCGAGGGCATCCGCTACACGGTGATTTTTGAGGCCAACCAGGGCCAGATCCGCGACCCCGACCTGATCTATCCGGGCCAGATTTTCCTGGTCCCGGACGGGAAGTGACCGCGGGCAGGGGGGGCGCTGTGCACACCACCAACTACACCAACACCCTGATCACCGTCTCCCCCGACTGCCCCGTCACCGTCGGCACCCCACCGGCCAAGCCCGGCACCGTGGCCGACCGCCAATACGCCCTGCTGCGCGACGCCCCCTACACCATGTCCTCTGACGAGCTGCTGCTGGCCGTGGAATGCGATCGCAAGGGGCCAGTGACGGCGGAAAGCTTCTTCGCCAAAGCCCAGGCCTGCCTGCGCGCCTCCCCGCTGGTCAAGAAACAGGGCTATGGCCTGCACCATGACGCGGCGGGCAAGGTGGCGCTGGTAGCGATGGAGAGCGACGCGTATGCGCGGCTGCTGGCGGATGCGGGGGTGGTGAAGCGGGCGGGGATGCGGAGTGGGCGAGGGTAGGGAATTGGGGTTCAAGTTGGGGGCCGAAAGCGGACGGGCGGGTTTAGGCACGAGATGAGCTAAGCCGCAGGTTGCCATGGAACAATGAATCGGCGGCAAGAGTCGACTTGGACCGTCACTCAGAAAATCGGTTGTTGGATGTATACTAACAAGCGGCTACCATGTTTTAGAGGGAGGCGTCCGTGCCACCGACGTCAGGGATAATAAGATTAAACATCCCTTAAATTCTCCGGAGGTTTTATGCATGCTGGCAAAATTTGTATTTTACCAAACGGAAATTTACAGATTGTGGATAACGATCATGGTGAATTAACGTTGGCTCAATGGAAAATTACACCACTCAATATAATGGACATTCAGGACTACAAAGCGAATAGCAAGGTAAACATTACTTTTACTGACCTTACGGCACTAGAAGACCAAAATATAGAAGAAATAAGTATAGCAGTCACAATCCCGAACGTATTGGGGTCTTACTCTTTGATTCAAGGGGGTTGGCTACCAGCGAACTTCGGCATGCTCAAAAGCATCGTCTTTGCAGATAGAAATTTTATAAGCAAGATTGAAGAAAAATTTGTGGGAGACAAAGCAAAGACTGCAGAGGCGGCTGAATGGTTCGCGGATTTAAAAAATTTCAACTTCACAATAGATATACTTCCTTACGTTCTGGAGGGAAATAAGAGGCGATTTCAAACAAAAGATGAGGTTATTTTCCAAATAGAAGAAGTAATAAGAAAACTTAAGATCGCCGCTCCAGGGATACAGATCGTCAAATATCCCAAAAATATAGAAGATTATGCATGGAATTTACTTCAATATATTATGCCTTTTATTCAAAATAGAATGGATTTTCTTAAGATGGCGGCTCCGTTCATCAAGCCCAGCAGCAATAAGGAAACCATCCTAAAACGCTGGAAGCTTATTGCAAGAGTTGCTAAGCATTACAATATAAGCACAGACATCGTTCACTTATTGGCTCTCATATCGGTATCTGCTCCACAAAATAATTCGCCAGGCCTCGGAATTCTCAAGATGAGCCCCAATTATTCTACAGAAATGGCTTACAACGCTTGCTTCGATATCAGCCTAATAGAGTTATTCATGAATGCGCAACAAATGTGTCCATTTAAAAAATATACAATAATAACAGGTGATTTAGCCTTGACTAGAATTTGCGGTTTATTGAATGACATAAAGCACAAGGGTTCAAATGGCGTCGACTTGACGTTTTCAGCTAAAATCCCACAATATATAGCTGGGAAAGATCCTGAACTTCATAATAAATTGATAACTCTAATCAGTGCAGAATCGTTAAATGACAAGTCAGAATAGAAAGTAAGGTAGATTGATGGCACAATGAGCAATGTCGGCTTTTAGGCACGCCACCAACTAGGTGAACGCCCAACATGGAGCGCGAAGCAGTCCTCACCCCCGCACCACCAGCGCCCGTCCCCCCGTCGGTTTCTCTTGATCCAGGGTCGGCGGGGGCGCCATCCCGGTGCCGCCCTCCAGGAACGCCAGCAGCACCTCACCGCCCCCGGCACCCAGCAGCCCCTCCACCCTCACCCCGTCTGCCCTGAACACGCGCGGCGGTGGGGACAGCAGCGCGTGCAGCCGCTGGCCCAGCGCCACCGGCACGCCCTTGTCCGCGCCGGCATGCAGGATCAGGACGGGGGCCTGCACCTGCGCCAGGGCGGCTTTGATCTCAAACCGGTGGCGCAGCAGGGCGCGCAGCGGCAGCAGGGGGAAGCGGGAACTGAGCAGGTCGGGCAGGCTGGGGAAGGGGGCTTCCAGGATCAGGCGGGCGACGGCGCGTTCTGCGGCCAGGGTGGCGGCAAGGTAAGCGCCTGTTTCTTCGCCATAAAGGATCAGGCGGCCGCCGGAAATGCCCTGGCCCACCAGATGGTCGGCCCAGGTGCGGGCATCCGCCATCCAGGCGGCCTCACCGCCTTGACCCGGATTGCCCGCCTGTCCGCGCAGGCCCGCCAGCAGCACGCCGAAGCCGGCATCGGCCAGCAGCCGTGCCAGGGGAGCGTGCGCGCCGGGATGGCGACGGCGGCCATTCAGGATCAGGACCGTTGGCTTGGTAAACCCGTCCGCCGGGCGGTGCCAGCCTTCCAGCGAAAGACCATCCGCATTCTGTACCCAGACGGTACGGAAATCGGCCATCCCGGCATCGGCCAGGACAAGGGGGCGAGGGTCGGGCGGCAGCAGCAATTTTTCCTGCCCCTGCCGGAACCAGACGGCATAGGCGATCCAGATCAGCAGGAGGAGCAGGAAGGATGTCAGCATGGAGGGGGCGGCTCCGGGGGTGTCCCTCAGAAACTATAGACCAACGTCGCCCGGCTCAACGTGTCCGTTGCCTTGCGATCGTCGGGCGCGGCGGTTTCATGGCGCAGGGTGAAGGCGACGCGGGCGGAGAACAGGGCGTTGATACGTGCGGTCAGGCTGCTGGTCGCCTCAACACTCGTGTTCTTGGCACCCACCAGCGTCTTTACGCCTTGTGCGAACTTGGCATTGCTGGACAGTTCCTGGGTGAAGTCGGCGGCAGCGCGGAAGACGAACTCATGCTGTTCGCCCGCCTCCCCCGGCGTGTCCACGATGAAGCTGTGGCGCGCACCCGGCCCCCCTTCCACCGACAGGCGTGTTCCATCACCGTCCAGCACCACATAACCGGCACCGACCGTTTCAGTCAGACGGTGGCGGTAGCCGGCAAAGGTGTCGCGTTCCCAGCCGAATTCACCGGCGGCATAGAAGCGGGGGCTGATGAAGTAATTGGCTTCATAGGCCGCTTCGAACCGTTCCTTGGAATTTTCCCCGTCGGCGCGTTGCAGGTCGGCACCCGCCGTGACCTCGTGCCGCCACTTCACCGTCTCCTTCAACAGGTCGACGCGCAGGGACAGGGTGCGGTCATCGCTGTTGCCCGTGGACAGGGCGGCACCCGCCTCCGCCTCGCCCGACCAGCCGGCCAGGATGTTGGAAGCCGCCTGCCGCTTCACGGCACGGTCCGCCTCCTTCTTGTCCCGGCGCAGGGAGCTGGCGAGGGCCGCGATGGGTTCCGCCTGATCGGGAAAGGCATCCCGCGCCAGGGATTCGGCAAGGTCCAGTGCGGCTGCGTCGCGGCCTGCCGCCTGTCGCAGCATCGCCTCAACACCGGCAGGCAGGGCATCCTGGGAATGGGCAGCCGGGCAGTGGGCCACCGCGATAAGGCCTGAAAAGGCCAGCGCCGCGAAATGCGGCGCTGTCTTGATCATACCCATGGGTCGTTCGGTCTCCGACTATTCCAGCAGGGAACGCAGCATCCAGGCGGTCTTCTCATGGATCTGCATGCGCTGGGTCAGAAGGTCGGCCGACGGCTCGTCCCCCGCATCGTCAACGATGGGGAAGATGGACCGGGCGGTGCGGGCAACGGTCTCATGCCCTTCCACCAATTGGCGGATCATGTCCTGGGCCTTGGGCACGCCGGTTTCTTCGGCCACGCTGGTAAGCTTGGCGAACTGGCTGTAGCTGCCGGGGGCATGAAAGCCCAGGGCGCGAATACGTTCGGCGATGTCGTCAACAGCCGTGTGCAACTCCGTATACTGCGCCATGAACATGGTGTGCAGCGTGTTGAACATCGGGCCGGTGACGTTCCAATGGAAATTATGGGTCTTCAGATACAGCGTGTAGCTGTCGGCCAGAAGCCGGGAAAGACCGTCCGCGATCTTGGCGCGGTTATCATCGGAGATACCGATATTGATGGCAGGTGCGCTGGCCATATCCTTTGCCTCTTCCTCGTGTCGTCGCCGGATCAGATAGTCAGTTTGACGGCAAAGCCAAGGGGATGCAAGGAGAGGATCGTCCTATAACCACTTGAAAAATATGGGGGAGGCCGAAAGGCCGCAGAAGGCGTATGGCACTCCCCCAAAGGTTCAAGGGGATATCATCCCCCCGTATGGGCCGGCTGAAGGCATGCGAATTCCCAGCCGGACCAAACCTGAACCGATCTCAGCGGGCCGTTTAGGCGGCCTGCTTCGTCGTTGAACTGCTGGAACTGTTCTTCTGCGAATAGCTGCTGATGGCGCTTTGCAGCTGGCTGATCAGGGTGCTGATCGCGTCATCGCTGCTGCTGGTGGAACTGTCGGATGCGGACAGAAGGCTGGCAATATCGCTGCCGGTGCCCGTGCTGTCCGTCGCGGACGCTTCCTCACCATTCCCGCCCGGCGGCGGGCCCGGCGGGGGACCACCTGCACCGCCGGGACCACCCGGACCCCCCGGCGGCGGGCCGGGCGGACGGCCACCGGTCGTGCCACCGGCTTCTTCCTGCGCTGCCAGCAGGGCACCCTTGGTGTCCGCCCGCATGCTCTGGAACGCGGTTTCCATCTCCGTCTGGGTCAGGGAACCGTCGCCGTCGCTATCCATGCGGGAGAACATCTCCTCCGCGCTGGGGCGGTTGCCGCCGCTGCGGCCCGCCTTGTCGGCATCCTTCGGCCCGGCTGACTGGAATTCCTCCAGCGACAATCCGCCGGATTTGTCGGTGTCGGCGGCCTCGAACCGCTCCTGCGCCCGCTGCTGGCGGCTGACGCTCGCGGCGGCATAGGTGCTGCTGCTACTGATGCTGCTGATGCTCATGGGATTGCTCCATTGACGGGTTTTGCCGGACCCATCCCTTTAACGGGCGGATACGGCAAACCCTGTCGGCAAGCCCGGCTGATTTTTACATGATCCCGGCCAGACGCCGCACGATGCCGGCGGCGTTATGGGCGGCATTGCGGGCGAAGGTCGGGAAATCCAGGTGACTGTCGCTGCCGGCCAGATCCGACAGGGCGCGCACCACCGCCAGCGGAACCGCGAACTGCGCCGCCACCTGCGCCAGGGCCGCACCCTCCATCTCCACGGCCTGGGCCTGGAACCGTGCATGCAGGTCCTGGCGGGTTGCCGCGCAGTTCAGGAAATGATCCCCTGTCAGGACGGTGCCAAAACGCCATGTCGGCGCGCGCACCGCCCCCGGCATGGGCGTCAGGGCGATGCCGTCCAGGGCCTGCGCGATCCGTCCCGCCATACCATCAGCCAGCGGGTAGCCATGGGTATCGTCAAAGCCGGGCAGGGGCGGCACGCCCGGCTGGTACGGTTTCAGCCGCCCATCCGACAAGGCACCGTAATCATGCTGGATCAACCGGTCGGCGATCACCACATCGCCCACCGCCAGCGCGGGATCCAGACCGCCGGCCACGCCGGAGAACAGCAGCCCGTTCACCCTGAACCGGTGCAGCAGCAGGGTTCCCACGACGGCCGCGTTCACCTTGCCGATCCCGGCTTCCACCAACACCACCGCCCGCCCGTCCAGGTGGCCCGTGGTGAAGGTGAAACCCGCCACCTCTTCCCGCTCCACCCCGCTGAAATGCCCGGCCAGGGCTGCCGTTTCCTCCGGGATGGCGCAGATCAGGCCAAGGGGTGTCTCGTCGTTGCGCGTCATTTGGGCCGACCATTCTTCACCAGGGTACGGATGCGCACTTCCAACTGGGCGGCGCTGTAGGGTTTGACGATGAAGGCATCCACGCCCTGGGCGCGGGCGGCCAGAACATGGTCCTTGGTACCGTGGCCCGTCTCCATGATGAAGGGCAGGTTGGGGCGCAGGTTGCGCACGGCGGCCAGCAGGTCCATGCCGTTCATGCGCGGCATGGCCCAATCGCAGATGACGATATCCACAGCATCCAGGTCGCGATGCAGCACATCCAGCGCCTCTGCCCCGTCATTGGCCATCAGCACCTCGCGCACGCCCATCTGTTTCAGAACGTCGGCGATCCAGACACGGGTCTGCTGCTGATCCTCCACGACAAGGATGCGCAACGACTTGATCGGGTCCTCCGGCATGTACATGCGCATCAGGATTGTCTCCGGTTGGCCAGGGCATCCGCCACGGCCCGGCACAGGGTCTCAGGCTCGATGGGTTTGTAAAGCACGGGAATGCCAGCTGGTAAATCCTCCACCTCGACATGGCCCCGGCCCGGATATCCCGTCATGAACAGCACCACGACCGACGGGTCCAGTTCCGTGACCAGATGCGCCAGCCGCACACCGCCCAGCGAGGGCATGACCAGATCGGTCAGCAGCAGGTCCACGCCCCCTTCCTCAAACCGTTCCAGTGCTTCCACCCCGTCGGCGGCGCGGCGCACCGCGTGCCCGTCCTGTTCCAGGAAGCCCGACACCAGGGTCAGCAGTTCGGGCTCATCCTCCGCCACCAGGATGGTGGCCGGTTTGGCACCCGTGCTGCTGGCGCGTGCGGGAGCCGCCGGGGTGGCGGCCATGGCCGGGGCGGGGGACAGGGGGAGCCACAGGGAGAAGCAGGTGCCGCGCCCCGGCTGGCTGTCCACCAGGATGGCGCCGCCGGCCTGCTTCACGGTGCCATAGACCATGGCGAGGCCCAGCCCCGTCCCTTGGCCCGGCGGCTTGGTCGTGAAGAACGGGTCGAAGATGCGGTCCAGCAGGTCCGGCGGCATGCCGGTCCCCCGGTCGGTGACCGACAGGATGGCATAATGGCCGGGGGCCAGTCCGACGGGCGGTATCGCCCCCTCGGCGGCACTGCCCAGCCTTACCGACAGCGGCCCGCCGCCGGGCATGGCGTCGCGGGCATTGATGGCGAGGTTCAGCAGGGCCTGGGCCGCCATGTCGGGATCGATGGCGACCCAGACCGGTTCGTCCGGTACGGCCAGCGACAGATCAATGGTGGCGCCCAGCAGCGGCTTCAGCAGGAATTCCTGCCCGCGCAGCACGGAACCCAGGTCGATCACCTCCGTCCGCGCCACCTTCTGGCGGGAGAAGGTCAGCAATTCACGGGTCAGGGCGGCGGCCCGGTCCACCCCCTGGCCGATCTTGGCCAGATATCCCGCCTGCGCCGCTTCCTTTGGCACGCCCTGCTTGGCCATGCTGGCATAGCCGCCGATGACCGACAGGATATTGTTGAAATCATGCGCAATACCGCCGGCCAGCTGCCCCAGCGCCTCCATCTTCTGGGCCTGGAGAAGCTGACTTTCCAGCTTCTTCTGCTCCGTCACATCGGTGAACAGAACGACAAAGCCGCCGCCCGGCATGGGGAAATGCCGGACCTGCAGCCAGGTGCCGTTGGGTCGCTGCCGTTCGCCGAAATGGATGCCGTCGCGGCGGATACGGTCATAATCGGCAAGGCTCTCCTCCACCGTCTCGCCCGGATATTCCCCCTGCCGGGCCAACAGCAGTACAAGATCGCGGTCCTTCAGGCCGGGCGCCATGAAGCCGGGCGGAATGTCCAGCAGCTCCGACACCATGCGGTTGGCCACCAGCAGATGGCCGTCGGCGTCATAGACCTCGATCCCGATCCCGACATTGTCCATCATGCTGTCCAGGATGCGCGTCTTCTCCCAGATCTCCCGTTCGGCCTGACGACGGTCGGTAATGTCGCGCAGATAGGCGGTGTAGCGCTTGCCCGGCCCCAGGGGCACTGCCGTGATGGCCAGTTCGATGGGGATGATGGTGCCGTCCCGGCGCAGGGCTTCGGTCTCCACACGCCGGCCCAGCATGGTGCCGCCGCCGCCGGTTTTCAGCCGCGTCAGGCCATGGTCATGCCCCTCGCGATGGATGGGCGGCACGATCATGTCGCTCATCCGCCGGCCCAATGCCTCGGCCCGCTGCCAGCCAAAGGTGCGCTCGGCGGCGGGGTTGAATTCCAGGATATGGCCGTCCTCATCAATGGAGACGATGCAATCCAGTGCCGTATCCAGGATCGACCGGGCCCGCGCCTCGCTTTCCCGCAGGCGTAGGCTGGACGCGGCCTCATGGGTGACATCGCGGAACAGGCACATGACCAGCCGTTCGCCCCCGCCCTGGAACGGCACCGCCGACAGTTCGGCGGTGATGTCCCGTCCGTCGATGCAGCGCAGGTCCATGCGCATCTGGTTCAGCGGCTCACCCCCCACCACCCGGCGCAGCAGCATTTCGGCCAGTGGCCGCGTCTCCTCCGTCACGACATCCAAAATGTGAAAGCCAGCGGCATCCGCGTCGGCCCCGATACCCAGGATCAGGCGGCCCGCACGGTTGATGAAGCGCCCACGCCCCGCCGCGTCATGCACCGCGATGCCGTCGGGCGACAGGTCCACCAACTGGCGATAGCGCTGTTCGCTGTCGCGCAGCTGCTGCTCCCCGCGCTTCAATTCTGTGATGTCGGTGCGTACGCACAGGGTGCCGCCCTGGGGCAGGCGCCGGTCATGCACCCTGATCCAGCGCCCGTCCGACAGCAGGAATTCACCCGGCTGGCCGGCAGGGTTGCGAAAGGCCCACATCCGCTCGGCGACATATTCCTCCAGGTCGCGGCCCTGGGCGTGCAGATTGTCGCCCGCCGCGATGCCATGGCGCAGCAGATCCTCAAACGGCGTTCCCGCCACCATGCGTGCCGCTGTCACGGGAAACAGCGCCTTGAAGGCCGGATTGGCGACCACCAGCCTTTCCTGCGCATCGAACAGGGCCACACCGTCGGTCAGCATGTCGAAGGCGGTGGTCAGGCTGTCCAGGTCCAAGCGCGTCTCCGGCGGCAGGGGCGTCAACACCCGTGATGGTGCCGTGCCGCGCCGCCGGGATCAAGCCGGGAGCGCCAGCCCGATACGCGACAGCAATCCTGCCCAGTCGCCGCAGCGCTGCTGCCGGAACAGCCGCATGGAGGGATACCATCCCGTCTTCGTCCCCTGGTCCAGCCAGCGCCAGTCGGTATCGGTGGCGATCAGGGTCCAGACAGGCCGGCCCATGGCACCGGCCAGATGGGCCAGGGCGCTGTCGGGGGTAATCAGCAGGTCCAGATGCGGCAGGATCGCCGCCGTATCGGCCCAGCCCGTGATCCGTGCGCCCAGATCGGTGACATGGTCGGGCAGGGGGGGGGCGGCCATCTCCTCCCGACCGCTGGCCACCTGCAGCACGTACCAGTCGGCATTGGCGCGCGACAGCAGCGGCAGCAGAGTGGACAGGCCGGGGGAGCGCCAGAAATCACCGGGATGGGCGGGATTGCCGGCCCAACTGAACCCGATGCGCATGCGACCCTGCCGGCGGGGCATTGCGTCGGCCCAGCGGGCCGACAGGGCCGCATCGACACTGATATAGGGTCCGTCCCAGGGGATGGTGGCCGGGGTCAGGCCCAGGATGCCGGGCAGGTCCAGCAAGGGCACCTGCATGTCGACCGGGGGCAGGGCCTGACCGCGCGCCACGACGGTGCCGTGCCGCCCATCGGCGAACAGGGGTGTCAGGGCCGCCGGCACTTCCAGCACCAGTTCAGCCCCGGCATCGATCAGCGGGCGCACCAGCCGCGCGCACATGATGGTGTCGCCGGCGCCTTGTTCATCCCAGACCAGAAGCCGCCGGCCTTTTATATCCTGGCCCCGCCAGGGCGCGATCTCCCGGTGCCGGGGCGGGCGGGCGGATACGGACCAGCGGTGATGATAGTCCCGGAACCCTTCATCCCAACGGCCCAGCCGCAGCAGGGCCAGGGCGCGGCCCAGTTTTGCTGACGGGTCGTCCGGCGTGATCGACAGGCAGCGTTCGAACGCCGCCAGGGCGCCGGCCGCATCGCCCGTCACCCGCCGCCACAGGCCGGTATCCCGCCAGACATAGGCTTGATTGGCACCCTGTTCCTGCGCCACGGCCAGATGCATGCCGGCATCGGCCTCCCGCCCCGTATGCAGCAGCAGATTGGCCAGGGCGCAGCGCGCGGGCACCAGCCGGGGCGCCACCGCCACCGCGCGCAGCAGCAGGGCTTCGGCCTGCTCCACCTGCCCGGTGCGGCGCGCGGCATCCCCCAGGGTCAGCAAGGCGACCACATGGTCGGGGTCGATATCCAGAACCTGCCGCCACCCTGTAAGGGCCGCCGCCTCGTCTCCCCGGTCCGCCGCCTTTTCCGCCGCCTGGACCAGATCCGCCACGCTCACCATTGTTTCTCCGTCAGGGTCGGCTTGCCCTGTACCGTGCTGCTGGTCGCCTCCGGCATGCGAACCAGACGGTCGCTGCGGATGACGGGAAGGGGATCGGGATCATAGATGGCTTTCAGGCGGCGGTATTCCTCATAATGGAATTCCTGCTGTTCCTGAAAATCCGGCTCCCCGTTGCGCCGGCCCGTAACGATCACTTCCTGTTCCATCGGAGGGCTGCCAGGGGGCGGGCTGTCGGGTTTCTTGGCCTGCGCCGGGGGATTGGCATTCTGGGCCCCTGCCGGTGGGCAGAACAGTGCCAGTGCCAGCAGGGCCAGACAGAACAGCCCGCGATTCCCGTTCGTGATGATCATGATGCGCACCGGTGGACGGCCATGAAGGGGACCATCATACGGGATTCCCTGCCGTTTCGCACATGAACTTTGTTCATATTTGCGTGGCGCCCCGTTCTCCCTCTGGAAACGCAATGGCAGAAAGTGAACATAGTGAGAACATTTGCGCTTGGAGAATGAGAACAAAAAATGTACAACAGGTGCAGTTGAACGGGCATGCACATCCGTGCGAGAAGGAAGGGGACAATAATGTCGGCAGCTCCACTCCGTCTGGTTGAAACACCCATGGACAAACAAAAAGCTCTGGATGCGGCTCTTGGCCAGATCGAACGCGCGTTCGGCAAGGGCTCCATCATGAAGCTCGGCGCCAAAGAGGCATTGACAGAGACGGAGGTGGTTTCCACCGGCTCCCTGGGCCTCGATATCGCGCTGGGCATTGGCGGCCTTCCGCGGGGCCGTATCATCGAAATCTACGGGCCGGAAAGCTCGGGCAAGACGACGCTCGCCCTGCACGCCATCGCCCAGGCACAGAAGAATGGCGGCGTCTGCGCCTTCGTCGATGCCGAACACGCGCTCGACCCCTCCTATGCCCGCAAGCTGGGCGTGGATGTGGACGAGCTGCTGATCTCGCAGCCCGATGCCGGTGAACAGGCGCTGGAAATCGCCGACACGCTGGTGCGTTCCGGCGCCATCGACGTGCTGGTGGTGGACTCGGTGGCAGCCCTGGTGCCGCGCGCCGAACTGGAAGGCGAAATGGGCGACAGCCATGTCGGCCTGCATGCCCGCCTCATGAGCCAGGCTCTGCGCAAGCTGACCAGCTCCATCTCCAAGTCGCGCTGTCTGGTGATCTTCATCAACCAGATCCGTCTGAAGATCGGTGTGATGTTCGGCAACCCGGAAACTACGACGGGCGGCAACGCGCTGAAATTCTACGCCTCCGTCCGCCTGGATATCCGCCGCATCGGCGCCATCAAGGACCGGGAGACGGTGACCGGCAACCAGACCCGCGTGAAGGTGGTGAAGAACAAGATGGCGCCGCCCTTCCGCGTCGTCGAATTCGACATCATGTATGGCGAGGGCGTGTCCAAGGTCGGCGAACTGCTCGACCTCGGCATTCAGGCCGGTGTGGTCGACAAGTCGGGCTCCTGGTTCTCCTATGACGGGCAGCGCATCGGTCAGGGACGTGAAAACGCCAAGACCTTCCTGCGCACCAACCCTGCCGTGGCCGACAGCATCGAACAGAAGATCCGCGCGAATGCCGGCATCGTGGCGGGCGCCATGATGGGCACGCCGGAAACCGATGGCGACGCGTCCGCCCCGGAGTGATCCTGGATCGCATGGCAATGCACGTTCAGCAGGGGAGGCGGGAAACCGCCTCCCTTTTGCTTTTCGGGGCGCCCTGATCCCGGCTGCCCCGTGCAACACCCCCTGTTTTTGTGATGCATCATGTTGCACCTGGCCGCTGTTGGACCGTTTTTGCCCCCCAACATGGCCCCCATGGGCAGGCGGGCATGGACAGGGCGGCACTGGCCACGGTAAAACCCACACCCCATATTGTCGCGACCCAAGCAGCTGCCAGGCCGTCCCCATGTCCAAGAAGACCGTCAACGAAATCCGTTCCACCTTCCTCGACTATTTCGGGAAGAACGGCCACGCCATTGTCGACAGCTCGCCGCTGGTCCCGCGCAATGACCCGACGCTGATGTTCACGAATGCCGGCATGGTGCAGTTCAAGAACGTCTTCACGGGCCAGGAACTGCGCCCCTATAACCGCGCCACCACCTCGCAGAAATGCGTGCGCGCGGGCGGCAAGCATAACGACCTGGACAATGTCGGCTTCACGGCGCGCCATCACACTTTCTTCGAAATGCTGGGGAACTTCTCCTTCGGCGATTATTTCAAGGCCGACGCGATCGAGCTGGCCTGGAACCTGATCACCAAGGAATTCGGCATCTCCCCGCACAAGCTGACGACCACCGTCTTCCACAATGATGACGAGGCGTTTGACCTGTGGAAGAAGATCGCCGGCCTGCCGGATGACCGCATCATCCGCATCCCGACGTCCGATAATTTCTGGATGATGGGCGATACCGGCCCCTGCGGCCCCTGCTCGGAAATCTTCTACGATCATGGCGACAAGATCGCGGGTGGCCCGCCGGGCAGCCCGGACCAGGATGGTGACCGCTTCATCGAGATCTGGAATCTCGTGTTCATGCAGTATGAACAGCTGCCGTCCAAGGATGGCGGGTATGAGCGCGTACCCCTGCCCAAGCCCTCCATCGATACCGGCATGGGCATGGAGCGTCTGGCCGCCGTCATGCAGGGTGTCCACGACAATTATGATATCGACCTGTTCCAGGGCCTGCTGGAGGCCTCGGTGGAGGCGACGGGCGCGTCGTTGAAGGGGCCGCAGGCCACCTCGCACCGCGTCATCGCCGACCATCTGCGCTCCTGCTCCTTCCTGATCGCCGATGGCGTCATGCCGTCGAACGAGGGGCGTGGGTACGTTCTGCGCCGCATCATGCGCCGTGCCATGCGTCACGCCCACATGCTGGGTGCCAAGGACCCGGTGATGCACCGTCTGGTGCCGGCCCTGGTGCGGGAGATGGGCGGCCATTATGCTGAACTGGTCCGCGCCCAGGCGCTGATCACTGAAACGCTGCGCCTGGAAGAAACCCGCTTCAAGCAGACGCTGGACCGTGGCCTGAAGCTGCTGGACGAGGCGGAGGCGCCACTGGCCGAAGGTCAGGCCCTGCCCGGCAATGTCGCTTTCACGCTCTATGACACCTACGGCTTCCCGCTGGACCTGACCCAGGACGTGCTGCGTACCCGCAACCGTCCGGTGGATGTGGATGGCTTCAACGCCGCCATGGAAGAACAGCGCAAGAAGGCGCGTGCCGCCTGGGCTGGCTCGGGTGAGGCCGCGACGGAGCGCGTCTGGTTCGAACTGAAGGACGAGGTCGGGGCGACCGAATTCCTGGGCTATGACACCGAGGCCGCCGAGGGAGCGGTGACCGCCATCCTGGACAAGGATGGCAACCGCGTCACCAGCGCCGCCGAGGGGGCGGAGGTCCTGGTCATCGTCAACCAGACCCCGTTCTATGGCGAAAGCGGCGGTCAGGTCGGCGATGCCGGCCAGATGATCTCTGCCAAGGGTGCCGAAGTCACCGTCCGCGATGTGCAGAAGAAGCTGGGCGCGGTCTTCGCCCATGTCGGCACCGTGACCAAGGGCATCCTGGCCGTTGGCGATGCGGTCGAACTGAAGGTTGACGGCAGCCGCCGTGGCGCCATCCGCGCCAACCACAGCGCCACCCACCTGCTGCATGAGGCGCTGCGCCGCCGTCTGGGTGACCATGTCACGCAGAAGGGCTCTCTGGTTTCCGCCGACCGTCTGCGGTTCGACATTTCCCAGCCGACTCCGCTGGCCGCCAATGACGTGGCCGATGTTGAGGCGGCGGTGAATGCCCGCATCCGTGGCAATAGCGAGGTTACCACCCGCCTGATGACCCCCGATGCCGCCATCGCCGTCGGCGCCATGGCCCTGTTCGGGGAAAAGTATGGCGAGGAGGTGCGCGTCGTCTCTATGGGCGGCGTGGACGAGGCCGGGAACAAGGAATTCTCCGTCGAACTGTGCGGTGGCACCCATGTCCGCCGTACCGGCGATATCGGTCTGTTCAAGATCGTGTCCGAAGGGGCCGTGGCCGCCGGCATCCGCCGTATCGAGGCGCTGACCGGTGCCGGTGCGCTGGCCTATCTGGAACAACAGGAAGGCCGTCTGCTGGATACCGCCCAGGCGCTGAAGGTGCCGGCGGGTGAGGTGGTGGCCAAGGTCACCAGCCTGCTGGACGAACGCCGCAAGATGGAAAAGGAACTGGCCGATCTGCGCCGTCAGGTGGCGCTGGGCGGCGGTGGTTCCGGCGGGGCCGCAGAGGTCAAGCAGATCAACGGTCTGGGCTTCATCGGTCGCGTCGTTGCCGACCTGCCGGCCAAGGACCTGAAGCCCTTTGCCGATGAGTTGAAGAAGCAGGTGGGCACCGGCGTTGTCGTCGCCATCGCGGTGGCCGACGGCAAGGCGTCGGTCGTGGTTGGCGTCACCGAGGATGCGGTGGCCAAGGCCAGCGCTGTCGATCTGGTCCGCGTCGCGGCTGCGGCCCTGGGCGGCAAGGGCGGCGGTGGCCGTCCCGACATGGCCCAGGCCGGCGGCCCCGACGGCGACAAGGCCGCCGATGCCATCGCCGCGGTGGAAGCGGCACTGGCGGGTTGAGAAAGGGCGATGGCGGCGGAAATCCCAAAGTTTTCCGCCGCCTTATCCCAGAAACAAAAACGGCGCCGGGGATACCGGCGCCGTTTTTGTTTTGATCGGGTCAGGGATCAAACGAACAGGCTGGACACCGAACGCTCATTGCTGATCCGGTCGATGGCGTCGGCCATCAGGCGGGCGATGGAGCGCTGACGGATGTTGGTGGCCTGCTTCACCGCGTCGGTCGCCACGATGCTGTCGGTGATCACCAGCTCGTCCAGGGGGGAGGCGGTGACGCGGGCAACGGCGCCGCCGGACAGAACGCCGTGGGTGACATAGGCACGCACGGAGGTAGCGCCACGGGCCTTCAACGCTTCGGCGGCGTTGCAGAGCGTACCGGCGCTGTCCACGATATCGTCGATCAGGATGCAGTCGCGGCCCGACACGTCACCGATGACATTCATCACCTCCGACACGCCGGCGCGTTCACGCCGCTTGTCGATGATGGCCAGATCGGCCTCTAGACGGCTGGCGATGGCACGGGCGCGGACCACGCCGCCCACGTCGGGCGACACGACCATCAGCTTGCCATGGCCGACATGTTCCTGGATGTCTTTGGTGAATTCACCGCCGGCCACCAGATTATCGACGGGGATGTCGAAGAAGCCCTGAATCTGACCCGCATGGAGGTCCATGGTCAGCACGCGGTTGGCGCCGGCCGTGGTGATCAGGTTGGCCACCAGCTTGGCCGAAATCGGCGTGCGGGGGCCGGTCTTGCGATCCTGACGGGCATAGCCGTAATAGGGAACCACGGCGGTGATGCGGCGGGCCGAACCCCGGCGCAGCGCGTCGATGATGACCAGCAATTCCATCAGATGGTCATTTGCCGGCTTCGACGTCGACTGGATCACGAACACATCCTCGCCGCGGACATTCTCGTTGATCTCAACGAAAATCTCATTATCGGCGAAGCGGCGGATCGATGCCTTGGTCAGCGGGACCTCAAGGCAGGTCGAAATGGCTTCAGCCAGCGGCTGATTGCTGTTACCGGCGATCAGCTTCATGGTCGTGCTGCCCGTCTTTGGTGGAAAACCAGGGGTGAGCGGTGCCGACCCGAGGGGCGACACCGAACCTTCACAAAGGCGGGCGCACCATAACGCCGGCCCCCCTGCCTGTAAACGCCGCGACCGTTGCAGCCTACAACGGTGTGACAGGCGGCCACGACATGGGCGGAGGGGGGCCGGGACAGGAAAAGCGGGTATTATACCAGCGGCCTTTGATCCCGACGGGTCGGGATCAAAGGCTTCGGCGGCATGGGCCGCCGCCGCGCCAGTCGGCGCGGATACTAACGCTCAAGAGCCTTGACCGTTAGTATTGGGGCAGGTGTCAGCGGGTGGCGTCGCGCACCGCATCCTTCAGGTGGCCTTTCACCTGCTGGGCCTTGCCCTTGGCCTGATCGGCATGGCCTTCCAGCTCCAGGGCCGGATCGTCGGTGGCCTTGCCGATCCCCTTCTTTACCGCACCCTTGGCTTCGTTCAACTTGCCCTTAATAGTATCGGTGTTCATGGAATTCTCCTCGGATCTTGTTGGGCCGCCCGATCAGGCGGCTCCGATGCAAACAACAGCGGGGAGGGGGTTTGGTTGCAGACGGCCCATGAAAGGTCACAGGCGGGGGCGTTTCGAACGATGTTCAAAATGCCATGGCTTTGCCCTTGTTCCGCCATGGGGGACTGATTTAACAGTAGACAGGCCGTGGTTCGGGGCCTGATCTGTTTGCCGGACCTATATAAGGTGGTTTCGATGTGCCGTTGGCTGGCCTATGCCGGTATTCCCATCGTGATGGACACGCTGCTGTTCCAGCCCTGCAATTCGCTGATCCGGCAGTCGCTGTCGGCCCAGCGCAGCGTGGCGCCCACCAATGGCGACGGATTCGGCCTCGGTTGGTACGGGGACATGACCAAGCCTGGGCTTTACCGCGATACGATGCCGGCCTGGTCGGATGCCAATCTGCGCTCGCTGGCCGAACAGATTCGCTCGCCCCTGTTCTTTGCGCATGTGCGGGCATCGACGGGCACGGCGACCTCGCGGCTGAACTGTCACCCGTTCCGCTATGGCGACTGGCTGTTCATGCATAATGGGCAGATCGGCGGCTGGCCCCTGGTGCGCCAGGATGTGGAGGGCATGATCCGCAAGGACCTGTATCGCCACCGCGAGGGATCGACCGACAGCGAGGCCTTCTTCTATCTGGCGCTGGGCAATGGCCTGATGGAAGACCCGGCTAGCGCCTTTGCCCTGACGGTCGCACAGATCGTGGGCAAGATGCGCCGCGAAGGGGTGACGGAACCGTTCCGCATGACGGCGGCCTGTACCGATGGCAAGCGGCTTTATGCAGTACGCTGGTCCTGCGATGGCCGCTCGCCCAGCCTGTTCTGGACCCAGGGCCATGTCGATGGCTGTCGCGACGGGCGCGTCTGTCTGGAGGACGGAACCGACTCCGTCATGGTCCTGTCCGAACCGCTGGACGAGGATGCCAGTCACTGGAACGAGGTGGCCGAGGGGTCCTTCCTGGTGGCCGAAGGCAGCCGTGTCACCGTCAGTCCCTTCCAACCGCTGGGTTGAGGTCAAAACTATGCGTCTGTTCCTGACCACCGCCCTGGTTTTGTCGCTGGTTGTGCCGATGGCTTTGGCGGCGCCCGGCACGCATACGCTGCCGTACAAGGATTTCCATGATCAGATGGTCAAGTTCTATGGCCAGGGTCATGACCGTCTGGCCCTGCGCCTGTCGGTGCAGCCGGCCAGTGACAAGCAGCCGCTGGATGCCCCCGTCACCATGGTGGTGACGGCACCGGAGGGGCGGGTGGACCTGACCGTCGATGCCGACAATGCCGTGGATATCCCGTTCCGCCCCGATTGGGTGCAGGCCGGCGCCACGGTCACCATCAATCAAGCCGCCGCAACCTATAATATGAAGGCCCAGATCGGCATGAAGGTAACGCCGGGCACGACCCGCATCGCCTATGCCGATGTGAAGGCGGCCTTTGATCAGTTCGACAAGCTGATCGAGAAGGAAGCGGGCGCCGTCTCCTTCCTGGCCCCGTCGGCCAAAACGCTGCGCCTGTTCTGCGGCAAGGATTGTACGGTGACGCTGGAGGGTACCAAGGGTCCGCGCGTGCTGAAGGCCGATGACCGGGGCCGGGTGAATGTGCCCAATGACAAGGGTCTGGTGAAGGAGAACCCGGTGCTGGTGGTCAGCCGGTCTGTTGCCTATACGGTGCTGACCACAAAAGGGTAGGGTGGGTTACGAAGGCGTTCCCTTCACATAGACCCGCCAGACATAATCCCACGGCACGACGGCTATAACGATCACCACCAGGCCGATGGCGAAGATGTTGGCGGCCAGCGCATCGTCAATGGTGTCGTTCTGCCACGCCGGATAGGCGACGCGGGCCAGCCAGATCAGTTTCCAGGCGATCTCCCAGAACATCAGCGGCAGCATACGCAGCGGGTGGCGCAGGCCCAGCAGGGCCAGGGCCGACATGGCGGCCAGCATGGTGATCATCACGCCTTCGGTGAAGGTCCAGCTTTGGGCCGGATCAATGATCTGTGACCAGTTCAGGTAACCGGCCCCCAGCGCCATGATCAGATAGACGGCGCGCAGCAGGTGCAGGCGCCAGGTGGCAATCGTTTCCATGGTTCATTCCACCTGTTTCAGGATTTTTTCGACATTGGCCAGCGTGGTGCGGGCGGCGGTCAGG
This sequence comes from Niveispirillum sp., assembly GCF_052437035.1. NCBI lineage: Bacteria > Pseudomonadati > Pseudomonadota > Alphaproteobacteria > Rhodospirillales > Azospirillaceae > Niveispirillum > Niveispirillum sp. The sequence continues at coordinate 787,902 of NZ_JBQVOH010000001.1, forward strand.
TCGGCGCGCAGCGTATTGATGATGCCCGTCTGTTCCTCCAGCGCCGCCACGGCGCGTTCGGCCAGCGCGCGATAGGCACCATCTTCGGCCATCTTCGCCTTGGCCTGCACGGTCTTGCCAATCATCGTCACGGCAACGATCGACACGACTCCCACCACCATCCAGAAAATCGCAAAGAGAAAGGTATCATCCGCCATCATTATCCCCTGTCAGTCCCCTGTGGCGCTGTGCGCCGAAAGCCCCGCCGCCGCCTGACGCAGGCTGTCCGCCGTCAGGTCCAGGTGGAAGGGGGCCAGTTGCAGATAGTTCAAGGCCTTGCCGTCGTCCGACAGCTCCAGCTGCGATGTCACCAGCCCCGCCTCCATCAGCTTCTGCACATGCAGATGCAGCAAAGGCCGGCTGATGCCCAGATCGCGGGCCAACTGGCTGATATAATGCCGGTCGCCGCCCGCCAGCCGTGCGACGATGCGCAGGCGGTGGGGATTGGCCAGCGCCGACAGGGCCGCCAGGACCTGTTCCCCATCGCACGCCGTTCCGGCTATCTGAAGTTCGTGTTTCATGTGTAAGAAAATACTTACAGGTGAAAGGAAGAGTCAATAGGTATTTGCGGTCCGTCGCCTGTCGCATTTGGTCCGGTTCTGACAGGGGGCAGCCTTGCGGAGGTGCCTGTTGCCGGGAGAGGCTTGGTTGGTTAGGTTGCGGCGCATTCTCCGCCCCTGACCCGCAGGAAAATGCGCCATGGCCGCCGCCGCTTCCACCGCACCCGCCGCCCATCCCGACCGTGTCCTGATCCTGGATTTCGGATCGCAGGTGACGCAGCTGATCGCCCGCCGTGTGCGCGAGGCCGGCATTTACTGCGAGATCATTCCCTACAGCGCCGATGAGACCCGCATCCGTGCCTTCGCGCCCAAGGCCATCATCCTGTCGGGCGGCCCGGCCAGCGTGACGGAGGCGGGCAGCCCACGCGCCAACGACGTGGTCTGGACCCTGGGCGTGCCGGTGTTCGGCATCTGCTATGGCCAGCAGACCATGTGCGAACAGCTGGGCGGCAAGGTGGAGCCGGGCGAGACCCGCGAATTCGGTCGCGCCTTTGTGGACGTCAAGGATGATTGCGCCCTGTTTGAGGGCGTCTGGTCCATCGGCGCGCATGAGCAGGTGTGGATGAGCCATGGCGACCGCGTCACCAAGTTGCCCGACGGCTTCCGCATCGTCGCCACGTCCGAAGGTGCCCCATACGCCATCATCGCCGACGATGCCCGCCGCTTCTATGCGGTGCAGTTCCACCCCGAAGTGGTGCACACCCCGCATGGCGACGCCCTGATCCGCAATTTCCTGTTCAAGGTGGCGGGCCTGAAGGGCGATTGGACCATGGCCGCCTTCCGCGCCGAGGCCGTGGCCCGCATCCGCGAGCAGGTGGGCAGCGCCAAGGTGATCTGCGGCCTGTCGGGCGGGGTCGACAGCTCCGTCGCCGCCGTCCTGATCCATGAGGCCATTGGCGCGCAACTGACCTGTATCTTCGTGGATACGGGCCTGATGCGGTCGGGCGAGGCCGAACAGGTGGTGACCCTGTTCCGCGACCATTACAATATCCCGCTGGTGCATGTGGACGCCGCCGACCTGTTTCTGGGGCAACTGGAAGGCGTGTCCGACCCGGAACAGAAGCGCAAGATCATCGGTCGCTTGTTCATCGAAGTGTTCGATGGCGAGGCGGCGAAGATCGGCGGGGCAGAGTTCCTGGCCCAGGGCACGCTCTATCCCGACGTCATCGAATCTGTGTCCTTCACCGGCGGCCCCAGCGTCACCATCAAGTCGCACCATAATGTCGGCGGTCTGCCCGACCGCATGAAGCTGAAGCTGGTCGAACCGCTGCGCGAACTGTTCAAGGACGAGGTGCGGGCGCTGGGCCGTGAACTGGGTCTGCCGCACAGCTTCGTCGGCCGCCATCCGTTCCCGGGGCCGGGCCTGGCCATCCGCGTGCCGGGCGAGATCACGCGGGAGAAGCTGGAAATCCTGCGCAAGGCCGACAGCGTCTATCTGGACGCGATCCGCAAAGCGGGCCTGTATGACGAAATCTGGCAGGCGTTCGCCGTCCTGCTGCCTGTGCGCACCGTCGGCGTGATGGGCGATGGCCGCACCTATGATTATGCCTGCGCGCTGCGCGCCGTGACCTCGGTCGATGGCATGACGGCGGATTATTACCCGTTCGAACACAGCTTCCTGGGCCATGTCGCCACCCGTATCATCAACGAGGTGCGCGGCATCAACCGCGTGACCTACGACATCACGTCCAAGCCGCCGGGCACGATCGAGTGGGAATGATTTTTCAATGAGTTAAGAGAATTCTGAAGACTCCTTCGGGAGCCTTCTTGTTGTCTGGTACGCTTCATGCCATTCTCTGTTGTGTGCGATTCTGCGAGTTGTCGTGCGCACCAGAGGGGAAAGAGATGGCCGTTTTTAAGCGCGAAGGGTCGCCTAACTGGTTCATTGAATTCACCTTCAAGGGCCATAAGGTTCGTCAATCCAGCGGGACCACCAAGAAGCGGGAAGCCGAGGAGCGGGAACGCATTCTGCGCCAGGAAATCAAGGAACAGATTCTCCTGGGCAAGGTGGCGGAAATGAGTTTGGCCGAGGCCATTGACCGCTACTACGACGGGGTAATCGTTCCCAAGGGGAATATCGACGTTGCGAAGCGAGAGATTTACGCTCTCAACCAGCTTCGGGAAAGCCTGGGAGCTGACACACCTATCGCCAAGCTGTCGGCTCGTGTCCTGGCTGATTACAAGGACAGCCTGCTTGCCAAGAAGAAGGCGCCCGCCACTGTTAATCGATACCTAGCTACGATCAAGGCCATCCTGAACAAGGCCAAGGATGAGTGGGGCACCTTGGCCGTGGTGCCCACCATCAAGCTTCTAAGTCTGGACAATGCCCGGCATCGCTGGCTGACCGTGGAAGAGGAGAGGAAGCTTCTGCCCGTCTGTGCCCCCCACTTACGTGACTTGGTGATCTTTCTGATTGATACCGGTGCGCGGCTTCGCGAGGCGACCTCCTTGACGTGGGCAGATGTCGACCTCGACCGGAAGCCTCGTGCTGCCGTGAGATTCATGGAAACCAAATCCGGCAAACCACGGGGCGTTCCGCTTTCAACGAGGGTGGAGGAGACGTTGAAGCAGCTCAGGGCCGAATGTCCAGAGGGGGAAAGCCGGGTGTTCCTGTATCGTCCCGTGGGGCGTGGGGGTGTCGGGGATGACGGAACCAAACGTGGCAAGGCAGTTCCGTTCAACAATCCCTTCGGGGCTTGGGATACCGTCCGGAAACGGATCGGACTGGAGAATGTGAACCTTCACGACCTACGCCATACCTTCGCCAGCCGGCTGGTGATGCGTGGAGTTCCCCTGCTTACGGTGTCCAAGCTGCTGGGGCATGCCAGCATTCAAATGACCATGCGGTATGCTCACCTTGCCCCAGATGCCTTCGATGCGGCGATCGATCTACTTGAGGGCGGCAAGCCGCGAGCGGAGCCAATCACTTCCGTTGCCAGCCTTGCGCTGACGGCGAATGGGTTGGCTGTTGGGGGGGATGCACTTGGTATCGACTGGAGCAACCATCGTCCGCTGGATGTAGGCGATGATGTCCGTCTTCAAATACCGGGGTGATCGGGGACCAGCCCCGTAGCTCTTGGGAATGGGCAGCCTGTCAAGCTGTCTAACGGAGATTCCTATAATCTTCGCCGCCTGCCTTCTGGTGAGTATCTCACCGTCGAGAGACCCGCCATGGCACAGGCCATCTGCTTCAGCAGCAGGTCGATGGCGTACCATGGCAAGAGGCAATCAGGTACGGGTCCAGTCCGCCGGCTGGCTGGCCGGGCGGCGTGGGGACCATTCATTGAAGGGCCAATGCAACTCGAAGACGTCACCCAACCCAAGCAAAAGTGCGGTGACGCCGGTGCGGTCGGCGCCGAGCCGGCTTTCCAAGTACTGCGGCGACACTACCGGAATGGTCGCGCGGTGGCTCTGCGTGCCGAAGCTGACGGAACCCGGATTTGAACGGCTCCCGGTGTTAGTCGAGCGTGTCAGTTCTTTCCAAGCAACATCGCGCTGCCCAATCAATTCGGTTGCGACATAGCTGGCCGATGGCCCAGCTGGCAGCCGTCCAATGATCTTGAGCCCCAGCAATGTCAGCATGGTTTTTGCTTCGGCATCGCCGTAGGTGCCGATCAACTGCTGGAAATCTTGCATGCCCAGCGCAATGGCAATGCCCTTTGAACGACCAACTTCCAGCATTTGACGGAACGCATTGATCCGTCCCATTTGCGGAAATTCATCGAGGAGAAAGAAGATGCGGCGCCGATCGGATTCAGTCAGTTCGGGGCTGGCAATGCGACTGGCCAAACATTCCATCGCAGCGCTGATCCAAGCTTCGGAGAGCTTCGGAGAGCTTCGGGTAGCGAGGCGAGCGTTGTAGAACAAGGGCCTTCGGTAGGCGCGCTTTGTCATCAACAAGCCACCGGGACAAGGAGAAGCGCCGCTCAGGCGGAGCGTCACCCCATGCTGATGCCAGCGGCTGGATGACGCCGACCACATCTGCCCACATTGTGATTAGAATGCCATGTGTGGTGCGGGTGGGCGCTCCTGACTGGGAGTCGATTTCGATGTAGCGCGCGGCAGCGGGGTGATGGTCCTGGAGCAAGCAAAGAAGATCGGACGTGGGCATGAAAGCGGCATTGGCCAAGTCCCGCCATGACCACCGGCGGGATTGACGCCGCTGAAGGCTAATAACGATGCCTGTCAGAATTTCGCGCGCCGCGCCACTCCACATCGGTTCACGGCTGTCATGAATCAGGCGAGCTGCCAGTTCGCGAGCGTCTTGGGATGAGGTGATGTCTTGCGCCACGTCCCAAGCATGGCTGCGAGCATCATGAGGTGCCATCAGGATGAAGCGCTCGGCCGGCAGACCTGCAACCACATCGCCTTTTGTGTCGTGAAGCACGACCTTATCGTTGCGCGACAGGACCTGCTGTGCCAAGGCGCGCAGGATGGTGGTTTTACCGGAGCCGGTAGTTCCACAGAGGCCAATATGCTGGACCTCCCTTGCACGATCAATAACCACACTAGGTGCAATGGCAAGACCAGAGCCATAGCAATTTATGGCAGATCGCAAAGTACGACGGATTTTGCTAATGGCTTCATAGCCACGCCACAGGCGCCGGCCCGTAAGGTGGGTAAGACCGTCGCGGTAGGGGCTCAACAGCGAGAACAAAAGGCTGCCGGTCATGCCCACCATGGCAGAAATGATGACGACCGCCGTCAAGCGGAGGCGGTACGCATGGACAATGTCGAAGGGAAGGATTGCGTTTGTCCAGGTGGCGTGCACCAGCCAATCGACACGCTGTGGGAGCGACATACCAGCGGATCGCCACCATTCTTGGCGTAGTGTGTCGCCTGAGTAGGCCCAAAGCCAGGAAAGTGAAGCTGGAAATGGGTGATCGGCGTACCAGCCAAGTGGCGGAATAAACTGGAGTAGAATTGCGCCAAGCGCCACAACACTAATGAGAGTGAGAATGCTGCCCACCGTCACGGCGGCAGCGGTGGGCTTACGTTCGAGCATCGGATGAGACATGACGAATCCTCAGCGAGTGAGCGTGCCTTGACCGCGCCAAACAACAATCTGTGTGCCTGCGGGTAGGCTGGTTGTGGGTAGGCGGGGATTGATGGCGCGCAACTGCGTTACCGGCAGAGCCAAGTAGATGGACGCCTCATCAAGGGTGAGTGCGCTTTGCACCGTGTATATGCAACCATCCGTTCCCGCATCTAAGCGGGGGCAGCCGGGCCACGTTCTGGTGTCCAAGGAGCGCACGATCGGGGAAGAGGTCGTCGTCTCTTGGCTCATCATAGGAAAACTCGCAACTCCGCCAACTATGGCGACAGCCAACGCTCCGGCAAGAGCAGTACGCAGGGCGGGCAGAGGTGGAAGGTAAAACTTCCGCTTCCGGTTCGATTCTCGAATTGGTCGAAAAGTCGACGTTTTCGAATTGGGAGGCCAACCAAGCAGAGCGTTAAGTTGAGATTCGGTTAGGCGGGCGAATAGTGCTGGAGAAATTTTGCCCCTTTCCTCGGCAGTGAGCGCCATCAGATGGGCGAAGATTTCATCACGGCCAGCTTTGCCGTCGGCGATTGCGCGTTCTATATCAATTCGGTGGCGTTGAAGATCAACCATGGTGGCTGTCTCCGGCCAGGAGCAGCAACGAAGCCATGGCATTTTCCATGACCTGGAACCACGCTGCCACGTCGCCGCGAGCCAGCTTTGCTTCAGGCCGTGATAGGCCAGACGCTGCCATGGCTGTCGGGATGTCATAACCCACAACATCAATTAGGCGGCAATGCTGCCGTTCAAAATGTGCCCAAGAGCCAGCGTCAATTCGCGGCATGGTGATGAAAGGAATGCTGGTCTGCAAAGGTTGAAGTTGGCGATGGAAGATATTCCCAGCCACCGAACCTCGGGCCAACTCCGAGAATCGTCCGTCCCGCTCGTTCAGAACTACACAAAGTTTTGCAGACGGTAGCACTCGTTCTACCAACTTGATCTGACGGATTGCTTGGTCGATAGATTCTGGGTCGGTTACTACCGGAATGAACACCTGCAAGGAGATGCTGAACTCAATGAAATCCTCGTTGAGTTCAGTCAACTCCGCATAGTCTAGCAGCAGGTGTTGCTGGGTTGCTCCAATATCAATTAGCAGCGATCGACCGGAAATCGGCATCGCTTCGATCTGGCGGTATAGCGGTGCGAACGCTGTTGTCAGAATGTTGGGGTTCTTGCGCGCCTTCCGTAGAAGCGCGATATCGATGCTGGTGACATCGCGCCCAAGGCTCAATTCAAGGCGCCTCTGATCATCGACCTGAACAATATCCAACGGGATTCCGTTGAGGTCGAACAGATCGGCGAGCAGGAGGGAGAGGAGCGTTTTGCCGACACCGCCCTTCCCTGAGAGCACCATCATGCATAGTGGAAAATTGAACATTCAGGTTCCTCGCCCGTGTTGCGACGACCCTTGTTATGTTTCACCTCAAATCCACTGAGTGGACGTTATTTCCAAAGAAACGTCCCGAGCGAACGTAAAAAATATAAGTATAAAATTATATAAAAGCACAATTTAACGGAGAGATATTTAGCATTTTAATCAATTATATTAATTAATAATGGATTTTTGAACGATAACTTACGCGGAATTTTGTCGTTTTTCTTGTTCAATACTCATTTTGAACATAAGCCAAAACACTCCGTCTGGCCGGATTTTCTCACACTTTTCGACTATTCTCATAATGGCCAACGCCCTGATTTGAGGGGGTTTGTCAAAGGACTCGATGGCCGCGCTTCTAACCTCTGTATAGCAAGTGATAGCCTCAAGCATTGACTTTATCAGATCGTTTTCATAATTTTCATGTGTTGGTAAATTTACTTTAATATCAACGGCATGAGAATCAAATGTTCTTGAAATTTTAGAAAGATATTTAAATATATCAAACTGTAATTTCGATTCAATCAGATCATTGTTTCGTTCATTTGTGCCGAATGATGCCCTGTGGTTCTTGATTTTTCTCTCTATCGAGTGCCCAATATACTTGCTAAGTATTATTTCTGCTTTTTCCTTGCTTCCAGTCACCGCCCATAGACGGAAAAATTCGTGCTTGATCAACGCATTCAGGCCATTTCGCAGCTTAAGTAAAAATGCCGACGGGTGCGGAGGTCTGCGCTTCCCACTGCTACGGCGTTTTCCCTGATCTGTTGCCTTCACTATCTCGCACGCCCAACCGGGTAAGGAGCGCTTCAACAATGTCTTGGTCATGGCGTTATTCTTCAGAGCGTGCGGCGGATGCACGCCGCATGCGGGAACGGACAATATCATTTCGGCGGCTAGAGTGGATTTCCGCAGCAATAGGAGTGGACGCGGGTTTGGAATGAGTGGCTGGCGCTGCGGTTATACTGCTGCTTCGCATCGATCGAGACACCATGGCTGCCCACTGTGTCGCATCCACCGGCTGACCATCTTTCCGTGTCACCCCATGCTTGGCCATAAGTGCGGCTATCTGTCTCCAACTCGCACCAGCTTGGCGCAGATGGTGGAATATCATTATATGCATGCGAAGCACCTTTTCCAGAGGCATCCGTCCCAACGGTCCTTGCAAGGCGTCGGCGAATTCGACAACACGCTGGTTGATTTCATCTTTGTCCATTGTGCGCGAGTTCCTTTTCTTATGTCATAACATTATACAACGCTATAAAATGTTTCAAAACGTTTTATTCACACCTGTGCACCTCACGATGCGAACCAAAGATTGGGGGTGGGCATAGTTGGTGGGGCGATAGACCGTGTCGATGGGTATGGGTGAGTGTGAATTGCTGTCCGCTCATGGTCGGCATGAACTGACATTCAAATTGGTAGCCCTTACAATGAGGTCCGCCCATGGTTTGCACAGTCTCCGCTGGCACGGCCGCTGGTTACTATCTCTCCGAACAGGCCCGTTATTATAATGAAGGCAAAGAAGCGGTCGGCCGCTGGTACTCGCCGACGGCCGTCCTCGGAGTCTTGGACGGGGCAGACATCGATGACCGAGTGTTCGAACGCCTTCATGCTGGTCTCGATGACACCGGACGGCCAGTGACCCAGAACGCCGACGGTAGCCATGCAAACAGGGTTGCCGGCTACGATCTGACGTTTTCCGCGCCGAAGTCAGTTAGCGTGCTGTGGGCATTGGAACAGGGTGATCGTCGGGTCGCTTTGGAGAAAGCCCACGATTTAGCTGTTCGCAAGGCACTCGACATTATCGACGCCGACGCGGCTTTCACCCGGAGGGGACGGGCGGGAGGGCGACTGGAGGCAGTGCGTTTGAGCGGAGCAATCTTCCAGCATAGCGATGCTCGTCCCACCGATCGGAGCGGCGATATCCTGGAAGCTGACCCGCAACTTCACAGTCATGCCGTATTGTTCAATATGGCACAGAGAGCCGACGGCACCTGGGGTAGCATCGATGGCCGCCCTTGTACCGATGGAAAATGGCAGCAGGTGCAGTCTACCGAGCCGAACTGGCTAATCAGCTTCAGGCTTTAGGGTATCAGGTCGAACGCACTGACGAGAAAGGACTATTTGAAGTAACCGCGGTGCCTCAGGCAGTGCGGGACGAGTTCAGTGGTCGGAGAAAGGAAATTGTTTCGGCGATACATAACATGGGTCTCGCTGCTACTCCGGTTTTGGCAGCGAAGATAGCCAAGATTCGGCGGCGGAATAAGAATCTGGAAGGTAGAGAAGACCAGCATTCACGTTGGCAGGAACGGGCAGCGAAGTTGGGTTTTGCTCCCGATCTGGTGCCCAGGCGCCTAGAACCGGTCCGTTCCTCAGAACCGAACATTCCCGCCATGCTAGACCGTTTGATCGAAACGAAGTCGGTGTTCCGCCGTCAGGATATCGTTGCGGTGGTGGCTGCCACCATCACCGGGACCGGTCACGGAGCGGACTCCATCCGCCAACTTTCTGAGGCTGTGTTAACGGCATCTGATGTGGTGGCAATTGGCACGGATCGGGTTGGTCAACCGATCTATTCCACCACGACAATGGTCGCCTTGGAGCGGGAGTTGGTGGTCCAGGCCAGAAGCATGGCGGCGGCGCCCTTCCACGTCTTGCCGACACACCATTCCTTGCCGGAACTTAGCGAAGAACAGAATGTTGTTGTTGCCCACGCCGTGCGGTCGCAGCGGTTGGCCGTTATCGAAGGGGCAGCGGGTAGCGGCAAGACCACCACGCTGGCGACTGTTGCTGATCGTTATCGGCAAGAGGGTATACGGGTGATCGGTGCCGCAACTGGCTGGCGGGCCGCAACGCAGTTGGGGGCCGAATGCCGAATGGAAAGCCGGGCGCTTGATTCCTGGTTAGCTAAACACCGCGAAGGACAGGTGGTCTTTCACGAGAACACCGTGCTGATCGTCGATGAGGCGGGGCTGCTTTCCACCCGACAGATGCACTCATTGTTAATGGCCGCTGGCGTTGGTGGAAGTAAAGTAATTCTGACCGGCGATCAACGGCAGTTGCAGGCCATCGGCGCCGGTTCCGGTTTGTCGCTTGTGGCCAGTGAACTGCATGCGCCCCGGCTCGATGCCAACCGCCGACAGATCGATGTTTGGGCACGTGAAGCGGTAAGTCAGCTTTCTCGCGGTCAAGCGGCTTCGGCACTCGAAGCTTTTGACCAGCATGGCCGGCTTCATTGGACCGTAGGGCGGAATGAGACGCTTGCCACCGCAATTACCCTGTGGCGACGTCATGTTGACGGGGAGAGCGGCTTGGGTCCGTTGGTAATTGCTGCGACCAATGCCAAAGTGCGTGCGCTCAACGCCGCTATTCGGGCAGAACTGCGAAGCATGGCTCGGCTTCACGGGCGAGAAGTAACTGTTCGGGCCACCGATCGTACACGCGCCGCCGTCGCATTGCCGATTGCCAGGGGTGAGCGTATCGAGTTCACTGCGCGTAACGAGTCTATCGGGGTGATTAACGGCACCATCGGCACCGTGATGCAGGTGGAAGCCGAAGCCGCCGGCCATGCCAGACTGACGGTGGCCATAGCCGGTCGAACGGTCAATTTCTCCACCGCCGATATTACGGACGCCGCCGGCCGTACACGGATCGGCCACGCATACGCTACCACCTTGTACTACGCTACCACCTTGTACAATGCCCAGGGGATGACAGTGGATCGAGCCATTGTGGTTGGGAGCACTGGCCTCTCGGCCAATCAGGTTTATGTCGCTATCAGCCGAGCGCGGATCCGGACCGACATTGTCATCGACTGCAAAGAGGTGGACAGTGAACTCCGTGCCCACGAGCGCACCCATGGCCAGACTCGAAACCCGTCATTCTCCCTCGAAGAACGGCGGGCGCATCTTGCTGAAAGGTGGAGCAGACAGGAGGTGAAGGAAACGGTGATGGCGGTAGCCTCACAAACAATGCCTGGATTGCCTTCAAGGCGGCGGGAGCTTGAGCGGTGATGTGGGGCTTGTGATGGCACCAGCGCGGCTATAATTTTCCTTCGACCAGAAGGGATGGCCAGGAGATATTCGACGCATCCGGTCATTGACCACCGCGGCCAATCCCGAGGCACCAAAGCTTGCTCAATGCGGAATAAAATGTGAAGATCCCCCCATGAGATACGTAGCTAAAAATATCATCCCGATTCGCCCGCAGCCGCAACATGTAATTCGGCATTCTGACAACATTGACTTTATGCGCTCTCTAGGAAAGGGGAGTATGAACTTAATCGTTACCTCACCACCATATAATATTGGTAAGGAATACGAACGCAAGACATCACTTGATGTCTATGTCGAGCAGCAAGCTGCAACTATTGCAGAGGCAGTTCGTCTTCTTCATCCGAATGGATCAATCTGTTGGCAGGTCGGCAATCATGTCGATAATGGTGAGATATTTCCCCTGGATATCGTATTATACAATCTATTTAAGCAACATGGTCTCAGGTTGCGAAATCGAATTGTCTGGACATTCGGTCACGGATTGCATTGCCAACGTAGATTTTCTGGCCGACATGAAACCATTCTGTGGTTTACGAAGTCGGACGACTATGTGTTCAATCTAGATCCGGTCAGGGTGCCGTCGAAATATCCTAATAAGAAGCATTTCAAGGGGCCAAACCGTGGTGAGCTTTCTGGTAATCCGCTGGGCAAGAACCCAGCGGATGTTTGGGATATCCCAAACGTGAAGGCTAACCACGTTGAGAAAACTGTCCATCCTTGTCAGTTCCCCGTGGCTTTGGTGGAACGACTGGTTTTGGCGCTAACCCATGCAGGTCAGAGCGTATTGGATCCATATTTAGGGGTGGGCTCTTCAGCTATTGCTGCGCTGAAGCACGGTCGGATAGCATATGGCTGTGATATCACCCCTGAGTACGTTACTATTGCCACAGATCGTATCAACAGCTTCTATGCAGGGACGTTGAGAACGAGACCAATGAATAAACCTGTGTATGACCCAAACGAGGGTGTGTGATGAGGTTGCAGTTCATACATGATCATCATCACGGCAAAGCAGAATGGGAGAAGCGTGACCTATATGAGTGGGTTACGGACGTTTTTGATGTACCGAGCATCAAGCTCCAATCTGGCTGCACTAATGATATACGAGCGCATATTGCTAATGAATTTGCAGCCGAAGGTTGGGCTCTCAATGTGAAGATCGACCAGGAGCTACGCAATACAGTTTCCGCCCTCAAAGATGACCTCGCTTTTCAGGTCCAGACTGGCAATATGAGCCGTGCGCCTTATGATTTGCTGAAGCTAGAATATCTCTTTCAATCGAAGAAGATTAGCGCTGCGGCATTTGCGCTACCAACTAAATTTGGAGCAGCAAAAATCGGTAGCAATATTGCATATTTTGAACGGGTTTGCAATGAGTTGACCGTTTTTGATAGAGTCATCCATGTGCCCATTTTGCTCGTCGCATTTGAGTGATGGATGGATGTAATGTCTTATAAGATTCAAATCACTGCCCCAGTTAACCGCACCGCGACGATTGCCAGCAAGGTTGTTGCATCAAGAGAAAAGCGAGATTTCTACGGCTTTCGCAATAGAAAAGCAGTGCTACCGGTTATTCAAGTTCCAATAGACCTGCCGGTTTATCGGATGGAGAATTTCCGCACATTTACCGACCAGCGTGACTATATTGCAAACGAAGGCAAGGATTCTCATTATTTCTCGGCGGGTCAGGAATCTGAAGAAGTCCAACAAGTACAGCATCAGCTGCTACATCGTCTGGCTCTAAAGGGAAAAGCTGACTCTGTTGTGCCTGTATCCGACGTATTGGAGACAGATGGTCAGCGGGAACCGCTGCTTATTACCTCATCCGGCGTTGTAGTGAATGGAAATCGTCGCTTGGCGGCATTGCGAGAGTTATACGGCCAAGGCAGCAAGTTCTCACATTTCAGCCACATCGATGTAATGGTTCTGCCACCAGACGCAACGGTGGAAGAGATTGTCGATATTGAGGCGAACCTGCAGGCAGCCCCTGAGACTAAGTTGGCCTATGACTGGATCGGTGAAGCACAACTGATCAATCGGCTGATTAATCTTGGGCGAACGCCCAAGCAGGTTGCAGTGCAGCTGCACCGTAAAGAGAGGGACATTAAATATGCCATCCAGACGCTTGCTGAGGCCGATTTGTATCTGAAGGAGGCGCCGGGAACGAGCGGCAGCTATAGTGATATTCGCGAGGACGCCGAGCAGCTTTTTGGTGACTTGCCCAAGCTCTTAGAGGGCAAGAGCGAGTCGATGAAAGAGGCGAGCCGGGTTATTGCCTGGACACTCTATCAGAACAAGGGACGGCTGGAAGGTCGGTTATACGATTACAATGATGCCATTGGGGCATTGGCAGATGATGTTCTTGACCGTGTGGCCGACGAACTAGGCATCGCGACGGAAGACGGTGGGGATGACGCCGACGCAGAATGCAGTGGCGATTTTGCCGTAGATCTTGGCAGTGAGCCGCAGACGACAAACTTTAGTGGTGTCATTGAAGCGCTGAAGGCCCCCGAAAATGATGCTGCTATCGAGGCGTTGATCGAAGCAACGCAGACGGTCATTCAACTCGATAAAGGGCAAAAGTCTGGCAGCGCTGCACTGAAGAGCGTTCAGCAAGCACATACCAAGTTGGCCTCGGTTGACATATCCAGGGCCGATAAAACGACCCTCCCGAAGATAGCAAAGCAACTCGAAGCTATCAAGGTCGTGGTTAGAGATATGGAGATGAAACTTGCCAAGCTCAGATATTGATATTGGAAGTAGACTGCAAAGATGGCGCTAGAGATTGGGATTGACTACGATCCGACAAGAATTAGGGGCATCCTCTCTTACCAAGGCGACGAGGCAGAGTCGTCGATCTGGGAGCGCCTGAAGGCGCGTTTTGCGTCTTCGGGCGACGTTGTCCTTGTGCGTAACACCATGGATATGTCGTGGCCTGAGGTGCTTGGCGTAATTCGAGAGTTTGGAACAGCAGGCACCCAGAGAACTCTTGGTTTCAGGTTTGTTCCAACAGACCGGGCACGCCAAAAAGTCTCTGCATTTGTTGCAGAGACAAAGCGGGCACGTTTGGCTAAGGACAAGCTAGTTCTTGATATCGCTGAAGCCGAAATTCAGCCAAAGCTGGATGCCCTAGGATTTACGCGGCAGCTTAAACCTTTTCAGCTTCGAGATATTGCTCGTCTAATATCGCTTCCACATGGAGCGAATTTTTCCGTGCCCGGGGCCGGGAAAACCTCTGTAACCTTTGCCCTTAGCCTGCTGGCCGCGAGGCCCGACAACCACCTGTTTGTCGTCGCACCGAAAGCGGCCTTCCCGGCATGGCGTGATGTGGTGAAAGAGTGCATCGGACAAGACGCTCCCGCATGGGTCAGGGAGGAGTTTGCCGTTCTATCCGGGACAGAGCTTCAGAATGAGTTAGCACTCAGGAGTGGAGCGCGGCGGTTCTTGATGTCCTATGACTTGCTCGTTCGTCAACAGTCCGTCATTGCAGCCTATCTCTCACGGCAATCGGTTCATCTGGTGCTAGATGAGTCCCACCGAATGAAGGCTGGGTCGGCGTCACAGCGTGGCGCGTTTCTTATCAATGTTGCTTCATTACCTGCTCGGCGGGATATTCTTTCCGGTACGCCGATGCCTCAAGATGCCAGTGACATGGCTTCTCAGCTTGGATTTTTGTGGCCGGGACAAGGCTACGATCTCCAAATACAGCGCGGTATTTCACCAAGGCAGGTTCTTGGCGATCTGTACGTCCGGACAACTAAGCATGAGTTGGGCCTAGAACCCGCCAAGCGGCATTTTCACGATGTGCCCATGGCTAACGGCCAGTTGGCTCTCTATGGTGTGGTAAAAAGCGAGATTCTTCGTCAGCTTACAAAAGCAATATCGAACACCAGCCCAGATTTCCTCTCGGCAAGAAAGTCGGTGATGCGGCTGTTGCAGCTTTCGACCAACCCAACCCTGGCCCTGCAAGCAATGACGCGCGACCTGCGTGACATCTCGTCGGGTATCGCCGACCAAGTCATTGAAGAAGGCGCGTCCTTAAAAATGCGGGAGGTGTGCGCCCATGCGCGCTCGCTGGCGCGGCAAGGGCGTAAGACAGTGATTTGGACAATATTCACCCAGTCGATCCTTGACCTGGAGCGCATCCTTGCTGACTTGAATCCGGTAACGCTCTACGGAGCAGTTCCGACTGGTGAAGCGACAGATATCTTTACGCGAGAAGGCAGGCTCGAACAGTTTCACAGCAATCCAGATTGCAAGGTTCTGATTGCCAATCCTGCTGCGGCCGGGGAAGGCATCAGTTTGCATACTGTTTGCCATGATGCTATTTATCTGGATAGAAGCTACGTCTCGACCCACTACCTTCAATCCATTGACCGGATTCATCGACTTGGACTTATTGCGGGTACCGATACGAATATTCATATCTACAGGACGAAAGCCCCAGCGGGTTTGGGTAGCGTCGATCTTTCAGTTAGTCGTCGTTTGGCTAAGAAGATACATGGACTTGAGCATCTTCTTGATGATTTAGACTTACGGCAACTAGCATTGGATGAGGACGGTGCTGATGATCCTATTGACTATGATGTGGACATGCAAGATTTGGTCGATCTAGTTGAGGAGCTAGAGGGAAGGCAATCGATAGAATCCCAAGAAGAGGCGTGATCATGGAGTTTGATCGCCTTTTCACGCTGTCTGCCTTTGAGGGCCTGCGGCTGATGCGCAGTGTTATTGCGTCAGTGCCTGGGGTCAAGATCGACGATTGTCCCGCAGCCTTATTGGCGCATTCACCTCATGCCAAAGCGTACGATTTAGATGCGGCATTTTTGCTCCACGCACTGGTTGCGCCAAGCGCGCCTTATGACAATGTCCTTTTCTATCGCGAATGCATTTTGGCGGTTTTGCTGAGGGAGATGCCTGCTTTTGCTAAGCTGATGACACTCGGTCGTGGCCGCTTCATCAAGCGGATAAAGGGTGACGAGTATCGCGACATCCGAAGTGTTTTTAGGGAAGCAAAGCTCTTGGACGAACCCCCCTCACGGGGCGATATCGCTTGGTGGGACCATATCCAAGGTCGGGTACGGCTGAACTTTGATCAAGAGAGATTGGACCGTGCCCGACAAGCGGAGTCCTTGTCGTTGGAGGCTGAACAGCGTGAGCTTGCGGCGCTTCGCATTGATCGCTTGCCCATCTGGATGGCGATCGAAGACAACACTGCGGGATATGACGTGCTGTCCTATCGACCGTCCGCTTCCGGTGAGCGAAACCTGCTTATTGAGGTGAAGTCCACGGTGGCCTCACCATTGCGATTTATTATCACGCGGAACGAATGGGATAACGCTGACCAGATTGGTGAAGCCTATCTCTTTCATATTTGGGATATGGATAAGACAACCCCGATCTTGCATGTTCGGACGGTTGATGAGATTCGCCCCCATATTCCGATTGATAATGCCAAGGGCAAATGGAAGACAGCGGAAATCCCAATTGGGATATAAGTCACCGGCCTCTATCATGTGGTGATATTTCGGTGAGCAGGCCACGCGATGTCAGTTGGTCGAAATCACTGATATGTGTGATTTTGTGTGGACTTGTGGTCGCCTTGAGTCTCTTGCTGTCGATTTAATATGTGTTATTTCAATGCGTTAACTCATTTATGGCGGTGATTTTCCCATCATCAACGAGGTGCGGGGCATCAACCGCGTCACCTACGACATCACGTCGAAGCCGCCGGGCACGATTGAGTGGGAGTGATACTCGGCTTCGGCAGCTAGTTTTACAAGGCCCCGTCGGTTTCCGGCGGGGCTGAGACGTTCTGGCAAATAAGGCGGCCAGTTGTTCTTCAAAGACTGGGCTTTTACATCATCCTACTGCTAACGGATTTCGAACTTGAGAGCAGCCGAAGGATGCGGTCAGGCGTGATAGCAGACGGAGATTTCCGTCATTTCTGACATCTGAGAGTAGCAGCATAGACCCGCCAACCGGCGACAGAGGCCTCTCGCTCCCGATCCGATCCACCATTCTGGATTGATCCGAAGCTCTCGCCGGTGATCTGGTTAAGGATGGCGTCAAGCGCATCGACAACTTGATCAGGGCCGTAATGACGCATGCCTTCAAATGCGTTCTTGGCGTGATTGACCAAGGATATTGAATGGGTCAGCAGCGGTTGACGGTTGTCCATTTGAGCGATGATGGCCGGCACGGCTGGATATCCGAGCGCTTCCAACTGGTCGAAGACGCGTTGTTGTTCCGCGCCGCTGACATGTCCGAGGTGCACGATCAGTGCCCGTACTTCTTCAAAGTGGGGGAGCGTGGTGTCTGCGCGCCATAAGCGTAGGATTTCAGCCTGGCGTAGAATTTCGGCCTTTATCTCGCCGATGGACTGTTCCGTTACCGGTCTCAAGGCGTCAGGCGTGTAACCGGCGAAATAAAGACCGCGTGGCCCTTCATCCACTTGGGTTAGAAACATGATCGTTGGTAAACCTGAAAGCCCGAGGACAGCATCATTCGACGGTTTGTAGGGCGTGTGCTTTGGATCAAAGCGTATAAGTGGCTCCGTCAGATTTTCACCTTTCATGAGGTGGTCGATCTTTGCTGGAATTTCTATCCAGTTCGGTGACGGCTTGCCTGCTTCCGCGATAAACTGTTGCCGGTCGATCTGCATACGGCCTGTCAGGATGAAATCTGATCCGGCGACAAGCTTGGCTAGGTGGAGGTCGGGCGGACAGGACGCGTCGGTGGAAGGTGCAGCGTCAGGCGCCGATACCAGCAGGCCGGCAACCAAGCAAAGTATGTAACCGGCGGATTTGCGGGCAATGACTGTCATTCCATGAACATGCCACATCCGAACCGCCCCCGCCATCTCTGAAGGGCTGTCAGCAGGGATTGGCGCTTGGCCGCCGCCTCTGCTAGCTTGGCCGCCGGTTGGCTTTAAGCGCAGGGCAGTGGGGCATGGCGGCACCGATCAAGATGGCGGACATTGCCCGGATGGCGGGCGTGTCGGTTTCCACGGTTTCCCGCGCGCTGGCCGGCAGCACCCTGGTGCCGCAGGCCAAGCGTGAGGAGATTCTGGCGCTCGCGCAGGAGCAGGGCTATGTCATCAATGAACAGGCCCGCAATCTGCGCCTGAAGAAGACCCGCACCATCGGTGTCGTCATCCCGCTGGGCCATGAGGTGGGGCAGCTGATTTCCGACCCGTTCTTCATCGAGCTGCTGGGACGGCTGGCCGATGAGATCACGGCGCGCGATTACAATGTGCTGCTGACCAAGGTGGCGCGGCCGGAGCCGGGGTGGCAGGACCGGCTGATCCAGTCGCAGAAGGCCGACGGCCTGATCGTCATCGGGCAGAGCGATCAGCATGAGGCGTTGAACGCGGTGGCCCGCACCTATCTGCCGCTGGTCGTCTGGGGCGCGCATCTGCCCAGCCAGCTTTACTGTTCGGTCGGGTCCGACAATATCGGCGGCGCGCGGCTGGCGGTGGAGCATCTGGTGCAGAAGGGAAGGCGGCGTATCGCCTTTCTGGGCGTGCCCGACCTGCCGGAGGTGGGGTTGCGCTATGACGGCTATCGCCGCGCCCTGGCCGCCGCCGGCATTGCGGAGGACCCGGCCCTGCTGGCGCCCGCGCATTTCACCGTCGATACCGCCTATGACACGGTGCGCGGGTTGATCGACAGCAAGGTGCCGTTCGATGCCATCTTTGCCGTGTCGGACGTGATCGCCATCGCGGCCATCAAGGCGCTGAACGCCGCCGGCCTGCGCGTGCCCGACGATGTGGCCGTGGTCGGGTTCGACGATATCACCATCGCCGCCTATGTCAGCCCGGCCCTGACCAGCGTGCGCCAGGATCTGGCGCGCGGGGCCAAGGTGATGATCGACCTGCTGTTCCGCCGGATGGAGGGGGAGAATACCCCCTCCGCTACCATGCCGGCGGAACTGGTTATCAGGAAGTCGTGCGGGAGTTAGCTTTCGTTCCTCACGCGCCGGCGCCGCATCCGCGGCTTGGCTTACGCGGCATGTGCCGCGCGGCGGCGGTCGCCGCCGGTGGGGCTTCCGGCAAACCGGAAGCCCCCCTGTTTACCGGAACACCCACACAATCACCGCCGTCAGGGCCAGCAGCGCCACCGCCTGTACGCGGTAATTCTGCCACAGGGGCTGACCAGCCAAGGACCGGGTTTCGGCGTCGAAATCTGCGCGGGTCCACATCAGGGTTTCGGTCTTTTCAAGGCTCGGCGGCGGGGTGATCAGGCTGGCGATGATGACGGCAGCCAGCGAGCAGGCGAACAGCAGGGTCGCGGCCAGCAGGAAATGCAGCTGGATCGAACCCGACACCTGGATGCCGTAGAACAGGTAGCCACCTACCAGCAGGCCCACCACCACACCGGCCCGCGCGCCGGCGACATTGGCGCGACGCCAGAAGATGCCGGCCAGGAACAGCGCGACCACGGGCGGCACGGCATAGGCCAGGACGGCCTGCAAATATTGCCACAGCGTGTCGGTCATCGTCTCCACCACCGGCACCCAGGCCACCGACAGCACCATGAAGCACAGCGTCGTGATGCGGCCGATGCGGACCAGCGACGCCTGTGACACGTCGGGCCGGAACCGGCGCACGAAATCCATGGTGACCAGGGTGGAGGCGGAATTAAACGTGCTGGCAATCGACGACATGATGGCGGCCAGGAAGCCGGCCACAACAATGCCGATGATGCCGACGGGCAGCAGGTCGAAGATCAAGGTGGGATAGACCAGATCCGGGCGTTCCAGATTGGGATACATCAGGATGGCGGCAGAACCCGGCAGCACCATCAAGAACAGCACCGGCAGTTTCAGCAGGCCCGCAAACAGGCTGCCCCAGCGGCCATGGTTCAGGTCTTTGGCGGACAGAACCCGCTGCACCATGAACTGGTTGGTGCACCAGAAATAAAGCCCGATCAGCGGCACGCCGGTGATCAGCCCGGTCCAGGGCAGGGACGGGTCGTCGGCGGGGCGGATCAGGCTCATCTTCTGCGCCTCCACCCCGGCCATCACGGCATCCCAGCCGCCGGCCTTGTCAAAGGCGAAGACGGCCACGAACACCGACGCCCCGCACAGGATCACAGCCTGCACCACCTCTGTCACCAGCACGGCCTTCAACCCGCCCGCCGCCGTATAGGCACCCGCCGCCAGGGCCAGCAGGCCCGCGATCTGCCACAGCGGCACGTCGGGGAAGATCAGCTTGAACATCAAGGCCCCGCCAAACAGCGTGCCCGCCGTATCCACCACGATGTTCAGGAAGATGGTCAGGCCGGAGAAATAGAGCCGGATGGAGCCGTCGAACCGTCGTTCCAGGAATTCCGGCATCGTGTAGACCTGACTGCGCAGGATGACGGGCAGCAGGAACAGGCAGAAAAAGACCAGCACGACACTGGCCATCCATTCATAATTATAGACGGCAATGCCCGTGGCATAGGCCGCCCCCGCCAACCCGATCAGGGTGGTGGAGGAAATGTTGGACGCCAGCAGCGCCAGCCCGATGGTGGGCCAGGTCGAACTGCGCGCCGCCAGGAAATAATCCGTGGCCGTGCGCGATTGCCGCGAGGCGTAAAGCCCCAGTGCGACAATCGCCACCAGATACAGCCCGATAATCCCCGCATCCAGCGTTGAGAGCTGGCCAAACCCGTCACTCATGCACGCATCCTCCCCGGATCGACTTATAGGGGCGTTCGCCCGATGTTGAGGGGATCATACGCTGGGTTTTGGGGTTTTGCAAACGATTGCAAAAAATATTAATTGAAGTTGCAATTTAATGCATAAGTAATTATTTTTAGTATCTAATCTTGGACATTAAATATTTTTATAATACGCCTCATTAATTTATTAAATTATCTGGAGAGGGTGCGCTAAAATTAATAAAATAATAGCGCACCTGTCCGATCTTTTGAAGTAAAATCACCATCTATCCTTGCTCATCACTTTCAATGTCTATTGTATTGTCTAATTCTGGAAGTGGGGTTGAAATAACAATAGGTAATTGCCGGCCAATTTCAAGCATAAATGATATTGTAAACTCCGTGTCAGATTTATATATAGGCCACAATGAGATGCCAGATAACATGGGATTAACATCTGCTTCATGAGCGATCTGATTGCGTCGTTTCCAAATACTTTTCAGTTGACCTTTAACATCGACGGGGCTTCTTTGTTCAGAAGTAGGTTTGCCTAGATTCATGTTCGTACATATGCTCATCCAAGGCTTCTCGCAGTAACAGGCCAACATCTCAGCAAGCTTAGCGGGGTCAACAAAAGCCTTGTAAGAGTTAGACTGCCTAATCTGCGCTTCAGCAGTAGAAACTCTCTCTTCGATATTAGCTATTGTCATGACTTCCATGGGCAGTGCAATATTTCTAGTTCGCACTCCTGTTGAGAATCGATGTTTTGCCTCTATTGCAGCTAACTCGTGTGCAAAAAAATCAAACGAGCTCACCGCCTGAAAATATGCCGACCTCAAAGCATCATCATTCGCAGGGTCGCCTCGCCTTATTGCTGAAAGCGCATCATACAGGCTTATCATTTGCCGAGCACGGTCCATAGCGTGCTCGAAGGTGGCTATCGCTTCGTTAAATCTTGTAGTCATCAGAATTTATCCGTTAATGCGATGAGCTTACGAGCGCCAGCTTCAAAGCCCCGGCGAACGTCATTGATCTTCACGCGATAGGTATCAGCGACATTACCTGTGTATGTGGTGTCAGTACTAAGATCTATTGCAAACACAGGTTTAGCAATTTCTTGGGCGGTGGCAATAAGTCCGTCAAGAGCGCCAATTTCCATTAGGAACTGGTCTAATGGTGCGTTAGCTTCCTGATAATCCTCCTCTCGAAGTAACATATTTGAATTTTTCAGGGATAATAAAAGATCATTCTTCTTGGCTTCTTTTAAACGTTCAAACCACTTCTGAAAAGCATACGTCGGCTTAGCTTCCTCATTGTTTCTCGCTCTTTTTCGAAAATTCTGTACTGAAGACCCGATGTACTTCGGTATTACATCCGGGAATGGGTAGTCGGCTGACCTTAAGATAGCATTATTGGCAGCTTTTTTCCCCCACTCGGCCCACTTAGGAAGAGTGCGTGCAAGCGACCTCAAAGCCATGGCTGAGAATAGGTCTGGTGCCATGGGTATAATAAATGCATGGCTAGTCATAAAGAGATTCTGATTAATTGCACCTAAACTTGGACTCATATCAATTAATGCAAAATCAATATCATTATGTTCTCCTGTTTTTTTGATCGCGTGGTGAAGTGCACCGGGAATGTTTTGTAATGCAGATAAGGTATTGCTCAGCTCATGTGCGACTGCTAATTGGCTTTCGTACTCTGACAAACCAACATGTCCTGGCAGTAAATAGAGACCGTCCTGTTTTGTAGATTTAAAAATTTCTGAGGCTTGTATCATATAAGGTCTTGATTCAAAAGCTGGCCTTACTGCATCGCGGATATTTCTTGGCTTTTGGGGGGATTGGCTCTCGAAAGGATAGTCTTCGGCATCAATATCACCGAGAAAAACACCGGTTAAATTACACTGAGGATCGCAGTCAACGACCATAGTTCTTTTTCCTAGCATGGCGAGCATCCACGCTAAGTGAAACGTCATTGTGGTTTTTGCAACGCCGCCTTTATGATTAAAAATGGCTATCTGCTTCATGATTGCTCCATTCAGTCGTATAAAGTTTAGCTAAATTTCTTTGCTAAAAAATTCAAGCACTTTGTTCAATCTGTGTGCAAATTCTAGCGGTTCATGAGTCTAGCGGCTAATGAGAACGTTATACCTAACAGGAACTGGGTGCCAGGTTCGCTAGCTTTCTTCCGCTCAATTTCGCATATCCCCCACACCCATCCGCCATTGCCCAACTCCCCCGTTCATGCAATTCTGCGGCGAACTCAGGCCCTTCCGGGCCACGCATGCGACGGGGGAAGAGCATGGGGAAGGGTAAGGCACTGCTGACGGCGTTGCCGTTGCTGGCAGTCGGCTTGGGGCTGGCGGGGTGTGGGGCCGATAAGGGGTATGTGCAGGTGGGGAGCAATCCTGCCGGCAAGCTGCCCGTGCCGCAATGGACCTCCGTGCCGGACACGGGCAAGGTGGCGGAGCTGGCGCCCGGTTGGGATGGCTGGCCGGCCTGGTGGGGGGTGGATCAGGGTTGGTCGGCGGCGCAGCGCCGGGCCTTCTGGTTCACGCCGCAAGGGTCGTGGATGGTGCCCTATGGCTGGTTGGTCGTCGTGGAACAGGCCAATAGCCAGGATCGGTTTATTGCGCCGGCCAATATGGAGCGACTGGGCTATATCCCCGCGCAGAAGGATGTGTGGAACCCGGAGGCGCTGCCCATCGGGTTCACGGTGACGCCGGGGATGAAGGGGGCCGATGGCACGCCGGGCATGGCCTGGGCCGGGCCGAACTGTGCCGCCTGCCATACCAACAAGCTGGATTTCCAGGGCAAGTCGCTGATCATCGATGGCGCACCGTCGCTGGGCGATTTCTATCGCTTCAATGCGGAGCTGCTGGACGCGCTGCTGGTCACCTCCGAAACGCCGGAGAAGTTTGACCGGTTTGTCGCGAACCTGGTGTCCAAGGGATTCCTGCCTGCCGATACGAAGGAGGCGCGCAATGTTCTGAAAGGCCAGATGGCCGAACATCAGATGTGGCTGTCGGAATATCTGCGCCGGAACCTGTGCGGCAGCCATAATAGCAGGGAATGCCCCGTCGATGAACGGCCGGGTACCGATACCTATGGCGCCTATCAGGCCAAGAACGAGAATTTGAAGGCGGGTCTGCGCGCCCTGGCGCCCGAGGCGCGGGGGCAGGCCGACGCGGTGATCCGCGAGAAATATGTGCCGCTGCCCGGTAATGGCCGCATTGATGCTATCGGCGCGATTTTCAATCAGGTCTCCGGCTTTAATATTGCCGTCGATCAGGCCAATTACTCGCCATCCAACGCACCCGTCAGCTATCCGTTCCTGTGGGGGGCGCCGCAGTCGGACGTGGTGCAGTGGAACGGTTTTGCGCCCAACAAATCTGTGCTGGGGCTGGGCGTCGGCCCGCTGGCCCGCAATGTGGGTGAGGTGCTGGGCGTTTATGGCCGCATCCGCGTGACGGCCAAGGACCCGTCGCAATGGACCACGCCGGACGGCACGTTCGGCAACGTGCCGGGCAAGGACCCGCGCTTTGGCTATGCCTCCACGGTGCTGACCGACAATCTGGGCCATATTGAGAACTGGCTGTCCACCCTGCGCTCCCCCCCCTGGCCGGAAAGCATCCTGCCGGCGATTGACAAGGAACTGGCGGCCAAGGGGGCCAAGATCTATCGCGGGGAAACGCCCGATGGCGTGAACTGCGTCCTGTGCCATCAGGTCATCGCGCGCGACAAGCAGGGCAATGATTATCAGGCGACCCTGATCCAGACATCGGTGATCGGCACCGATCCGGGCATGGCCGACAATTTCCTGCTGCGCATGAACAAGGCCACGGGGCTGGCCTGGGAAAGCGGCAAGCTGGAAGGGCAGAAGCCGATCAGCCCGCTGCTGTTCTGGCAGAAGGCCTATGGCGACACGCTGGATAACCGGGGCGACGCGCTGACCACGCAGGTGGTGGGGGTGCTGACGTCAGATTTCAGCGAAACCATCGCCGCCGCCCGCCTGTCCAAGACCTATACCGGGTCGTTTGACGACAAGGCGGACCCGCGTTCGTATAAGGCGCGGCCACTGACGGGCATCTGGGCCACGGCACCCTATCTGCATAATGGTTCCGTCCCCAATCTGGCGGCCCTGCTGACCGACGAGACGAAGCGACCTACCAAGTTCCATGTCGGCAGCCGGGAGTTCGACCCGGTCCATGTCGGCTATCAGACGGGGCCGGACGCGAACCGCCCGACCTATGAATATGACACGGGCTTCCCCGGCAACCTGAATTCCGGCCATTCCGGCAAGCTTTATGGCACAGAGCTGTCGGATGCGGACAAGCAGGCGCTGATCGAATTCCTGAAGACGCTGTAAGGCCGGGGGACGCAGATGACCAAACGGTTGAAGGAGGGGTTGTGCCTGGCGGCGGCCGGCATGGCCCTGCTGTCGGGCTGTGCCGAACGCGGCGACGCCTACTACCGGCCCATCGATCCGGCCACATATCCCGCCGCCGATGGGCCGGGGGAGAAGCTGGCACCGGGGGAGGTGGATGCAGCCGCCCGTGTGGCCGCCATCATCTATGCCCATCTGGAGCGCATGTACGCCAATGTGCCGGTGCGCCGCGACGCGCACCCCAAGCCGCATGGCTGCGTCGCCGCCACCTTCACGGTGGGTGATGCGGTGCCGGCGGCGCTGCGCCACGGGCTGTTCGCCAGCCCCGGCGCCTATAACGCCATTATCCGCTATTCCAATTCCAACGAGAATCCCAACCGCCCTGACTATGACAAGGATGGGCGCGGCATGGCGGTGAAGGTGCTGGGCAGCAGTGAACAGCCGCTGCCCGGCACGCCGCTGGCGGTGGCGCCGGGGGCGGCGCCGTCGCAGGATTTCATCATGATCAATTTCCCCACCTTCCTGGTGGCGGAGCCGAAGGATTATGAAAAGCTGGTCGGCTATAATGACAGCCCCAGCAAACTGACACAGTGGCTGTTGCCGGTGCTGGTGCCCCTGTCCATCGGGTTGAAAGGCACGATCAACGCCGTGGATGCCACCAGCTCGCTGATCGATAACCCGCTCAATACCCGCTACTGGTCCATGGTGCCGTATCAGCTGGGCAGCGGGGCGGACGCGGTGGCCGTGAAATACTCCGCCATGCCGTGCGAGCCGAAGCCCGTGGTCATCCCAAAGACCAAGGACCCGAACTATCTGCGCGCCGCCATGGTGGAGACCCTGAAGACAGGCGGGGCCTGCATGCGCTTCATGGTACAGGTGCGGACCGGCGATATGAGCGTGGAGGACCCGCGCTATGAATGGTCGGAGACGGAAGCACCGTTCCAGGAGGTGGCGCGGATCGATATCCCGCAGCAGGATTTCAACACCGAACCGCAGAATGCAGCGTGTGAGGCCAGTTCCTACAACCCCTGGCACGCGCTGCCCGACCATAAGCCGCTGGGGGGCGTGAACCGCATGCGCAAGGCGATTTACGAGCGCATTTTTGACCTGCGTCGGGAGACGGCGGGGCGGTAGGTCTGCTGCGTCGCAAACGATTGTAACTTTATGGTTACAGGTCTGGCCGTCCCGCGCGCAGTCAAGGCTTTGAGATCAAGGGGTTTCCACAGGGGTGCACAATCAGCCGGACCAAGATCAGGCTGATTGTGCAAAATCAGACTTGCAAACGATTGCAGATGGCTTATTCTCATCCTCGAAGCAAATGGGAGCCGGATAACGGCGCCCGATATCTGGCCAAACTGGTCCCAGAGGGAGAGAACCCAAATGAAGTGCATTCTGATGCGTGCGTCCGCCATGGGCGCGGCGCTGACGGCGTTGAGCCTGTCGATGGCCCACGCCCAGGAAACCCAGGTCGCGCAGGCGGCCCAGGCAGAGGCACCGGCGCAGAGCGATGATCTGCAAATGGAAGAGATCGTGGTGACCGCTGTGGTCAGCCAGACCTCCAAGATGCGCAGTTCCGTCTCCGTTTCCGCCCTGTCAGCGGATGACCTGATGCAGTCCGCCCCGCGCAGCACGGCGGAGATTTTCCGCAATATCCCCGGTGTGCGCTCTGAATCCACGGGCGGCGAGGGCAATGCCAATATCGCGGTGCGCGGCCTGCCGGTGGCTGCCGGCGGTGCCAAGTTCCTGCAACTGCACGAAGACGGCCTGCCCGTCATGGAATTTGGCGACGTGGCCTTTGGTAATGCCGACATCTTCCTGCGCGCCGACAGCAATGTGGCGCGGGTCGAGGCGATCCGCGGTGGTTCGGCCAGCACGCTGGCCAGCAATTCGCCGGGTGGCGTCATCAACTTCATCTCCAAGACCGGCGACAAGGAAGGCGGCAGCTTCGCCGTGACGCGCGGCCTGGACTACGACACGACGCGCGGCGATTTTGAGTTCGGCGGCGCCATCGGCGACAATTGGACGGCCCATATCGGCGGCTTCTACCGCGAGGGCGAGGGTGTCCGGAACGCCAATTACAATGCGGAGAGCGGCGGCCAGATCAAGGCCAACCTGACCCGCAAGTTCGAGAACGGCTATGCGCGGGTCTATTTCAAGTATCTGAACGACCGCGCCATCGGCTATCTGCCGCAGCCGGTACTGGTCAGCGGGACCAACAGCGATCCCAAGATCCGCTCTATCAACAATTTCAGCCTGTTGACCGACAGCCTGCACACGCCCAACTTCCTGACCAATGTCGGGCTGGATGGCGACAATAATGTCCGCACCAGCAGCCTGAAGGACGGGATGCACCCGGTGTCCACGGCGGTGGGCGGGGAATTCAAGTTTGATCTGGCCGATGGCTGGGCGGTGTCCAACAAGCTGCGCGTGGCCGATACGTCGGGCCGCTTCGTCAGCCCGTTCCCGCAGGAAGTGATGGGCGCCCAGGCACTGGCGGTTGCCATCGGCGGTACGGGTGCCAGCTTGCGCAATACCGATGGGTCGTCCATCGGCACGCCCGCGGCGTTGAACGGCAATGGGCTGGCCACGCGGGTCGCGCTGTTCGATGTGGAGATCAATGATTTCTCCAATCTGGCCAACGACTTCAAGCTGACCAAGTCCATCATCAGCGGTGACAGCACCATCGACCTGACGGCCGGTTACTACAAGGCCCGCCAGAATATCGAGATGGACTGGCTGTGGAACACCTATGTCATGGACGTCAACGGCCGCGATGGACGGTTGCTGGATGTCTATAACGCTGCTGGGCAGAAGCTGACCAGCAATGGTCTGCTGGCCTATGGCGTGCCGCTGTGGGGCAATTGCTGCACCCGCCGCTATGACGCGCAATACACGATCGACGCGCCCTATGTGTCGGCGGCGTGGGAAATGGGGCAGTGGAACCTGGATGCTTCGTTGCGCCGGGATGAAGGGCAGGCGCGCGGCCATTATATCGCCAGCCGTCAGGCCCAGGTCGATGTCAATCGCGATGGCACCATCAATGTTCCGGAACGGTCGGTGTCGGTGATCGACAGCGCCAACCCGCAGAAGATCAGTTACGACTGGGGTTATTGGTCCTGGTCGGTGGGTGCCAATTATATGATTGATCCTGATCTGGCCGCCTTTGCCCGCGTCAGCCAGGGTGGCCGCGCCAATGCCGACCGTCTGCTGTTCGGCCGTCTGCGCGCTGACGGCTCTGTCGCCAAGCAGGATGCGGTCGATATGGTCGACCAGTATGAGGCCGGCCTGAAGTGGCGCGGGGAAGATGTCAGCGTCTTTGCCACCGCCTTCTATGCCAAGACCCAGGAACAGAATTTCGAGGCGACCAGCCAGCGCTTCTTTGACCGGACCTATACGGCCAAGGGTATCGAGCTGGAAGCCACCTACCGCTATGAGGGTTTCCTGCTGAGCGGTGGGGCCACCTGGACCGATGCAGAGATTTCTAAGGATGCGCTGACCCCGGCGGTCAAGGGCAATACGCCCCGTCGTCAGGCCAAGCTGATCTATCAGCTGACGCCGTCCTACAGCTATGAGGGCTATACGCTGGGCGCCAACATCATCGGCACCACGAAGTCCTATGCCCAGGACAATAACGAGTTGGTGATGCCCGGCTATGCCCAGGTGAACCTGTTCGCCGATGCCGCCATCACCGATGGCCTGTCGCTTTCCATCAATGTCAACAATCTGTTCAATGCCAAGGGCCTGACGGAAGCCGAAGAAGGCTCCATCACCAATGGCATCGACAACATCATCCGTGCCCGCTCCATCAACGGGCGTACCAGCACTGCCACGCTGAAATACAGCTTCTGATGTGGCGCACCCGGCCGGGGGACCTCCCCCTCCTTCCTTCCGGAACCCCGGCCGGGCTTTCTTTTCGTGATTATCGTTGAGCAATTTAAAAAAAACAGGTCCGTCCCATGTCCGCCTTTCCCCTGGCCCTTCCCAACGATGCCGATCTGTCCGCCCGCTTGTCTGCGCGGATAGGGCAGCATTGGCATCGGCTGCTGGCGGCCCTGCGTCCGCTTTACGGCGAAGGGGCGTGGGAGGGGGAGCTGGCGGCGCGCCTTCTGGGGGCCGCGATTGTCCGCCCGGCGGATCTGCGCGCACTGGATCAGGTGCGTGAAGCGTCGCCCGACTGGTTTCAGCAGCCGGAGATGGTGGGGTATTGCACCTATATCGACCGGTTCGGCGGCACCCTGGCCGGCACGCGCGAGAAGCTGAATGAGTTGTCGCGGCTGGGCGTGCGGTATTTTCATCCGCTACCCCTGCTGAAGCCGCGTGAAGGCGACAGTGACGGCGGTTTTGCCGTGGCTGATTTCCGGCAGGTGGACCCTAAGCTGGGCAGTATCGACGATTTACGCGCCTTGGCGTCCGACCTTCGGGCGCGGGGGATCAGCCTGTGCCTGGATATCGTCTGCAATCACACCGCAGACACCCATGACTGGGCGCTGGCCGCCAAGGCGGGCGACCCGAAATTCCGCGATTTCTATCATGTGGTGGAAAGTGCGGAGCAGGTGGCGGCGTATGAGGCGCATCTGGGGCAGGTGTTTCCGCAGACGGCACCGGGAAACTTCACCTTTGTGCCGGAGATGGGGGGCCATGTCTGGACCACCTTCTATCCGTTTCAGTGGGATTTGAACTACGCCAACCCGGCGGTGTTCATCGAGATGATGGACGTGCTGCTGTATCTGGCCAACCAGGGGGCGGAGGTCTTCCGCCTGGACAGCGCGCCGTTCCTGTGGAAACGCCAGGGCAGCGATTGCCGGGGACTACCGGAGACGCATCTGGTGGTGCGGGCCTGGCGCGCAGCGCTGGCCATTGTGGCCCCGGCGGTGGCGTTGAAGGCGGAGGCGATTGTCGGTCTGGCAGAGGTTTTGCCGTTCCTGGGTGAGCCGAAGCAGCCGGAATGCCATCTGGCCTATAACAACACCGCCATGACCTCCCTGTGGGCGGCACTGGCCACGGGCGATACGCGCCCGCTTTCGACCTGTTTGACCCAGGCGTTGGCCAAGCCGGTGGGGGCGGGGTGGCTCACCTATGTCCGCTGCCACGATGATATCATCTGGGGGGCGCTGAAGGGCGTGATCCCGGACGAGACGCTGGCCTGGATTTCGGATTTCTATGCCGGCGCTGTGCCCGGTTCCTTTGCCGATGGACAGGCGTTTCAGGCCGAACCCGGTGCCGTGCGCTCCACCAACGGCATGGCGGCGTCGCTGGTCGGCGTGAGGGACGGGGCCGACAATGCGGCGGCACTGGCACGGCTGCGGCTGCTGTATGGGGTGACCTTCGCGCTGGACGGTATTCCCGCCATCTATATGGGCGATGAACGCGCACTGACCAACGATACCGACTATGCGGCTGAACCCGACCATGATGATGGCCGCTGGCTGCATCGTCCCCGTATGGACTGGACCCGCGACGGCGGGCCGACCCACGCGGCCATTGCGCGGTTTGCACAATTGCGCCAGGGGCGGGCCTGTCTGCATGCCGGCAATCCGGCGCGTCCGTTGCTGACCGCTGATCCGGCACTGCTGGCATTTGAGCGAGCGGACAGGGGCGGGGATCGGCTGATCTGTCTGGGCTGGTTCAAGGGCGAGGGCATGGTCATGGACCTGTCGGGCCTGCTGGGGTCTGGTGACTGGCATGACCTGCTGGACGGGACGGATGTCAATGCGCAGTCTGTGGCGATGGCCCCCTGGGGCCTGCGCTGGCTGGTCGCCAAGAACGGTTAAGGGAAGGGTAGGACATGCGGGTTGCGGGCATCGAACTGGGTGGGACCAAGGTGGTGGTCGGGGCCGGCATGGGGCCGGATGACCTGTCGCCCACCATCCGCATTCCCACCACCGACCCGGCCACAACCATGGCCGCCATCATCGACGCGCTGGACAGCCTGAAGCCGTTTGATGCCATCGGTATCGCCAGTTTCGGCCCGCTCTGCCTGGACCCCACCGACCCGGACGGGTTGCGCATCACCAACACGCCCAAGCCCGGCTGGTCACAGACACAGCTGGTGGCCCCGCTGGTGGAACGGTTCGGGGTGCCGGTGCGCCTGGATACCGATGTGAACGGGGCGGCCCTGGGCGAAGGGCGCTGGGGTGCGGCGCGGGGCCTGCGCGACTTTGCCTATATCACCGTCGGTACCGGGGTTGGTGTCGGGTTGGTGGTCAATGGCGCACCGGTGCATGGCATGCTGCACCCGGAGGCGGGGCACCTGCTGGTCCGGCGCGACCCGGTGCGTGACCCTTATACGGGGCATTGCCCGTTCCATGGCGATTGCCTGGAAGGGCTGGCCTGCGGTCCCGCCATCGCGGCGCGGGTAGGGGCGAAGGCGGAAACGCTGGGCGATGATCACCCGGTCTGGCCGCTGGTGGGGGATTATATCGGGCAGCTTTGCGCCAGCCTGCTGCTGATCACGGCACCGCGCCGCATCATCCTGGGGGGCGGCGTGGGACAGCGGCCCGGCGTGCGCGCGGCGGCGGAGGCGGCGATGCGGGCGCATCTGGCCGGATACCTGCAAAGCCCAGCCTTCGCGCAGGACATCATCGTGCCTCCAGGTTTGGACAGCCTGTCCGGCGTGCTGGGCGCGATTGTGGTGGGGACCGGGCGCTGATCCCTTCTACCGCCTTCCCGGCGAAGGCCGGGACCCAGGGGCTAAGTGCCCGACCTTTCGGCAGCTTTGATCAACGTCAGCGGTCAGGTTTGAGCCTGTGGCCCCTGGGTCCCGGCCTTTGCCGGGGAGGCAAAATGACGGGTTGACTACAACCTGATCCGCAGCCCCGCCAGCCATTGCTGCTCCGGCCCGACATTGGTCAAGCCATCGCTGCGACGGCCCGTTTCCACCCGCGCGCCGGTAACATTTTCTGCGGTGGCATAGAATTCCAGCATCTCATCTACGCGCCAGCCGGCATAGAGATCGCCCACGGCGTAGCTATCGAGCGTGCCGAGGTTGCGGCTGTCTTCAAACTGTTTGCCCGCCGCGCGGACTTGGGCGCGCAGGGTCAGGGCTTGGATGGGTGTCCAGGTGACATCCACCGTGCCGGAATGGCGCGGCGACTGGCCCAACTGGTTGCCCTTCAGCGCCCGCATGGAACCCGGATCGTTGATTTCGCTGTCGCTGAACAGGTAGGCAGCGGACAGGCGCAGGCTGTCGGTTGCCTGCCAGGCGATGTCGGCCTCCAGCCCCTTCACCGTAACGCGGTCCAGCCCCCGGCGCTGCGCCAGACTGCCACCCGCCGGGACGAACACGCCCAATTCGGCATTGTTGCCGGTGGTCGTCTGGATCACGACATTGTCGACGGCGTTCTTCAGGCGGACATGGAACAGGGTGGCGTTCAGGGTGACGCCATTGCCGGGCGTCAGGCGCAGGCCCGCCTCACCCCCGCGCATGCGTTCGGGGGCCAGGGCCGGGTTCGCCTCCGTAATGTCATTGCCGACACGGAAGGGGCGGTACAGTTCGTTCAGGGTGGGCAGGCGGAAGCCGGTATAGGCGGCGGCACGCAGCGCGATGCTGTCATCGGCCTGCCAGTCGATGCCGGCGCGGCCATTGGCGACGGTGCCGTCGCGCGTGTCATAGCGGTCATTGCGCAGGATGGCGCCAGTGGCGATATCGCTTTCCAGACGGTGGCCGTCGCTGTTCTTCCAGGCATCCAGGCGGCCACCGGCGGAAACGGTCAGGCCCGGCACGCCGGTCCAGGCCTGTTCAATGAACAGCCCCGCCACCGATTGCGTGCCGCCCGCATCGCGCAGGCGGGTGTAGCGACCGGCGGTATAGGTCATCCGTTCCTTGGTCTTGCCGTCGGTTTCGCGCAGGTCGGCACCGATATCGGTTTCAAAACCGTCGGCGGGGGTGAAACCGATCTGCGCGATGGCACCCTTGGCTGTGGCCGGCACGTCATATTGGTCCAGCGACGGGGTTTCGGCGGTGCGGGTGGCGTTCACGCCGGAAAAGGTGCTGGCAAAGGACCAGTCGCGCCAATAGGCCAGGGCCTCCCAATCGACCTTCTCCCCATCGCCGACCAGACGCAGGCTGCCCTCCACCGCGTCGGTGGCATTGTTGGTGTAAGGAGTACCGTTGCCCCGGCTTTCCTTGAAACCCGACAGTTTGGCGGTGGCCGAGATATTGCCGACGCGGGTGGACAAGACACCATCGACGGCATAGGCGTCGCTGTCGGCCTTGATGTCGATGGGACCGCGCCGGGCGGGTTCCACCAGCTTCACGCCATCGGTGCGAAAGGCGCTGCCCGACAGGCCCATATGCCAGCCATTGGCACGGCCGCCCACCGAAGCCTGCGACAGCAGCGTACCATCGCTGCCGCCGGCCAGTTCCATGTCCAGCCCGTCACGCTGTTTGGTGTCGATGCGGATGGTGCCGGCCAGGGCCGAGTTGCCCCAGGGGCCGGCCCCGCCGCCGCGCGTCAGGGCGATGCTGTCCACTGACGATGTGGGCAGGCGCGACCAGTAGACCCAGCCGCCGAACGGGTCATTCACCGGCACACCATCGACCAGCACCAGGGTGCGGCCCGCCCCATTGGGACCGATGCCGCGCAGGGACACGCCCTGTGCCGTGGGGTTGGCCGTGCGCGATCCCGACCGCCGGAACAGGCCAAAGCCGGGAACGGCGCGCAATGCCTCGTCCAAGCGCCGCTGTGGCGCGGTGGCAAGGGCGGTGGCGTCGATGATGGTGGGGCCGTAGGCGCGTTCATAGGCGGGCACCCCGTCGCGCCGGCCCGTCACCACAATCTCCGCCACCTGATTGTCATCGGCGGCCAGCGCCGGCAGGCCCGCGAACAGGGCCAGGGCGGCGCAGAGGGGGCGGGACAGGCGGGCGGGCAGGGAACGCTGCGTCATCTCTAAACCTTTTCCGGCGCGGACGGATGGGGGGCCGCCGCTGCTTCATCGAGGGATATAGTCGAAGATTGGGCGGCCTGGATATGCCGGATCGTCGCGGTCACCTGTTCGCCGTGCCGCTGACCACGGGGGCCGGGCGGGTGGATGCGGGCCACCACGCGGGCCGGATGACCCGCCAGGACCAGGATACGGTCGGCCATCATCGCCGCCTCCGTCAGGTCATGGGTGACCAGCAGCATGGCCAGCCCCTGCCGTTCCACCATCCGGCGCAGCAGCAGAACCCGCAGCCGGTCGGCCAGAGCGGCATCCAGCGATACCAACGGTTCATCCAGCAGCAGCAGGTCGCCATCGGCGGCCAGGGTGCGGGCAAGCGCCGCGCGGCGCTGCATGCCCAGGCTGACCTGAGATGGGAACTGTGCATGGCTATCGCGCGGCAGCTCCACGCCGTCCAGCCAGCGCCGGGCCTGCCCACGCCCCCGCTGCGCCGGTGGCAGGGCCATATCGACATTGTCGGACAGGCTGCGCCAGGGCAGAAGGCTGGGTTCCTGGAAATGCGGAACGATGCGCAGGCCGGGGGCGGGCAGGCGGGTGCCCACGAAATCCCGGTCCAGCCCGGCCGCCAGCATCAAGGCCGTGCTTTTGCCACAGCCGCTGGGCCCCACCAGGGCCAGCATTTCGCCGGGGGCGATATCAAGGTCCAGCCCGACCAGAACGGGCGTGCCGGCAAAGCGCTTTTCATCCACCGTCAGGCGCAGCAGCGGTTCAGCCATGGGCCCCCCGCCAGCGGCCCGCGCGCCGTTCCAGGGGCGCCATCATCGCCAATTCAATCACCTGCGCCACCAGCACGAAGGCGAGGGCATAGGCCAGCAGGGTGGCAACATCGAACATCTGAAAGGCCAGATGGATCTTGAACCCGACGCCATTGCCGCGCCCCAGCAGTTCCACCACCAGCACGATCTTCCAGACCAGCGACAGGCCGTTGCGCGCCGCCGCGAACAGGTAGGGCGACAGGTGCGGCAGCAGCAGATGGCGCAGCCGGTCGGCGCGGGTGAAGCGGTAGGCGGTGGCCATGCGCGATAAGGCGGGGTCCAGCGCGCGGGCGCCGGCCCGTACCTGCACCACCACGTTCGGCACCTTGTTCACGGCCACGGCGGCGATGGCCGCCAACTCCGTCAATCCAAACCAGAGATAGGCCAGGACGATCACCACCAGGGCCGGGACGTTCAGGGCCAGGGTCAGCCAGGGACCCAGCAGACCATCCAGCAGCGGCGACCGGCCCATAGCGATGCCAATGGCGGTGCCGATGGACAGGGCCAGGGTGAAGGCGGCGGCGACACGAGCCAGGGTGACGCCCAGATGCAGCCAGAGCTGCCCCGACGCCGCCTCCCGCAGCATCGCCGTCGCGACCATGGCGGGGCCGGGCAGGGTGGGGCCGGCGACGGCCAATGCCGCCCCCTGCCAGACCAGCAGGATCAGAAGGATGGAAAGGCCCGCCCGCGCCACGCCCCTTACCCCCACGAAACCGGCCAGAAGGTGCCGTCGGGAATGGCCGACGCATCGCCCACCAGATCCCGTCCGCCCAGGCCTGCCAGAAGTGCAAACAGCCGGGCGGCGTCGGCGCGTTCCGCCTCTGTCCAGCGCTGGGGGATACCCTGTCGGAAGCGGTCGCGCAGGTGCCGGGCGGTCGTGTCGTCATCGGCGCCCAACAGGGGGCGGATGGCGGTCCAGGCATCGTCATCGCGGGCCAGGACTTCCTTGGCCTGCCGCGTCATCGTCGTGAAGGCGGTCAGGGTGGCTTGGTTGCGGGCAGCCCAATCGGCGCGGAAGACATAGCCCAGGGTCGGCACTTCGGTGGCCAGCCCCAGGTCGCGCGCCAGATCGGCCACACCCGCCAGTTGGCGCATCCCAGCCGCCTCCAGCCGGGCGGCGTAATGCCAGTAGGTCAGGATGGCATCCAGGCGGCCGGATTGAAGCTGCTGCGATAGAAGCGGCGGGGCCGCGAAGATCGGGTTGGCAGCCTCTGCCAGATCGATGCCATGGCGCTGTGCGGTTTGCGCGCGCAGCAGCAGCCAGCCCTTGTCCACAGGGCCGCCGGCAACGCCGATGCGTTTGCCGGCCAGATCGGCGGTGGTCCGGATGGTGCTGTCAGGCGGCACGATGATGGCGCCGACGGCGCAGGAATAAGGGATGAAGGAGAGGTCGATGCCCGCCGCCCGCTGCCGCGCCACCCATAGCCAGTCGGATGCGATGATATCGACGCCACCGCCCAGTAGGGCCACCTGCGTCGCCTGGGTGCCGGCCAGTTCCTGCACCGACAGGGACAGGCCGGCAGCCCGGTCCAGCCCCCTGGCGCTGGCCGTCGCCATTTCCCATTGCACCGTGCCGAAGGGCAGCAGGCCCAGGCGCACCGGCGATGCCGGAGCCGCGCCGGCGGGCAAGACCGTCAGCGACGCGGCACCCGCCAGGAAGGTCCGGCGGCAGACATTGATGGCCATCGCTTCCTCCCGGGGAAGTCATTCTCATTGGTCCCCATGCTACGGCCCCGGCGGGAGGGGCCATATTAGACCAAGGAAGGATGGGGGTGCCGCCCGCCCGGATGCCGTCGGGGGCCTGCATGGGTGTGCGATGATTTCATTGCCCCAAAGTTCAATGAACCAACGTCCAATACCGGGCCGTATCACCCATCCCTAAAGTGACGGTGCGAAATATTCGCCACATCACCTGACTTTTCTGACGTGCCGGAAATATTCGCGGCGCGAAGGGCTGAGTTCTTGTCCGCCAAGGCGGTCCAATCATCATGTGGGAGGGAGAAATGCGTCTGCGCAATGTTCTGCGGCTGGGTGCGTGCGGCCTGGCGCTGGGCCTGGGTCTGGTGGGATCGGCTTCGGCCGATACGACGGATGAGCTGCTGAAACAGCTGAAGGCCAAGGGCATCCTGACGGAACAGGAATTCCAGGCCCTGTCCGCCCGCCGTGCGGAGGAGGTGAAGGCCGCCCCCGCAGCAGCCAGCGGCAAGGTGCTGGAAGCCGCCGATACGGGCGTGGGTTTCAAGGTCGGGGCCGTGAATGTGCAGATCTCCGGCTCGGTCAACGGCTTTTATGTCAGTGACAATGCCGACAAGCCGGGGGCGACCAAGAATGTGGTCGGCGGTCTGGCCAGCGTCGGTGGCAATGACACCAGTTCGGTGCGCAACGGCCTGCTGCCCGGCTTCCTGAAGTTCGATGTGACGACGCAGCAGGCGGGCTGGGATGTGGGTGCCCATTTCGGCATGTATCCCGGCATCAACAGCGTCAGTTGGGCCGGTGGTGCCAATTCTGGCGGTTCGCCGACGGCGTTGTCTACGTCGGGCATCGATTTCCGCCAGACCTTCCTGACCTTCGGCAAGAAGGGCTTTGGCGAGATCAAGATCGGCCGTGATATCGGGCTGTTCGGGGCGGATGCCATCCTGTCGGATGTCACGCTTCTGGGTGTAGGCACGGCGGCGGGCAATGCCACCCCGTCCAACACCTCGCTGGGCCGTATCGGGCTGGGCTACATCTATACCGATTTCCAGCCGCAGATCACCTACACCACCCCGGACATGAACGGCTTCAAGCTGTCGGCGGGCATCTTCCAGCCGCTGGCCACCGCCGGCCAGAACGAACTTAACGACACGCCCGGCTTCCAGGCCAAGGCCTCTTACGAGGGTAAGGCGGGGGCCGTGACCACCAAGCTGTGGGCGGGCCTGTTGACCCAAGACCATGATCCGGCGGTTGCCGGCGGGCCGGATTACAAAGGCAGCGGTTACGATGTCGGGGCCAAGGTCGGGTTCGGGAATGCCAGCCTGCTGGGCTATTACTATACCGGTGAAGGGATCGGGACCACGGGCCTGTTCATCCTGTCCGCCGATGCGCGCGGCAACAAGCGTGACAGTGACGGCTTTTATATCCAGGGCAGCTATGTCATCGACAAGCTGACGCTGGCTGCCTCCTATGGTGAAAGCCATCTGGATCTGGCCAAGGGTGAGGTGAACCCGACGCTGCTGGACACCAACAAGTCCTGGGTGGGCACGGTCCATTACG
This sequence comes from Niveispirillum sp., assembly GCF_052437035.1. NCBI lineage: Bacteria > Pseudomonadati > Pseudomonadota > Alphaproteobacteria > Rhodospirillales > Azospirillaceae > Niveispirillum > Niveispirillum sp. Next base: position 825,958 of record NZ_JBQVOH010000001.1, read on the forward strand.
GCCTGACCGACTGGGTCACGCTGGTGGGTGAATATATCAACACCAAGGCGGAGGCGCAGGGTTCGAACAAAGCCTCTTCCGACACGGTGGCGCTGGGCGCCATCCTGTTCTTTTGATGCTACTAGCTTTGTAGCCGCCCGGTGAAAGCCGGGCGGCTTGTATTGTTTTTATGGGCGGGCTTGCCCTCACCCTCCCGTTGGCTGACGCCAACGGGCCCCTCCCTCTCCCACCTTTGTGGGCGAGGGAAGAAGTTTTCGTCCCTCGCCCGCTTGCGGGAGAGGGAGGGGCCCAAGCCTGTAAAGGCTTGGGAAGGTGAGGGTTGAACCTTATCCCTCACCACCCCCGGCCTTGCGCGGCATCAGGCCACGGGCGGGGTTGTAGGCCCAGAAGGAGAGGGTGAGGAAGGTTACTGTCGCCCCCGCCACCCATCCCGCTGCCACCCAATCCACCTGTCCATAAAGGGCGAAGCGGATCAACTCGACAGCGTGGCTGAAGGGGTTGAAACGGGCCAGGAGATAGAGCCATTCGCTGCCCTCCCGCAGCTTCCACAGGGGGTAGAGGGCGGATGAGAGGAAGAAGGCCGGGAATATGACGAAATTCATCACGCCGGCGAAGTTTTCCAGCTGCCTGATAGTGCTGGATAGCAGCATGCCGACGGCACCCAGCATGAGACCCGCCAGCAGCAGGGCCGGAATGACGGTGAGATAGCCCATCGCCGGTACCGTCAGCCCCGTCAGGGCGGCGATGGCCAGGAAGGCCGCAACCTGTGCCAGGCCGACCACGGCACCGGCCAGCAGCTTCGCCATCAGCAGGAATTCGCGTGGCAGGGGGGCCGTCAGCAGCAGGCGCATGCTGCCCATTTCCCGGTCATAGACCATGGACAGGCTGCTTTGCATGCCGTTGAACAGCAGGACCATGGCGGCAAGGCCGGGCAGTACATAGGTCTCATAGGTGATGTAGGTGTCATAAGGCGGCTGCACCGAAATGCCCAGGGCCGCGCGGAAACCGGCGGCGAAGATGAACAGCCAGACCAGGGGGCGGACGAGGGCGGAGATGAACCGTTCGCGTTGGTGCAGGAAACGCAGCATTTCCCGCCAGATGACGGCCTTCAGGGCGCGCAGATAAGCCATCATGGCGTTCCCTCCGGTCGGGTCAGGGTCGCGAACGCTTCCCCCAGCGTGCCGGCAGCGGTGCGGGACAGAAGATCGGGGACGCTGCCCGTGGCGCGCACCTGGCCCTTGTGCAGCAGCACGACATTGTCGCTGTCCCGCACTTCATCAAACAGATGCGTGGCCCAGATGACGGCGACGCCGTCGTCCGTACACAGGCGATGTACATGATCCACCAGATCGCGGCGCGAGGGGGCGTCCAGACCCACGGTTGGTTCATCCAGGATCAGCAATGGCGGGCGGTGCAGCAGGGCACGGGCCAGTTCCACCCGCCGGCGGTGGCCGCCATTCAGCAGGCGCACCTTGTCATCCGCCCGGTCGGACAGCGCGAACCGGTCCAGCAGTTCGGTGATACGCGGCGCCGTCTGCCGAGCGGACAGGCCGCGCAGGCCGGCGGCATAGGTCAGGTTCTGGTGTACTGTCAGGTCCAGATCCAGGGTCGGCTGCTGAAACACCACACCCATGGCGGCCAGTGCCGCCCCTGGCCGTCGCCGCAGATCATGGCCGCCAATATGGATGCTGCCCATGTCCGGCGTGAACAGCCGGGTCAGCAGGCCCATCAGGGTGGATTTGCCGGCCCCGTTGGCACCCAGCAGCGCCGTGAAGCGGCCCGGTTCAACGGCAAAGGCGACCCCGCGCAACGCGAAGCCGCCCTTGCCATAGCTGAAACCCAGCTGATCAACCGTCAGTGCAGCCCTCATGGCACCACCACGGCACCCCAGGGGTAACGCCCGACAGGAATGGATTTCACCACCTTCAACCCCTCCACATCGATGACCGAGACATCGTTGGAGACACCGTTGGTGGTGAACAGCGTCTTGCCGTCTGGCGACAGGGCCATGTGCCAGACACGGCGGCCCACCAGCAGATAGGCCTTCACCTGATAGGTGGCCGTGTCCACCACCGCCACATGGTTGGCGGGGCCGAGTGCGACGAAGGCCAGTCTGCCGTCCCTGGACAGTTTGATGCCCACGGGCTGGACCTTGTCAGCCTGCACGCCCTTCACGGCGAAACCGATGGTCTGTTTCACTTGGCGGCTGGCAACGTCGATCACCTTTACGGTGCCGCCGATTTCGGCGGAGACCCACAGCGATTTGCCATCGGCGGTGAATTCGGCGTGGCGGGGACGGGCATCGACCTGTGTATTGTCCACAAGCTGCCGGGTGCCGGTGTCGATCCAATGCACCATGTTGGTGGTTTCGGAAGTGTTGACGGCCCATCTGCCATCCGGGCTGACGGCCATGCCCTCCGGCTCTACCCCTACATCGATCTGATAGGCGACGGAACGGGTTGGGATATCGACGATTGTGACGACATTGTCATCCTCGTTCGCGATGAAAAGATGGGTACCGTCGGGGGCCAGCGCGAACTGTTCGGGGTCATCGCCCGATGGCAGATTGTGCAGGATCTTGCCCGTCGCGATGTCCAGCACCTGCACCGTGTCATCGTCGCTGGCGCAGATGTAAATCTGCTTGCCATCGGCGGACAGGGTGATGCCGCGCGGGCGGGCACCGACCTTGATCGTGGATTTCACGGCCAGGGTGTCGGTATCGATCAGGGTCAGGCTGTTGTCGCGTTCGTTGGAGACATACAGCGTCCCGGCCCCCGCCGGTCCCGCCAGGCCCGAGGCCAGCAGCGCCAGCAGCAAATATGCCCGCATTCTTCATCCTCCCGGTGGCGGTGGACCTTTGGCGGCCCTTGACCGGCAACCCTATCCCGGCCCCCGCCGGTGCGGCCATTAGACCATGGGACAAGGGTGGTGCCGGGCCGGGGAAACGGGCGTGGCACCAAAGTCCAATTAGGGCAGGGCGGGGAAATCGTTACGCTGGCGACCATTCGAAACGCCCTGTTTCCAACGCTTTCCTGAGGATGTTGCCCATGCCGTCGCCCGTCCGCCTCGCCGCCGGCCTGATTGCCGCCGCCCTGTTCACCGCCCCCGTTGCCCTGCCGGCACTGGCGCATGGCGATGTCACGCCGCAGCCGGTGAATATCGAGGGGCTGGAGAAGCTGGGGCCGGACTGGCGGGGCAGCAATCCCTATCGCGGGAACAAGCGCGCCATCGAGATCGGGTCTTCGGCCTATAACCAGAACTGCGCACGCTGTCACGGGCTGGGCGCCATTTCGGGCGGCATCGCGCCGGATCTGCGCTTCCTGGAAGCCGGCGATACCGGCGATGAATGGTTCTCCGAACGGTTCCGCAAGGGGGCCGCGCGCGACGGCAAGGTCTATATGCCGGCCTTTGGCGAGGTGCTAGGCCAGGAGGCCGGATGGGCCATCCGCGCGTGGCTGGAAACCGTGCCGCAGTGAGGACACCCATCATGAACCGTCGCCAATTGCTGGCCATGGTCGCGACCCTACCGCTTGCGGTGGGGTTTTCGCGTTTTGCCGCCGCTGCTCCGTTGGACAAGGTGATGCAGAAGGGCACGCTGCGCATCGCGGTCTATCGCGATAACCCGCCCTGGTCCTGGCGGCAGGAGGGAAAGCTGGTCGGCATCGATGTCGACCTGGGCCGGGCGCTGGCGGACAGGCTGGGTGTGAAGCCAGAATTCATGGAGCTGACCGCCGACGAGAACATGGATGACGATCTGCGCAATGCCGTCTGGAAAGGCTCCATCCTGGGGGAGCCGGTGGCCGACCTGATGATGCACGTTCCCTATGACCGGGAATTTGGCCTGCGCAATGACATGGCGGTGCTGACGGGGCCGTATCACCGCGAAAGCTTCGCGCTGGCCTGCGACCCGGCGCGCACCGATTGCAAGGGGGCATTGACCGATATGGCAGGCAGCAGCATCGCCGTAGAGACGGACAGCGTACCCGATTTCTACCTGACCGGGGCGTTCAGTGGGCGGCTGCGCGGCGATGTCGTGCATCATCTGTCGGCGGCGGCGGCCATGGCCGACCTGATCACGGGACAGGCGGGGGCCGCGATGGCGACGCTGGCCCAGGTGGAACTGGGTCAGAAGGCGTCGGGCCGCAAACTGGTGGTGCGGCGCGGGCCGTTTCCGGGGCTGGCCAAACAGGGCTGGGACATCGGCATCGCGGTGAAGACCGATAGCCGCGACCTTGGCTACAAGCTGGAAGATGTGATCGCCGGCCTGACGGCGGATGGCGCCATCGCCGGCATCTTTGCCGCCTATGGTATTACGCATGTGCCGCCGGGCAGCCAGGGGGACCGCTGATACCAAGGTTCAATTTTGCCCCTTGCCGGGCGGGGTTACCTTGGGCCTCGTCGTTGAAACCATTCCGTATCCCAAGCCTTTGAAAATCCGTCACCGTCGTGGCCGCTTACCCGGCTGCAGCGACCGGTGGCTTGCGGGCGGATTTCGCCGAAAGCCGGGCCGGGCATCGTGCCGCCGCCCCGGCCCTTTACAGGGAGACAAGACGCCATGAAGCGCATTCTGCTGGCAACCTGCGCCGTGCTGGGCCTGGCCGCCGCCACGCCGACCTTCGCCGCCGGACCTACCGACGCCGACCTGATGAACGACGCCGCCACCACCGGCGACGTGCTGACCTATGGCATGGGGCCCCAGGCGCAGCGCTACAGCCCGCTGAAGACGCTGAACACTGAGAACGTGTCCAAGCTGGTGCCCGCCTTCTCCTTCTCCTTTGGTGGGGAGAAGCAGCGCGGGCAGGAGGCACAGCCCATCGTCCATGACGGCACCATCTATGTCACCGGTTCTTACAGCCGCCTGTGGGCCGTCGATGCGCGCACGGGCGAGGAGAAGTGGCAGTATGATGCCCGCCTGCCCGAAGGCATCATGCCCTGCTGCGACGTGGTGAACCGGGGTGCCGCGATCTATGGCGACATGATCTATTTCGGCACGCTGGACGCCAAGCTGGTGGCGCTGAACAAGGACACGGGCAAGGTCGTCTGGTCCAAGAAGATGGCCGACTACGAGGCGGGTTATTCCTACACCGCTGCCCCCATGATCGTGGATGGCAAGATCATCACCGGCAATTCCGGTGGTGAATTCGGCATCATCGGCAAGGTGGAGGCGCGCGACGCCAAGACCGGCGAGCTGATCTGGTCCCGCCCCACCATCGAAGGCCATATGGGCCAGATGAACGGCAAGGATAGCACCGTCACCGGCAAGCAGAACGCCTCCTGGCCGGGCGACATGTGGAAGCAGGGCGGCGGGGCTACCTGGCTGGGCGGCACCTATGATCCTGAAACCAAGCTGATCTATATGGGCACCGGTAATCCGGCGCCCTGGAACAGCCATCTGCGGCCCGGCGACAATCTCTATACCTCTTCTACGCTGGCCATCGACCCGAACACGGGCGAAATCAAATGGCACTTCCAGACCACGCCACATGATGGCTGGGATTTCGATGGGGTGAACGAGTTCATTCCCTTCGACCTGAAGAAGGATGGCAAGGTCATCAAGGCCGGCGCCAAGGCCGACCGCAACGGCTTCTTCTTTGTGCTTGACCGCACCAACGGCAAGTTCATCTCTGCCACGCCGTTCGTGTCGAAGATCACCTGGGCCAAGGGCTTCGACAAGAAGGGCCGCCCCATCTATGACCCCGCCAACCGTCCTGGTAATCCGGTCGAGGCGGCGCAGGGTGAGACGAAGGGCAAGTCGGTTTTCGCGGCTCCTTCCTTCCTGGGTGGCAAGAACTGGATGCCCATGGCCTATAGCCAGGATACGGGCCTGTTCTATGTGCCCGCCAATGAATGGGGCATGGATATCTGGAACGAAGGCATCAACTACAAGAAGGGTGCCGCCTATCTGGGTGCCGGCTTCAACATCAAGCCGCTGTATGAGGACCATATCGGCGTGCTGCGCGCCATCGACCCGGCGACCGGTGAGACCAAGTGGGAATACAAGAACAAGGCCCCGCTGTGGGGCGGCGTTCTGACCACGGCCGGCAACCTGGTCTTCACCGGTACGCCGGAAGGCTATCTGAAGGCTTTCGATGCCCAGACCGGCAAGGAAGTCTGGAAGTTCAACACCGGTTCCGGCGTGGTGGGCAGCCCCGTCACCTGGGAACAGGATGGCGAACAGTATGTGGCTGTCCTGTCCGGCTGGGGCGGTGCTGTCCCGCTTTGGGGTGGTGAGGTGGCGAAGTCCATCCAGCATATCAATCAGGGTGGCTCGCTCTGGGTGTTCAAGCTGCCGAAGGCTTAATCTCAATTGTTCCCTTAAGCACCGGGCGGGCGCATCCGCGCCGTTGGCTTACGCGACGATGGGGTCGCGGGCCGGCGGTCGCCGGCCTCCAATGGTCATCAGTGGTGACCATTGGATTTGGGATAGGGAAGGTGAGGGGCCGCTTCCGAAAGGGAGCGGCCCCTTTGCTTTTGATGGGGCAGGGGGGACCTTATACTAAAGAACCGTGCCCCACCGGGGCTCCCGCGATTGTCCGTCCCCGCCTGCGCGAGTAGGCTGATCACGCCCAGAAAAATAATCAATTCGGCGCGGCCATCAGGGCGACGGGGAGGATCAAGGGCATGGGCAAGGTTCTGATCGCGGATGATCATCCGCTGGTGCGCGATGGGTTGCGCACCGTTGTTGCCGTGGCACTGGACCGGTGCGAGCTGTTTGAGGCGTCCGACCTGGACGAGGTGATCCGCATCATCGACCGCGAGGGCGATTTCGATCTGGTCCTGCTGGACTTGAACATGCCGGGCAATAACGGCTTTGCGGGCCTCGCCTCGCTGCGCGCCCGCTATCCGTCGCTGCCGGTGGTCATGGTGTCGGCGGCCTGTGACCGGCAGTTGGTGAACGAGGCGCTGCGCCATGGGGCGGCGGGTTTCGTGCCCAAATCGCTGGCGCGCGGCATGATCGCCAAGGCCCTGCATCAGGTGTTGGGCGGCGATGTCTATGTGCCCGAAGGTCTGGAGGATGCGCCGGCCCCGGCCCCGTCGGGTGAGGATCAGGAGATCATCCGCCGCATCGATACCCTGACGCCCCAGCAGCGCAAGGTGCTGGAGCTGGTGGTTGCCGGTCGCCTGAACAAGGAAATCGCGTATGAGCTGGACGTGACGGAGACGACCGTGAAGGCCCATGTCTCCGCCATCCTGCAAAAGATGCGGGTATTCAGCCGCACCCAGGCCGTGATCCTGGCCAACAAGGTCAGCTTTGCGCCGGCCCCCAGCACCCCGCAGGTCTCGGCGCGGGCGGCGGCGCAGTAGATCGTTGCCTCACCTTCAGCGTGGTTCCCTCACCCTCCCATCGCTTGACAGCGATGGGCCCCTCCCTCTCCCGCAGGCGGGCGAGGTGCGAAATATAGCCTGACGCCAAGGTCACGCCCCTCGCCCACGAAGTGGGAGAGGGAGGGGCCTGGACGCGGTAGCGTTCGGGAGGGTGAGGGAACTACGCCCGCACAAGGTAACCAAACCCTCACCCCCGTAGCTTTGCCATCAGGCCCAGCAGCAATTCTTTGGCCTTGCCGGGGTGGTTCACGGCCTTAGCCTGTTCGACATTCACGGGATCGCCCACAACGATGACGCCGACCATGCCCATGGCGTAATGTGGCTTGCATTTGAAGCCGTAGAGGCCGGGCTGATCGAAGGTCACCGTGATTTCCTCGTTCATCTTGCCGGTGAACGGTTCCACACCCTCTGGCAGCATGCCCTTGATGGCCTCGGCATTGTGGCTTTTGTCCGTGGGGATGAAGCGCACCGTATCGCCGGGCGCGATGGTCAGTATGGCGGGTTCGAACACCATGGTGGCGCCGCCCGGCCCCTGGTTCAGCATCTTCACCTCATGCGTCGCGGCCTCTGCCGTGGCGGCGATCAGGACCTGTGCGGCCAGGGCGGCGGCCAGAATGTACGGGCGCGTCATCATTGTCGGAACACCTTGGTTTTGCGGGTGAATTTCGCCTCAAAGAAGCCAAGGCCAATCCCTTTGCGCAATTGCACCAAGGTGTCGGGGCAACCCGTCCGGGACGGGTTTCTTCACACAAAGTCTAATTTACCGGACGGGCCAGGGGGCGCACGGTTGGGGTCGATCCCGAGCCCCACGACAGGGGTTCATGACATCCCCAAGGGAGACGCCCCCATGTTGCACCAGGCCATCGAAAAGCTGAAATCCAGCGTCGGTATCCGCGCCAGCTATGACAATTTCATCGGTGGCGAATGGGTCGCCCCCGTGCGCGGCCAGTATTTCGACAATATTTCCCCCGTCACCGGCGGTGTATTCTGCAAGATCGCGCGGTCCACGGCGGAGGATATTGAGCTGGCGCTGGATGCCGCGCACAAGGCCAAGGACAAGTGGGCCCGCACCTCCGTTGCTGAACGGGCCGCCGTTCTGAACCGCATCGCCGACCGCATGGAACAGCGCCTGGACCTGCTGGCGCTGGCCGAAACCATCGACAATGGCAAACCGATCCGCGAGACGACCGCCGCCGACATTCCGCTGGCCATCGACCATTTCCGCTATTTCGCGGCCTGCGTCCGTGCGCAGGAAGGCAGCCTAGCCGAGATCGACCATGACACGGTCGCCTATCATTTCCATGAGCCGCTGGGCGTGGTGGGTCAGATCATCCCCTGGAACTTCCCGATCCTGATGGCCGCCTGGAAGCTGGCCTCGGCAATTGCCGCCGGCAATTGCGTGGTGCTGAAGCCTGCCGAACAGACGCCGATGTCGATCATGGTGCTGATGGACATTGTCGGCGATCTGATCCCCGCCGGCGTCCTGAACGTCGTCAACGGTTTCGGGATCGAGGCGGGCAAGCCGCTGGCAACCAACAAGCGCATCTCCAAGATCGCGTTCACGGGTGAGACCACGACCGGCCGCCTGATCATGCAGTACGCGTCGGAGAACCTGATCCCCGTCACGCTGGAACTGGGCGGCAAGTCGCCCAACATCTTCTTCGCCGACGTGATGGCCGAGGATGACGATTTCCTGGACAAGGCGCTGGAAGGTTTCGCCATGTTCGGCCTGAACCAGGGGGAGGTCTGCACCTGCCCGTCGCGCGCCCTGGTGGATGAACGCATCTATGACCGGTTCATGGAAAAGGCCATCGCACGGGTCCAGAAGATCAAGCAGGGCTCGCCGCTGGATGCCAGCACCATGATCGGCGCCCAAGCATCGAACGATCAACTGGAAAAGATCCTGTCCTATATCGATATCGGGCGGGGCGAGGGGGCCAAGGTCCTGACCGGCGGCGGGCGTGCCGATCTGGGTGGTGACCTGTCGGGCGGCTATTACGTCACGCCGACGGTGCTGGAAGGCCATAACAAGATGCGGGTGTTCCAGGAAGAAATCTTCGGCCCCGTTCTGGCCGTCACCAAGTTCCGGGGCGAGGAAGAGGCGCTGGCAATCGCCAATGACACACTGTACGGGCTGGGTGCCGGTGTCTGGAGCCGCGATGGCAGCCGCGCCTACCGCTTTGGCCGCAATATCCAGGCGGGCCGCGTCTGGACCAATTGCTACCATCTGTACCCGGCGCATGCAGCGTTCGGTGGGTACAAGCAGTCGGGCATCGGGCGTGAAACGCACAAGATGATGCTGGACCATTACCAGCAGACCAAGAACCTGCTGGTCAGCTACAGCCCGAAGGCGTTGGGCTTCTTTTAAGTGAGCACCGCCTTTCTTCCCTTATGAGGTGACTTGGCAGCGGGTGGCGTCCACATGCGTCACCCGCCTTCTTTATGGAGGTGCCCATGGTTCCTCGAGTTCTGTCCACGCCCACCGCCGACGCCCTGATCGACCGGCTGCGCGCCCTGCACGGGCCGGTGATGTTCCACCAGTCGGGCGGGTGCTGCGACGGGTCGGCGCCCATGTGTTATCCGGCGGGGGAGTTCAAGGTGGGCAGCCGCGATGTCTATCTGGGGGATATCCATGGCGCCTGCGTCTTCATCGGCGCGGCCCAATTCGAGTATTGGGAACATACGCAGCTTATCATCGATGCGGTGCCTGGCCGGGGCGCTGGATTCTCCCTGGAAGGGCCGGAAGGCATGCGTTTTCTGACAAGGTCCCGTGTGTTCACGGATGAGGAGGCGGCGGTGCTACTGGCCGCGGGTCCGCCGCCGCGCGGGGATCAGATGGAGCAGGTGTGAGCCGGCGGGGTGACGGGATTGACAGCCTGTGTACGGCCGAAACCCGGGGAAAGCCGCTCAAGGCTGGGGTTTTGGAGGTGTGGTGCGAGTTTTTGTTTCTTTAATGTTTCCAAAATTAAAGACAGTGGCCATTGATTTTAAATGTAAGTGGACATTTATGGTCCTATTTATGTTTGTTAAATAAATAGGATTAAAGGGTCAATATATTGATTTTGATCAAGTTAATATCCTTTTGCTCGCATGACGTAATCGTTTTCATTTCCTACCATCCCCTTCATGCAGTCCAGATGCATGGTTAAGGGGGTGCGATATGTTGTTCGGCGGCAATCACGATGCGGAAGCGGTCCTGGCCGCCATCAGCAAGGCGCAGGCCATTATCGAATTCACGCCCGACGGAACCATCCTGGGTGCGAATGACAATTTCCTGACCGCCATGGGCTACAGCCTGGCGGAGATCAAGGGCCGCCACCACAGCATGTTTGTGGATGAGGCCACGCGCAACAGCGCCGATTATGCCCGGTTCTGGAAGGATCTGGCCGAAGGTCGGGCCACGCAGGTGGAGATGATCCGCCGCATCGCCAAGGGCGGGCGCGAGGTCTGGATCCACGGTTCCTATAGCCCTGTCCTGGACCGCAAGGGCCGCGTGGTGAAGGTGGTCAAGGTTGCGACCGACGCCACCGCCGAACATCAGAACAGCCTGGATCAGGAAGGCCAGTTGGCCGCGCTGGACCGGGCGCAGGCCGTCATCGAATTCGATATGGATGGCACCGTCCTGACCGCCAATGCCAATTTCCTGAAGGTCATGGGTTATCGGCTGGACCAGATACAGGGGCGCAAACATTCGATGTTTGTCGATCCGCAGGAGGTGTCCAGCCCCGGCTATACCAGTTTCTGGCAGGGTCTGCGCGCCGGCCGGTTCAGCCAGGCGGAATTTAAGCGCATTGGCGCCGGTGGCCGCGTCGTCTACATCCAGGCAACCTACAATCCCATCCTGGATGGCAATGGCAAGCCCGTGAAAGTGGTGAAGTTTGCCAGCGACGTCACCGCAGCGGTCGAGGCGCGGCACCAGACGGAAGAGACGCTGGCGGCGGTGCAGAAATATCTGGGCGATATCGTCGCCGCTGTCCAGGCCTCCAACGCCCAGGCGGAGGATGCGTCGGCGGCATCGCAGCGTACCTCGGAAAATGTACAGGCCATCGCCAGTGGTTCTGAACAGCTTGACGCCTCCATCCGCGAGATCGCGCAGAGCATGACCCGGTCCAAGGAAGCCACCGAACAGGCCTATAGCGAGGCGGAGGTGGTGGATCAGGCGACCGAGAAGCTGGTGCGCGGCACCCAGGCCATGGATGGCATTGTCAAGCTGATCGGCGATATTGCCGGGCGCATCAACATGCTGGCCCTGAACGCCACCATCGAAAGTGCGCGCGCCGGCGAGGCGGGCCGTGGTTTCGCGGTCGTGGCCGGGGAGGTGAAGTCCCTGGCCCGGCAGGCGGCAGAGGCGACGCAGCTGATCTCCAAGGAGATCGTTAATTTGCAGGATGTGTCGGGTGATGTGGCGGAGAAGCTGCACGCCATTCGCGGCGCCATCGACGCGGTGCGCGGCTATGTCATCGGCACCTGTTCCGCGGTTGAGGAACAGAGCGCGGTGGCCCGGTTAATGAACGCCAATATGCGCGGCGCATCGGGTGATGTGGCCCTGATCCACCACAATATGGATGAGATCGTGCTGTCCACCCGCACCGCCAACCAGCGCGTAGACAATGTCCGCGACGAGTTGCGTAAGATTGCGTGAGGAAAAGGGGCCGGGGGCAATGCCTCCCGGCCTACCCGATCAGCTGTGTCACAAGGGCCCGCAATTGTGCGGGCTTTACGGGTTTGGTCAGCAGGGCATAGCCGTCGCGCTGCACCCGTTCATGGATATCCGCTGTGCGGTTGGCGGTGATGACCATGGCCGGGATGTCATGGCCGCGCGCCTGAATGATGCGGGCGATGGCATCGACGCCAACCGCACCGTTTTCCAGATGATAGTCGGCGATGATCACGTCGGGCCAGCCACCCAGAGCGGGCAGGGCATCCATGGCGCTCTCGGCGCAGGGCGCCACTTGCACCTGACAGCCCCAGCCGCGCAGCAGCGCGCCCATCCCATCTAGGATTGCCTGTTCATTGTCGATGACCAGGATACGCGCACCGGTCAGAGGGCTGGCGGGTGCTGTGCTGCGCATGGCGCTAGGCAGGGCGGGGCGCTTCTGGCTGCCCAGCGGTACGGTGACGGTGAAGGCCGATCCCTTGCCGATGCGGGAGCGCAGGCCGATGGGTGTGTTCAGCATGCGGCCCGCCCGCTGTACGATGGCAAGGCCCAAACCCATGCCCCGGTCGCGCCCGGCGGGGCGGTCAGCGCCTTCCAGGCGGCGGAATTCCTCGAACACTTCGTCCAGCTTGTCCGCCGGGATGCCGGGGCCGGTATCCAGCACCTCGATCCGCACCCCGTCCGCCACCCTTCGGCAGCCGACCAGGACACGGCCCGTGCGGGTGTAACGCAGGGCGTTGGAGACGAAGTTCTGCAGAATGCGGCGCAGCAGGCGCATGTCGGTATGGACGATGGCCTTGCATGGCAGGACGCGCAGGTCCAGCCCGCGTTCCTTGGCCACCGGCGCATATTCGGCCTGCATGGATGTCAGCAGCATGGCCAGCGGGAAATCATCCAACTGCGGCTGCACCACGCCGGCATCCAGCTTGGAAATGTCCAGCAGCGCTTCAAGCAGGTCTTCGACTGACAGCAGGGCCGCATCGGTTTTTTCCACCAGCATGCGGGTGCCGGCCTCGTGCTCCCCTTCGGTCAGGGCGGACACGAATAGGCGGGCGGCGTTCAGCGGCTGCAGAAGGTCGTGGCTGGCGGCGGCCAGGAACTTGGTCTTTGACAGGTTGGCCTGTTCGGCGGCGGTCTTCGCCTCCCGCAGCTTTTCCTCAATCTGCTGACGCTCGGTAATCTCCTGCTTCAGGGCGGCGGTGCGTTCGGCCACACGGCGTTCCAAGCCTTCGTTGGCCTCACGCAGATCCTCCGCCGCGCGGCGGCGTTCGGTCACGTCCTGGATCAGGGAGAAGAAGCCCAGCACCGCGCCATCTGACGCAAAATGCGGGACATAGGTTGCCTGGGAATAGCGTTTGCCGGACCGCGTATCGAATTCCAGATCGAATTGCGTCTCCTGTCCCGCCATGACGGTGCCGATATGCGGGCGGCGGCGGCGATATTCATCATCCCCCAGCAGTTCGCGCATGGTCGATCCCACGATCTCATGCCGGGGGCGGCGGAACATCTCACCATAGCGGCGGTTCACGAACCGGTAGGTTTCCTCCGCATCGACATAGGCGATCAGGGCCGGCATGGCGTCGGTGATCAGGCGGATACGTTCCTGCCCGTCGCGGGCGTCGCGTTCCTTCACATCGGTGATGTCGGTATAGATGCCGACAATGCCGCCATCGCGGGTGCGCCGTTCATTGATCTGGATCCAGCGCCCGTCGGCCAGGGTATGGACATGGGTGCCGTCGGCCCCCACATGCTGCGCCACCCGTTCGCGGACCCAGCGGTCAGGGCCTGCCGTTTCAGGCACCACCGACCCGCGCGACACCGCCATCTGCGCGATCTCGCCAAAGCTGATGCCCGGTCTGATCAGGTCGGCGATGGCGGGCCAGAGCGACAGATAGGTCTTGTTGCACAGGACCAGCCGGTCATCGGCATCGAACAGGGCAAAGCCCTCATTCACGCTTTCGATGGCCTCTGCCAGACGGGTCTGGGCGGTTTCCGCCGTTTCCTTGGCGCGGGCCAGTTCGCTGTTCGACGCTTCCAACTCGCGCAGGGTTTCTTCAAGCTGCTGGGTACGCTCCCGTACCCGGCTTTCCAGGACGATGGCCGTCTGAAACAGGGAGAAGGCGCTGCCATGATAATCCATGGACCGTTCGACCCGGTCCATCAGCGCCTTGTTGATGCGTTTGAGTTTCCAGTTCTCCCGCTCCAAGAGCGCGATGCGCTCCTGCTCGGGCGTGGGCAGGTCGTTGGCGGGATCGGGCAGGGCGCTCATCGCGCACCTATGGCCAGACCGGTGAAGGTCTGGTTCACATGCATGGCGTTAAATTGTTCGCCATAGGTGCAGAAGCCCACGACATTCTGGCTGGCCAGGACCTTGGACGCCGCCTGCTTCAGCTGCTTCTGCTCCAGTTCCAGCGACCGGAAGACGCAGTCGAAGCCCAGGATCAGGTCAGGCTTGCCGATCTCCACCGTCAGGCGATCGAACAGTTCCTGAAGGTTGCGCACGATATCCACACCAGTCGCCACCGTCAGGACAATGCCCTCATCGATGGCGCAGAAGAAGGTCAGGCTTTCATCCTCGTTCACCTTCTGGATGGAGCGGACATAATATTCCCCGCCCACCCGCACCACGACGGGGTAGGAGGCGAAGATCATGGGCGTCAGCGGCTCGCCCTCCAGCCCCACCATGCGGGCATATTCGCGGGCCGCCGGCTCCGCGTTGATTTCCGTGACGATGCGGCGGGTGGGGTCGGCCTGGGTGACCACCATCTTCTGGTCGGTATGGACGAAATGCTGGTTGCGGAACACCTTGAAGGGCCGCGTCGTGGTGAGGATCAGCAGCACGCCGGCATCGACATGGAATTCCCCGTCATGCAGGACATGTGTCGCCTCAAACCGCATGTCGTCGCCCGCTGACCCGCCGATCAGCGGCAGGCCACCCAGCGCGTCATGCAGGGCGCTGATGATCAGTTCCTCCTTCACGCACAGGCCGTCGACCAGGAATAGGGCGACATGGCGGGCGTCGGGGCCCATTTCGATGGCCGTATCCTCCGCCTCTGCCAGCAGGTCGCGCACCTTGGGCTTGGCGTCGCCCATCTCAAACCGGCTGACATGATCGAAGCGCGTGATGCTGGCCGCGAAATCACCCCTGGGGAAGGCGACTGCCGTGATGGAGCCATCCATATAGCCAAGCGGCGTCAACTCCCCCGAGGTGGTGCAGCCGATGGCCGGCACGCCCGGAAAGCGGGCGCGCAGCGAGGCTGCCACGGCGGACAGGTCGTAGTGGGAGGAGCAGAACAGCACGATCAGCGCCGGATCGGCGGCTGTCAGGCTGTTGTGAAGCTCGTCGATGGCCGCCGCCGGGTCCGCCAGATGTGTGCAGGCCCGCACCAGCGACCGGGTTGGCATTGGCGGCATCACGCCCCTGGACCTCGGTTCACGAAACCCCGGCGATGGGCCAGGGCAGAGATTCCGCGATGGTACGGCGGGCGAAGGGTCTTTGCCAAGCGGCGGCACCCGGCCTAGAGCTTAGACGATAGTGCAATGTCATTCGCGCGCGGGGGCGGGCTTATGCTGGCGGAAGGTTCCGACGCGGGGAGAAGACCGATGCTGCGCGCCCTGTCATTGGCCCTGGCCCTGTGCTGTGCGGCCCCCGTTCTGGCCGCCGATGCGCCGAAGCCGGTGGCGGCAACCGCGCCGATGACCCGGCTTGCCATCGGCTTCATCGGCACCGACGATCCCCCCGCGACGCCCCTGTCCTTTCTGGACCCAGTCATCCGCGACGGGGCGCTGATGGGGGTGAGACTGGGTATTCAGGATGGCAATGTCACGGGCCGGTTCCTGAAGAAGGAATTCACCTTGGCGGAGGGGCGGGAGGGGGATGTAGATGCCTTGCTGGGCCAGGGCGTGCGCTTCATCATCGCCGACCTGCCCAGCGATGCCTTGCTGCGCGTGGCGGACAAGGCGGCGGCCAACGGGGCGGTCGTGATCAATGCGCGGGCGCGCGATGATGGCCTGCGCAACGCGCAATGCCGCGCCAACCTGCTGCACACCATCCCCAGCCGGCGGATGCTGGCCGATGCGCTGGGTCAGTATCTGGTCACCCGGCGCTGGACCAGCTGGTTTCTGGTCACCGGGGCGGGTCCGGGGGACAAGCCCTTTGCCGATGCCATGCGCCGCACCGCCAAACGGCTGGGGGCGAAGATCGTTGAGGAGAAGGATTGGACCTTCGATGTGGGTCATGCCCGCACCGATGACGGCTTCAGCAATGAGCGTGACGTGGTGTCCACCTTCACACGCGGGGCCGATCATGACGTGCTTATCGTGGCGGATGAGGAGGGGGCGTTCGGCGACTTCCTGTCCTACCGCACGGCCCGCCCGCGGCCCGTGGCCGGCACCGCCGAACTGACGCCCACCGCCTGGTCGCGGGTGTTTGAACAATGGGGCGGCACGCAGCTGCAGAACCGGTTTCAGGCCCTGGCGGGACGGGTGATGACCGAACGCGATTATGCCGCCTGGACGGCAGTGCGCGCCGTGACGGAGGCGGCGGGCAAGGTCAAGGGCGGGGATGCGGCGGCGGTGGTGGTGGCCCTGAAAGACCCCGGTTTCACCCTGGCGGCGTTCAAGGGACAGGCGCTGAGCTTCCGTCCCTGGGATGGGCAGTTGCGTCAGCCGATCCTGATCACCTCTCCGCGCCTGCTTGTCTCCGTCTCCCCTCAGGAAGGCTATCTCCACCAGCGCACGCCGCTGGACAGTCTGGGTGATGATGAGGGGGAAAGCCTGTGCCGGCGGTGACCATCCCTGTCTGAAACCAAAGTCCAATTCCCGCCCCATCGCCAGCGCCATAGCCTTTTCCCCCAAGAGGGTGGGGGAAGCGATGCTGCTGCGCGGGGTCCTGTTGCTGATGCTGCTGATGGTCGCCGGGCCGGTGCGGGCCGGGTTGAGCGAGGCAGAAATGACGCGGCTGCTGCCCGAAGGCTACAGCCTGGGGGAGAAGGATCGGGAGGTGCCGGCCTGGCCGCTGATCAAGGCGGGGATGGTGGCGGGGTATATTTTCGAAACGGGGAACCTGACGCCCATTCCGGGATTTTCCGGCACGCCCATGAACCTGTCGGTCGCCATGGATGATACGGGCCGGCTGCTGGATGTGCGGATCGTGTCGCAGCATGAACCGGTCTTTGTGGATGGGCTGGGTCCACAGCCCTTCGCCGATTTCCTGACCCAGTATCGCGGCCTGACCATTCGGCAGAATATCAAGATCGGCAGCCAGTATGGCGCGTCCGACCGGGCGGGCAGCACTTCCGTCACGCTGGACGGGGTGGCAAAGGCCACGGCCAGCCTGCGCATCGCCAACCTGACCATCATGAGTGCTGCGACCAAGGTGGCGCAGGCCAAGATGGCCGCCATCGCGCCCAAGCCAAAATCCCTGCCGCGCGCCGATATGGACAAGGTCATGGATTGGCCGGCCCTGGTGGAACAGGGCCTCGTCCGCCATCTTCGCCTCAGCAATGCGCAGGTGGAGGTGGCGTACAAGGGCTCCATCTTCGCGGGCCTGGATATTGAGGGGACAGGAGACCCGGACGGCACCTTCATCGACCTGTGGGTCGCCTATCTGAACAGTCCCGGTATTGGCCGTTCCCTGCTGGGTGACGCGCAACATGCCCATCTGATGGCGCGGTTGCAGCCGGGGGAGGAGGCGCTGCTGGTGATGTCCAGCGGGCGCTATTCCTATACCGGTCCGGATTTCGTGCCGGCTACGGTGCCGGACCGGCTGTCGGTTCGCCAAGCGGGCTTTCCCGTCAATATCCGCGACATGGTGCATGATTACGCCCTGCCCGCCGGGGTGCCGGTGGCGGAAGAGGTGCGGCTGTTCCGCATCGACGGTTCCGCTGCCTTCGACCCCGCCAGCCCCTGGACCCTGTCGCTGCGTGTCATCCGGGAAAAGGGCGTGATCCGGCCTGAAATGGGAATACAGGATTTCCCCCTGGATTACGCGCTGCCGCCGACGCTGTTCACGCGGCCCGTGGTGGAAGAACCAACGCCGGAATGGCTGCTGGCCTGGGGCAGTCGGCTGCCGGAACTGTCGGTGCTGAGCCTGATGCTGCTGGGTCTGACAGCGGGGTTGATCGCGCAGACGCGCCTGTCGCGGCGGGAGCGGCTGTTCTATTGGACGCGGATGGGGTTCCTGGCGGTGACGCTGGGCTTTGTCGGCATCTATGCGCAGGGGCAGCTATCCATCGTGACAGTGCAGGGGCTGGTGAAGGGGGCGGCGCGGGGGATGGATTTCGGCTTCCTGCTCTATGATCCCATTTCCCTGCTGCTTTGGGCCTATGTCGCGGTGGCGTCGATCATCTGGGGGCGGGGGACATTCTGTGGCTGGCTGTGCCCGTTCGGGGCCTTGCAGGAATTCGCCGACACGCTGGGCCGGGCCTTGGCGTTGCGGCAGGTGCGGGTGCCGGCATGGCTGGATGGGCGGCTGGTGCTGCTGAAATATGGGGTGCTGGTGGTGCTGCTGGCCACGGCCCTGATCGCGCCGACAGAGGCAGAGACGGCGGCGGAGGTGGAACCGTTCAAGACGGCCATCACCCTGACCTTCCTGCGCGACCTGCCCTTCGTGCTTTATGCCGGGTTTTGGCTGCTGCTGGGGACGGTGATATTCAAGCCGTTCTGCCGCTATGTCTGCCCGCTGGGCGCGTTCCTGGCGCTGGCGGGGCGGTTGCGGGTGTTGGACTGGATCCCCCGGCGGGCGGCATGCGGCAGCCCGTGCCAGCTTTGCACCGCGCGCTGCCGGTACAAGGCCATCGGCCGTGATGGCTCCATCCGTTATGGCGAATGTTTCCAGTGTCTGGATTGCGTCGGCATCTATGCCGATGAAGGGCGCTGCGTGCCGCTGGTGGTCGCGGCCAAACATGGGGCCGGGGCGGCGGCGCGCATCGGGATGAAGGGGAATGGTCATGCCGCCTGAAACCCGGATCAGCCGCCGTCGCGTGCTGCGCCTGTCGGCGGTGGCGCTGGCCGGGGCGGGTGTCGCCCTGTGGCCCCGAAAGCCGCCACCCGTCACCTGGACCGGGCAGGCCATGGGCGGACCCGCCAGCCTAACCCTGCATGGGGCGGCGGAAGAGACGGCGCGACGGCTGGTGTCGCGGGTCGTGGCGCTGGTGGATGCGATGGAGGGGCTGTTCAGCCTGTACCGGCCCGACAGCCTGCTGTCGCGCCTGAACCGGGAGGGGGAGGTGGGTGACCCACCCGCCGCCTTCACCCATCTGTTGGGTCAGGCGCTGACGGTCGCGGCGGCCACGGGTGGGGTGTTCGATCCGACGGTGCAGCCGCTATGGGAGCTATACCGGGGCGGGGTGCCGGATGCGGCTGGGCTGCAAGCTGCCTTAGGCACGGTCGGATGGCAACGGGTCATGGTGGCGCGCGACCGGGTGCGGTTGCAGCCTGGAACGCAACTGACCCTGAACGGCATTGCCCAGGGCTACATCACCGACCGGGTGACCGACCTGCTGCTGTCCCATGGGGTGGGGCATATGCTGGTCGATATGGGGGAACCGCGCGGTATTGGCCTGCGCGATGATGGACAGGAATGGCGGCTGGGCATCGCGGACCCGGACGCGGTGGACCGTGTCCTTTCCACGGTGCCCGTATCGGGCCGGGCCATCGCCACATCTGCCCCGCGCGGTACCTTGATCGATGCGGCTGGGCGGATCGGACATATCCTGGACCCAGTCACAGGACTTCCGGCGACGGCGTGGCGGCAGGTCAGTGTGGCGGCGGCGACGGCGACCATGGCCGACGCACTGTCCACCGCCATCGCGGCAGCAGCACCGGCGCGCGCGGCATCCCTGATCGGGGATAGCGGGGCGTCTGTGGTGCTGGGGGTTGTGGCCTAACCCCCCGCCCGTCGCTGCACCGCCACCCTGACCAGATCCGCAGTGCGTCGGACACCGAAGCGATTGCGCAGGCGGACCAGGCTGTTGGCCACGGTTTTGTAGCTGATACCCAGGCGGCGACCAACATCATCCAGGTCCGTGGTGTCGGCCAGAATATCCAGGATTTCGGCCTCCCTCTCCGTAAGGTCACCCTCCCGGTTGGGCAGGGCCAAGGCACGGGCGATGTCGGCCGACAGCCAGCGGTCACCGCGCAGGGCCGCCTCCGCCGCCTGTACCAGCGCGTCGGGCGCGTCCGATTTGGTGACATAGGCGGCGGCCCCCATTTCCAGACAGCGGCCAGCGATGCCCGGTGTTTCATGCATGGAAAACACCACCACCCGCCGCCCGGCACCCGTCAGTTCCCGGACAAGGTCCAGCCCGCTGGGGCTGCCGGGCAGGTTCAGGTCGGCCACCACCAGATCGGGATCGTGCCGGGCCACCTGTTCGCGGGCGGCCATGCCATCGGCAGCTTCCACCACGCGGAAGCGGGACAAGGGCGGTTCCAGCAATTGCCGGCAGCCGCCGCGCACGATGGCATGGTCATCAACGACCAGGATCAGGGGAGCGGCATCAGCCATGATGTTCCTGTGTCCGGGGGGAGGAAAGCGGGACGGGCAACGTGGCCTGCACCAGGGTCAGGCCGGCATCGTCGGTCAGGATCGTGAAATCCCCGCCCAGGGCACGCACCCGTTCACGCATACCGATGATGCCATGGCCGGGCGGCGCGTCATCGCCCAGGCCACCGCCATTGTCGGTGACGCGCAGGATCACGCCCTGATCATCGCCCTCGATTGAAAGCGAGACATGGGTGGGTCTGCCATGGCGCAGGGCGTTCAGCAGCGCTTCATGGGCGATGCGGTACAGGGTCAGGTCGGCAGCTTCGGAACGGGTGAAGGCATCGTCATCCAGGCTGGCGGTGAAGCGGATGTCCGCATGCTGCCGCGCCAAGCCATCCATCAGGTCGCGCAGGATGTCGGCGGCATGCAGATGGTCCAGCCCCATGGGGCGCAGCCGGTTCAGGATGCGGCGCGACAGGTCGCGGATACCGGCGGCGGCATTGGCAATTGCATCGGCCCGCGCGGTGGCGTCGCCGGCGGGAACCGGCCCCGTGCCGGCGGCCCGTGCGATGGCATGGGCATCGACCCGGATGCCGAACAGCATGGGTCCCAGCTCATCGTGCAGGTCCCTGGCTAGTTGGGCACGTTCCTGATCCTGCAGAGCGATCAGGCTGTGCGACAGAGCCGCGTTTTCCGCGCGTGCTACCGTCAGTTCCCGGTCCAGATGGGCAATACGCTGTCCGATGGCGGTCAGTTCCGGAATACCATCCCCGGTTGGCATGTCGGCGGCCTGCCCCTGTGCCAGCCGGTCCAGCGCCTGTGCAAACCCGTGCAGCGGGGCCAGCGCACGTCCGACCAGAACATGAAGGGCGGCCAGCAGCAGGGCCAGCATCACCAAAGCCGTCCAGGCCAGCGCCACCGTATCGGACCAGACCTCTGCCACCTCATCCACGGGATCGGCGCGCAGCAACCATTGGCCGCCGGGTGCGGGCAGCAGGATGTCGGGGGCACCATCCCAGATCAGGGCCACGAACCAGCCGGGCACGCCGGGATGAGAGGGGCTGGGGGGCGGGATGGCGGTGCCGTCGGCCACGAACAGGTGGGTGACATGGCGGGCATGGCCGGTGATCACGGCGGGTTGCGTGCGGGCCTGATTGAGCGCCGCCTCGGTCTCTGCGCGCACGGCGACGCGCGCCCGACCAATGGTCACCGCCAATCCGGCCAGGGCCGACAGGGCCGCCGCAAGCATCACCAGCAGAATGATCCGCCACCGCAGGGACAAGCCGTCATTCCCTTCAGAACAGGCTGAAAATCCCAGGCTAATCCCGCCGCACCCCCATCCGCCACTGACCAAAAGTATCAGGATAATTGTCCCGCCTGGTCAGGGATATCTGACTGCCCCGATGGTCCAATTGCCGCCACCCCCGGGCCTACGTCCCAATAACGGCAACAAAGACATGTTCCGGGGACGAAATAATGCGCCGCACCCATACGCTGTGCCTGCTGACCACCGCCTTGCTGACGCAGGCTGCCCTGGCCGAACCCGTGGCACGGACGGAGGAGGTGATTGTGATCGGAACCGCCGGCGGGCGCGAAGGCGTGCCGCTGAACCGGTTGCCGGCCAGCGGACGCAGCCTGGACGGTGCGGAGATGAACCGGCCCGGTGCGGTCACTACGACGGAGGAGCTGCAGCGCCGGCTGGGCGCGGTGGCCGCCATCGACAGTCTGGGCAATCCCTGGCAGCAGGGCGTGGCCCTGCGCGGCTTCACGGCGGCCCCGGCCCTGGGCGAGCCGCAGGGCATCGTCGTCTATCAGGACGGGATGCGCGTGAATGAGGCGTTTGGTGATGTGGTGCAGTGGGACCTGCTGCCGGTCTTCGCCATCGGACAGGCGCAGGTGGTGGCGGGGTCCAACCCGGCTTTCGGCCCCAACAGCCTGGGCGGGGCCGTGATCCTGTCCATGAAGGATGGGTTCGTTTACCAGGGACTGGGCGGGGATATCAGTGCCGGATCGGATGGTTTCCTGTCCGTCACGGCGGAGGCCGGGGGCAGCGCCGGCGATGTCGGCTATTATCTGGGCCTATCGCAGGGGCGGGATGATGGCTGGCGCGATTTTTCGCCCAACCGCTTATCGCGTGCCTATGGCGATATTCTGTACCGGCCTGAGGCGGCGACGGAATTCGGCGTCTCCCTGACGGCGGCCACGTCGGAACTGACGGGCAATGGGGCGGCACCGGGCGATCTTCTGTCGGAGAACCGACGCGGGGTATTCACCCATCCCGATGCTACCGACAGCGACCTTCTGGCGCTGGCCTTCCGTGGGAAGACGGAGGCCGGTGATGGCTGGACCCTGCGCGCCGCCGGTTACTGGCGTCACCTGAAACGGCGCACGGCGAATGGCGACCAGGGAGAGTTTGAGGAATGCGGCGCCGGTATCTGTTTTGAGGAAGGCGACGATCTGGAACCCGTGATCGGGGCCAATGGCAGCCCCGTTACGGGCCTGGATGAAGAACCGGATGCCGTGTTCAACCGCACCCGGACCCGCACCGACGGCCAGGGGATAAGCCTGCAGGCGCGACAGGCAGGCGCGCTGCGCGGTATGGGCAATATCCTGATCCTGGGGGCCAGTCTGGATCATGCCCGCACCCGTTATGGCAGCGGGACGGAACTGGGCGAACTGGATGCGACGCGCGGGGTGGAAAGCCTGGGCATCGCCATTGGCAATGAGGAATTCAATGTCGGGCTGAAGACCCGGTCCTGGATCGCGGGGGCCAGTGTTTCCGACACGCTTTCCCTGACGCCCGACCTGCATCTGACGGGGGCGCTGCGCCTGACCCATGCCGATCTGCGTCTGCGCGACCAGTTGGGCGATGATCTGGATGGGGATCACACCTACACGGCGCTGAACCCCGGTGTCGGGCTTGCCTGGAATGCCGGGGCCGGCACCACGCTTTACGCGGCGGTGAATGAGAGCAACCGTATCCCGACGCCGGCGGAACTATCCTGCGCCGACCCGGAAAAGCCCTGCCGCTTCCCCAATGCTTTCCTGGCCGATCCGCCGCTGGACGATGTGCGGTCGCGGACATGGGAGGTGGGCGCGCGGGGACACCTGTCGGACGGTGCCGTCGCATGGTCGCTGTCAGCCTTTCGCACCGGCAACCGCGACGACATCATCTTCATTTCTGCGGGGCCGATTGTGGGCACCGGCTATTTCGACAATGTCGGGCGCACGTGGCGGCAGGGGGTGGAGGCCGGGCTTTCCGGGGAGGCGGGTGCCGTCAGCTGGTTTGCGGATTACGCCCTGGTCAGGGCCAGTTTCCGCACGCCCCTGTCCATTCAGGCACCTGACAATCCGAAGGCGAACGAGGAAGGGGTGATTGCGGTCGAACGCGGCGACCGTATCCCCGGCATCCCGCTGCACAGCCTGAAGATCGGGGCGGATGTGGCGCTGACGGATGGGCTGACCGTGGGGACGGAGATGCAATACTCATCCAGCCGCTATCTGCGCGGGGATGAGGCGAACCTGACCGACCCGATCGGCGGCTTTGCCCTGTTCAACCTGTCGGCCCGCTATCAGGTTCTGGACGGTGTGACGCTGCATGCGCGCGTCGACAATCTCTTCGACCGCCGCTATGCGACCTTCGGCATCTATGGGGAGGCGGATGAAATGGGGTTCGAGGACGCGCGTTTCCTGTCGCCCGGTGCCACCCGCCGCTTTGTGGGTGGTCTGGCGGCGCGGTTTTAATGCCCACGCCGACAGCGTGTTTGGTTTACGGGACAATCACATAGTCGGGGTTCGCCACCGCAAAGACGGCGTCGCGGTCGGGGGCGGGTGGGTAGATCCAGATCTGGTTGATCTCCTGCTTGATCTTCTTGCCTTCCTCACGCGTGAAGCGCACCTGCCGGTCCCAGCCCTCGGTATAAAGGGCACCCCAGGGGCCCAGGTCCAGGCAGGTCACATATTTCGGCTGGCTGTAAGGGTGGGTGGGAAGGCCCACCAGTTCAGCCGCCGCATTATGGCCTGCGACACGGCCCAGGCTCAGCCCATGCTGACAGGTCATGGGGGCGACATTGCCGATATCATCGGTGGCGGCGCGCACCGTATCACCGGTAACGAGAATGCCATCGGCGGCAGGTGCGCGCAGGAAGGCATCACCCACCACGCGGCCCAGATTGTCATGGTCGCCCGGCACCTGTGTCGCCAGCGGATGGGCGCGCATGCCGGCGGTCCAGATCACCGTCTGGGTCGGGATACGTTCGCCGTTCGACAGGGTGACACTTTCGGCATCAATGGCGGCAACGCGCAGGCCGGCGCGCGGCTCCACCCCGGTTTCGGCCAGGGCGTCGCGGATGACGGGCAGGGGGCCCGTGCCGAATTCCGACCCGATCTCCCGCGCTGTATCCACGATGATGGTGCGGATAGGGGCCGTATCACCCAGGATGGCGCGCAGGCGCGTGGGGATCTCGGTGGCGGTTTCCAGACCCGTGAAGCCACCGCCGGCCACGATAACAGTGTTGCGGCCCAGGCTTTCGGGACGATCCGCCAGCGATTTCAGATGCGCATCCAGCACCTGCGCACTGTCCAGCGTATCGACATTGAAGCCATGTTCCTTCAACCCCGGAATGGGGGGCGTGAACAGTCGACTGCCGGTGGCCAGCACGAACCGGTCATAGGATAGGGTCTGCGGCGCGCCATCACGGGGCAGGAAGGTCACCTGCTTGCGGTTGGCGTCGATATTATCCACGATCCCGGCCAGATGCGTGACGCCGACGGCGGTCAGCAGGGCGGAGATGTCGGGTGCCATATTGTCCAGCACCGCCTCATACAGGCGGGGGCGGATGATCAGGTTGGGTGAGGGGGAGATCATGGTGATCGCCACCTCCTCCCCCTTTCCGGCCAGATGGACGGCGCGGGCAGCGGACAGGGCGGCCCAGAGGCCGGCAAAGCCGGAACCGGCAATAATGATCTGCTTGGTCATGGTCTTATCCTCTTGTCGATGGGCATGGGGGGCCGTTCCCGCCGGGTGGTGGGTTGGGGAAAGGCGGACAAAGGGGTAGCGTCGGCGGGCGATTGCCCACCGTCAGTTTCTCAAATGGAAATCAAATCAGTCCTGATCGTCGCGGGAGGGACGGCCGCCGCGCGCGGTGCGCCCCTGCATACGGTCCCCTATCCAGGCCTGTATATCGGTGAAGAATTCCTGTGGCGCCTTCGACCCGAAACGCTGCGCCACACTGCCCAGGGTCTGCGATGCCAGACTGTCGCGCATGGCCTTTTCCGCCTGCATCATGGCGGCATGCACCGCGCAGATACCGGAGGTGGCCCAGCCCGGCGGGTTATTACCGAAGACCGCGCAGCGGCCCCGGATTTCCTGGCAGTCGAACAGGGGCTTGTCCCCTTCGATCGCGTCCACGATCGCCAGGAACGTGATCTCGTCCGCGGGACGGGCCAAGCGGTAGCCGCCCCTGACCCCCTCGCTCGCCCTTACGATCCCGGCCTTTTCCAGTTTCTGGAAAATCTTGGCCAGGAAGCTGGGCGAAATACCCTGAAGCTCGGCGAGGTCACGGCTGGACAGGGCCGCATCCTCATTCCCGATCAGCCAGAGCAGGCCGTGTATCCCATATTCAACGCTTGCGGTGATGTGTGCCATAACGCGGACTGTATCGATCCGCGTTTGGTGCGTCAAGCGTTAAAACGCGGATAAAAGTAGTCCGCGTTTATTTTTCTGGCGTTACCTTCATTCCGTCGGCAGTCAGGGCGGCGCGCAGTTCCGTGATGAACACCCGTACCTTCTGTGGCAGAAGCCTTGTGGTGGGATAGACGGCCCAGATATTGATGGGTTCCGGCGACGCATCGGCCAGATCGACGCGGACCAGCCGGCCATTGGCCAGATCCTCCGCCACGTTCCATTCCGACAGAAGGGTGATGCCGCCCCCGGCACGGGCGGCGGCGCGGCAGCCCTGGACATTGCTGGCGGTAAAGCGGCTGTTCAGGCGCACATGTTTTTCGGCGCCATCGGCGATGAAGGTCCAATGGCTGGTCCCGAACAGGGACAGACAGGAATGTCCGGCCAGATCGGCGGTGGTGGCGGGGTGGCCGTGGCGGGCCAGATAATCCGGGCTGGCCACCAGCAGGCGGGGATTGTCGGCCAGCTTGCGCGCGATCAACCCGCTGTCACGCAGGCGGGCGATGCGGATGGCAAGGTCGGTACCGCTGGCGATCAGGTCGGGCATCGTGTCGGACAGGTCCAGCGCGATACGCAGTTCGGGATGCCGGCCCAGCAGGCGCGGCACCAGCGGCGCCACATAGCGGGTACCAAAGGCGACGGTGGTGGAAATCCGCAGCAGTCCCGTGGCCGCCGCCTTGTCCGACCGCAGCCGGGCCAGCGCCTCTGCCTCGCTGTCCAGCAAGGCCTGGGCATAGGGCAGGAAGGTTTCCCCCTCCGGCGTCAGCGATAAGGCCCGCGTACTGCGATGCAGAAGCCGTACGCCCAGATGCGCCTCCAGGCTGGCCAGCCGGCGTGTTGCCGCCATGGGCGTGATACCCAGGCGTCGTGCCGCCCCTGCCAGACTGCCGGCGCTGACCACATGGGTGAAGACCAGGGCGTCTTGCGTATCCATTGTAACGGTCTCCGTGATACTGGCCTAACGATCTCTCAGACTAAAACGAAATTCGTGGCTGGCATAGATGATGTGCATCGCAGCAATCGGGAAGAGGACCCGGAGATGCAATCGTCCAGCGTTCATCAGCAGACCGTCGCCGCCCCCATGGGCAAGGACGCCCTGTTCGGCATGGCAACGGCGGCGGGGCTTGCCGTCGCCAACATCTATTACAACCAGCCCATGCTGGGCCTGATCAGCGCGGAGTTCCAGCGACAGGGCGGGGCAGGACCGGTTTCCACGGCCACACAGCTTGGCTATGCGCTGGGCCTGTTCTTTCTGGTGCCGCTGGGCGACATGTTGCCCCGGCGCTGGCTGATCATTGGACAGTTCATGGCGCTGTCGCTGGCCCTGTCGCTGACGGCGGTGGCGCCATCGCCGCTGATGCTGTCGCTGTCCTCCCTGCTGGTCGGGGCGATGGCGACGGTGGCGCAGCAGATCGTGCCGCTGGCCGCCAGCCTGTCCAGCCCGGAACGGCGCGGGGCGACGGTGGGGACCGTGATGGCGGGGTTGCTGTCGGGTATCCTGTTCAGCCGGACCCTGGCCGGTTTCGTCGCGGCCCATGCCGGATGGCGGGAGATGTTCTGGCTGGGTGTGCCGCTGGCCCTGTTCGGTGCGGTGCTGATGGTGCTGGTCCTGCCGGAGGAGGTGGAGACGCGCATGGAGCCGCGTCCCCGGTACGCCGCGATCATGCGCTCGCTGATCGATCTGTGGCGGCGGGAACATGTGTTGCGCATGGCCACGCTGGTGCAGGCCAGTCTGTTTGCCTCCTTTACGGTGTTCTGGACGGTTCTGGCCTTCCGGTTGGAGGCTTTCGGGCTGGGCGCGGAGGCGGCGGGCCTGTTTGGGGTGGTCGGTGCGGTCGGTATCCTGGCGGCACCCGTGGCCGGGCGTCTGGCCGACCGGCATGGGGCCCATCCGGCCATCTGGCTGGGGGCCGCTGCGACCCTGATTGCATGGATGCTGTTCGGGATGTGGGCCGGTCTGGCGGCCCTGGTGGTCGGCGTCATCGTCCTGGATTTCGGCATCCAGGGGGCGCTGGTGT
This sequence comes from Niveispirillum sp., assembly GCF_052437035.1. NCBI lineage: Bacteria > Pseudomonadati > Pseudomonadota > Alphaproteobacteria > Rhodospirillales > Azospirillaceae > Niveispirillum > Niveispirillum sp. The sequence continues at coordinate 854,127 of NZ_JBQVOH010000001.1, forward strand.
CGCATCAGCAGCAGATTTTCGCCCTCGACCCCGCCGCGCGCAGCCGGATCAACACCCTGTTCATGACGGGCATGTTCCTGGGTGGTGCATTGGGATCGGCCACAGCCGTTCGCGTCTGGGCTGACTTTGGCTGGGAAGGGACCTGTCTGCTGGGCGGTGGCTTCGCCCTGTTGGGCCTGCTGCTGAAGCGGCGGGGTTAGGGACCGGCGGCCCGTTCGGCCAGGACCGCCGCCATCATCGCGGTGAGGTCGGCAATGGGACCGTTGCCTTCCCAGGCATAGAGGGAGACGGCCATTGCGGGAGCGGCACCCAGCCCATGGTGGGGCCGTACTGAACGCCCCGCCATGGCGGCCACCGGCAGCAGCGACAGGCCCATGCCGGTGGCGACCGCCACGGCCACGCTGTCCAGCGAACTGCCGGTAAAGGCGATGTACCAGCGGCGGCCCATCCCTTCGATCCGGTCGAACATGGCATCCCGGTAAAGCGCACCAGGCGGAAAGGCGACCAGCGGGATGGGGTCCGGCCAACCGTCACCGGCATCCGCCGCCTGGAACCAAGCCATGGGTTCGGGGAAGCTGGCGCGCTGGTCGGCCTGTGCCGCCGGTTCCTTCACGATGGCGATGTCGAAATCGCCGGCCCGGTATCGCCGGGCAATGTCGCGCGACAGGCCCGTGGTGACGTCCAGGCGCATTTCGCGGTGGCCGGCGGAAAAGCGGGCGAAGACCGACATCATGGGCACCGTGGCAATATCCTCCGGCAACCCGATGCGCAGCACCGATGTGCCCACCGGATCGGACAGCATCGCCGCCGCATCCCGCTGTAACGACAGGATGCGCCGGGCGGGACCCAGCAGCCGTTCCCCCGCCGGGGTGGGGCGCACGGGTCGGGCCGCGCGGTCGATCAGACCCTGACCCACCGCTTGTTCCAGCCGGCCCAATTGCTGACTGATCGTTGATTGCGTCATGTGCAGGCGGTCGGCGGCGACTGTGAAGCTGCCCGTATCAGCGATGGTGACGAAGGCGCGCAGCAGGCGGGGATCGAACATGGTCGCATTATTCAGGATATGGATGATCTTTATCCATATATCCAATTGGCGCATGATCTGCCATGCGGGTTAGGGTAAGGCACCTGAGTGCCGGAGTTGCCATCCCATGAAAAAGCTGTTCGCCGCCCTTCTGACCATTTTGGTCCTGGCCCCGTCTGTGCCGGCCACGGGAAAGGGTAAGGCCGATCTGGTGATTCGCCACGCCACCATCGTGGATGTGGAAAAGGAACGGCTGATCCCCGATCAGGCGGTGGTGACGGCGGGCGACAGGATCCTGGCTGTGGGGCCGGATGCGGAGATTGCCGGCGAATGGAATGCGGCGCGCAGCCTGGATGCCGGCAACCGCTATCTGATCCCCGGCCTGTGGGACATGCATGTTCATTTCGGCGGCGGGCCGGACCTGATCGCGGAGAACCAGGCGCTGCTGCCGCTCTATGTCGCCCATGGCATCACGACGGTGCGCGACTGTTCGGGCGATCTTCCCTATGACGTGCTGTCCTGGCGACAACAGATTGCCGACGGCAAGCTGTTCGGCCCGACCTTGTTGTCATCAGGCCCGAAGATCGAGGGGATCAAGCCCGTCTGGAAAGGGACGCTGGAAACCGGCAGCGAGGCGGAGGTCGATCAGGCCATCGCCAAGCTGAAGGACCTGAAGGTCGATTTTGTCAAGATCACCGACAGCACGTTGAAGCCCGAACTGTTCCTTTATGCTGTGAAGCAGGCGCGGGCCGCCGGCCTCAACACGTCGGGCCATATCCCCATGGCCCTGACCCTGGGGCAGGCGGTGGACGCGGGGCTGAGTTCCGTCGAGCATCTGGATTACGCGCTGAATGCGGGGGTGAAGGACGAAGCCGCCATCGCCGCCGATTATGCCGCCGGCCGCATCGACCGGGCAGAGGCGTCACGCCGTCTTGATCAGGGCTATGATCCGGCCTTTGCCGTGCAAGGGTTCCGGCATCTGGCGGAAAAGGGTGTGTTCGTGACGCCCACCCTGAACGGGTCGCGCATCATCGCCTATCTGGACCGGGAGGATCACGCCAAGGATGAGTATCTGGCCTATATCGGCCCCGGCCTGCGCAAGACCTATGAATGGCGGGTGCAGCGGGCGGCCAAGGCCACGCCGGAACAGGTGCAGGCCCGCCATGAACAGTTTGAGGTGACGGCAGCCGTTCTGCCGCTGCTGCAGAAGGCCGGCGTCACCATCATCGGCGGCACCGATGCCGGGTTCCTGAATTCCTTCAACTATCCCGGCATCGGCCTGCATGATGAGCTGTCGCTCTATGTCCGCTATGGCCTGACCCCGGCGCAGGCACTGGCCAGTGTCACGCGGGCCGGTCCCGCCTGGTTCGGCAAGCTGGACCGGTACGGGTCGGTCACGGTGGGCAAGGTGGCGGACCTTGTCCTGCTGAACGGCAACCCAATGGAAGATATCGCCGCCACCCGTGCCATCCATGCCGTCGTGCTGCGCGGGCAGGTGCAGGACCGAGGCGCCCTGGACAACATGATGTCGGACACACGGGCCAAGGTGGCAGCGTGGGACAAGCAGGCTCAAGCCGGCGGGAAGTAGGCGTCGCTGTCCATATCCGTCAGCAGGCCGGCTTCCACCGGGTTCCAGCCCAGTTCGGCGCGCGTATAATCGGCACTGGCCGGCACATCCATGGCGGTAAAGCCCCCGATCCAGCCGAAATGCGCGGCAGCAGCAGCCCCGTCGGTTGATACCTGCGGCAGGTTCAGACGGCGGGCGATGATGGCGGTGATATCGCGGAACGGCACGCCGCCATCCGCCACCCCGTGCCAGCGAGCCCCGGCCCGCGCCTTTTCCACCGCCAGCCGGTACAGCCGTGCGGCATCCAGCCGATGCACCGCGGGCCAGCGATTGCCGCCGTCCCCGACATGGGCAGCCACGCCCTTCTGCCGGGCGAGATTGATCAGCATGGGCACGAACCCATGGTCGCCGGCACCGTGCACGCTGGGTGGCAGGCGGATGATGCCGGCATTTACGCCCTTATCCAGCAAAGCCACCGCCGCCTGTTCCGATGCAGCGCGGGGATGAGCGTGCGAACCCGTGGCGGGGGCCATATCTTCCGTCAGCAATCGTCCGGCTGCCAGGATGCCGATGCCCGATGTGACCAGCAGGGGGCGGTCGCTGCCCGACAAGGCTGTACCCAGGGCAGCGATGACCCGCCGGTCCATCTCGCAATTGTCGTGGTAGGTGGAGAAATCATGGTTGAAGGCGGTGTGGATGACGGCATCAGCCCCCTCCGCCCCCTTGCGCAGGCTGTCCAGGTCGTTCAGATCACCCCGATGGGCGCTGGCCCCCAGATGGGCAAGTTTTTCGACCGCCGCATCGCTGCGCACCAGTCCGGTGACCCGGTGCCCGGCGCTGATCAGTTCGGTGACAATGGCGTTGCCGATGAAGCCGGTGGCACCGGTGACGAAGATATGCATGGAACATTCCTATCAGAAAGGGCCGTATCCGAACGGCCATTGCCCTATGATGGCGCTGCTGGTGCGGACGATCCATGCTATGAAATCCGTGATTTCTTCTTGATCGTCCGGAAATGCCATGGACCCGCTGTCCGACATCCTGTCCCTGCTGAAACCCCGCAACCTTTTGTCCGCCGGCTTCGCGGCGGGTGGCGACTGGGCGGTGCAGTTCCCGGATCAGCAGGACAATATCAAGACAGGGGCCGTGGTGCGGGGACGCTGCCTGCTGTGGGTGGAGGGGGAGGCGCGGCCGTTGCCCCTGGAACCCGGCGATTGTTTCCTGCTGCCGGCAGGCAGGCCCTTCCGCATGGCCAGCGGACCCGATGTGACGCCACTGCCGGCGCAGGAATTGTTTGCCGCCGCGCGCCGGGGCGGGGTGGCGCAGATGGGGGCGGGCGATGATTTCCTCTGCGTCAGCAGCCGTTTCGCGCTTGATGGGAGGCATGCGGGGCTGCTGCTGTCGCTGCTGCCACCGCTGGTGCATTTGCGCGATGCCGGTGACCGGTCGGGCCTGCGCTGGGCCATGGAACGGATGATGCTGGAACTGCGGGAGGATCGGCCGGGGGCCTTTCTGGTGCTGCGGCATCTGGCGCATATGATGCTGGTTCAGGCCCTGCGCCTGCATCTGGACAATGGCCCGCATGGCGGTCGGGCGGGATGGCTGTTCGCCCTGTCCGACCGGCAAATCGGCGCGGCCATCGCCGCTATCCATGCCGAACCGGCCCATCCCTGGACCCTGCAGGAACTGGCGCGGCATGTCGGCATGTCGCGATCCAGCTTCGCAGAGCGGTTCAAGCAGATGGTGGGCGATGCCCCCCTGGAATATGTCACGCGCTGGCGCATGCTGCTGGCTGGTGACCGTTTGCTGTCGGGGCGGGAAAGCGTGTCCGCCATCGCCCTGTCGGTCGGGTACCAGTCGGAAAGCGCCTTCAGCACGGCCTTCAAACGGGTGCTGGGCTGCCCGCCGCGCGATTATGCCCGGCGATATGGCGACGCAAGCCAATAATTCCGTCAGCCATGCAATTTATGCTGCGCTGCGGTCGCATGGGGCAACGTTGTCACCTATGCCCTTGGATGATCACATAAGGGCCGATTGTGCGGCGCAATGCGCCGATCCGCAGCCCGGAAGAGAGACCCATGTCCGCCGCCCCTGTCCGTCCCGGTCTTGTGCTGTTCGCACTCGCCATGGGTGGGTTTGCCATTGGCACCACCGAATTCGCGGTGATGAGCCTTCTGCCCTTCTTCGCCCCCGATCTGGGGATTGATGAGCCGACGGCGGGCCATGTCATCAGCGCCTATGCGCTGGGCGTGGTGGTGGGGGCGCCGGTGATTGCCGTACTGGCGGCGAAGCTGTCGCGGCGGACCCTGCTGATTGCCTTGATGGTGGTGTTCGCGCTGGCCAATACCGCATCGGCCCTGGCCCCGACCTATGAGGCGATGCTGGCTTTCCGGTTTCTATCGGGTCTGCCCCATGGGGCCTATTTCGGGGTCGCGGCCCTGGTCGCCTCAGGGCTTGTGCCCGTCAACCGGCGGGCGCAGGCGGTGGCGCGTGTCATGCTGGGCCTGACCATCGCCACCATCATCGGCGTGCCGCTGGCCAATGGGATCGGACAGATGGTGGGCTGGCGCTGGGGCTTTGCTCTGGTTGGCGCGCTGGGCGTTACCACGGTCACGCTTTTGACCCTGTACGCGCCGAAGGACCGGCCCCTGCCGGGGGCCAGCCCCTTGCGGGAACTGAGCGCGCTGGGCCAGCGTCAGGTCTGGCTGACGCTGGGCATCGGGGCCATCGGGTTCGGCGGCATGTTCTGCGTCTATACCTACCTTGCCTCCACCATGATGGAGGTGACGGGGGTGGCGCCGGCCATGGTGCCCTTGGCCCTGGCCGTCTTCGGTGTTGGTTTGACGGTGGGCAATCTGGCTGGTGCCTGGGCCGCCGACCGCGCCCTGATGCCGTCGGTGGGCGGCATTCTGCTGTGGAGCGCGGGTTCGCTGGCCCTGTTCACCTTCGCCGTCCATGATCTGTGGTCGGTGATGGTTACGATCTTCATGATCGGCTGCGGCGGTGGTCTGGGCACGGGTTTGCAGACCCGCCTCATGGATGTGGCGCGCGATGCCCAGACGCTGGCCGCCGCCCTGAACCACAGCGCCTTCAACTTCGCCAATGCGCTGGGCCCTTGGCTGGGTGGACTGGCTATCGCCGGCGGTTATGGCTGGGCCTCCACCGGGTGGGTGGGTTCGGCGCTGGCGCTGGGCGGGTTTGCCGTCTGGGTGCTGGCCGTTCTGGATGACCGGCAGCGGCAACCCGTCGAACAGGGCGCCTGTGGCTGATCCTTTTTCTACAGCAGGTTGGAACCTTTGCCGCGCTGCGGTGTTGGCAAGGGGTGTAACAATCTGATTGAGAAGGAGGATCATATGGCTTCCGTGAAGGATACTGCCGATAACGTGACCACGGATATTGAGACGCAACTCAAGCAGCTTCGTGACGATCTGGCGGCACTGGCCTCCACCGTGGCGGCGGCCGGGTCCGACAAAGCCGACGGCTACAAGGCGCGGGTGGGGGAAATGGCATCCAACGTCAAGGATGCTTCCGTCACCGCCATTCATAACCTGCGGGAAGAACTGAAGGGCCTGGAAGGCAAGATGGAGGCGCGTGTCCGCGACCGTCCGGTGCAGTCATTGGGCATCGCCGTGGCCGCCGGCTTTGCGCTGGCCCTGCTCTGCCGCCGTTAAGCAGCGCGCTGTTATGCTGGAACGGTTCATGCCGCTGCTTATGCCGCTTTTGTCGCGGGAGATTGGTGATACCGCCCGGCAGGTCGGGCGTGACGGTATTCTCTATGCCGTCATGGCCCTGCTGGGCATCATCGGTTTCGCGCTGGCCGTGGCCGGGGCAATCGTCTGGCTTGGCACCCTGATCGGCCCCGGCCCCGCCTTGCTGGTGGTGGCTGGTGCTGTCCTGCTGCCCATTCCCATCCTTCTGGGCCTGATGGCCCACTGGCGCCGCGTGGAACAGCAGCGGCGGGAGAAGGAGCGGGAACAGGACATGCTGGCCAACGCCCTGCGCCTGGGGGCGTCAGTGCTGCTGCCGCTGCTGGCGCGTGCACCGGCGGCGTTCCTGGCCGTGGCGGCGGGACTCGTGGTTTTCCTGCTGTTCCTGGATGGTGATGAAAAGAAGGCCGAGCCCGATCAGGGGCCGGCGTGATGGTCAGGTCAGCAGCAAAGGCAGCATGCGATCCAGGCTGTCGGACAGCCAGTTGCCGTTGCTGTCCGCCTCCTGCCGGGTGAACTGCCCGATCAGGGCCAGATAGCCGAAACGGGCGCGGGCCAGCGCCGTGTCGGCATCGCAACCGATTTCCGTAAAGCGGGCCACCAGATAGGCGATACGGCGTTCATCGACGCCGGCGACCACGGCCTGCGCCGCTGGATCATGGGCCGCCCAGGCGCGCATGGCCCGTTCCAGACGCCCATCCGCCGACGCGGTCAGCCGGAACAGCCGTTCCAGCCGGTCACGCGGTGTGCCCCCCTCTGCCTCCACCCGTGCCGCCACACCCACGGTGGAGCGTTCCCGCCAGGCATCGCAAAGCGCCGACAGCAGGGCCGGGCGGTCGGCAAAATGCCAATAGAAACTGCCCTTGGTCACGCCCAGCCGCTTGGCCAGCGGTTCCACACGCACAGAATCCACCCCCGCCTCGCGCAGCAGGCGCAGGCCTTCATGGATCCAGTCTTCGCGGGCCAGCCGGTTGCTCATCCCCTTTCCATACTGTGGCGTATTGACAATCACAAGGGTGTGGCGCATCCATACGGTACCGTATGGAGAATTTCAGGGGGAGGGTGCGATGACGGGGCCTGACATGGCGATGCTGCTGGCGGGGGTGTTTCTGGTTGGGCTGGGGCTTGTCCATTCCTGGCTGGGGGAGGTGAAGCTGATCGGGCCGCTGCTCTCGCCGCAGGGGCGTTCCGGGATGCTGGTTCACAGCCGATTTGCGCGCAATGTGCTGCGCTTTGCCTGGCATCTGACCAGCTTGGCCTGGTGGGGAATGGGGATTTCGGTTGCGATGCTGGCGGCACCATTTGCGGTGGAACCGCGCCTGGCCCTGCTGGCCGGCACCGGCCTGACCTGTCTGATCACGGGATTGCTGATCCTGGTGATCGGGCGGGGGCGGCATCTGGCCTGGCCGGTGTTCCTGGCGGCGGCGTTCTGCTGCTGGGTGCCGCTGGCCTGATGATCAGAACGCGGCCAGATCGACGCCAAATTGCTGTTTCAACTCCATCGTGCCCTTGGGCGTGACGCTGACAGCGCGGGTGCCGTCGACGCGGCGGACCCAACCCTGATCAAAGGCGTGGTTGCACAGCGCACGGCCCAGGGTGCCGGCCAGATGGGGCCGCCGCTCGCTCCAATCCAGACAGGGCCGGCAGAAGGCACGGGTGGTGCCGCTGGCGGGCAGCACAAGGCCAAGGCCGGACAGGAAATCCCGGCCGTGCGCCGTAATCAGGCCGGCATCGTCGGCCAGTTCGACATGGCCACCCGCCACCATGGCATCGGCCAGCGCCACACCCAGCCGCCCGGCCAGATGGTCGTAGCAGGTGCGGGCCTGGGCCAGTGCCCGGTCGCGCGGGCCGGTGCGGATGGGGCGCGGTGTCGGCACGCGGTCTGCGGCGACCTGCATGATGCTTTCCATCATCCGCGCCACGGCGGGACTGGCCAGCCGGTGATAGCGGTGGCGACCCTGTGGTTCCACCCGCAGCAGGCCTGCCGCTACCATGCGCGACAGGTGACCGCTTGCCGTCTGCGCCGTGATGCCGGCGGCGCGGGCCAGTTCGGCGGCGGTCAGCGCGCGGCCATCCATCAGTGCCTGCAACATGCAGGCCCGGGCGGGATCACCGGCCAATGCCGCAATCTCCGCGAAATCCGCTGTGCTGACCATGCTGCCTCCCGCCATCTGTTGTTCACCCTATCATAGGCGTGGAACGGTCCCCATGCTTCGGTGCCTGCCGAATATGGGTTGCAGAGAGAGGGTGGAATGGATAAAATTTGATCCATTCGGGCCGGCGGAGGGGCGCCATCGACCCGACAGCAGACATAGGGAATGTCATGGTGTCGGTCCTGGGCACGGCCAGCGGCGTTTTCGCCGTTTCGGCACGGCAGTTTCAAAGCAAGACGCAGGAAATCTGGCAGGGCCTGAAAAAGGACGCGGCCAATGGCAAATCTGCGTCCGCGGCCCGGCCCAGCGGCATTCAGGACCTGATTGATCCCGATACGCGCGCCCGGCTGGAGGCGCAGCGCAAGGATGCTGACGCGCTGGCCACCAAGCTGTCCAGCGGCGGGGAGGATGCCAAGGAGGCCGCCGCCCGCAAGAAGGATGAAGCGAAGCAGAAGCTGAAAATGCTGAAGCTTCAGGCCCAGTTGGCCGCCGCCAGTGGCGACAAGAAGGCCGCCGCCCGTATCGCCAAGGAGGCGGCGTCGGTTGCCAAGGAACTGGGGCAGGCCGCCAAGGATTATGCCGGTGGTGGGGATGCGGCGGCCGCCAAACCCGATACCAGCGCCGCGCAGGGCACTGCTGCCACCCCGGCGGCGGGCGGTGATGCCGCCGCCAGCGCAGAGGCACAGGCCGTGGCCCAGCAGGCCAGCCAGACCGCCAGCCAAGGTGGGGAGGGTGAGGCCGCCGCCGGCACGCCCGCCAATGACACGGTGCAGGCGCAGCGCGACGCCATCCTTCGCGATGGTGCGGCCCGGTCCGCTGATGCGCAGTTTGAAAGCGATACGCGTGGCCTTATGGACCAGCTGCGCGCCATCCATCAGCAGATGAAGAATCTGGCCCGCAAGGATGGTTCCGCCGGCACAAAGGCGGAGATGGAACGCGCCGAACAGGACATGGCGGAAGGTGACCGCACCCTGAACGAGGCCTTTGGCCCGCCCGGCCCGTCGGTGGAAGCGGTGGCGGCACCGGCACCGGTCCGCGTTGATATCAAGGTCTGATCAGTCAGCGTCGGGAATGGGCACAGCCAGCCCGCGTTTAGAAATACCCAGCGCCACATTCGTGGTGAAGCGACGGACGGTGGGATTGTCCGCCATCAGCCGGCCCATCAGCGCGTCATAGGCCTCCACATCTGGGGCGGCAATGACCAGGATGAAATCGGTCCCGCCCGTGACATAGAACACTTCCTGCACCTGATCCTCCGCCGACAGCCAGCGGCGAAGGGCGGCCAGCATTTCGGGCCGTTCGCGTTCAATCTCCAGGCCTGCGATGAAGAAGGTGGGTTTGCCCACCCGGGCCGGATCGACCAGGGCGACGGTGGCGGTGATGACACCATCGGCCTTTAGCCGTTTCAGCCGTCGTGAGACAGCGGACGGTGACAGGCCGACCTGTTCGGCCAGGATGTCCGCCGTCTGGTCGGCATCCTTCTGCACCAGGGCCAGCAATTTGCGGTCAAAACTGTCGAGGTCGGGCATGCGCATGATCTGTGCAGGATGACAGCCACAAATGCCGAAAGAAAGCGTCGTCAGGGGATAGATTGCCCGAAATCGGCATCAAGGCGCCCCTAAAATCCCGGCTATGCGATACCCGACCCCCGACGGCATTAAAGCCGCCCTTGATCGGATCGATCCGGTGTTCCGCCGGTCGCCGGTCAGACAATCCGCCGCCCTCAACCGGCTGTTCGGTGCCGAACTCTGGTTCAAGGACGAAACCGCCAACCCGATCCGCAGCTTCAAGGGACGCGGGGCCTGTGCCTTTGTGGCGGGGCTGGGTGCCGATGACCGGCCCCTGGTCTGTGGGTCCGCCGGCAATTTCGGGCAAGGGCTGGCCTTTGCCGCCCGTGCCCATTACCGCCGCTTGACAGTGTTCGCGGCGGAAAACGCCGTGCGCCGCAAGGTGCAGGCCATGCGCGACCTGGGCGCCGACGTGCGGCTGCACGGTGCCGATTTTGACGCGGCGAAGGAGGCGGCGACGCGGTTCGCCGCGCAAGAGGGGCATCGCCTGGTCGTGGACGGGGATGAAGTGCTGGTCGCCGAAGGGGCGGGCACCATCGCCCTGGAAGCGATTGAGGCCTTGCCGCACATCGACATGGTGCTGGCCCCGCTGGGCAATGGTGCCCTGGCGTCGGGCATGGGCACGTGGGTGAAACATGCTGCCCCCGATGCCCGCATGCTAGCCATTGTGGCGGCAGGTGCGCCCGTCATGGCCCATGCCGTGCGCGGGCTGCCGATAAACGGCCGGGAGGGGGCGGACAGCATCGCGGACGGTATCGCCGTACGTGTGCCTATTCCCTATGCCGTGGACAGCCTGCGCCGTGTCCTGGACGGCACCATCATGGTGCCCGACGCCGCCATTCTGCGCGCCATGGAATTGCTGCATCAGCATCTGGATCTGGTGGTGGAACCGGCGGGGGCGGCGGGTCTGGCGGCCCTTCTGGCCGATCCCGCAGCCTGGGGCGGTCGCCGCATCCTGATCCCGCTTTGTGGCGGCAATGTCGATGCTGCCTGAACCCATGAATTTGGAAAATGTGAGGGAAAGATGATCGATCATATCGAACTGAAAACCGCCGACCTGCCGGCCAGCCAGCATTTCTACGCCACGCTGCTGGCCCCGCTTGGATACCGGCTGGAGGTGGATGGGGCGGTGAAGGGGTTTGGGGATGGCAAGACCCTGGATTTCTTCCTGTCCGCTGGGGATGTCGCCGCCCGTGACGTGCATTACGCCTTCACCAGCCCTGACCGGACCACCGTGGACCGCATCTATGCGGTGGGGCAGGCGGCGGGCTTGCATCTGGACCGGGCGCCGGCCCTGATGCCGCATGTCCATGCCAGCTATTATGCCGGTTTTCTGCGCGATCCCGATGGGCGGCTGGTGGAGTTTGTCTGTCACAAGCCGGAGTGACCGGGTCCCGCGCATGCCGGCCCCGGCATGATTGCTGCGGCCATGACCGAAGCATGGGGCCGCATGCTCTGCTATTCACAAAGCCAGGACTATCGGGCGCGTGGATCAGGTGATGGGCGACAGGCCGTTGATGATCAGGGAATTGCTGCTGCTGTTGCTGCTGGCGACGCTGTGGGGTTCCTCCTACACCTTCATCAAGATCGGGGTGCAGACGATACCGCCCGTCACCCTGATTGCGGTCCGCACCCTGATCGCCGGGTCCATCCTGCTGCTGGTCATGCGCTGGCAGGGGATTTCCATGCCGCGCGACCCGGCCGTCTGGCGGCAATTCATGTTTCAGGCGGTGATGAATTCCGCCGTCCCCTTCACGCTCGTCGCCTGGGGGGAGAAGTCTGTCGATGCCGGGCTGGCCGCCATCCTGAATTCCACCACGCCGATCTTTACCTTCCTGCTGACGGCCCTAATCACCCGGCATGAGCCGGTGACGATGCGAAAGCTGTTTGGGGTGACGGCGGGCCTGATCGGCATCTGCCTGATCATCGGGGTGGAGGCGCTGGACGGGCTGGGTGACCAGCTTCTGGCACAGATCGCCATCGTAGCGGCCACCGTCTCCTATGCCGGTGCCGCCATCTATGGGAAGAACTTCAAGGGCCTGCATCCCATGCAGCCGGCGGCGGGATCGATGCTTTGCGGCGCGGTGCTGCTGCTGCCGGTCAGCCTTTTTGTGGATCAGCCCTGGACCCTGACGCCGTCGATGCCATCCATCGGGGCGCTGCTGTGTCTGTCGGTCTTTTCCACGGCCATCGCCTTTACAATCTATTTCCGTCTGATGCAGACGCTGGGGTCGATCGGTACCACGTCACAGGCCTATCTGCGGGTGCCGATCGGGGTGGGGCTGGGCATGCTGTTCCTGGAGGAAAGCCTGTCGCATACGGCGTTGATCGGGCTGGTCTGCGTGGTGCTGGCCGTTATCGCCATGACCATGCCCGCCCGGCGCAAGGCCTAGGCCTGTCCCCGTTAGAGCGGTTTACGGTTGACCGGAAACCGCTCCGGCGGCGACTGCCGCCGCGCCGCACGTGCGGCGTGAAGCCAAGCTGCGGATGCAGCGCCGGCGACTGAGGAAAACGAAAAGCTAGAGCGTGTTCCGGTCGGCGGAAACACGCTCTAGCGGAAGGCGTTACCTGCCGGCAGGCCCAGCTTGCGCAGGATCATGGCGGCGGGGCAGAAGCCGGTGATCCCGGCCTGCAGCATGTTCGCCCCGACAAAGGCGGTCAGCCACAACCAGGCGGGATCTACCAGGGTGGCCAGGGACAGGCTGATCAGCACCATGGCACCGGCGAAGGACAGGACGGCTTTATCGACATTCATGACAAGGCTCCTTGGATGATGGGGGCGGGGAATGATCCCGTCTCCTCTTGTTGATAATGATATATTCAAATATATGAAGATACGAAATAACTGAGGCCGCAGCCATGCCCCAGGCACATGCGGCGCGCCGTTGACGGCGATACGGCAAAATTATACCTTCATATATATGAATATTCAGAATGGAGCCGTCCGATGCTGAAGGAACATTCCCCCGCCACGGTCCATGATATGGTGGCCGACCGGTCGATTCTGCTGGTCGATGTGCGCGAGCCGCAGGAATTCGCGGCGGCCCGTATCCATGGGGCGGTACTGTTTCCCCTGTCCAGCTTTGACCCCACGGCCCTGCCGGCACCCGACGCGGTCCGAGTTGTGTTTCATTGCGGATCGGGCAAGCGGTCGGCCATGGCGGTGGCCCGGTGCCAGCAGGCGGGCATCCAGCATACTGAGCATATGGCGGGCGGTATCCAGGCCTGGATGGCCGCGCGCCTGCCCACCATCACCCTGGACCCGGCCAGCGGTGGCGTCATCGATCGCCGGTAAGGAGGAAACCCATGCGTGCGCTGCTGTTGCCTGTCCTGGCCCTGACGCTTCTGGTCCCGCCGGTTATGGCGGCGGACGGGGATTTCCCTGTCGCCCTGTTGAAGCTGCCGGATGAGAAATCGGTCTATGCGACGGTGGAGACGGTGAATGCCATCCCCGCCCGTGTGCGGACCGGTGGCACCATCACCCGCCTGTCGGTGCGTGAAGGCGACGCCGTGACGGCGGGGCAGGTGATCGCCAGTGTGGGCGACCAGAAGCTGAGCCTGCAGCAGGGCGCGCTGGATGCGCAGATCGCAGCGGCGCGCGCGCAGATGGAACAGGCCCAGGGGGATCTGGAACGGGCCGAGGCCCTGTCCCGTAACGGCTTCGTGACGCGTCAGCGTCTGGACGAACTGCGTACCGCCGCCAATGTCGCCGCCAATGCGCTGAAAGCCCGCATGGCAGAGCGTGCCGTCCTGGCCCAGCAGATGAATGAAGGACAGGTTCTGGCGCCGGCGGCGGGCCGGGTGTTGGCTGTGCCCGTGACGCCGGGCACGGTGGTGATGCCGGGCGAAACCGTGGCCATGATCGCGGAGCGTGATTATGTCCTGCGCCTGTCCGTGCCCGAACGCCATGCCATCAGCCTGAAGGCTGGCGACCCGGTACGCCTGGACCCCGATGACCTGTCGCCGGGCGAACAGGCGGGGCAAGGGCAGATCACCCTTGTCTATCCCCGCATCAGCGACGGGCGGGTGCAGGCCGATGCCCGTGTCACGGGTCTGGGGGATTACTTTGTCGGTCAACGGGTGCGTGTCTTCGTGCCAACGGGCGAACGCCCCGTGATCATCGTTCCCGCCACCTATCTGACCACCCGTTTCGGCATGGATTTCGCGCATCTGCGCCAGGGTGCCAGCATGGTGGAGGTGCCGGTGCGGCGTGGGCAGGCCCGTCCCCGGCCCAGCATGTCCGATGGCGTGGAAATCCTCTCGGGCCTCAATGACGGCGATGTTCTGGTGCGGCCATGAATCTGGGACTTTCCGGCCGGCTGACGCAGGCCAGCATCCGCTCCCCCCTGACCCCGTTATTCCTGCTGGCGGCGCTGATCGCCGGGCTGCTGGCCCTGGCTCTGATCCCGCGCGAAGAGGAGCCGCAGATCAGCGTGCCCATGGTCGACATTATGGTCAGCGCTGACGGCCTCAAGGCCCCGGACGCCGCAGAACTGGTTACCAAGCCGCTGGAAGCCATCGTCAAGGGCGTCAATGGCGTCGATCATGTCTACAGCCAGACGGAGGATGACCGCGTCATGGTGACGGCGCGGTTCAAGGTTGGCACGTCCGAAGACGACGCCATCGTCCGCATCCATGCCAAGGTCCGCGCCCATCTGAGCGATATTCCGACCGGTATTCCCGAACCGGTGATCATCGGGCGCGGCATCAATGACGTCGCCATCGTCACCCTGACCCTTTCCGCCAAGCCGGGCATGGCCGACCGCTGGGCCGACCGCGACCTGGGCAACCTGGCGGAAAAGCTGCGGACAGAGTTGATCAAGGTCACCGATATCGGCCCCACCTACCTCTCGGGCCGGGTGACAGAGCAGGTGCGGGTGGAACCCGACCCGGAGAAGCTGGCCTTGTTCGGTATCACGCTGGAACAATTGCTGGCCAAGGTGCAGGGCGCGAACCGCTCCTTCCTGGCCGGACGCCTGAATGACGGGGGGCGCAGCCTGTCGGTTGCCGCCGGGCAGACGCTGACCGGTGTGCCCGATATCGGCCTGCTGCTGATCACCAGCCGCGATGGCCGCCCGGTCTATGTGCGTGATGTCGCCGCCGTCCGGCTGGACAGCGCGCCGCTGGAACAGTCCGCCTGGACGCAAGCGCCCGACGGCAAGGGCGGATGGACCCGCACACCCGCCGTCACCATCGCCTTGTCAAAGCGGGCCGGCGCCAATGCCGTGACCGTCGCGGATGATATCCTGACGCGGGTGGAGGGGCTGCGTGGCCGCCTGATCCCTGACAGCGTGGCGGTGGAGGTGACGCGCAACTATGGGGAGACGGCATCGGAAAAGGCCGATGAACTGCTGTTCCATCTGGGTCTGGCGACGCTGTCCATCGTGGCGCTGATCTGGTGGGCCATTGGCCGGCGGGAGGCGCTGGTGACGTTGGTCGTCATTCCGGTGACCATCCTGATGACCCTGTTCTTCGCCTATATCATGGGCTACACGGTCAACCGTGTTAGCCTGTTCGCCCTGATCTTTGCCATCGGCATCCTGGTTGATGACGCCATCGTGGTGGTGGAAAATATCGCCCGTCACTGGGCCATGCGCGATGGCCGCAGCCGGTTGCAGGCCGCCGTGGAGGCGGTGGCGGAGGTGGGTAACCCCACCATCGTCGCCACCCTGACGGTGATCGCCGCCCTGCTGCCCATGCTGTTCGTGTCGGGCATGATGGGGCCGTATATGGCGCCCATTCCCGTCAACGCCTCTGCCGCCATGCTGTTCAGCTTCTTTGCGGCCATGGTGCTGGCCCCGTGGCTGATGCTGAAACTGTCACCGGCAGACGGGGACCCCGCTGCCGATGCCCATCATGACGCGCATGATGGGGGCCGCCTGGGACAGCTTTATCGGCGGGTGGCCGAACCGCTGCTTTCCACGCGGCGCCGGGCGGGCTGGTTCCTGGCCCTGGTCGGGGCCGCGACCTTGCTGTCGCTGGGCCTGTTCGCGACCAAAGGCGTGACGGTCAAGCTGCTGCCGTTCGATAACAAGTCCGAACTGTCGATCCAGCTGAACCTGCCGCGCGGTGCCAGCCTGGAGGCGACACAGCGCCTGCTGTTCCAAACGGCTGACATTGCCGGCACGCTGCCGGAACTGCGGTCGGCGCAGATTTATGCCGGCACGGCGGCCCCCTTCAATTTCAACGGTCTGGTCCGGCACAGTTTCCTGCGCGCCAGCCCGGATCTGGGGGAGGTGCAGATCAATCTGGCACCCAAGGGCGAGCGTGACCGCAGCAGTCATGAGATCGCGCTGGACCTGCGCCTGCGCCTGCTGTCGGGTATGACCCTGCCGACGGGTACGCGGTTGAAGGTGGTTGAGGTGCCGCCGGGCCCGCCTGTGATGGCCACCCTGCTGGCCGAAATCTATGGCCCCGATGCCGAAACGCGCCGGGCCGTGGCCGGGGAAGTCAGCAAAATATTTGCCAGCATCCCCTTCATCACCGACATTGATGATAGTTTCGCCACGGCGCAGCCGCGCCTGCGCCTGTCCATCGATCAGGACCGGCTGGAATATTTCGGGGTGGAACAGGCGGCGGTCTATGATGCCATCCGCACCATCCTGGGCAGCAGCGCCATCGGCTATTCCCATCGCGGGGCCGAACGCTATCCCGTCGATATCGTCCTGGCCCTGCCAAAGGCCGACCGGGCCTGGACCGAGCGTCTGGCATCCACACCCGTCCCCGCCAACGCCATTCCCGGTTCCAACAAGGTGGTGGAACTGGGAGAGTTGCTGCGGGTCACGCGGGAGGAAGGGTCCCCCATTCTGTTCCGCCGCGACGGGGCCTTTGCCGATATGGTGACAGCGGAACTGGCCGGCCGGTACGAGGCCCCGATCTATGGCATGGGGGCCGTGGCCGACGCCATTGAGGCGCATGATTGGGGCACCCTGCCCAAGCCCGTGATCCGCATGGCCGGACAGCCGCAGGATGAAAGCCAGCCTACCTTGCTGTGGGATGGGGAATGGGAGGTGACCTATGTCACCTTCCGCGACATGGGCGGGGCCTTCGGGGTCGCCATCCTCGGCATCTATGTGCTGGTCGTGGCGCAGTTCCGCAGCTTCCGCCTGCCGCTGGTCATCCTGACGCCGATCCCACTGACCCTGCTGGGCATCATGCTGGGCCATTGGCTGCTGGGGGCGGCGTTTACCGCCACCTCCATGATCGGCTTCATCGCGCTTGCCGGCATCATCGTGCGCAACTCCATCCTGCTGGTGGATTTCATCCGCCATGGGGCGGGGCAGGGCTTAAGCCTGCGCGAAGTGCTGCTTCAGGCGGGGGCCGTGCGGTTCAAGCCCATCGTGCTGACGGCCCTGTCGGCCATGATCGGGGCGGCCACCATCCTGGTCGATCCGATCTTTCAGGGGCTGGCGGTATCGCTGCTGTTCGGGCTGGCATCGTCGACCGTGCTGACGGTGCTGGTCATCCCCGCCATCTATATCGTGCTGCGCGATGGTGACGCGGTTGCCGGGCCGGCCCCCCATTGACGGGGCCGGTTTTCCCTTCTATCCCAGGGGAATGGAAATGTCGGAAATGCAAGCCAACGCAGACCGCGCCGTCGACCTGCTGAAGGCGCTGGGCAACCGCTCGCGCCTGATGATCCTGTGCCAGTTGATCCAGGGGGAACGGTCCGTCGGGGATCTGGCACAGCGTATCGGCATGCGCGATACGGCGGTGTCGCAGCAGCTGACCCTGCTGCGCAAGGATGGGCTGGTCCGCGCCCGCCGCGACGGCCAGACCATCTATTACGCCCTGTCCAGCGATGAGGCGGCGCGGGTCATCGCCACCCTTTACGAGATTTATTGCTCCGACAAACCGGGGGAGGCCTGCGGTTGATCGTTCCGGGGCCGGATCGACAATTGCGGCTGGCCGCCATGGTACAGGCCGTGGCGGCCTTGCTCTGGGTGCCGCAGGCCTTGTTGCTGGCCGATGCCATCACCTGGCTGACTGGTAGCTATACATTGCCGGGCCATGCGGTAACGCTGGCCGTGATCTTTGGCGTGCTGGGCGTGATGCGCTCCGTCCTGGATGCCTGGGGTGGGAGGCTGGCCTTCCGGGGCGCGCGGGCCGAACTGTCGCGTCTACGGACACAGGCGGTGGCGGCTCTGGCGCAGCGGGCACCCCTGGACCCCAGCTTGCCCCCATCGGGGACGGTGGCAAGCCTGCTGGCCGAACAGGCCGAGGCGGTGGTTCCCTATCTGCAACGCTATGTGCCGCTGCGCTGGCGTCTTGTGCTGGTGCCCGCTGTGATCCTGCCAGCGGTGGCTTGGCATTCCTGGGCGGCGGCGCTGATCCTGCTGATTGCGGCACCGCTGATCCCGCTTTTCATGGCCCTGATCGGCATCCGCGCAAAAAAGGCCAGTGAGGATCAACTGGCGGCGGTGGGCAGCATGAACGGCCTGCTGATGGACCGGCTGCGCGGTCTTTCCACCATACGGGCCTTGAAGGCCGAGGGGCGGGTGGCGGCCCGTATCGGCACCCTCGCCGCCGATGTGAAACGGCGGACCATGGCGGTGTTGCGCATCGCGTTCCTGTCATCGGCGGTGTTGGAGCTGTTTTCGGCCCTGGGTGTCGCGCTGGTCGCCGTCTATGTCGGGTTCAATCTGCTGGGGCAGATAGAGTTTGGCACCTGGGGTGGAAAGCTGGACCTTCCCGCCGGGCTGTTCATCCTGCTGCTGGCACCGGCCTTCTTCGAACCGCTGCGGGAGCTGTCCGCTGTCTGGCATGACCGCGCCAGCGGGGAGGCCGCGTTGCGCGCCATGGTCGGGCTGATGGAGGGGCAGGAGACGGCACCGGGGCCAGTTTTGATACCCGCTGACGGGTCGGTGCTTCGCCTGGACCGGGTGGGCTTTGGCTATCCGGGGGCGGCGGCTTTGGTGTCGGACGTCGATCTGTCACTGCGGCGGGGGGAGAAGGTGGCCCTGTTCGGGCCCAGTGGGGGTGGCAAATCCACCCTGCTGGCCCTGGCGGCGGGGCTGCTGCAACCGGGCAGCGGCACTGTCCGGCGTGCGGGCAAGGTTGGCTGGATCGGCCATCGCCCCTTTATGAAGAATGCCTCCCTGGTGGCTAATGTCACGCTGGGCCGACCGGGCCTGGATGCCGCACCGCTGCTGCGCCGGCTGCTGCCCGGCCATGATCCGGCGCGGCGGGTGGGGGAGGGCGGGGTGGGTCTGTCGGGCGGGGAAACGTTGCGTCTGGCGCTGGCCCGCGCCATTGCCGACCCGGATGCCGCCCTGATTCTTGCCGATGAGCCGACAGCGCATCTGGACGCCGCGACGGCGGCAGAGGTGATTGAGGCCCTAATCGATGCAGCCCAGGGACGCGCCCTTCTGGTCGCCACCCATGACCCAAGGCTGGCCGCGCGCATGGACCGCGTGGTGGAGGTCGGGGCATGAGGGGGCATCTGTTGCGGCTGTTCCACCTGTTCCGGCAGGCGGCAGGGTGGAAGCTTGGCCTGGGCTTGGCAACCGCCGGGATTACGGCGCTGGCGGGTGCAGCCTTGCTGGGCCTGTCGGGCTGGTTCATCACGGCCACCGGCATTGCCGGCCTGTCGGCAGGGACCGCGCTGGTCTTCGATGTGTTCCGGCCGGGTGCGGGCGTGCGGGCGCTGGCCCTGCTGCGCACCGGTGCCCGTTATGGCGAACGGCTGGCGACGCATGACGCCACCTTGTCGGTGATCGCCGGTCTGCGCGTGCGCCTGTTTCAGGCGCTGGCAAGGCCCGGTCTGGGCCGCACCCTGGTGCAGCGGCCGGGGCGGTTGCTGTTCCGCATCAGCGGCGATCTCGATACGCTGGATACGCTCTATCTCCGCCTGCTGATCCCGGCCTGTGTGCTGGTGGTCCTGGCCCTGGTCAGCATGGTGGCGCTGGCGCTGCTGACGGGGTGGGCCGGTCTGCTGCCCGGCCTGTTCCTGCTGCTGGTCGGCTTGGTCATGCTGATGCTCGGTGGGCGCGGCGGGCTGGTGGCCGGTGGAAAGCGTGCGGCGGCGCTGGAGGCCTTGCGCCTGCGTCTTCTTGATCTTGTTGCGGGCCGCGTGGAATGGCGGTTGGCGGGGCGGCAGGAACAGGCCGCCCATCTGGCCCTGTCGGCGGAGGAGCGGTTGCGCCGCGCCGATGACCGGCTGAACCGGCTGGAAAGCGGGTTGACCCTGTGGCAGGGGCTGGCGGCCACGGCGCTGCTGTCGGGTGGGGTGATCCTTTGCGCGGAACTGGTGGAACGCGGCCTGTTCGGCGGACCTGCTGTGGCCTTGTTCCTGCTGGTGCTACTGGGCATGATGGAACCGCTGGGGCCGCTGCGCCGGGGTGCCGTGGAACTGGGGCGCAGCCTGCGGGCCGTGCGGCGGGTCGGGGATGCGCTTTCGCAACCCCTGCCGGAACAGGCACTGTCGCCCGATACGCGGGATGTCGCCCTGTCGGCCATCCGCTTTCGGCATGATGGCGCCCCGGCCCCGTTGTTTGACGGGTTCGACCTGTCCATTCCCGCCGGGCAGCATGTGGCCGTGATCGGTGACAGCGGGGCCGGCAAGTCCAGCCTTGTCGCCCTGCTGACCGGGGAGGCAAGGCCCGACACAGGCAGCATCACGGTTCCCCCTTGGGCCTTGCTGGGTCAGGATGCAGCCCTGTTTCAGGATAGTGTGCGGGCCAATCTGCTTCTGGCCGATTCCGACGCCGATGACGTGCGCCTGTGGGCGGTGATGGAACAGGCGGGGCTGGAACGAGTCGTGCGGGAGATGTCGGGTGGGCTGGATGCCCCCCTGGGAGAGGGCGGTACGGGCCTGTCATCGGGCCAGCGGCGGCGATTGGCCCTGGCCCGGTTCCTGTTGCAGGACAAGCCCTTATGGCTGCTGGACGAGGTGACGGAAGGCATCGACCTTTCTGTCGCAGCCACAATTTTGACAAATATCAAAGTTTCGGCTGCCGGACGAACTATTCTGCTGATCACGCATCTGAGGCGTGAGGCGGCCCTGGCCGACCGGATCATCCGGTTGTCCCATGGCCGGGTGGTCATGGATCTGACGCGCGGTGACCCGGCCTTTGATCAGGCCCTGTCCACCCTGCGCCCTGACTGACGATCCTGTCCGACGCCCCGGAGGATGAAGCCCCGCCATCGGGACGGGGTTCG
This sequence comes from Niveispirillum sp., assembly GCF_052437035.1. Classification (NCBI taxonomy): domain Bacteria; kingdom Pseudomonadati; phylum Pseudomonadota; class Alphaproteobacteria; order Rhodospirillales; family Azospirillaceae; genus Niveispirillum; species Niveispirillum sp. The sequence continues at coordinate 875,306 of NZ_JBQVOH010000001.1, forward strand.
CGTTCAGGAGGCGCCGGTGGCAGCCGGCGACATGACGCATGGAGTTGGACATTGTCGGGCTGTCACGCCTGCAATTTGCACTGACCGCCCTTTACCATTTTCTGTTCGTGCCCCTGACCCTGGGCCTGTCTATCATCATCGCCATCATGGAGACGGTCTATGTAATGACCGACCGGCCCATCTGGCGCCAGATGACCAAGTTCTGGGGCAGCCTGTTCGGCATCAACTTCGTCCTGGGTGTGGCCACGGGCCTGACCATGGAGTTCCAGTTCGGGATGAACTGGTCTTATTACAGCCACTATGTCGGCGACATTTTTGGCGCGCCGCTGGCCATTGAGGGCCTGATGGCCTTCTTCCTGGAAGCCACCTTTGTCGGCCTGTTCTTCTTTGGCTGGGACCGGATGAGCAAGGTGCAGCATCTGGCCGCCACCTGGGCCGTCGCCATCGGGTCGAACTTCTCCGCGCTGTGGATTCTCATCGCCAATGGCTGGATGCAGAACCCGGTCGGGGCCGTGTTCAACCCGGCGACCATGCGCATGGAGATCGAGGATTTCTATGCCGTGATCTTCAACCCCGTGGCGCAGGCCAAATTCGTCCACACCGTCTCTGCCGGCTATGTCACGGCGGCAGTGTTCGTGCTGGGCGTGTCGGCCTTCTATCTGCTGAAGGGGCGGCATGTGACGCTGGCCAAACGGTCCATGGCGGTCGCCTGTTCCTTTGGTCTCCTATCGTCCCTGTCGGTTGTCGTGCTGGGCGATGAAAGCGGCTATCTGGCGACCGAGCATCAGAAGATGAAGCTGGCTGCCATCGAGGGCATGTGGGAGACGGAACCGGCCCCTGCCGCCTTCACCGCCATCGGCTTTCCCAATCAGGAAGCACGGGAGACGCATCATGTGTTGCAGATCCCCTGGGCGTTGGGCCTGATTTCCACCCGTTCGCTAAATACCCAGGTGTTGGGCATCAATGATCTGGTCGCCCATGGCAAGGAACGGGTGGAAAGCGGGATCATCGCCTATGACGCCCTGCAAACCATCCGCGCCGCCAGGGGGGTGGAGAATGTCGCCCCCGAGGTGAAGGCGGCGTTCGAAAGCCACGGACGCGATCTGGGCTACGCCTATCTCCTGAAACGCTATGTCGATGATCCGCGTCAGGCAACGGCGGAACAGATCGACAAGGCCGCCTGGGATATTGTTCCGCAGGTGGCGCCCTTGTTCTGGTCCTTCCGCATCATGGTGGGGCTTGGCTTCTTCTTCATTGCGCTGATGGCTGCCTTCTTCTGGCAATCGGCGACGGGAAGGCTGGGGGAGCCGCGCTGGCTGCTGAAACTGGCCGTGCTGGCTATCCCGCTGCCCTGGATCGCGGCGGAACTGGGCTGGGTGGTGGCGGAGTTTGGACGCCAGCCCTGGATCATCGAAGGTGTGCTGCCGACAGCCATGGCGGTGTCCAGCCTGTCGGTCACCGACCTGCTGGTCACCATCGCCGGCTTCACCCTGTTCTACAGCGTGCTGTTCGTTGTGGAGGTGAGTTTGATGGTTCGCGCCATCCGCAAGGGGCCGGAGCCAGATGATCATCCTGCCCCCGTGCCCTATGCCACGCTGCAAGCGGCGGAGTGACGATCATGATCCTGCATGAACTTCTGGATTATACGACGCTGCGCCTGATCTGGTGGGTGCTGCTGGGTGTGCTGCTGATCGGGTTCGCCGCGACTGACGGTTTCGACATGGGCACGGCCATCCTCTTGCCCTTTATCGGCAAGGATGATGTCGAACGCCGGGCCATCATCAATGCCGTCGGCCCGGTATGGGAGGGCAATCAGGTCTGGTTCATCCTGGGCGGTGGCGCCATCTTCGCCGCGTGGCCGCCGCTTTATGCCGTGTCCTTCTCCGGCTTCTATCTGGCCATGTTCGTGGTGCTGGCTGCCCTGATCCTGCGGCCCGTCGCGTTCAAATACCGGTCGAAACGGGATGATGTCCGCTGGCGCGCGGCCTGGGACTGGGCGCTGTTCGTCGGCGGGTTCGTGCCTGTGCTGATTTTCGGCGTGGCGGTGGGCAATGTGCTGCTGGGTGTGCCGTTCCGCCTGGATGGCGATCTGCGCGCCTTCTACGAAGGCTCGTTCTTCGGCCTGCTGAACCCGTTCGCCCTGCTCTGCGGTCTGCTGTCAGTGACGATGCTGGTCACGCACGGGGCCGCCTGGGTGACGCTGAAGACAGCTGGCGCCGTGGCGGAACGGGCGCGGGGCGTGGGGCTGGTGACGGCCCTGCTGACGCCCGCCCTGTTCGCGTTGGCCGGGGTGGCGCTGTATCTCTGGGTCGATGGCTACCACATCACCAGTGCGGTGGTGACGGACGGCCCGTCCAACCCGCTGCTAAAGCAGGTGGCGGCGGCGCCGGCGCTGTGGTTCAGCAATTACGGGACCTACCCATTCCTGTTGATCGCACCGGCGCTGGGGCTGGTGGGGCCGATGCTGGTCTGGGCCGGGCTGAAGGTAAGGGCGGAAGGGGCGACGCTGATCATTTCCGGCCTGTCGCTTTTGGGGATCATCGCGACCGTTGGTGTCTCGATGTTCCCCTTCATCCTGCCCAGTTCCATTGATCCGGTCAGCAGCCTGACGGTCTGGGACAGTTCATCCTCGCACCAGACCTTGTTCATCATGCTGGTCGTGACTTGCATCTTCCTGCCGCTCGTCCTGGCCTACACGGCCTGGGCCTATCGCATCCTGTGGGGCAAGGTCGATGCAGGAGCCATCCGTGCCGGCCAGGGCCACCATTACTGAGGAAAAGGAGAGCGCATCATGTGGTATTTCGCCTGGATGCTGGGCCTGCCCCTGGCCGCCGCCTTCGCCGTCTTGAACGCCATGTGGTTCGAGATGCGCGAAGACGCCAAGGAGCAGGGACGCCGCTGATATCGGTGTGCCGGTGTGGGGCAGCGTCGAACGTTGCCTCACGCCAGCATGCGCCGCTGGTGCCAGACACGATTCGTGACGGCATTTGCGATGACGTTATCGTGTTTAAAAGGAGTAGATGGAGTCTCAGACCCAGAAACAACAAATGGCGACCCAAAGGCCGCCACGTTATTTGTTCTGATCAATATTTGATAAGTAACAAACTGGAATTGAGTAATTTTCTGAAAGTTCGAAGTGGTGCCCAGGGACGGAATCGAACCGCCGACACGGGGATTTTCAATCCCCTGCTCTACCGACTGAGCTACCTGGGCACACCGTACTTCGTAACCACCGAGGCGTTTGTTTGTCACCGCCGCCCGGTGTGGTGCGCCTTATAGACAAGGCATCCGGGGCTGTAAAGCATTGAATTGCGCATCTGCGAAATTTTTTCAGCGGCCTTCATCTTCCTCCGGCGCCTCGTCCACGGGCACGCGGTAGACCTCGCCCAGCCAGCGGTTCAAGTCCACGTCGGCGCAGCGCTTGGAACAGAAGGGGCGGAAATCCAACACCGGGGCGCGGCCACAAATGGGGCATCCAGCGGCCTTCTTCGGCTTGCGCAGGGCGGACAGGTCGATGGGATCATCACTCATGGGTGGCTTCCTTACAGCAGCAGATCGGCCAGCGGCGGGCCACGGCGGGCGCGGGTGACCTCCACCAGGCCCAGGCGCGACATGCCATAGACATGGGTGGCGACCGGGTCGTCCGCCACCGCCGAGGACAGGCGCTGTATCACCGCCTCCCGGTCCCCGACGCGCGCCATGTTCACGAAATCCACCACCACGATGCCGCCGACATTGCGCAGGCGCAGCTGCCGCGCGATCTCCATGCAGGCATCCAGGTTGGTGGCCAGGGGGTTGCCGCGTTCGCCGCCATTGACGTCGATGACGGTCAGCGCCTCCGTCCGGTCGATGACCAGCGACCCGCCCTGTCCCAGATCGACACGGCGGTCGGTCAGGGCGGCGATGGCGCTATCGGCATCGCCCTGATCGAACAGGGGGCGGGGGGCCTTGTGCGGGACGATCAGGGGCAGCAGGTCGGGTGCCAGGGCCATGGCAGTGCTTTTTACCGCCGCCAGCATCTCCGACCCCTCCACCACGATTTCCACCAGCCCGTCGCGTGGCAACTCCACCAGCGCGCGCCGGATAGCATCTGGCGGGGGCAGCAGGGTGGCGGGGCTGGTGCCGCCAGCGGCGCGTTGGACCTTGTAGGCGTCGGCCAGCAGCGCTTCCGCCTCCCCCAGCACGAGGGCGGGGTCGGTCGGCAATGCCTCTGCCCGCACGATCCAGCCGCCCTGGTTGGGCAGGGTGGATGTCAGGCGCTGACGCAGGGCCTGAACCTCGGGCCCCTTGCCCAGGCGTTTGGAGATGTGGATGCCGTCGCCCAGCGGGGTATGGACCAGGAAGCGACCGGGGAAGGACAGGTCCATGGTCAGTACCGCCCCCTTGCCGTCATGGGCGTCGGCCTTCACCTGGGCGGCCACCATCTGGCCGGTGCGCAGCAACTGTCCAATGCGGGCATCGCGGCGACCGGGGCGCACATCGGCAGCGGAAAGGAAACCGGGGGTGCTGTCGCCAAATTCCAAGAAGGCGGCGTCCAGCCCGGCCACGACGCGCCCGATGCGGCCCAGCACGATGGCCCCCAGCCAAGCCGGGCGCTCGACATGATCAATGGCAAGATCGGTCAGGATGCCGTCGGACAGCATGGCGCAGCGCCGCAAGGGCCCGCGCTGGTCGATCAGCAGCCGGCGGCGCATTAGCCCCGTGATGTGGCTTGGGCGGCGGCCAGCGCCAGCGCATCGATCCCGGCGGCGCGCAAGCACCCCGCCACCTCCGTCAGCGGCAGGCCGACGACATTGCTGTAACTGCCGGAAAGCTGCCGCACGAACAGGCTGGCCAGCCCCTGGATGGCATAGCCGCCCGCCTTGCCCTTCCAGTCGCCGGTGGACAGATACTGGTCGATCTCATCACGCGACAGAGTGCGGAAGATCACCTGGCTTTCGACCACCCGGCTCCACAGCTTGCCATCCGTGCCAACCAGGGCGACACCGGTATAGACACGGTGGCGGCGACCCTGCAGCAGGTTAAGGCAGCGGCGCGCCGTATCCACATCATCCGCCTTGGGCAGAATGCGACGGCCAAGCCCCACCACCGTATCGGCGGCCAGGACAATAGCGCCAGCATGGCGTGCCGCGACCATTCCCGCCTTTTCCCGCGACAGACGCTGGGCATGGGGGGAGGGGAGTTCGTCGGGAAATGGGGATTCGTCAATATCCGCCGGATCAATGGTATCCGGCACCAGCCCGATCTGGGCCAGCAGTTCCCGCCGCCGGGGTGACCCGGAGGCAAGGATCAGGCGCGGACGGTCAATGCCGGGTTGGTCGGGCGTCGCCGCCGCGCGCGCGTTCATCGTCAAATCCTGCCGCTCACTTGAAGCGGAAGGTGATCCGACCCTTGGTCAGGTCGTAGGGGGTCATTTCGACGTTGACGCGGTCACCCGCCAGCACGCGGATGCGGTTCTTGCGCATCTTGCCAGACGTGTGGGCCAGCACTTCATGTTCGTTATCGAGCTTCACGCGAAACATCGCGTTGGGCAGCAGTTCGGTCACCGTGCCAGAAAACTCGATCAGATCTTCCTTGGCCATGTTTTCCTGATTTCGGGATGGTAAAACGCGCACATAGGTGAGCGTCACAGCCGCGCGGGTCAAGTGTTTTCAGCGCAAAGCATGGGCGTTTCACACGCTGGGCAGGGTAGGGGAACTGTGTCCCCGCCTCACTCCACCCCGAACCGTACTTTCATGCGGCGTAGCAGCGTATCACGCACCTGCCGATAAGCATCGAGTCGCGCCTCGCGGCTGCCTTCCACCAGGGTGGGATCGAAGGTGTTCCAGAATTCAACGTCGCAGGCGGTGGTACGGGTCATCTCCACGGCCCGGTGCTGCGCCTCCGGCGAGAGCGAGATGACGAGGTCGAAACTGTCATCCTCCAACTGGTCGAAGGTTTTGCAGCGATGGCGCGACATGTCGATGCCCAGTTCGGCCATCACGGTGGTCACGAACGGGTCGGGTTCCCCCTCGCGCACCCCGGCACTGTCGACATAGACCTGCCGTCCCATCAGATGCTTCAACAGCCCTTCGGCCATGGGCGAACGGATGGCGTTGTAGGTACAGGCGAACAGGACGGAGGAGATTCGGGTCGGGCTGATTTCGGCCATCGACGCGGCACTCAGTTCCGGATATGCAGCACGCAGATGAGCGTGAACAGACGCCGGGCCGTGTTCAGGTCCATTTCGGCCTTGCCGGCCAGCCGCTCCCGCAGCAGTTCCGATCCTTCATTGTGCAGGCCGCGACGCCCCATATCGATGGCTTCGATCTGGGACGGGGACGCCGTCTTGATGGCTTTGTAATAGCTGTCGCAGATCATGAAATAGTCGCGCACGATGGTGCGGAACGGCGTCAGCGGCAGGGTCAGCCGGTTCAGCGGGTTGTCATCCGCCTTGCGGACATCAAAGATCAGCCGGTTGTCTTCCGCCGACAGGAACAGGCGGAACGGCCCTTCGTCCGGTGTCTCCACCAGCGCGAAGCGGTTCTCATCCATCAGGTCGAACAGGGCGACGGCGCGTTCATGCTCCACCTCCATGTTGCGGCGGATGACATTCTTCTCCACCAGTTCCACATGGACGATGCGGTGGTGCGGCGCGTTCATCATCCCTCCCCGGTGGTTGTCTTCATTGATTCTTAACCTGCCTGCCCAGCCCCCCGCTTGGCAAGCCGGAACACATCAGCCCAACCGGATCGCCACGGACAGGGCGTGCGCGCCCAGCCCTTCGGAATTGGCCAGCGACACCGCCGCCGGGCCGATCCTTGCCAAGCTTTCCGGGGTGCAGCCAACCAGGGTGGTGCGCTTCATGAAGTCCAGGACGTTCAGGCCGCTGGAAAAACGGGCCGACCGGGCCGTGGGCAGCACATGGTTGGGGCCAGCCACGTAATCACCGATGGCTTCCGGCGTATGGCGGCCCAGGAAGATAGCGCCGGCATTGCGGATTTTCGCGGCCAGGGCGTCAGGATCGGCCACGGCCAGTTCCAGATGTTCGGGCGCCAGACGGTCCACCAGCGGCACCGCATCATCCAGGCTGTCCACTAGGATGATGGCACCATGGTCACGCCAGGAGGTGCCGGCGATTTCCGCGCGGGGCAGGGTGGACAGATGCGCATCCACCGCCGCCGATACGGCATCTGCAAAGGCCGCGTCGTCGGTGATCAGGATGCTTTGCGCGCTGGTATCATGTTCGGCCTGCGACAGCAGGTCGGCGGCGATCCAGGCCGGGTCATTCTGACCATCGGCAACCACCAGGATTTCCGACGGGCCGGCGATCATGTCGATGCCGACAGTACCGAAAACCTGGCGCTTGGCGGCGGCGACAAAGGCATTGCCGGGGCCGGTGATCTTGTCCACCTGCTTGATCGTAGCGGTACCGAAGGCCAGTGCGCCAACGGCCTGCGCCCCACCGATGCGGTAGATCTCCGTCACGCCGGCCAACTGCGCGGCGGCCAGGACCAGCGGGTTGATCACACCATCGGGCGTGGGCACCACCATGGCGATGCGCGGCACACCCGCCACCTTGGCTGGGATGGCATTCATCAGGACCGAGGAGGGGTAAGAGGCCAAACCGCCCGGCACATACAGACCCACGGCCCCTACCGGTGTCCAGCGGGCACCCAGCCGCACCCCGGCGGGATCGGTGAAGAAGGAAGACTCGATGGGCTGCGTGCGGTGGAACGCTTCAATCCGCGCGGCGGCCAGCTTCAGCGCGTCCAGCGTTTCGGCGTCGCACTGCGCCACCGCCGCCGCGATCTCCTCACCCGTGAAGGCCATGGCCTCGGCGGTGATGTCCAGACGGTCCCAGCGTTTTGTATAGTCCAGCACGGCGGCATCGCCCCGCGCCTTCACATCGTTCAGGATGGCGGTGACAGCATTGTTCAGGTCTTCCTGAACCTCGCGCTTGGCACCCAGCAGGTCCTGAAAGCGGCTCTCGAAATCGGCGTCGCGGGTGGAGAATTTAACCGGCATTGCCGATGGCCTCCTGAAAACGGTCGATCCAGCCCTGGATTTCGCCATGGCGCGTCTTGAAGGCGGCGCGGTTCACAACAAGGCGGGAGGAGATGTCGGCAATATGCTCAATCTCCGCCAGCCCATTGGCCTTCAAGGTGGTGCCGGTGGACACAAGGTCGACGATGCGTGAGCACAGGCCGAGATTAGGCGCCAGTTCCATGGCGCCGTTCAGCTTGATGCATTCGGCCTGCACGCCGCGCGCCGCAAAATGCCGGCGGGTGATTTCCGGATATTTGGTGGCCACTCGCACATGGGACCAGCGCGACGGATCGTCACTGTTGGACAGGTCCACCGGTTCGGCCACGGCGATCCGGCACTTGCCGATGCCCAGGTCCAGCGGCGTGTAAATCTCCGGATAGTCGAATTCCATCAGCACGTCGCTGCCGCAGACGCCCAGATGGGCGGCGCCAAAGGCCACGAAGGTGGCGACATCGAAGCTGCGCACACGGATGATCTTCACATGCGGAAGATTCGTATCGAACTTCAGGGCGCGGGATTTCGGATTGTCGAAATCGGCTTCCGGCTCGATGCCGACATGATGCAGCAACGGCCTCACCTCATCCAGAATCCGACCCTTGGGAAGGGCCAGTACCAGCAGGTCATTGGCGGCGGGCGACATCATGTCCTGGACGCTCCAGGTGGGTTGCATAGGGCTGCTTACATGGCACGCCCGTGCCGACCCGTCCACCCGCCGCAGCGAAGGGCGGGGTTGCGTGAAACTTCAATCAAGCGGCAGGGACAGGCCGGACTTGACCGGCGACAGGGCGAAAATGGTGGAAAATTTCTGGATTAAGGCATTGTCCATCAGGATACGGCGCGTGAACGCGTCGTAATTCGCCATGTCGCGGGCGGTCACCACCGACACGAAATCCGCGTCGCCCGCCGTGTACCAGCATTGCTGAACCTCCGGTGCGGCCCGCAGCTGGCGCCCCATATCATCCACCACCGCCGACCCGCCGCGCGCCAGCGTGATGGAAACGATGGCTGTCAGGGGGCGGCCCACCCTGGCGGGCGACAGGACCAGGGGTTCTGCCTGGATCACGCCGTTGGTACGAAGCCGTTTCAGACGGCGCTGCACCGCCGTGGGGGACAGTCCCACCCCTTCTGCCACAGCGTCGGATTTCAGGCGCGCATCATCCTGCATCAGGGCCAGGATGGCGCGGTCGAAGGGGTCGAGCTTGCTCATGGGTGCAGGATAACGTCGCTGCCACCGGGGCCAAGGCCGCAACGCGGCGGCAAGCGGTCGCAAAAAGCAGCAAGGCGGCGTTACTTATCATATAATATTCCGGCCATCGTAGTTTCTGGCCCTTCGGAGACAGCATGTCCGACGCCGATTTCATCATCCATGACCCGGTGCGCGCCCGCGCGGTCGTCCGCCGTTCCGCCAAGGTTGAAAAGCTTTATGGCGATTGCCGCTGGGCCGAGGGGCCGGCCTATTTTCCGGCGCATCGCAGCCTGATCTGGTCGGACATTCCCAATGAGCGCATGCTGCGCTTTGACGAGGAGACGGGGGCGGTGGCGGAGTTCCGACGTCCGTCGGGCTTCTCCAACGGCAATACCGTGGACCGGCAGGGGCGTCTGGTTACCTGCGAACATGGCGGGCGGCGCGTGGTGCGCACCGAACATGATGGCAGCATCACCGTGCTGGCCGACCGTTGGAATGGCAAGCGCCTGAACAGCCCCAATGATGTGGTGGTGAAATCCGACGGCTCCATCTGGTTCACCGACCCGACCTATGGAATCGACAGCGATTATGAAGGGTACAAGGCGGTCAGCGAGATCGGGGCCAGCAATGTTTATCGCATCGACCCCGGCACGGGGGCCGTGGATGTGGTGGCCGATGATTTCGTGAAGCCCAATGGCCTCTGCTTCTCCCCTGACGAAAAGACCCTTTACATTGTGGATACCGGCCGCACGCACCAGCCCGATGGCCCCTGTCATGTGCGTGCCTTCCGGGTGAGTGATGATGGCCGCCTGTCGGGTGGGGAGGTGTTCGCCACGTCCGAACAGGCGGGGTTCGACGGGTTGCGCTGTGACGAGCTGGGCCATCTCTGGATGGCGGAGGATGACGGCGTGCATTGCTACCACCCTGACGGCAGCCTGATCGCCCGCGTTCAGGTCCCGGAATGGGTGGCGAATGTGGAGTTCGGGGGCGCGCGCGGCAACCGTCTCTATATATGTGCGACCGGCGGTCTTTATGCGGTCATGCTGGCGGTACGGGGGGCGAAGCGCCTCTGATCACACTGTAATGGTGTCGCTTCAACCCTCTATGGCGTCCAACCCCCTTGCCCTTTGCCCCGAATCCGGCCATGAAAAGCCCGTAGTCTTTCCGTTATCACAGAGTGCAGAGACGATGGCTTACCGGATTCAGGGCGAAACGGGTGAATGGGAAGTGGTGATCGGGCTGGAGGTCCATGCCCAGGTCATTTCCAATGCTAAGCTGTTCAGCGGGGCCGCCACGGCCTTCGGCGCGGCCCCCAACAGCCAAGTCAGCTTCGTCGATGCCGGCTTCCCCGGCATGCTGCCCGTGATCAACGAATTCTGCGTGCAGCAGGCCATCAAGACCGGCCTGGGGTTGAAGGCGCAGATCAACCTGCGCAGCGTCTTCGACCGCAAGAATTATTTCTACGCCGATCTGCCGTCGGGATATCAGATCAGCCAGTTCAAGCAGCCCATCGTGGGCGAGGGCACGATCATCCTCGATCTGGCCGATGGCGTGACGCGGGAGATCGGGATCGAACGGCTGCATCTGGAAATGGATGCCGGCAAGTCGATGCACGACCAGCATCCGTCCAAGACCTATGTCGATCTGAACCGGGCCGGCGTGGCCCTGATGGAAATCGTGTCGAAGCCCGACATGCGCAGCCCGGAAGAGGCGGTGGCCTATGTGCGCAAGCTGCGCACCATCGTCCGCTATCTGGGCACCTGCGACGGCAACATGGATGAAGGCTCCATGCGGTGCGACATTAACGTGTCGGTGCGCAAGCCGGGCGGTCCGCTGGGCACGCGGACGGAGACGAAGAACGTCAATTCCATGCGCTTCATGCATGCGGTGATCGAGTATGAGGCCCAGCGCCAGATCGAACTGATCGAGGAAGGTGGGGCGGTCGTGCAGGAAACCCGCCTGTGGGACACGGCCAAGGGCGTCACCCGCTCCATGCGCAGCAAGGAAGAGGCGCATGATTACCGCTACTTCCCCGATCCCGACCTGCTGCCGCTGGTGATCGAACAGGAACTGGTAGACCAGATCAAGGCCAGCCTGCCGGAACTGCCCGACGACAAGAAGACCCGCTTCATGGAGCAGTACAAGCTGCCCCCCTATGATGCCGGTGTTCTGGTCGCTGAAAAGGCCCGTGGCGATTTCTATGAGGAAGTAGCCAAGGGCCGCGACCCCAAGGTTGCCGCCAACTTTGTCATCGGTGACCTGCTGGGCGCCTTGAACAAGACTGGCAAGGACATCACCGAATCGCCGATCTCCGCCGCCGACCTGGGCGGTCTGATCGACCTGATCGCCGACAACACCATCTCCGGCCGTCTGGCCAAGGATGTGTTCGCGCTGATGCTGGAAACGGGCAAGTCCGCCGCCATCATCGTGGATGAAAAGGGCCTGCGTCAGGTCACCGATACTGGCGCCATCGATGCCGTCATCGCCCAGGTGATGGAGGCCAACCCCGACAAGGTGGCCGAATACCGGTCCGGCAAGGACAAGCTTTTCGGCTTCTTCGTGGGGCAAGTGATGAAGGCCAGCCAGGGCAAGGCCAACCCGGCCATGGTCAATGACCTGCTGGCGGTCAAGCTGAAGAGCTGAGGCGGGGTCATATCTGCCCGTGAAAGGGCCGCCGGGGTGATCCGGCGGCCCTTTTTATGACTTATCCGCGCCCTCCTGCCGCCACCGGGCCGCCAGCCAGGTGCACAGGATCAGCTGGATCTGATGGAACAGCATCAGCGGCAGGATGATCAGGCCCACCTGCGCCACGGGGAACAGCACGCTGGCCATAGGCACGCCCGACACCAAGCTTTTCTTTGATCCGCAGAATAGCAGCACGATCCGGTCGGCCCGGTTGAAGCCCAGCCAGCGGCCAGCCAGGGCCGTGATGCCCATGACCAGTGCCAGCAGAACGATGCTGGCCGCGGCGATGGCGATCAGGTCGGATGCCGCCACTTTGTGCCAGAGCCCCTCCACCACCGCCGCGCTGAAGGCGGAATAGACCACCAGCAGGATCGACCCGCGGTCGGTATAGGAAATACTGTTGCGGTATTTCTGCACGAACCGCCCGATCAGGGGCCGGGCCAGATGGCCGGCGACAAAGGGCACCAGCAATTGCAGGATGATCGCTTCCAGTGCGGCCAGCGAGATGCCCGCCTGTCCCCCCGCATTCATCAGCAGTCCGACCAGCAGCGGCGTGATGAAAATACCCAGCAGGTTGGAGGCCGAGGCCGAGCAGATGGCCGCCGGCACATTGCCGCCCGCGATGGAGACGAAGGCGATGGAGCTTTGCACCGTGGAGGGCAGGAGACAGAGATAGAGAATGCCGGTGGCGATGACGGGCGGCAGGATGGAGGCGGGCAGCAGCCCCGCGGCCAGACCCAGCAGTGGAAACAGTACAAAGGTGCTGGCCAGGACCGACAGATGCAGCCGCCAATGGCCCATACCGGCCAGGATGGCCTCGCGCGACAGCTTGGCCCCGTGGAAGAAGAAAAGCAGGGCGATGGCAATATCGGCGACGATATCCACGATGCCCGCGACCTGCCCCTGCGCCGGGAACAGCGCCGCCAGACCGACAGTGGCCAGCAGCGCCAGCAGAAACGGATCAATCACGGCCTCAAGGAAACGCTTCATACAAAGTCATCCATCGCCAAGCTCAGGGGCGGGGACCACCCGCGAAGACGACAGTATGCATGCCAACAATACAAACCGGGTTCCCCCGTTTCCGCCGGGGAGGTTTGTGTGCCGTGCAAAAGAAAAGCGCCGGAACCTGAGTTCCGGCGCTTTATCCTCTGCACCTAATCCGGCTGGGGTCAGCTGGCGGCGTCGCCCGTCACCAGCTTGGCGATCTGCTTGGCCCAGCGACGGGTGAACCGGTCCGCGTCGCCATAGATCGTGTAGCTGTTGATATTGTCCGGGAAGGGCAGGCCCATGTCGGCATCGGCAATGACCGCCACCACCTGACCCGTCTGGCTGTCCGTCAGGGTCGCCTGAAAGGCGGCGCGGCCAACGGAATAGACGCGGTCAACGGTGCCGCCGCCACGTGCCTTCTCGGCATGGAAGGAGCGGTTGGGGACATAGTCGGTGAAGGTGATGGCCAGCTTCAGGACACCCGGTCCCGCTTCCTTCACCATGGCTGGCCCGAACGCCTCCTCCAACTGCTTGGTCATATACTCGAACGCGTGGTCACGCTCGCGCACCGACAGCAGCACTTCGTCAAAGCGGCGCTCGATGGCGGTGTCCATGGGGGCCAGCATCACCTTGCCGTAGGAGGCGAGGTTGACGCCGGGCTTCACAAAGACCTTGTCCAGGTTGGCATGGTCCTGTTCGGTCAGCCCCTCGGTCACCAGCTTGGGCGCCTTCTTGGACGGGATACCGTCCCAGGCGCTTTCGGCGGCACCGGCGGCACCGGCGGCTAGAACCATAAGGGACAGACCCAGCATGCCGGCCAGAAGGCCAGTCTTGAAACCGGTGCCGTGGCTGCGAATCACATTGCTGTCGGTCATGGCGATGGGCTTTTCATGTCCGAACATGGTGTCGAACTCCATTCATAGGGCGCGGGTGGGAACCCGTGCGGTACCGCATTCGTGCGGCGGATAACCGGGCCGCCCCCGTCCCGATATGTCCCACGCATCACTGCCGGGATCACTTTTTAAGAATGGGGTGTTGCAGCGCCGTTGACAAGCCCGCTTCATGCCACTAAACACCCCTCTCACCGACGCAGCCCCGGTTCAACCGGCTGGTTGCAGACGGTGCGGAGGGGTGGCCGAGCGGCTGAAGGCAACGGTTTGCTAAACCGTCGTACCGGGAAACTGGTACCGTGGGTTCGAATCCCATCCCCTCCGCCACTTTCCCATAAAATATGTGGAATGTTCGGCGTACGCCAAGGGCGGTGCCGATTTTGTTGCCCGCCGGAATGGCGCGGGTTCAACCAATATCCGATGCGGATGATGCGGTGATCCAGGCAGACCGCGTGACCACCAGCAATGACATTGGCCGTCGGCGCCTGTGGGCGGTTTCCGGTGCGGTGTGGCTGTGTGTCGCGCTGATCAGCATGGTGCAGGGCCAGGTTTTTGCCGCCTATGCGGGCCGGGCACAGGCCTGGTGGCCCGCTTTCCATTATACGGTTGCGATCTTTTCCGTCTGGGCGCTGTTGACCCCTGCCGTGCTGCATGCGGCCCGCAGAGTGGAAGAGCGGCGGTTGGGCCGGGGTGCGGCCTTGTCCTTATGGCTGGCGGGATATCCGCTGACCGTCATGGCGCATCTGACCCTGTTCGTTCTGCTGTTCTGGCCGATTTATGGCGGGCAGAGCCCGTCTTTATTGGCCATGGCGAAGGCGGTGTTTCTGGCCAACCTGGACAAGTCGGCCTTTGCCTATATCGCCCTGATCGCGCTTGCCCGCCTGCGCCGGCAATGGACGCCGCCGGGTGAAGTGCCTGCGCCGCCGTTGCTGGCTACCACCGCGCCTGCCGGTGAAGACGGCCTCTGGGTGCGTGTGGCGGGCGGACAGCAGCGCGTGCCGTTCCAGGATATCGACTGGATTGCGGCGGCGGGTGACTATGCCGAAATCCATGCCGGTGAGCGCACCCTGCTGATCGACCGTAGTCTGGCGTCGCTGACCGATGAATTGCCGGCCGCCGCCTTTGTTCGGGTGCATCGCGGGGCCATCGTGCGGCTGGACCGGGTGCGGGAGGTCCGCAGCCTGGGGCGGGGGGATGCCAGCCTGATTCTGCATAATGGCGAAACGCTGCGCCTCAGCCGCCGGTATCGCGAGGGCTTCAAGGCCCTTCTGCCGGTCTGATCCCGGTTACCGACCGGACGGTCCCGCTTGCCGATCCGGGCTGGAAATGGGGCGGTGGGGCATCAACCCTGGCCCCGTTCACAGTCAATGACGGGCTCCACCATGATCTGCCGATTGCGCTCCCTGCTGCTGGCCTTGCCGTTTTTGCTGGCCCTGCCGGCCATGGCCGATAAACCCCTGCCGGATGATCCGGTTCTGATTGTCGGCGCGCTGCATCATCTTCACGAACGGGAACCGGCCTTCGGTTATGACCGGCTGCGGGCATCCATCTTTGCCTTCAAGCCGGATGTCCTGGTGCTGGAGGTGCGGCCCGATGAACTGGCCGAACGCAAGGCGACGCCGGGCCGGCCTGAATATCCGGCGGTAATCTGGCCGCTTCTGTCCGAGTTGCGGATCGACGCCGTCGCCATGGAACCCGGCGGGGAATTGTTCAAGGAAATCGCCGGCGCGGCGGGTGCGGCCTTTGACGTGTTGAAGGCGCGTGATCCGCAGGCGGCGGTAGCCCTGTCGCGCCTGGATGATGCCATGGAGGATGTCCTGCTGGCCTATTGGCAGACGCCGGGACAGGCACAGGATGAACAGACCGCCGCCGTGGCCGCCGGTGCCCAGGCCGCACAATTCGCCCTGGCCGGTCCCGCATTTGCCGCAGCGCAGGCGCGGTGGGACAGTCATATGGGCGGTCAGGTGATCCGCACCGTCCGGTCCCATCCCGGCAAGCGGGTGATGGTCATCGCCAGTTACAAGAACCGCGCAGTGCTGGAGCGCATGGTACGGCAGGCGGTGAAGGGTCGGGTGGTCGATACGGCCCCCTGGTTTGCGAAGACCGCCAATTGACCACCCCAATCCCTGAAAGCATGGATCAGCAAATGACGACAAAGCATTGGTATAATGGCAGCTGTCACTGCGGCACTGTCCGGTTCCGGGTCCATCTGGACACCCATTTCGGCACCAGCAAATGCAACTGCACCTTCTGCTGGAAGCAGCGGAACTGGAATGTATGCGGGTTGAAGCCAGAAGATTTTGAACTGCTGGCCGGTGCTGATCTCATGTCCACCTACGCCCGCAAGACCGAGACGTTTGAGCTTTCCCACAGGTTCTGCGCCAAAGGTGGAACGCACACCCATGGCGATGGCTATCTGGAGGAAATGGGGGGTGCCATGGTGTCGGTACGGGTGGCGGCACTGGATGATCTCAACATTGAGGATCTGGTCTCTGCCCCCATTTACTATTGTGATGGTAGGCGGGATAATTGGTGGAACCCGCCAGAGGAGATACGTCACCTTTGATCGGGCGACGCTGGGTAAGGCGATTGCGAGGCAGGGCCGGGTGGGTTATGTTCCCGCCCGGTCGGCAGTTCACCCAGGCGTCGCCGGTCCCATTTGGGACATGCTAAACCTGCCATCGCAAACAGTTCTTCGCGATCAATCCTGCCCTTCCTCCATCGACCGACCGCTTTTCCTGAAAAAGCCGTGCCAGGTCGGAAGCCGGCGACCACCGACATCCATCAAGGATCGGCACGACAGACGGGGAACAGCCATGTCCATGTCGATTGCTGAAGCAACGGCCGCCACACCGCGCGGCCTTATCCATTATGCGGATGCCGGGGAAGGCCCGGCGGTTCTGTCCCTGCACGGGGCCATGGGCGGGACGGACCAAGGGATGATCCTGGCCCGTGTCACCGGGGCCGATGCTGGGCGCATCATCGCGCCGGCCCGTCCGGGTTATCCCGGCACACCGCTGTCATCCGGCGTCACGCCGGAGGCGCAGGCCGACCTTTATGCTGCCTTGCTGGACCATCTGGGTCTGGACCGGGTTGCCGTGATCGCCGTGTCGGGCGGGGGTGCATCGGCCCTGATGTTTGCGCTCCGCCATCTCGGACGCTGCCGGGGGCTGGTGCTGGTTTCCACTTGCGCGGGACCGGAGCCGATGCCGATCCCTGGCGGCTTCCGCCTGTTCGGGCTGATCGCCCGCTGGCCCGCCTTTGTGGGATGGATGAAGGGTCGGGCGCTGCGCAATCCTGACCGGATTTCCAGCCGGTCCATCCCCGACCTTGAACATCACCGCGCCTTGCGGGCCGATCCGGTCGCCATGCCGCTTTATCGCGACCTGCGCGCCGGCATGTTTGACCGGCTGGCGGAGCGTTTGCCGGGGACGGAGAATGATATCCGCACGACCAGAGGCCAGTCTTTCGCGCTAGAGGAGATCGGCGTGCCCACGCTGGTGGTGCATGGTACGCATGATCCCCTTCTGCCCTATGAAAGACATGGGGCAGAACTGGCCCGCCGCATCAAGCGAGCGGAATTGCTGACGGTGGGTGAAGGCGGCCATGCGGCCATCTTCACCCACCGGGCATTGATTGCCCCGCGTGTGGCAGGGTTCCTGACGGCATTTTAAGGTTCAAGGCCGGTGGCGGTTTATGCCGCCGCCGGCTGCGCCTTCCGGCCCATGGTCGGGCAAATCAGGGCCGCGAACAGGCACAGCACACCCGCCACATAGAAGGCCGGCATGTAGCTTTCCAGATATGTGCGGGAGAAGCCGCCGCCGAAGGCCGCACAGGCAGCCCCCAGTTGATGGCCTGCGAAGACCCAGCCGAAGACGAGGTTCGCCTTCTCCCGTCCGAACCGTTCCACCGTCAGCTTTACCGTCGGCGGCACCGTCGCCACCCAATCGAGGCCATAGAAGACCGCGAACAGCGACAGGCCATAGAAGGTGAAGTCCGAGAAGGGCAGGTACAGCAGCGACAGGCCGCGCAGCCCATAATACCAGAACAGCAGCCAGCGATTATCGTAGCGGTCGGACAGCCAGCCGGACGCCACGGTACCGATGAAATCGAAAATGCCGATCACGGCCAGCATGCCCGCCGCCTTCACCGCCGGCATGCCGAAATCCACGCACATCGGTACCAGATGCGTCTGGATCAGGCCGTTGGTGCTGGCCCCGCAGACGAAGAAGGTGGCGAACAGCACCCAGAAGACCTTGGTCTTCGCCGCCATGCGCAGCGTGTCGATGGCGGCGAAGGCTACCGATCCGGCGGGCGGCGGCGGGGCGGGGTCGGGTGCGCCCGGCGCCTCGCCATAGGCGCGCAAGCCCACATCGCCCGGCCGGTCGCGCATCAGCAGCAGCACGCCTGTGGCGGCGACCGCCAGCATGGCGCAGATCACCGACAGGGCGGTGCGCCAGCCAATCTCCTCCGCCAGCCAGGCGGTCAGGGGAATGAAGACCAGCTGCCCCGTGGCCGAACTGGCCGTCAGCAGACCGATCACCAGCCCGCGCCGGTTTGTGAACCAGCGGGTCGCGATGGTGGCTCCCAGCACCAGGGCCGTCATTCCGGTGCCCAACCCGACCACCACACCCCAGAGCAGGATCAGTTCCCAAAGGCTGCTCATCCCCAGCGACAGGATCATGCCAACAGCGATGATTGAGAGCGAGGTCAGCGCCATGCGCCGCACCCCGAACCGGTTGATCAGCGCGGCTGCAAACGGTCCCATCAGGCCGAATAGCACCATGCGGATGGCCAGCGCCGTCGAAATCTCCGACGCGGTCCAGCCAAACTCCTTCTGCAACGGGATCATCAGTACGCCCGGTGCACCTACGGCGCCGGCGGCGGTGATGGAGGTGAGGAAGGTCGCCGCTACCACGACCCAGCCATAATGGATGTTGCGTGCGGCCAGCCGGGCCGCCAGACGATCAGACAGGAACAAGCCACACCCCCCGTCACCAGCCCTTGCGAAAGCGGCTGGCAATGATGATGTTCATAATGATAAATTATTCATGATGACTATCATCAATACGGTCAAGCAGGATCGTTGGCATTTTTGGGGGAGGTGGGTTGTGCGTGTGTCGAAGCAGAAGGCAGGGGAGCATCGCGACGCCATCCTGTTGGCGGCCTCCCGCCTGTTCCGCGCGCGCGGCTTTGACAAGGTGGGCGTGGCGGAGGTGACGCAGGCTGCCGGCCTGACCCATGGCGGCTTCTACGGCCATTTCGCATCGAAGGAGGCGCTGGCAGCAGAGGTCTGTGACCTCAGCTTCGGCAATGCCGTGCGGCGGGTTCAGGCATCGGCCAGCCTGGAGGATTACATCGACTATTACGCGTCGACCGAACATCGCGACCGGGAGGGGCCATGCCCCATGGTGGCGCTGGGGGGCGATGTTTCACGCCTGTCGGGACCTGTCAGGGCGCATTTCTCTGCTGGCGTGGCACGTTATGTCGCCGCCATTCGCGCGCATATGCCGACCGATGATCCGTTGGCGGAGGGCAGGGCATCGGCCCTGGTCTCCCTGCTGGTCGGCAGCATGAATCTGGCCCGCGCCGTTGCCGCCACCGACCCCGCCCTGTCGGAAAACATCCTGTTGGGGGTGCGGCAGCAGGCGCGGGCATTATTGCGGGGATAATACCACCGGTCATACTTTATGACCGGTGGTGCGGCGGTGACTACCGCCGCGCCGACCATGCGGCGTAGCCAAGGGCGCGGATGCGCTCGCCGGCGATTGAGCGGCACGAAATCTTGACCATCGGTCATGATTTCGTGCCGCTGGGAAAAGATCAATGGGCCAGCAGCAAGGGCAGCGTCGTCTGGTTCAGCATGGCGCGCGTCACCCCGCCCAGGATCAGTTCCCGCAGCCGTGAATGGCCATAGCCGCCCATGACCAGAAGATCGGCCCCAACGTCCGCACAGGCATCCTGGAGCTGTTGTGCCACGCTGCCGGTGCCGGACAGTTTGTGATACTGCGCCGGGACATTGTGCCAGGCCAGGTAATCGACGACGGGGGCTGCTTCGTCTGCGTCGGTGCGCATCGTATCGACACCCAGTACATGCACCGCGTCGGCACCGGTCAGCAGGGGCATGGCCAGGGCCAGGGCGCGCGCCGACTGGGTGCGGCCATTCCAGGCGATGGCGACGCGGCGACCCAGGACAACGGGCGTTTGCTCCGACGCCACCAGCAGGGGGCGCCCGCCTTCCAGCAAGGCCGCCTCCAGACCCACCAGAACCGCTGTCCGGTCCTCCTTTGCGACCGATGGGAAAACGGTGACGTCCGACAGGCGGGCGGCGGCGGCCATGACATCCTCTGTCACGCCGGCCGCTTCGGTGAAGCTGCCGCTGACGCGGTCGCTGCCGGGCGCACGCTCGCAATAGACGCCACCGGCGGCGGCCAGCGCTTTGTCCAGATGGTCGCGGGCCTTGGCGGCGTGGCTCTTGTTCTCCTGTTCCAGGGATTTCATCAGATCCTGGATCAGGGCGCCGGACAGGCCCTCGCCCACCATCGGCATCACATCGCGCGGGTCGGCGCGCAGATAGAGGGCGGCGACATTGCCCTTGGCCGGTGTCGCCAGCAGCAATGCCGACCCCAGGGCGGCGGCATCGCGCGCACCGCCGGTAACGAAACAAGTGATCTTGCGGAAAGCCATGACCGGTCCCCCTTGTGCCGTTTCGCGGGCCATTGCCGCCTGGAAACGCATCCTTGACCCAGCATCACGCCATACCCGGTGCCGGGCATTGACATGGATCACCCGGAACCGGTCCCATCATAACAGATGGTCCACAAAATTGTCGAAGAACAGGGTAGGGGGATCAGCGCGCTATGTGGCGGCGGGCAATCGCGGTGGTTTCGTCGGCATTGCCGCTGGCGGGGATCACCTCCCACCGCATGTCGCCCAGATCATAGGCGGCCTGACGGCGGACAATCGCCGTGGTGGCGTCCGACGCATCGCCGCGTCGCCGTGCCACGCGGGCCAGGGCAACGGCCTGATCGGCGACCAGCCACAGGCCGGTAAAGCCGGCGCCGGCGGCCTGGGCCAAGGCTTCCACCGCCTGACGCTGATCCGGGCGGGCATAGACGGCGTCGCAGATGACGGCATGATGCCCGTCCAGGGCCAAACCGGCGCGCCCCGCCATCTCCGCATAGGTGCGGTCTGAATGGTCGTGGCCATAGAAACTGTCGGGCAGGGCCTGATCCTCCGCCACGCCGGCCAGGGATTTGCGCAGTGCGTCCGACCGCAGGATCACCGCCCCCGGTGCCGGCCCCAGCGTCGGGGCCAGGGCACGGGCCAGGGTGGTCTTGCCCGTGCCTGACAGGCCGCCAATGGCCAGCAACTGGGCCGGCGGCGGCGACAGCAGCCGGTTGGCCAGCGCCAAATAGGATTGTGCCTCCGCCCGCATCGCCGCCGCCTTGTCCGCATCGGCCTGCCCAGCAGCGGCGGAGGCCGTCAGATGCGCGCGGATGGCGGCGCGCACCGACATGAAAAGCGGCAGCAGCGAAAGGCCGGACAGATCGCCGGTCAGGTCCAGATAGCGGTTGAACAGGATATTAGCGTGGCTGCGCAGGCGGCGATGTTCCAGATCCATCAGCAGGAAAGCCAGATCATAGAGAACATCCGTCACCGCGATGCGGTCACCGAATTCGACACAGTCAAAGGGCACGGGCCGCCCGTCCAGCATGACGATATTGCGCAGGTGCAGATCACCATGGCAGTGGCGGATATAGCCGGCGTCCCGCCGCCGGTCGATCAGGTCGCCGCCTGTTGACAATGCCTGTCGTGTGGTGCGGTCCAGCCGGTCCACGGCCCCGGTATCAAACAGGGTTCCATGTTTGCGCATCTCGCGGATGTTGGTATGGGCCAGATCGGTCATCTCCTCGATGCCGGGCGCATTCGGCCTGGGTTCAGCACCCTCATGGAATTCCGCAATGGTGGCGGCCAGATCGCGCATGATGGCGGGCGACAGGGTGCCGTCCGCCGCCATCCGGTCCAGCAGCGCTGTCTGCGCAAAACGCTGCATAGTGACCAGATATTCCAGTACCGACGGGTCCGGCCCGCCATCGGCGGCCACCGGTGCCTGTTCAACCAGACGGATAGGGCCATTGCCATCCCGGACCAGCCCGCCAACACCCAGATAAAGCGACGGCGCCGTCCGCCGGTTCAGGGCCAGTTCTGCCTCGCACGCATCAAGGCGCTGCGACAGGGTGGCATAGTCGAAGAAAGGGTAGGTTACGGCCCGCTTCATCTTGAACGCACGGTTGCCGGCCATGAAAATGCGGGCTGCGTGCGTGTCGATGCGGTCGACCTTGTTTCCGGGTGGCAATCCATGGGTGGCGGCGTCGCTCAACAGGGCGATGGCCCGCGTCTGGGCGCCCTCTCCGACACTCTTGTCGCTGTCCGCCGGACTGCTGTGCATGCGCAACACCCTTGTCCCGATCCAACATGTAAGCGAACGACGTTACAAGTAATCTATCGCCAGAGAAGCCTGTCTCCTTTAATCTATCACTTCAATCCTGGGGGGTGATGCAGACTGATTATGTCCGCCATACCCCTTTCGGCGTTGACAGATGTAGTGAAATTACAGCACCCTGCGACGCTGCGCCGCAACAGAATGCGGCCCTTTCGCAGAAGATGGAAGCCCCCATGCCGCTGGACCCCGCCATGCCCCAAGCCGCCGCCCCGTCTGATCTGGAATTCCTGGGCACTACCACGGCCAAGGGGGCTTTGCTGTCCACTAAACAGGCGCGCTTCCCGGCACCCAAGGGCCTGGATGTACGCGCCCTGGCGGGCGATCTGATGACGCAGCTTGACCGGTTCAGCGCCGATGCCAAGCAGGACCCTTTCGCCAATCCCGTCATGCTGCTGGCCCTTGATATTTCCCGCCGCGTCGGTGCCGGTGAATTGTCGCCGGGCGCCTTGGAGCAGTTGATTCAGTATCTGTCGGCGGAGGGTTTTCTGGCCCGCGCCGCGCGTCTCTCTAATTACTTGGGCGAGGCGTCGCCCGAAGCCAATGCCAGCCGTATGGAAGAGTTGCTGGACGTCGCCGCCGCTGGCAGCGGCGGGGAGCCGCTGACGTTTGAGGCGTTCCAGAAACTGGTGGAGAAGGAGGTGTTCGGTATCGTTATTACCGCGCATCCGACCTTCAACCTGTCGGGCGCGCAGATGACGACCATGGCCTGTCTGGCCACGGGCCGCGACCAGAATGGCAAGCGCCTGTCGGCGGAGGCACGCGAAAGCCTGATCCGGCAAATGGCGACGGCGGAGCACGCGCCCGAAGACATGTCGCTGACCCGCGAACATGAACTGTCGCTGGACGCCATCGCCAATATCCAAAGCGCCATCCGCACGCTGTACCGCGCCGTCCTGCGCGTGGGCCGCAAGCATTATCCTGAGCGCTGGACCGAACTGACGCCGCGCCTGCTGACGGTGGCCAGCTGGGTTGGCTATGATCTGGATGGCCGGTCGGACATCCGCTGGTCCGATACGCTGCATAAGCGCCTGATCGTGCAGCAGCGGCAGCTGCGTTACTATCTGTCCAACCTGCGCGATATCCGCGCCGGCGCACCGTCGCTGGAGGATCTGCGCCATACGCTGGCTTTGATCGAAAGTCGTCTGGCCCTGGCCCTCAATCAGGTGACGGATGAAATCGCGGCCTTTGGCGGGTCGGAGGCGCAGGACCTGGACCATCTGCGCCGCATCGCCAAGCGCATGCATGAGGGTCTGCCGCTGCGTCTGGTCGATGCATCGGAGGCTATCGAGTTCGTCAATCGCGGCATCCGCCTGTCCGCCGCCATTGATGGTGACAAGGCGCTGGCCACGGTGGAACAGCTGGCTGTGCTGCGCGCCGAGCTGGCGACCTTCGGCCTGGGCATGGCGCATACCCATGTCCGCCTGAACAGCACGCAGGTCCATAACGCCATCCGCAAGGCCGTGGGCCTGGACACGGCGGCGGATGATCCGCGCTACCGTCAGTCCTATCTGGCCACCCTGACCGACCTTCTGGACAAGGTGGAGCCGGTCAGCATCAATTTCGGCTCCGTCGTGGCCGAACGCACCAGCGCCAAGCGCCTGTTCATGGTCGTGGCGCAGATGCTGAAATATTCCGATGCCCGTACGCCTATCCGCTTCCTGATCGCCGAAAGTGAAAGCGCCTTCACCGTCCTGTCGGCGCTGTATTTCGCCAAGCTGTTCGGGGTGGAGGAGCGTGTCGATATCAGCCCGCTGTTCGAAACCGAAAAGGCCCTGGAAACCGGCAGCCGCATCATTGAACAGCTGCTTGAGAACCCGCATTACCGCGCCTATGTGCAAAAGCGTGGGCGTCTGTGCATCCAGACCGGCTATTCCGATGCCGGCCGCTATCTGGGCCAGACGCCGGCCAGCGCTTCGATCGAGCGTCTGCGCCTGCGCGTCATGCGGCTGTTCACGCGCCACACGCTGGAAAATGTGCAGCTGGTGATCTTTGACACGCATGGCGAAAGCATCGGTCGCGGCGGTCACCCCGCCGGCCTGCATAACCGCCTGGCCTATGTCAGCCCGCCGGCCACGCTGGCCTTTGCTGCCAAGCACAATATCGAGCTGAAGCAGGAAGTCAGCTTCCAGGGTGGCGACGGCTACACCTATTTCGTCACCCCGGCTTCGGCGCTGGCCGTTGTCACCCGTATCCTGGAATATATGATCGGCACGGCCAAGCCGGACCTGGATCATGACGTCTTCTATGCCAAGGGCGACTATATCCGGGAGTTCTTCACCACTGTGAAGGCCTTCCAGGTCGGGCTGGTCGAAGACCCGAATTATGGTGAGTTGCTGGCCGCCTTCGGCACCAACCTGCTGTTCCCCAGCGGCAGCCGCGCCATCAAGCGCCAGCATGATGCGGCGCCCGATCCGGCGGCCCGTGTCATGGCCGGCCAGTTCCGGGCCATTCCCCACAATGCGGTATTGTTGCAGATGGGCCTGCCGGCCAATGCCCTTTCGGGCGTGGGGGAGGCCATCGACCGTGATCCCGAACAGTTCCGGTCGCTCTACGCCACCTCGGCCCGGTTCCGTGAGTTGATGGGCATTGTCGTCTATGGTGCCGCCGTCAGCTGCCCCGACGCGCTGAAGGCTTATGTCGATACGCTGGACCCCGGTCATTGGCTGACGCGCGCCGCGCGGTCGGAAAACCCGCTGGAGGCCGATGATATGCGCCGCATCGCGGCGGTGCTGGAGGAGACGCCGACGCAGGCGCGTCTGGTCCGCATCTTTCGCAAGCTGTATCGCGATTACGGCGTGCTGCGCCAGAATCTGGAGCGGGCAGGGGCGGCGCCTAAGCCGAACCCCGACCTGGACCGGCACTTGTCGCTGCTGCATGCCGTGCGCCTGTCGCTGATCCATCAGGTCTACCGGCTGGCGGTTCATATCCCTGAATTCTCCAGCCAGCATTCGATCACCAACCAGCGGCTGGTGACGCGCATGCTGCATCTGGATGTGCCCTGGGCCCTGGACCAACTGGCCCGCATCTTCCCGGCGCGTACCGATGTGACCCTGGATGAAGGGTTCGGGGAGGTCGCCACCTATGTCAGCGATGAGAGCCAGGATTACAGCCAGGAAAACCAGAATATCTTCCGGCCCATGGCCTCGCTCTATGAACTGATCCGCCGCACCAGCAATGCGTTGACGCAGCGGATTGGGTTCTTTGGGTGAATTTTAAGCAGACCGTCGCCAAGTTAAATTGCCGATGGCCCGCAAGAACTTCAGGTATTATACCAACGGTCAAATTTCTTGACCGTTGGTATCAGTGCCGAATGTCGCGGCTGTTGCCTATGCCGCCGAAGATTGAAATGCCGATGAGTCATAGCTTTATGACTATGGCGTTATCGTGCTCCGCCTTTTTGGCTTTAAATTTTTTATTTATTTCATCGAGTTTTTTATTGTATTCTTTCCAATTAATTTTTTGATTTTTAATTTCATTATTCGCTTTTTCTTCGTTTAGCGTTAATATTTTTATCATTAGCTCAAACTCTTCATCATATAATTGCTTTAATAATTCATACAATTCATCAATTATTTCCTTATATTCAAAAACCGATTCTATCATTATTAACTTTATTAAATCCTCGATTTTGCCTATTATCCCTCTTTTGGCGTTAAGAGCGTTTGTTATGATGGCTATTTTATTTGTGGAATTCATTTTTTCCTCGGTAGCAATTCGCACGAATTAGTAACGGTTTGGATTGATTGGTCAATCTTTTTTGTCGCCTTTTTGTAGAATTTCGATTGACTAATTAAGTATGTAATTAGGCATCCTGACCCTGGCGGTATAAGTATTGCTCAGAAAAAAGACTGTTAGATTAAATCAATAGGATTTCCTCACCCCCAAAACCCCACATCCCGCTTCAACTGCGGCGGGATACCGTGACGGTAAGCCTCCCCGGCCAGCAATTCGGTCAGCACCGACTGCAATTGCCCGGCCATGCCCGACAGGGCCGTGGTCCGGCGCGAGGGCGGGGTTGTGGTCGGGGCGAGCGACGGCGTTTGCGGCTGCAATGCAGCCCCATGGGCAAAATTCAGCTTTTGCATTTTGATGGGTCCTTTCCGAACCGGTGTGAAGCGTTGGTGCCTGTGTTGCACTCTTTATCGCTCCATTCCGGCCTGGACGACAAACGAGTAATCCCGATAGGATGCATCAGCTGATTTTGTGCATAAGGGGCCGTGATGGATAAACGACTGCCGCCGTTGAATGCGCTCCGCACCTTTGAATCGGCAGCCCGCCACCTGTCCTTCACCAAGGCAGCGGATGAGTTGGCCGTGACGCAGGCCGCCGTATCCTATCAGATCCGCCAGTTGGAGGAACATATCGGGCGGGAGCTTTTCCGCCGTCTGACGCGCAAGCTGGAACTGACGCCGGCCGGGATTGAATTGCAGGCGGCGGTGGAGGATGCATTCGACCGTATCCGCGCCACGATGCACAAGCTGACGGACGCGGCGGAGGACAAGGTCCTGTCGGTGACGACGCTTCCCACCTTCGCCTCACACTGGCTGGTGCCGCGCCTGGGTCATTTTCAGCTGCGGCGGCCCGATCTGGCGGTGCGGCTGGATAGTTCGGTGGGGCTGGGCGATCTGAACCATCAGTTCGATGTCGCCATCCGCTCCGGTCTGGGGCAATGGCCGGGCATGGTGGCGGAACGGCTGGTTGAATACCGGCTGACCCCGGTGATCAGCCCCATCCTGGCCGAACGGATGGGCGGCATCCGCCATCCGTCCGATCTGGCCCGGCTGCCATTGCTGGATTACAACCATATTGAGGATATCCGCTATTGGCACCAATGGTTTGCCATGGCGGATGTGGCGGTTGATGGCATGCGCAGCGGGCCGCAATATGACATGCAGGCCATCACCGGACAGGCGGCGGTCATGGGACAGGGTGTGGCACTTGTCTGCCCCGCCTTCTTCGCGGCGGATATCGCGTCGGGCCGCCTGCTGGTGCCGTTTCCCGATCTGGTGCTGGTCACCGACCGGTCCTATTGGCTGGTCTGTTCACAGCGGCGCGTCGATGAGCCAAAAATCAAGGCCTTCCGCGACTGGATTTTGTCAGAGGTCAGCGCCTGTGAGGGGCAGTGCGGGGCCTTGGGCGGCATGCTGAATGTGGCGTTGGCGGGTCCACGAGTTGCCAACAATAGCTGACGCGTTATTCCACACTGCGCCAGCCCATGCTGGCGGCGGTGCGGGCGACCAGGATGCCGGCCAGGGCGCCAGCGGCAGCCGGCAGCATGGCGACGGCGGCGGCAATCATGCCGCGTTCCAGCACCGGCATGGCACTGCCGGGCGGCGGATAGGCCATCAGATGCGCCAGCAATACGCCCCCCGCCAGGCCCAGAACGCCGAAGACGGCCAAGCGCGGCAGGAACAGGGCCAGCATGAAGGCCGACGCGGCCAGGATGGCCAGCGTGCCGGACAGCGTATCGGCGGTTAGGTCCCACAAGCCGGCACAGGCCCCAAGAAGGGCCGCTAGGCTGGAAAGGACCAGTATCTTCGTCGTGAAATTCATGGCACCGCCACCTTGTCATCTACAGTGCCGGAACCCCGGCGCCGATGAGATCAAGATGGTGGAAGATTAAGGCGAAAGCCGGTCAAGCACCGGGCGACGAAGGGGCGGGGCGGCGGATTTGCCGTGACCCCACCCCCGTCACCGGATTTGTCACAGGGGTGTTGCGCCTTACTCTGCGGCCACAATATTGCGCAGCGCCGGTGTGAACATCGCCACCTTCGGCGGCGGTCGGTCGGCCATCATGCCCTGTTCATTATCGGCCCGCTGCATGGCGGCACGGGTCAGGTCAGCATGTTCACGGACAAGGTTGCGCAGTACGGCCCAGTGGCGGCGGATGCTGTCCTCCACCTCGCGCAGGCGCATGTCGGGCTTGGCAGGTTCTGCCGTGATGGCGGCAAGAATTTCCGCCAGACCCACGTCTGACTTGGCGTCATCCAGCAGGCGCAGGCCGGCGGGCAAGCCATCAAAGCTTCCCGAAGCCTTGGCTTCCTTGGGCTTTGCAAACAGGCCACCTGATTTCGCGGCGCCTGGACGGTGTAGTCGGTCGTGCATATCAGACCCTCCCGGTGAAAAGGATGGGGAGGGATAAGCAAGCCATGTGCCGGTTTTAATTGGGAAAATTCTGCCGGGTCAGGCTGGGCTCAACGCCGGCCGAACAGCCGCTCGATATCGCCCAGCTTCAGTTCCACATAGGTGGGGCGGCCATGATTGCACTGGCCGGAATGGGGGGTGGCCTCCATCTGGCGCAGCAGGGCATTCATTTCATCGACATTCATGGGCCGGCCCGCCCGTACACTGCCATGGCAGGCCATGCGGGAACAGATGGCGTCCAGCTTTTCCCTCAGCGCGTGGGCGTCGCCCATTTCGGCCAGTTCGTCGGCGATGTCCCTGATCAGCCCGCGCACATCTGCCCGCGCCCCCAACATGGCCGGCACCTCCCGCACCACGATGGCGCCCGACCCGAAGCTTTCCAGGACCAGCCCCATTTCGGCCAGTTCGTCGGCGCGTTCACCCACCCGTTCGGCATCGGCGGGGTCCAGTTCCACCACCTCCGGGATCAGCAGGCCCTGGCGCTTCACCCCGCCGCCCAGCATTTCCTTCTTCATACGCTCATAGACCAGCCGCTCATGGGCCGCGTGCTGATCCACGATGACGATGCCGTTTTCGGTCTGCGCCACGATGTAGGTGGCGTGAAGCTGCGCGCGGGCGGCACCCAACGGGAAGCTGGGAGGGGTGGCGGCGATGGCATCGGCTTCCTCCGCACGGGCCGCCGGGGCAAAACTTTGCGCGGGGGCCGTCATCGGCTGCGGTGCCTGGAACTGCCACGCCGCCTCCGCCATTTCCCGGTTCACAGGCGGCGGGGCATGGTGGGTGTGGGCATAGGGCGGGGGTGCTGCCGGGCGCTGCGGTTCCCACAGCAGGCTGGTCTGGGGGGCCACGCGCGGGGTCAGACTGGCCAGCGTATCGGCGGCGACGGTGGTGCTGGCGCGGTGGCCGGCGGCGGCCAGGGCATGCTTCAACGCGCCGACGATCAGGCCCCGGATCAGGGCCTGATCGCGGAACCGCACCTCCGTCTTGGCCGGATGCACGTTCACATCCACGTCATGCGGGTTCAGCGACAAGAACAGGGCCAGCACAGGGTGCCGGTCGCGCGCCAGGAAATCCGCATAGGCCCCGCGCACCGCGCCCACCATCAACCGATCCTTCACGGGACGGCCATTGACGAACAGATACTGTCCGGCGGCGGTGGGCTTGTTATAGGTGGGTAGGCCGATATGCCCGACCAGCCGCACACCGGCCCGTTCGGCATTCACCGGGATGGCATTTTCCTGAAACTCCCGACCCAGGACGGCACCCAGGCGGGACAGGCGCGCGGCCTCTTCCTCCCCGCTGTTTGACGTCAGGCGGACGGGCGTCCGGCCTTCATCTGTCACGGTAAAGGCGACATGCGGATGGGCCATGGCGAGGCGTTCGACCACGTCGATGGCATGCTGGCTTTCCGTGCGGCTGGTTTTCAGGAATTTCAGGCGGGCCGGCGTGGCAAAGAACAAGTCCCGCACCTCCACCCGTGTGCCAAGGCCACCGGGGGCCGGACCGACGGGGTGGACACTGCCGCCTTCCACCAGGATGGCGCTGGCATGATCCGCGCTTTCCGTACGGCTGGTGATGGTCAGGCGGCTGACGGCGCCAATGGAGGGCAGGGCCTCACCGCGAAAGCCCAACGTGCGGATATCGGTCAGGTCGCCATCGGGCAGCTTGGACGTGGCGTGCCGTTCCACGGACAGTGCCAGCTGTTCCGGGTCCATGCCGCACCCATCATCGGCCACCGACAGCAGCGCCTTGCCGCCATCACGCAGGGTGATGTCGATGCGCCGGGCACCGGCATCCAGCGCGTTCTCCACCAACTCCTTCACGGCGGCGGCAGGACGCTCCACCACCTCGCCGGCGGCGATCTGGTTGACGAGATTATCGGGAAGGCGGCGGATGATCGGCATGGGGTGGTCATAGCACCGATTGGGGGTGCACGCCAAGACGGCCACAAGTTATGGCCATGGCGTCTGCGCCATGGCAGGCCGGCGACCGCCGGCCCGCGCACCCATGTGCGCGTAAGCCAAGCCCACGGATGTGGGCGCCCGGCGCCTGAGGGAACACATAACTATGGCACCTTGAACCCTACCACTTCCCCCAACTGTTCCCGCTTTACCTTGGTGCCCGACAGGCGCGCGCTGGTCAGGTCGGTTTCCTTCAGGTCGGCCAGCAGCAAATTGGCGAAGGAGAGATCGGCGCCTGAGAAATTGGCCTTCACCAGCCTGGCACCCGTCAGGTTGGCATAACGCAGCCTGGCCCCTGCCAGTTCCGACCGCACGAAACGGGTGGCGTCGATCTTCAGAAAGCCCAGATTGGCTTCCGACAGGTTGGCATTGCCCAACTGCGCGTCGGTCAGGTTGATGCCGCGCAGGTCGCAGCCCGACAGGTTGGCCCCGCGCAAATCGGCCCCGGCCAGATTGCCCACCTGGATCTGCGCCGAGGACAGGTCCATACCATAGAGAATGATTCCGGGCGCATGCAGGCGGGTCAGGCAGGTATGGGACAGGCTGCCGGCGGTGCGCAGGTCATAGCCGGTCAGGTCCAGCGCCAGCCCCGCCTGTCCCGCCGTACCCACCCATTCGGCATGCAGCTTCAGCATTTCTTCCAGCGGGCGGGGCAGGGCGCTGGCCGGCTTGCCCGCTGGCTTGTCGGTCAGGGCGCCGGCCATGTCGGCGCCCGCCATCTCCGTCATCATCAGGACGGCACCCGTCAGCACCGCGCCTTTCAGGCTGGCGCCGCGCACATCGGCGCCCGACATGTCGGCCCCTTCCAGGATGGCACCGTCCAGCGTGGCGTTGCGCAGATTGGCGCGCACCAGCTTGGTCCCGCGCATCACGGCATCCGTGAAGTCGGTATGCTGGGCGATGGCGCCCGACATCTTGGCCTGGGACAGGTTGGCATGGGCCAGCTTGGCGCCCTGCATGTCGGCGGGGCTGGCATCGCTTTCCACCACCACCATTTTCAGGCTGCCATCGGCGGCGCGTTCGGCCAGCGACCCGTCACGCAGATCGGCGCTGACCAGATTGGCGCCCGTAAGGTCGGCCCCCCGCAAGCTGGCGCCACGCAGATCGACCTTCACCATGGAGGCGCCGGTCAGGTTGGTTTCCCGCAGGTCTGCGGCGAACAGGGTGCAGCAATCCAGATTGGCCCCGGCCATATTGGCGCGGCGCAGGATACAACCGGTGAGATCGGCATGAGCCAGATCGCGCCCGGCAAGGTTCAGCCCGGTCAGGTCATAATTGGTCAGGACCGCGCGGGCGCCGCCCATGCGGGCATTACGGAACATCTCATGCCGCTTCAGCATCGCATCGAGTTGTTCCTGCGTCACCTTGTAAAGTGGTCGCTGTTCGACCAACGCTTCTCTCCCCGACCAGCCTAATTTTGTTCAAGTTGAGACATCATGCGTAGGGTGTTGCAAAGAAATAATGAACACCTGCTGATTTGTGTGGGCTTGATAGCAGCGGTCGTTGGTTGTCACAGCGATACGGTGTCTTTCCGCTCCTGTGGCCGCCGGATCATTGCGACCAGGCTGTAGGAGATCAGCATCAAAAGATACCAGGACCCGAATTTGGCGAAGGATACCATGGTCCAGCCCTGCTTCTGGTTGGGATAAATCCAGGCGCCCGCGAAGGTACCCAGGTTTTCCGCGAACCAGATGAATAGGGCGACCAGCGCGAATCCAACTAGAAGCGGCATACGCCGGTCCACATCCCACACCCGGAAATAGACCCAGCAGCGCCCGAACAGCAGGGCCGCCAGCGCGAACAGGCCCCAGCGCAAATCCCACCAGTAATGATGCAGAAAGAAGTTCGCATAGATGCCAGTTGCCAGCAGCAGCACGGACCATAGCGGCGGATGGTGGCTGAACCGGAAATCGAACAGCCGCCAGACGCGCGCGATATAGGAACCGACAGCGGCATACATGAAGCCGGTGAACAGCGGCACGCCGCCGATCCGCAGATAGCTTTCCTCCGGATAGGCCCAGGACCCCACCGCCGTCTTGAAAATCTCCATCCCTGTTCCGACCAGATGGAAGATCAGAATGACCAGCGCCTCCTCCTTCGTCTCCAGCCGGAAGCCGATCAGCGCGACCTGCAGCGCCAGGGCGGCCAGGGTCAGAAAATCATAGCGGGGCAGGGCGGCATCACGTGGGTAAAGCAGCCAGGTCCCTAGCAGCAGGGCCAGCATCAGCCCGCCATAAAAGCAGGCCCAGGCTTGCTTCACCCCGAAACGTAAAAACTCATAGAAGCCAGCCGTCCAGGGACCCCGCGCCTTCACGGCGCCGCCCAGGGCAGCCTCCCGCGCGATGAACCGGGAAAGCAGGGGCCAGTCGCGTGTCGCGCTGGGTGGGTGGGGTTTCAGCATGAGGGACGCCGGAAGAGAAGTTCAGGCGGCGTTCTGACAGCTAGGCGCGGCGAAAAGATGGCGCTAATGCCGACGATGTTCCGATAGTTGAATCTCTATGATGCTGACCATCCAGCAATGGATGGCCAGCCTATCAGCAGTCTCAGGATGGGAGAAGAACGCCTTCACCCACCTTGCCCCCATTCACCACGCCAACCAGCCCCGCCGTGCTGGCGTCGTGCGGCTTGGCGCCTTCGCCTTCCAGTTCGGGCAGGATGACCTTGGCCAACTGCTTGCCCAGTTCCACGCCCCACTGGTCGAAGCTGTTGATGTTCCAGATGATGCCCTGCACGAACACCTTGTGTTCATAAAGGGCGACCAGCATGCCCAGGCGATAGGGGTCGAGTTGATCGACCAGGATCGTATTGGTGGGGCGGTTGCCGGTGAAGATCTTGTGCGGCAGCAGGGCGTCGAGCGCCGGACCCGACTTGCCTTCCTTGGTCAACTCGGTCCGCACCTCATCGGCATTCTTGCCGCGCATCAGCGCTTCGGTCTGGGCCAGCGTATTGGACAGCAGCATGGCATGATGCCGGCCCGTCGGGTTCTGGCTGTTGATCGGGGCGATGAAATCACACGGGATCAGGTGCGTGCCCTGGTGGATCAATTGATAAAAGGCGTGCTGGCCATTGGTGCCGGGTTCGCCGAAAATGATGGGGCCGGTGGCGTAATCCACGCTGTTGCCCTGCCGGTCCACCGACTTGCCATTGCTTTCCATGTCCAACTGCTGGAGATAGGCGGGCAGGCGGGCCAGATACTGGTCATAGGGCAGGACTGCATGGGCGGCAGCGCCGAAGAAATTGCCGTACCACACACCCAGCAGGCCCATGATCACGGGCATATTCTTCGCCAGGGGCGCCGTGCGGAAATGTTCGTCCATGGCGTGGGCACCGGCCAGGAGTTCGCCGAACTTTTCCGGTCCCACCATAAGGGCGATGGGCAGGCCGATGGAGGACCAGAGGCTGTAGCGCCCGCCGACCCAGTCCCAGAAACCGAACATATTGTCGGTGTCAATACCGAACTTCTCCACCTCGGTCGCGTTGGTCGACACGGCCACGAAATGCTTGGCCACATCATCGGCGCTGCCGCCATTGGCCAGGAACCAGTCGCGCGCCGTGTGGGCGTTGGCGAGCGTTTCCTGGGTTGTGAAGGTCTTGGACGCGATGATGAACAGGGTAGTCGCAGGGTCGACGCGGCGAAGCACCTCGGCAATATGGGTGCCATCGACATTGGAGACGAAATGCGCCGCCAGATGCGGGTGGTGCCAGGGCGTCAGAGCCTGCGTTACCATCACGGGGCCCAGGTCGGAGCCGCCGATGCCGATATTCACGATGTCGGTGATGGCCTGCCCGTCATAGCCGCGCCATTCGCCGTCGCGCACCTTGTGGCAGAAGGCGTACATGCGGGCCAGCACCTCATGCACGCCCGGCATCACATCCTGTCCATCCACCAGAATGGGTCGATCGACACGGCTGCGCAGGGCGACATGCAGGACGGCGCGGTCCTCAGTGATATTGATGCGTTCGCCCCGGTACATGGCGTCGCGCATCTCTTCCAGGTTCTGCTGATAGGCCAAATCAACCAGCAGGGACAGCGTCTCGTCCGTCACGCGATTCTTGGCGTAATCCAGCATCATTCCATCGAACGTGATGCGGTAGCGGTCGAAGCGGCCGGGATCGGTGGCGAATATGTCGCGCATCGACACCCCTTCCAGGGCGGCGCGGTGGGCAGCAAGGGCCTGCCAGGCGGGGGATTGGGTCAGGGCGGACATGGGCTTTCTCTCCGGCCGAACGCTGAAACTCTGTTTCAGATTGATAGCATGAAGGGCGCTGTCCACAAGGCGCAAACCGTGCTGATTTCGCCCAGGACAGCGATTTTTCGGGGTAATATTGATGTTGTGGCGATAAAAGGCGGTCAGTCTGAATTATGTAACATCGCTACATAACCGACCCTGCCCGTGCAACGGATCAGAAGGCTTCCGGGTCCCCTTCAAAGGGGCTGGGGGCGCTGACGCGATAGCCCTTGTCCTGGTTGAAGCGCATGCTGGCCTTGGCGGTGGCCATCTTCTCGCTGGCGGCCCACACCATATAACGGCGCCCGGCTTTCCAGGATTGGATCACCTCATCCGGGGCATTGCGGGCCAGGGCGTTGAAGTCCGGATGGCTGATCTGGAATACAAAGGCGGTGTCGCCCATGTTCTTACGCTCATCGAAGACGTAAATCTGCGACTCGCCCATCCGTTCACGTTCCGCCTGCTGCTCTCCCTGCTCAATGGCGTGGTTCAGCCGCTCCAGTTCCTGGCGCATCTGCCGTTCCTCCCGCCGCAGTGACAGGGTCGTGCCCGCCTGTTCACGTGTGGCCCGGCTGACGGTGGCGACACGGGTCTGCTGGCCCTGATGCATCTTCTGGGCGCGGCGAAGGCGTTTACGGGTATGGGCGACCATTTGCAGGGCGACCACGCCCCCGCCCAGAATGCCAAATAAAATCGGAAGGCTGGCGAAAAGTGCACTCAGCATGTCTCAGCCACCCCGTTCCTGTGCAACCGCTTCCATTTCGGCACTCTCCAGCGCTGTCAGGTCCTCCTCCCCATCGCCCTGGGGTTCGGCGATAGAGGCGATGAAGAAGCCGGTGGCCGGTGGAAAGGACTTCTCCACCATCAGCTTGGCATCGCCGATGGTGGGGGCCCAGATGGTCGCCTGCTGCGTGCGTGACCAGGCGCGGGACAGGAACGGATGTTCCTTCTGGTCCATCTGCGCGCGCTGAACATGCCGGTTGACGATATTGGCGATGAACTTGCGGGCGGGCCGTTCCATCCGCAAAAAGGCATCTTCTTCGCCCAGGACGCGCATCAACTGTGACCGGGCCATTTTCAGGTCCAGGATCTTCTTGTTGACCATGTAATGGCGGCGGCGTGCCGATTTCAGTTCAGCATCCAGCTTGGCCAGCCGCGGAAGCATCTTGTCTTTTCGCGATTGCAGTCTCTGCCCCAGGATGCCCAGCTTCTGCAACCGCCCATCCAGCCCGACATCCGCCTGGCGTTTGCGCACGGCATTCTCGGCGGCGCTGGCGATGCCAGTGCCGATGACATAGGCAAGGCCGGAGATCACAAGGAAGGCGATCACGGCTTCGGTCAGTTTTTCAAGCATGCTTGATGGTACCGGTTCCCCAGCAACGGCGAAAACCGCCGTCCGTATTATAGTGTGAAGGCCGCAGGGCGCGGAAGGTTTTGTTGACCGGCAAAGCCGGTGTCTCCCGGTGGACAGCAAAAGAAAACCCGCCGGCCCTGTGCGGGCGGCGGGTTCAAGGCGGGGTCGTCGGCGGAATGGGAAAAGGGATGGAACCCATCCGGCCACTGAACGGGGAACGGTCAGTGATTGGAAAGTAACCCCACCCGTCTCCCCGCCGCTGTGACCCGTGTCACGCCGTGCGCAAATCGATCAATTCGCCATGTAGGGCGCAGGCCGGCACCGTGAACTCCACAATGGCGCGGGCCGTATCTGCGGGCGTCGGCAGGGTTGCCGCATCCTCACCGGGGAAGGCCTTGGCCCGCAGGCCCGTGGAGACGGGGCCCGGATCGACCAGATTGATCCGCAGATTGGTGTTCAGCGTTTCCGCCGCCCAGGTGCGGGCTATCATGTCCAGGGCCGCCTTGGACGCCGCATAGGCAGACCAGTAGGCGGTAGGTTCACGGCCCACCCGGTCGGTCAGGAAGATGGCGCGGCCGGCATCCGACAGGCGCAGCAACGGGTCGGTGGTGCGGATCAGGCGCATGCCGGCGGCAATCGACACGCCCATGACGCGATCCCAGTCCTTGGGATCGGAATGGGCGATGGGACCCAGCGTACCCAGCTGCGCCGCAGCATGAACCATGATGTCCAAACGGCCAAACCGCTCATAAAGGGCGGGGCCCAGACTATCCAGCTTGGCGCTGTCCATCAGATCCTGCGGGATGATGGTTGCAGCCCCACCTAATGCCTTGATCCGGTCATCCAGTTCCTCCAGCGCGCCCAGTGTGCGGGCCAGCAGGACGACATGCGCGCCTTCGCGCGCCAGTTGCTCGGCCACGGCGGCACCGATGCCGCGCGAAGCACCCGTCACCAGGGCGACGCGGCCGGTCAGGCGCGGGGAGGGAAGGGGGGTGGAACCGGTCATGGCGGGTCTCTGAAGAATTCCGTTCGGGAGGCGTGCTTAGCGCATTCGGGCGCGGCGGGAAAGCGGCGGATCGCCGCTCTGTCTATCGTCGGCATCATTCCGCGTTCGATATGAAAAAGGGGAGGTGCCGAAACACCTCCCCCATTTATTGCGATAGCGGAACAAGTCTTACGACTTGCGGCTCCACCAACCGCGCTTAGGCTTCTCCACCGTCGGGTTCACCTCGGTGGCCAACTCTGCCTGGGTCGGGGCCGGTGCGGCTTCCTCCGCCGGTGTGGCGGCGGGGGCGACCTCTGCGGCCACTTCCGTCACGGTCTCAACCGGCGCCGCTTCGGCCTCTGCGGCCTTCTTGCGGGTACGCGGTGCCCGTTTCTTCGGTGCCGGGGCTTCCTCTGCCGGTGCGGCGGGCGCTTCCTCGGCCACGACGGCGGCAACTTCGACGGCGGCGGGAGCTTCGGCGGCTGCCTCGGCTTCCGCTACCTTCTTACGGCTGCGGGTTGCACGCTTCTTCGGTGCCGGGGCTTCCTCTGCGGGGGCAGCGGCTTCCTCGGTCACGACAGGAGCGGCTTCGACAGCGGCAGGCGCCTCAACCGGGGCTTCGGCGGGTGCCGCCTCGGCTTCCGCAACCTTCTTGCGGCTTCGGGTGGCGCGCTTTTTCGGTGCCGGAGCTTCCTCTGCCGGGGCGGCAGGGGCTTCTTCGGTCACTGCGGGAGCAGCTTCTGCCACCGGCTCGGCAGCAGGTGCTGCTGCGGCGGCGACAACCGGAGCCTCTTCGGCACCCTGTTCATCGCCTTCGCCGTCATCCTCGCCCTCATCGCCGGCGCCATCGGTCACGCCATCCTCGCCACGGCGGCCGCGGCGGCGACCGCCACGCTTGCCACGACGACGCTTCTTGGCGCGAGCTGCCTCATCATCCTCGCCAGCGGCGGGAGCGGGGGTTTCACCTTCGCCAACAACTTCGGCTTCGACGGCTTCACCTTCAGCAGGAGCATCACCCTCCTCACCATCGGCCTCGTCGTCACCGTCGCCATCACCGGCCTCCGGCGCGCCGCCATTCTCGCCACGCTCACCACGGCGGCGGCGACGGCGGCGGCGGCGGCCACGACCGTCACGGTCGCCATCGCGGTCACCACGGCCTTCCGCGCGACCCTGGGGCTTGGCTTCCTCTTCTTCGCCCTCGGCCTCGGCCTCGATCTCGGTGGCTTCGGCCTCGGCCTCTGCTTCCTCGATCTCAATGGCGCGTTCGGTTTGTGCCATCACGCGTTCGGCGCTGACCGGTGCAGCGGCGACAATGTCGTCGGCAGCGGTGCGGGCGCGGATACGGTCAATCTGATGGCTGGGGCCAATCAGATTGTCATCACCCTGCAGATAGACGCGTAGGCCATGACGCCGCTCGATATCCGCCAGCGCTTCGCGCTTGTGGTTCAGGATATAGAGCGTGACATGGCTGGCGCAGGTGACGGTGATTTCTGCCGACCGCTTGCGGATACCCTCTTCCTCGACCGCACGCAGCACGGCCAGGGCAGCGCTTTCAAGGCTGCGGACCATGCCGGTGCCCTGACAATGCGGGCAGCGTTCGAAGTTGATTTCCTGCAAGGACGGGCGCAGACGCTGCCGCGACAGTTCCAGCAGACCGAAGGCGGAGATGCGGCCCAGCTGAATGCGCGCGCGATCCGCCTTCATCGCGTCCTTCACACGCTTTTCAACGGCGGAATTGTTGCGCGGGTCTTCCATGTCGATGAAGTCGACAACGACCAGACCGGCTAGATCGCGCAGGCGCAGTTGGCGGGCCACTTCCTCAGCGGCTTCCAGATTGGTGCGCAGTGCCGTCTCTTCGATATTGCGTTCCTTGGTGGAACGGCCCGAATTGACGTCGATGGCGACCAGCGCTTCGGTCTGGTTGATGACGATATAACCGCCCGAACGCAGCTGCACGATCGGGTTGAACATCGTCTCAATGGCACCTTCCACCTGGAACCGGTGGTAGAGCGGGATCGAGGGATCGTTATAGAGCTGGATCTTCTTGGCGTGGCTGGGCATCAGCATACGCATGAAGTCCTTGGCCACGCGGAAGCCTGCCTCACCCTCGACATGCACTTCGTCAATGTCGCTGGAATACAGGTCGCGGATGGTGCGCTTGATGAGGTTCGCTTCCTCATAGATCAGCGCCGGAGCGACGGATTGCAGCGTCGTCTCGCGGATGCTGTCCCACAGGCGCATCAAATACTCAAGATCGCGGCGGATTTCCGGCTTCGACCGCTCGATACCGGCGGTGCGCAGGATGACCGACATGCCCGACGGAATGTCGAAATCTTCCAGCATCTCCTTAAGGCGCTTGCGGTCGGCCGGATTGGTGATCTTCCGGCTGATGCCGCCGCCGCGCGGCGTATTGGGCATCAGAACGGCATAGCGGCCCGGCAGCGACAGATAGGTGGTCAGGGCGGCGCCCTTGTTCCCACGCTCTTCCTTCGTGACCTGCACCAGCAGAATCTGACGGCGCTTGATGACTTCCTGGATCTTATAGGATTTTAGCGGGCGGCGGCGTTGCTGCTGCGGCTGCCGCTGCTCTTCCACTTCTTCTTCGACGCTTTCGTCATTGCTTTCGGCCTGGGCGGCCTGCGGACGATAGCGGCGCGAACGTTCCCGCCCACCACGGCCCGATGAATGCACGAAGGGGGAGCCGGTCTCGCCGACATCGGCGGTTTCGCCATCGGCATCGCCGCCGGCATGCTCTTCCTCGGTCGGCACGCCTTCGGCGTCGCCAGTTTCCACTACATCATGGCCATCATCGGCGCCTACCGGCTCGCCGACATCGTCGGCCACGATGGGGGCCGGGGCGGCACCACCGATTTCCTCCGGCGGCGGGGCGGGGGGCGCATCCTCGACATGGCCATTATCGTCCAGGTCTTCGCCCCGTTCGGCACGGGCTTCCCGCTCTTCCGCCAGTTCCTGCTGTTCGCGCAGCAGCGCTTCGCGGTCGGCGACCGGGATGCGGTAATAGTCGGGGTGGATTTCAGAGAAGGCCAAAAAGCCGTGGCGGTTGCCGCCATATTCAACGAACGCCGCCTGAAGCGACGGTTCAACCCGGATCACGCGGGCCAGGTAGATATTGCCCTTGAGCTGTTTCCTGGAGGCGATCTCGAAATCAAGCTCTTCCAGGCGGTTACCATTCACCACGACAACCCGAGTTTCCTCCGGATGCGTGGCATCGACAAGCATACGCTTGGCCATATGTCTTCCCCGTGGCCAGGGCTGCCGCCCTTCCGCGCGACGGGACGGAAGACGGACCCTGCCACCATTGCGGTGAGGGACCTGTCGGCACCGGCGTCTTGGGTCCTCAAACAGCGCCCGCCGCCATTATCCCATATGGGAAGCAGGGGGGAGCAGCCAGGATGGACCAACGCTGATGACGGGCCTGTACCGGATGAACCGGACTGGCCAGCCCCAAGGTTTCCACTACACCGCACCCCGTTGGGGTCGAACCCGTGAGGCGTCACATCCTGGGGGCGGCTCGGGCCGGCGTCACAGCCGGCGGCGGGGTCCCCGGGGCGACGCCAAAGCCCGTTTCAGGGCCCTGGCGAGGCGCGGTCTGTCGCGGTTGTCACCATAAACACTCCGCCCCCCATTCCACAATGGGAGAATTGCCAAAAGCGCATTTGGTCATGCCGGTGATGGGCGTGTCGGCGTGTTTAGAGGGCGGGATTGAGTCGGCAGGTTATGATAGGCGTTGAAGTCACTGATTCGCCGTGTTTATAGTGTTGGTGAAACCAACCATCATGACCGATTCGCCCAAGGGGGAAGGGCCGCTTGTCGCAGAAGGGGGCAATCCAGTCCATGGCCGTGAAGACGGCGTTGGCGGCGCGTGCGCTGCTGGCGATTGGGTGCCTGTGTCTTCTGTGGATGGCGACGGGGATCGCGGTGGCGCAGACACCGGTGCAGACCGCCTCCGTCGCGTCCGCCCGCATGATGCCGGAACCCGCCCGCATCGGTGCGGCCCGGCTGGGGGATCATGGTGACAAGACGCGTTTCGTTCTTGAACTGACACGCGACGCGCCCTTCACCATTCTGCCAGATGCCAGTGGTGTGGCGGTGGAGATGGAGGCGGCCTTGGATGCCGCCCTGCCGCCGGCCAAGGGTCTGGTCAAATCCGTTTCGGTACGGCCCGGTGCCAAGGCCGGGCATCTGCGCCTGATTTTGGCAACCACTGGCCCGGCGCGGGTGCAGTTGGCGGAGATCATTCCGCCGCGTGATGGCATGCCCCCGCGTTTCGTCATGGATCTGGCGGCGGGCAAGGCTGGGCCGGGTGCCGTGCTGACCCCCGCCAGCGCCAGCATGATGAACCCGCCGGTGCCGAAGGAGAAGCCGAAGCCACCCCTGCCGATGATCGTCATCGATCCCGGTCATGGTGGTCAGGACCCCGGCGCCGTCGCGGTCAGTGGCGCCTATGAAAAGGATATCACCCTGGCCATGGCCAAGGAGGTGCGTCGGCAGCTCCTGGCCACGGGCCGTTACCGCGTTGCCCTGACCCGCGACAAGGATGTGTTCATCCCGCTGCGCGACCGTCCAGCCCTGGCGCGGGCCAAGGGGGCGGACCTGTTCATTTCGCTCCATGCCGACAGCATCACGGGCCGGCAGGTGCGCGGGCTATCCATCTATACCCTTTCGGAGAAGGCATCGGACCGCGAGGCGGAGATGCTGGCCCAGCGGGAGAACCAATCCGACGCCATTGTCGGCATGGACCTGTCGGTGCAGTCCGCCGACATCGCCAATATCCTGATCGGCATGTCGCAGCGTGATACGATGAACCAGTCGCGGCGCTTTGCATCGCTGGTCTTGAAGAACCTGGACCCCAATGTCGCGGTGCTGCCCGGCCCCTTGCGGTCGGCTGGCTTTGCCGTGCTGACGGCGCCCGACGTGCCGGCCATCCTGGTGGAGATGGGGTATCTGTCGCACAGCCAGGATGCCAAGCTGCTGGGCAGCGATACGCACCGCAAACGTATGGCGGGTTCACTGCTGCGTGCCGTGGATAGCTACTTTACCGGCAACGCGGTGCCGCCGCGGTCATGACCGCGACATAATCAGCGTCATCTTGTACTAATGGCCGAACGGTACCCGTCCGTCGCGGGTGCTGGCACATATCTATGCGGTCCCGTCCGGGGCCTTCAGGGGTTGGAATTATGAATCGCGTTGTGAAGGGCTTGTTGGTCGCCAGTGTCTCGCTGGGTGTGCTGGGTATGGCCGCCGCCGGGGGCGCCTGGGTCTATTTCAGCAAGGAATTGCCCGATCACACGACGCTCGCCAATTACAACCCCTCGGTTGCTACCCGTGTGCATGCGGGTGACGGACGTCTGGTGGCTGAGTTCGCCAGCGAACGGCGGGTATTCGTGCCATTCGCGGCCATCCCCAAGCGGGTGACCAGCGCCTTCATCTCCGCCGAGGATCAGAATTTCTATACCCATCATGGGGTGGACTGGTTCGCTGTGCTGCGTGCGCAATTGCAGAATGTGAAGAATATCGGCCAGGGCCGCCGCCCCATCGGCGCCAGCACCATCACCCAGCAGGTGACGCGCATCTTCCTGCTGTCGAACGAGGTCTCCTACGTCCGCAAGATCAAGGAAGCCATCCTGGCCGGCCGCATCGAAGACGCGATGGGCAAGGACAAGATCATTGAAATCTATATGAACGAGATTTTTCTGGGCAACCGCGCCTATGGCGTCGGTGCGGCGGCCCTGAACTATTTCAACAAGTCGATGGATGAACTGACCATCGCCGAAGCCGCGTTCCTGGCCAGCCTGCCCAAGGCGCCGGACCGGTATTATCGCGAGCGTCACCGCGACGCCGCCATCGCGCGCCGCAACTATGTCATCGGTCGCATGGAGGAGGATGGATACATCACGCGGGAGGAGGCGGAGGCCGCACGGGCCGAGCCGTTGAATTTCGCCGACCGGTCCAATGACAGCAATGTCCGCGCCGATTATTTCGTGGAGGAAGTGCGCCGCGAGCTGGCCAAGCTTTATGGAGAGCAGACGCTTTATGCCGGTGGCCTGTCGGTACGCACCACCCTGGACCCCGATATCCAGGCGGCGGCGTCCACGGCGCTGCGCAATGGTCTGCTGGCCTATGATCGCCGCGACGGCTGGCGCGGGCCCATCACCCGCTTCGACAGCCTGGATGGCTGGCAGGAGCAGTTGGAGGATGTGCGCACCCCGCCGGGCGGGGAGGAATGGGACTTGGCCGTCGTGCTGTCGGCGGGGGCGGACGCGGTGGAAGTTGGTCTGGCCGACGGCTCCAAGGGTCAGATCCCGCTGTCGGAACTGAAATGGGCGCGCAAGGTCAAGGACGGCAAGTTCGTCGGCCCCAGCATCCAGAAGGCATCCGACGCCCTGTCGCCGGGTGAGGTGGTGCTGGTGGAGCCGCTGGACGAAAAGGCCAGCAGCCTGGGCCTGCGCCAGATCCCGGAGGTGCAGGGCGCGCTGGTCGCCATGGATCCGCATACGGGCCGCGTTCTGGCCATGTCGGGCGGGTTCAGCGCCCGGATCAGCGTGTTCAACCGCGCCACCCAGGCCTATCGCCAGCCGGGGTCGGCCTTTAAGCCGTTTGTCTATCTGGCGGCGCTTGATCAGGGCTTCACGCCCAGCACGCTGGTGCTGGACGCCCCCTTCGCGTTGGACCAGGGTGGTGGATTGGGCAAGTGGAAGCCGTCTAACTACACCGAGAAATATTATGGCCCGACCCCGCTGCGCGTCGGGATCGAGAAGTCGCGTAACGTCATGACGGTGCGGCTGGCACAATATATCGGCATGGAGCCGATTGTGGATGTGGCCCGCCGTTTCGGTATCAAGGATGATCTGCAGCCCACCTTGTCCATGGCCCTGGGGGCGGGGGAGACGACGGTTCTGCGCCTGACCGCCGCCTATTCCATGCTGGTCAATGGCGGGCGCAAGATCGATCCCAGCTTCATCGACCGGGTGCAGGACAAGGCGGGCAAAACCGTCTATCGCCATGATATGCGCGATTGCGCCGGGTGTCAGACGGTCCTGCCCGTGGCAGCAGCGCCCGTGCCCGCCGGAACGGTGCCGGTGCAGCCGGCGGCACCCGCCGTTGCCCCTGTCGCCGCCGATCCCAACGCCTTGCCGCTGATCCCCGATCTGCGCGAACAGATTGCCGATCCGCGTACCGTCTATCAGATCGTGTCTATGCTGGAAGGCGTGGTTCAGCGTGGCACCGGCG
This sequence comes from Niveispirillum sp., assembly GCF_052437035.1. Lineage (NCBI taxonomy): Bacteria > Pseudomonadati > Pseudomonadota > Alphaproteobacteria > Rhodospirillales > Azospirillaceae > Niveispirillum > Niveispirillum sp. The sequence continues at coordinate 919,512 of NZ_JBQVOH010000001.1, forward strand.
TGCGCCTGCGGGAGATTGGCAAGCCGCTGGCCGGCAAGACGGGTACGACGAATGACGCCATGGATGCTTGGTTCGTCGGCTTCTCCCCCGATCTGGCCGTGGGCATCTTCGTCGGTTACGACCAGCCGCGTTCCATGGGTGACCATGAAAGCGGATCGACCATCGCGGTACCGATTGCCAAGGACTTCATGTCCGCCGCGTTGAAGGATGCACCGGCCACGCCGTTCCGCGTGCCGCCCGGCCTGCAACTGGTCCGTATCGATCCCGAAACTGGCAAGCCGGCATCGCCGGGTCAGCGCAACGCCATCTGGGAAGGCTTCATTCCGGGTACGGAGCCAAAGGGACAGCAGGGCGTTCTGGATGGCGGTGATGCCGGTGCCGGCTTTGTCCAGGGACAACCGGGACAGCCGACGGGTACCACGCCGCAGCCAACGGTCGGCACCGGTACGGGCGGGGTTTACTGATCGGTATCAAATCGAATCCCGCATCGGGTTTCGATTTGATGATTGTCCGTCGGTGTCAAGAGATCGCGGCTGTGATCTCTTGATATCAACCAATCTTTAACCATGTTTAACTTCGTTTGTCCGTTTGACAGGCGCTGATGTCTTTGTATAGTGCCGGTCCTTTTGCCAGCACCGTTCCCATGCCTGCCGATCCCGCCACGCCGCTATCGTTCAACCGTCTGCATCTGGTCCGCACTGCGGGCGGGGCGGAGGCCTTGCGCCGTGGGTTGGCGTCGCTGTCGGATGCGGATGTCCGCCATCTGGCTCGGTCCCTGGAATTCCAAGGTGTGCTGGAGGGAGAGCCACCTGACCTGTTGTCGGCGCTGCGCCCACGCCTGCGTCAGGTCCAGCCGGAACGGGTGGGGTCGGTGGAACGCATGTGTTGGCGCCCACTGGAACGGTTCCTGACCGACCAGACGGAGGTGGTGCAGGGCGTTCCATGGGTGGTTCCCCGCCGAATGCTGCGGCCTCTTTGGGAACTGATCGAGGCGGCAAATGCCGATCTGGTGGACCAGTTGCGTCGCCGTCACCTGACCGCCTGTTTCGACGGTGACCAGATGGCCCTGGATCAGGTAGCGCATCAGGTGGTGGATCTGGCGGCCTTTATCTTGAACAACGCCATGAATATCCCAGCTCGACTTAAACTGTCGGCGGCGGAAACCGCGGTGGTGCGCTTTATCGCGCGGGTCCTGAAATGGCACCGGCTGGTCATGCCGAATGTCCGCTATTTCCAGCAGGCACAGGCCCGACAGAGCAATCAGGTGCAGGCGTTACGGCTTTACACGAATTGGTACGGCGTATTCGAACTGCTGGATACGCAGTTCGATCTTTATGTCCTGTACCTGTTCGAGATGACACCAAACCCTGTGGACGTCATCGACGCCTTTCCCTTTTATTTCGATACCATGACGGAACCGTCGGGCCTGGCTGTGCAGTGGCTTCACCACCGGCTGGATAATCTGGCGGCGGATACGGCCACCCTTCTGGGCCGACCGCCGCGTACACAACCGACCGAAATTCTATTGAACCTTGCCGACCGGGTCTTTGCCCTGAACCATCTGGTCATCCGCCTGCGCCGTATCCCGCTGTTCGGGACGGAAGGGGCGGGGGCGGAAGGATTGGTTCAGCTTCTGCGCGCCCGCCTTGGCTTCGACTCCGTCGAACGGCTGGGCGAGGCTTTGATGGACTGGCTGCATGACGTGCTGATGGGGCCGGCGGACAAGCGCATGCGAGCCACCATGGTGCTGGGCCCGCTGGCTGGTATCTATCCGGCCCTGCTGCTGCTGATCGACAATGGTGAACGCGGCAATCGCGCGCACAAGCTGCGCATGCGTCTAGGTGACAAGGCCGTGGATGATATCGACCGCTACCTGCGCAGCCACGAAATGGCACCCCAGGCCCGCCACACCACCGCCTCCAACATCACCCCCATCTTGGAAATGTGCCGCGCCTTCGGCAAGGCAGAGGCAGTGACCGAACTGGAGCGACGGTTGCGGCGGTAGTCTGGGTCACACCCTATAGGCCAGCCGCACGGCACCCCAGTGTTTGCCCGCGACGATGATGGGGGCGGAGCAGTCCTTCATCAGGGCGAAGGTGCCGTTGCCCATGTCGCGGCGATAGGCCTGGAGCAGGAAGGGGTTGGTGTTGCGTCCGGCGGCCAGGCCGACACGGTCATCGAAGATGCGGCGGTTACGGCAATTGGCCGTATTCCAGGCGACGTCGCCTTGCCGCTGCGGCTGGCTGAATTTACGGTTGTGGGTGGGCAGATAGCCGTTGCGGTCCACGGCGGCGCAGAACACCACCTTGTCCGACAGGGCCAGCGCCGGCTCCTGGATGTCGGGCAGCAGACGGTCCGTCAGGTCGGTGAAGCGGGTACGATGCTGGACCGGCTCGGTGCCAGGGATCGGCTGATACTTGTCGTCGAACAGGTCAGCCACCGTCAGGGTCCCGTCGGCGACCGCGCGTTCAAAGGTGGCGGCCATGCGGGCGGCGATTTCGCGGACGGTGCGGATATAGGGTGTATCCACCGTCTCAACATCGAGTTCCGCGCTGTGCCCGATCAACCGTTCCGATGTGGCCAGCAGCTTGTTCAGCCGGTCGCCGGCCACCGACAGGCTGCTGGCGCTGTCCTTCACATCGCCGGCCAGACCGTCAATGCGGCCCTCCACGGTGGCGATGGAGCCGGCAATGGCGCGGGCGGCGCGGTCGATCTGGTCCTGCTGGCTGTCGACCTCCGCCATGGCGCGGTCCAGCGTGGTCATGACATCGCCGATGCGGGTCGTATCATTGCGCACCGCCGTGGCTTTAGCGGCACCGGCGGCCCCTCTGGCCGACAGGGCTTTTACCTGTTCGCCCAGGTCGCGCATGGTGGCGTCAATCTCCTGCGTCGCCTCCGCCGTTTTGTTGGCCAGGGCCTTCACCTCCGTCGCGACAACCGCAAAGCCGCGCCCGGCATCGCCGGCCCGCGCCGCCTCGATGGTGGCATTCAGCGCCAGAAGGTTGGTCTGTTTGGCGATGGTGTTAATCTCCGCCGCAACCCTTCCCACCCGGTTCAGCGCGTCGGTCAGCCCGGTCAGCTGCCGTTCGATGCCGTTCACATCCTCCGCCAGGGCGCGGATATCGGCCAGGGCGTGATCCACTTGGCTCCGGCTTTGCGCCACTTCCTGCCGCGCGCGGGTGGTCACCTCACGTGCGGCAGAGGCGGCGCCCGTCACCTTCCTGTTACCGTCGGCCATGTCGTGCGCCTGCCGGCGAAGTTCCTCAAAGATGGCGGCTTGCCGGGCGATGCGGACAGAGACATCGCCGACATGGCCGGCGACATCGGCAATGGAAACGCCCAGCGTTCCCACTTCCTGCGCCAGTTCGGCGATGGCGTTCTGTGTCCGGTGCGTGGATGTGGCGGTGTCCTGCCAGCCTGCGGCCTGATCCATGTTTCCTCCCGTTACCGGTGCCGGTGTTGTTCCGCTGATCGGCGGCAGCCCGGCTTTTTTGCCCTAACAGGTGATCATCCCATCCTTTCCTAACCAAAGGTATATAGGCTTTAGTCGATTGTTGCGCCGCAGCAGAAAGAATTTTTCCGATTTTTCCATCAATGCTGCAGATTATGTCCAGCCATGTGCATCGGCGGCATCTGTCCCCAAGGTCGCGCGATGGACATGGGCGTCAGGGATTGCCATAAATCCCGCGAACAAATTCCAGGACCCTAGACGGGGTCGCACAAAAACGGATGGTCATTCAAATGGCTGATACGCAGTTCGACCTCGTCGTCATCGGTGCCGGTCCCGGCGGTTATGTCGCCGCCATTCGCGCCGCCCAGCTGGGCATGCGCGTCGCGGTCGTGGAAAAGCGCAAGACGTTGGGCGGCACCTGCCTGAATGTCGGCTGCATCCCGTCCAAGGCCCTGCTGGTCGCGTCGGAGAAGTTCAGCGAGGCCAAGCACCATCTGGGTGCTTTCGGCGTGAAGGTCAGCGGTGTCGAGCTGGACCTGCCCGGCATGATGAAGCACAAGGACGAGGTGGTGAAGTCCAACGTCACGGGCGTGGATTTCCTGTTCAAGAAGAACAAGATCACCCGCTTCACGGGTTTGGGCTCCATCAAGGCCGCCGGTGTCGTCACCGTCACCAAGGATGATGGCAGCGCGGAAGATGTGGCGGCCAAGAATATCCTGATCGCCACCGGTTCCGACGTCGCCCCCCTGCCGGGCGTCACCATCGATGAAAAGCGCATCGTGTCGTCCGACGGTGCCATCGCTCTGGACACGGTGCCGGGTCGTCTGGTCGTAATCGGCGGCGGCGTCATCGGCCTGGAACTGGGCTCTGTCTGGCAGCGTCTGGGTGCGCAGGTGACCGTGGTCGAATTCTTCGACCGCATCCTGCCGACCATGGATGGCGAAGTGTCCAAGCAGATGCAGCGCATCATGGCCAAGCAGGGCCTGTCCTTCAAGACCTCCACCAAGGTCACGTCCGCTGTGACCGAGGGTGAGGTTGTGAAGCTGACCATTGAGGCGGCCGCCGGCGGTAATGCCGAAACGCTGGAAGCCGACATCGTCCTAGTCGCCATCGGCCGCCGTCCCTTCACAAGCGGCCTGGGCCTGGAAGCCGTGGGCGTGGCGCTGGACGAACGCCGCCGCGTGAAGATCGACCATCATTTCCAGACCAATGTCCGCGGCATCTATGCCATCGGTGACGTGGTGGCCGGCGCCATGCTGGCCCACAAGGCCGAGGAGGAGGGCGTGGTCTTCGCCGAAATCCTGGCCGGTCAAACGGGCCACATCAATTATGACGCCATCCCCGGTGTCGTCTACACGTGGCCGGAAGTGGCCTCTGTCGGCAAGACGGAAGAGCAGCTGAAGGCCGAAGGTGTCGCCTACAAGGCCGGCAAGTTCCCCTTCACCGCCAATGGCCGCGCCCGTTCCATGAACGCCACCGACGGCTTTGTGAAGATCCTGGCCGATGCCAAGACCGACCGCATCCTGGGCGCCCATATCATCGGCGCGTCGGCCGGTGAGATGATTGAGGAACTGGGTCTGGCCATTGAGTTCGGCGCATCCGCCGAAGATATCGCCCGCACCAGCCATGCTCACCCGACCCTGACCGAGGCCATCAAGGAAGCGGCCCTGGCCGTGGATGGCCGCGCCATCCATATGTGATGTGCCGTCAATGTATTGATTGAGAAAGGGCCGGAGCCGTCGCTCCGGCCCTTTTTTGCTGGCCGCCTTGCAGCCTGTGCGGGGGAGGGTGGCGGAACGCCACGCTTGGTTCATGGGCCGGGGCGGCTTATGTTCTGCGCCAAGGCAATTCCCAAGGTCAGGGCCATGACGATCGAAGAACCCCGCGTCCGCCACCCGGAAAAGGTCAACCGCCCGGACAACCCGATCCAGCGCAAGCCCGATTGGCTGCGCGTAAAGGCGCCGACCAGCCGTGAATATGCGGAAACCCGCGACCTGATGCGCGGCCTGAAGCTGCATACGGTGTGCGAGGAAGCGGCCTGCCCGAACATTGGCGAATGCTGGAAGAAGAAGCACGCCACCTTCATGATTCTGGGGGCCATCTGCACCCGCGCCTGCGCCTTCTGCAATGTAGCCACCGGCAAGCCGCTGAACCTGGACCCGCATGAGCCGGAGAAGGTGGCCGAGGCTGTGGGCAGCCTGAACCTAGAACATGTGGTCATCACCTCGGTGGACCGCGATGACCTGCCCGATGGCGGCGCCGACCATTTCGCCCGCACCATCCTGAACATCCGCAAGACGGCACCCGCCACCACCATCGAAATCCTGACGCCCGATTTCATGCGCAAGCCCGGCGCGGTGGAGCATGTGGCCAAGGCCCGGCCCGATGTGTTCAACCACAATCTGGAAACCGTGCCGCGCCTTTACCCCTCCATCCGGCCCGGTGCGCGTTACTTCACCTCGCTGGCCTTGTTGCAGCGGGTGAAGGAAGTGGACCCCACCATCTTCACCAAGTCCGGCATCATGGTTGGCCTGGGCGAAACGAAGGAAGAGGTCGGGCAGGTGATGGACGATCTGCGCGCCGCCGACGTCGATTTCCTGACCATTGGTCAGTATCTGGCGCCCACGCCCAAGCATGCGCCGGTGGACCGTTTCGTGACGCCGGATGAGTTCGAAAGCTACGCCACGTTGGCGCGCGGCAAGGGCTTCTTGATGGTGTCGTCGAGCCCGCTGACCCGTAGCTCCTACCATGCCGGGGATGATTTCCGGAAGCTGCGTGCGGCACGCGAGGCCAAGCTGGCGGGCAACCGCCCCGCCGCCGAATGATACTGATGCCAGGGTACTGACATCCCATGCCGACGCACGCCGAACGGCGCATCCTGCCGCACACGCCGGAGCAGCTCTACGCGCTTGTCGCCGATGTGGAGCGCTACCCGGAATTCCTGCCTTGGGCCGTGGCCTGCCGCATCCGCAAGCGGCAGGAACCGGTGATCTGGGCCGATCTTGTCATCGGCTTCAAGATGATCCGTGAGCGGTTCACGTCGAAGGTGACGTTGAACCCGGAAGCCCTGCGGGTGGATGTCGAATATGTCGACGGCCCGTTTCATTACCTGAACAACCACTGGGTTTTCGAACCCCACGCCGATGGCTGCGCCGTCGATTTCTTCGTGGATTTCGAGTTCAAGAACAAGGTCCTGCAAACCATCATCGGCGCGCTGTTCAACGAGGCCGTCAAGCGCATGGTGGCGGCGTTCGAGGGGCGGGCGAAGCAGCTTTACGGGTAAGCAGCCAACGCTTCCCGCTCTTCACGCTTAAATAATGTCGCGACGGCCGTAGTCGTCGTCGATTGTCCTGCGGACATCATTTCGCTGCGCCCTATACCCAACGTGGGTATGCGGGCAATCGCTGTTGCCCGGTGCTATCCCGTTGCAATCCCATCGCTTTCAAGTACCGCCGAATGGCGGGCCTCTGGCCGCCATCATGCCTGGGCACGTCTGCTCAGACAATGGATGCGATATTCGTTACGCATATTAAATTTTATGTTTTGCATAAAATTATGGATGATATATAGAAGCTCCATGTCTGTAACGAATGGAGTTTCAAAACATGTCACTGCGTGTCCTGAACTGGATACTGACCGCATCCATCTGGCTGCTCGGTCTTGGTATCCTGCTGATCCTTGGCGTCAGCCTTTACGGAGGTTTGGCCGGTAAGCCGTGGTTCATGATGTTTCCGATTGTCCTGGGCCCAGCCGGCTCTACAGACCTGTTGGGTGACGCCCAGGCGGTGGTTGGTCATCTGTTGGCTGACCGCGCTACCTTGAACGTTGCAGTCGACCAGATGTGGATAAAGTTCCTGTTTGGCGTCTCAACGGCGCTGGTGGTCGGGTTATGGCTTTACGCTGCCATCACCTTGCGGCGGCTGGTCGGGGATATTGCCGGGGGTGACCCTTTTGCTGAGACGGCTGTGCCGCGCCTGCGATGGCTGGGTTGGCTGCTGATCGGTGTAAACGCAGCGACACTGGTCTCTTCCTGCCTGTTGCCGCTGACGCTGTCCGGTATCACGTTGGCGGATGGGCGTGCTCTGGTAACCAGCCCTCTATCATTCGGCTTGCCATCCACACCTTATGCTCAGGTCAAAGCCGATCTCGATGGCTGGCTGGCACTCTGCGGTCTGGTTCTTCTTGCTCTGGCAGAAGCCTTCCGCATTGGACGCAACCTGAAGGTTGAAGGGGAGGGGATCATCTGATGGCCATCATCATCAATGTCGATGTGATGCTGGCCCGACGCAAAATGTCGGTGACCAAGCTTGCAGAGGAGGTTGGAATATCCCTGACCAACCTGTCCTTGCTGAAAACCGGGAAGGTAAAGGGTATTCGCTTTGCGACCCTGAATCAGATTTGCATGGTTCTAAACTGTCAGCCGGGCGACATTCTGGAATATCGACCGGATGAGCACCCGCCGGAACCAGGGGCGGGAGCCGATGACGGTATTTGAAAACAAAAAAGGGGGCCAAAAGGCCCCCTTTTTACATTCACTTAAAAATCACCGTCCGCGATCCATCCATGATGATGCGGTGTTCAAGCTGCCAGCGCACGGCCCGCGCCAGCACGGCACATTCGACGTCGCGGCCCATATCGACCAGATCCTCGGGCGTGTGGCTGTGGTCCACGCGCTGGATATCCTGTTCGATGATCGGGCCTTCATCCAGGACGTTGGTGACGAAATGGGCTGTGGCGCCAATGATCTTCACACCACGCTCATGCGCCTGATGATAGGGCTTGGCGCCCTTGAAGCTGGGCAGGAAGCTGTGATGGATGTTGATGCAGCGGCCTGACAGGACCTCGCAGAATTCCGGCGACAGAATCTGCATGTAGCGGGCCAGCACGACCAGATTGGCGCCGCTATCCTGAATGATCTTCGTGAACTGCGCCTCTTGCGCTTCCTTGTTACCCTTGGGTACGGGGAGGTGGTGATAGGGGATGCCCGACCATTCCACGAAACTGCGCATATCGTCATGGTTGGACACTACCGCCGGGATATCCATGCGCAGGCTGCCCGACCGCTGCCGATGCAGCAGGTCATAGAGGCAGTGGCCGAATTTCGATACGGCGATCACCACTTTGGGCCGCACCGACAGGTCGTGCAGTTCCCAGTGCATGTCATACTGGCGCCCGATGGGGGCGAAACCTTCCTTCAGCGCGTCCAGATCGGGAAAATCGGCCCCGTCCGCCCGGAACACCGTGCGCATGAAGAACAGATTGTTCAGCGCGTCATTGAAATGGTTCGATTCCGTGATCGAGGCGTCATGCTTGGCAAGATAGGTTGAAACCGCCGCCACGATCCCTTTGCGGTCCGGGCACCGCACGATCAGTACATAAGGACCCTGCTCAGCAATTACCGACATGTCACGCACCCGCCATTTTATCAAAAATTTGATCGGGCAGGAGACTTGCGACTGGCGCGCGGGCTTGTCCACCCCCAGATTAGATAAAGGCGGCGAAAGGATGGCCGCCATGCAAAAACCGCTTGACGTGCGCGGAAGCTTAACTTACCTATTACGTAAACGTAAGCCACCTGTCAGCGACAAGGGCAGCTCTCATGCTGAACACCATCGATCAGGCCAAGTCCGCCTATAACCCGGCGCAAACCTTCACCATCGGTCAGTTGGCCGACGAATTCGGCCTGACCCTGCGGTCGCTGCGGTTTTACGAGGATGAAGGTTTGATCTCACCGGCCCGGATGGGCCAGACGCGAATCTACACTCACCGTGACCGCGCCCGGCTGAAGCTGATCTGCCGGGGCAAGCGGTTGGGCTTCTCCATTGGGGAAATAAAGGATTTCCTCGACCTGTATGACACGGACGAGGCGCAGGTGGAGCAGATGACCTATCTGCTGCGCCGCGCCCGCGACCGTATCGTGCATCTGGAGCAGCAACTGCGCGATGTCCAGCAGACGCTCAAGGAACTGCATGAGATCGACGGCATGATCGTGTCGCATCTCCATTCCAAGGGTGTGCCGGTTCAAACCGAATAAGCTTCTTTTCCCGGGCGGAATGATTTCATACGCTCGTTTGAATGGTTTATCCTGTCCCCAAAATCAACGGTACCGTCCGACAGAGACGGGCCGCAGCCAACCCCAGGCGAGGAGTGCTCCAGAGATGAAGAACGTCGTGATTGCCGGTTACGCCCGGTCACCCTTCCACATCGCCAACAAGGGCGAACTGACGAAGGTGCGCCCGGATGATCTGGCCGCCGCTGTCGTGAAGGAACTGCTGGCCCGTACCGGTGTTGACGGCGCCGCCGTGGAAGACCTGATCATGGGCTGTGCCTTCCCGGAAGGTGAGCAGGGCTTCAACGTCGCCAAGCTGGTGGCCATGATCGCGGGTCTGCCGCAGTCGGTGGCGGGCGCGACCGTCAACCGTTTCTGCGGTTCGTCCATGCAGTCGATCCATCAGGCTGCCGGCGCCATCGCCATGGGCGCTGGCGACTGCTTCATCGCCGCTGGTGTGGAAAGCATGTCCCGCGTGCCGATGGGCGGTTACAACCCGATGCCCAACGCCGTCCTGCATGCTGCCAATCCGGGCGCCTACATGGCCATGGGCATCACGGCGGAAAACCTTGCCAAGAAGTTCGGCTTCACCCGCGCCCAGCAGGAAGCCTATGCCGTCGAGTCTCACGCCAAGGCCGCCAAGGCGCAGGCCGAGGGTCGGTTTGAGGCTGAGATCGTCCCCATCACCGTCCCCGGCGGCAAGGTGGTCAGCCAGGATGGCGGCATCCGCGCCGGCACGACGGCGGAGGGTCTGGCGACCCTGAAGCTGGCCTTTGATGCCGAAAACGGCACCGTCACCGCTGGCACCTCATCGCCGCTGACCGATGGCGCGTCGGCCACGCTGGTCTGCTCGGAAGATTTTGCCAAGGCCCATGGCCTGAAGATCCTGGCTAAAATCCGCTCTATCGCCGTGTCCGGCTGCGATCCCACCATCATGGGCTATGGCCCGGTCCCGGCATCCAAGAAGGCGCTGGCCCGTGCCGGCGTGACCATCGCCGACATCGACATCGTGGAAAGCAACGAGGCGTTTGCCGTGCAGTCCATGACGGTCGCCAAGGAGCTGGGCTTCGATGCGTCCAAGGTGAACCTGGATGGCGGCGCGCTGGCACTGGGTCACCCGCTGGGCGCCACCGGTGCCCGCATCACCGGCAAGGCCGCCAGCCTGTTGCAGCGTGAGGGCAAGTCCCTGGCGCTGGCCACCCAGTGCATCGGCGGCGGTCAGGGCATCGCCACCGTCCTGGAAGCGGTCTGATCGGCGGCTTCAAGCGGGAGGAAACACCCATGACTATTAAGAAAGCCGCCGTCATCGGCTCCGGCGTCATGGGCAGCGGTATCGCTGCCCACATCGCCAATGCGGGCATTCCCGTCTACCTGCTGGACATCGTTCCGCAGGCGGTGAAGGACAATGGCGGCGACCGTTCGGTCGTTGCCAAGACCGCCATCGACAAGATGCTGAAGACCGACCCGGCCCCCTTCATGCACAAGAAGGCCGCCAGCCTCGTCACCCCCGGCAATATCGAGGATGACCTGGAAAAGCTGGCCGATGTCGACTGGATCGTCGAGGCCGTGCTGGAGAACCCCAAGGTCAAGCACGACCTGTATCAGAAGCTGGAAGCGGTCCGGAAGGACGGCTCCATCGTCTCGTCCAACACCTCCACCATCCCGCTGAACATCCTGCTGGAAGGTCAGTCGGAGCGGTTTGCGACCGATTTCTGCATCACCCACTTCTTCAATCCGCCGCGCTATATGCGTCTGCTGGAAGTGGTGAAGGGTCCGAAAACCCGCCAGGATGCGTTCGACACCGTCAGCGCCTTCTGCGACCGCGTCCTGGGCAAGGGCGTGGTGGAATGCAAGGACACGCCGGGCTTCATCGCCAACCGCATCGGTACCTATTTCATGGCCGTCGCCGTGAACGAGGCCATCGATGGCGGCCTGACGGTGGAAGAGGCGGACGCCATCACCGGTCGCCCCATGGGCATCCCCAAGACCGGCACTTTCGGTCTGATCGATCTGGTCGGTCTGGACCTGATGCCGCTGATTTCCAAGTCGCTGCTGTCCACGCTGCCGGCTGACGATGATTATCGCCGTATCCATCGCGACAACGCGCTGGCCAACAAGATGATCGCCGACGGCTATACGGGCCGTAAGGGCAAGGGCGGCTTCTACCGCCAGACCAAGGCCGCTGATGGCCGCCGCGTCAAGGAAGCCATCGACCTGAAGACGGGCGTCTATCGCACGTCGGAAAAGGCCACGCTGGCGTCTGCTTCGGCCAAGAACCTGAAGGCGCTCGTGGAAACCGCTGACGCTGGTGGGGCCTATGCCTGGCGTGTGCTGTCGCAGGCGCTGTCTTACGCCGCCGATCTGGTCCCGCAGATTGCCGAACAGATCACGGCGGTCGATGAGGCGATGCGCCTGGGCTATAACTGGAAGTCCGGCCCGTTTGAGCTGATCGACCAGTTGGGCACCGGCTGGTTCGCGGAAAAGTTGGCCGCCGAGGGCAAGGCCGTTCCGCACATGGTGAAGGTGGCCGCCGGCCGTCCCTTCTATAAGGTGGAAGGCTCCAAGCTGCTGTTCCTGGGCACCGATGGCAACTATGCCGAGGTGAAGCGTCCGGACGGTGTGCTGCTGCTGACCGATATCAAGCGCGGGTCGAAGCCGGTCGCCAAGAACGGTTCCGCCAGCCTGTGGGATATCGGCGACGGCGTCCTGTGCCTGGAATTCACGTCCAAGATGAATGCCCTGGATCAGGACATCATGGGCATGATCCGCAAGGCCATGGGCATCATCGGTGATGGCAAGTCCGGTGCCTACAAGGCCCTGGTCATCCATAATGAGGCGCAGAACTTCTCCGTCGGTGCCAATCTGGGTCTGGCCCTGTTCGCCATCAATATCGGCCTGTGGCCGCAGATTGAGGCGACGATTGCCGAGGGCCAGAACACCTATAAGGCCCTGAAATACGCGCCGTTCCCCACCGTCGCGGCCCCGTCGGGCATGGCGCTGGGGGGAGGCTGCGAAATCCTGCTGCACAGCTCCGCCGTCCAGGCCCATGCCGAGACCTATTCGGGTCTGGTCGAGGTCGGCGTCGGTGTGCTGCCGGGGTGGGGTGGCTGCAAGGAGATGGTGATCCGCCATCTGGCCAACAAGCGTCGTCCGGGCGGCCCCATGCCGGCCCTGAGCCAGGCATTCGAGGCCATCAGCACGGCCAAGGTCGCCAAATCGGCGTTCGAGGCGCGCGACATGCTGATCCTGCGCCCGACCGACGGCATCACCTTCAACAAGGATCGTCTGCTGGCCGATGCCAAGGCCAAGGCCCTGGAACTGGCGGCGAACTATACCCCGCCGCAGGAACCGGAAATCCGCCTGCCGGGTCCGACGGCCGCCGCTGCCTTCTCCATGGCCGTGGATGGCTTCGCCCAGCAGGGCAAGGCCACGCCGCATGACGTGGTCGTGTCCAAGGCCATCGGCTTCGTGCTGTCGGGTGGCAACACCGACATCACACAGGTGATGACCGAAGACGACCTGCTGACGCTGGAGCGGGAAGGGTTCCTGGCCCTGACCAAGACCAACGGCACTATCAACCGCATCGAGCACATGCTGGAAACCGGCAAGCCGCTGCGGAATTGAGGAGTCGAATGGTGGGGCTGGCGTCAAAGCTGGCTCCACCATATTTTCGGATTGAGACATGATGTCTATTGCCGAAATGAGGCGAAGGAAGTTCGATCTCTGGCACGTACGAGGCCAAATTCTTTTTTTTGCTTCCCTGCCGGTGATCCTTTTTGCCTATTTCGCCATCGGCTTTTCCGTTCTCAGTCCGGAAGTGGTCCGTGATGATAGTTCTTATTTTGCCGAAGCTTTGATGCCGATTTTCAGTCTGCTTCTTATTCCGTTCTTTCTGTCCCGGTGGGTGAACGCGAAGCTGAAGAAGCCCGGCCTTGCTCTGGCGCTGTCGGCTCCGACTGTCCTGCTAGTTTGCGTCATGGATGGTTATGTGATCCTGGCCCTGATATGGGACCCGTTGATGATGTTGCTCAGCTATCTGGGACTGTAGTGAATTCGTTAGGTCATTGTCCTAAACCCGTCTGCAACCCGGTTTGCCGGTGCCTGTCTTCCCCGAATGGAGCAGTTCCGCCTCCTGCCGGGGGCCATGCGTCGTCGACCAATGGAAGGAAGGAACCCTCCCATGCCCATGTACAAAGCCCCGCTCGAAGACATCAACTTCGTCCTCAACGACGTCCTGAATGCCCAGTCGCTGACCCAGCTTCCCGGCTTCGAGGATGCGACCCCCGACCTTATCCAGTCCGTCCTGGAAGAGGCTGCCAAGCTCTGCGAGAACGTGTTGCAGCCGATCAACCGGTCGGGTCACGAGGAAGGCTGCCACTATGAGAACGGCGTGGTGCGCACGCCCAAGGGCTTCAAGGAAGCCTATGATCTGTACAAGGAAGGCGGCTGGCAGGGCATGGCCTTCGATCCCGAATATGGCGGGCAGGGACTGCCGCATACGATCGGGTTCGTGCTGGAAGAACTGATGTGTTCGTCGAACATGGCGTTTGCCATGTATCCGGGCCTGACCCATGGCGCCATGAACGCCATCCGCGCCCATGCGTCGGACGAGTTGAAGGCCCAGTACCTGCCCAAGATGGTCTCTTCCGAATGGTCCGGCACCATGTGCCTGACGGAGCCGCATTGCGGCACCGACCTGGGGCTGATGAAGACCAAGGCCGTCCCCAGCGATGATGGCAGCTACCGCATCACCGGCACCAAGATTTTCATCTCCGCCGGCGAACATGACCTGACCAGCAACATCATCCATCTGGTGCTGGCCAAGCTGCCGGATGGCCCGCCGGGCATCAAGGGCGTCAGCCTGTTCCTGGTGCCGAAGTTCCTGCCCAACGAGAATAACGAGCCGGGCGTGCGCAACGGCGTCATGTGCGGGTCCATCGAACATAAGATGGGCATCATGGCCAACGCCACCTGCGTCATGAATTTCGACGATGCCAAGGGCTGGCTGGTGGGTGAGCCGCACAAGGGCATGCGCGCCATGTTCACCATGATGAACGCCGCCCGCCTGGGTGTGGGCATGCAGGGTCTGGGCGTGGCGTCCGTCGCCTACCAGAACGCCGTTGTTTATGCCAAGGACCGGTTGCAGGGCCGGGCCCTGTCGGGGACCAAGGCGCCGGACAAGGCCGCCGATCCCATCATCGTTCATCCCGATGTGCGCAAGAACCTGATGCAGGGCAAGGCCTTCATCGAGGGCGCGCGTGCGCTGGGCTATTGGGTCGGCATGATGATCGATCTGGTGGAAAAGCACCCGGACCCGGTCGCCCGTCAGGAGGCCGATGATTTCGTCGCCCTGCTGACCCCGGTGATCAAGGCCTATTTCACCGACATGGGCTATGAGATCGCCACCAACAGCCAGCAGATGTATGGCGGTCACGGCTATATCCGTGAATGGGGCATGGAGCAGTTCGTGCGCGATGCCCGCATCGCCATGATCTATGAAGGCGCCAATGGCATTCAGGCCTTGGATCTGGTCGGCCGCAAGATGCCGCAGAATCTGGGCCGCCTGTTGCGCCGCTTCTTCCACCCGATGCAGGCGGAGCTGGAGCAGAGCCAGGAAGACCCGACGCTGCTGGAATTCGTCATTCCCGTGGCCAAGGCGTTCGGCAAGTTGCAGCAGGCCACGGCCGTGGTCGCCCAGAAGGGCATGGCCCGCCCGGATGAGGCGGGTGCCGCCTCTACCGACTATCTGCGCATCTTCGGTCTGGTCAGCGTCGGCTGGATGTGGCTGAAGATGGTGAAGGTGGCGCAGGCCAAGTTGGCCGAAGGTGCCGATGGCAAGGAAGCCTTCTACGACGCCAAGATCAAGACGGCCCGCTTCTTCGTGGAAAAGATGCTGCCGGAGGTGGATTTCCGCTTCAAGAGCCTGATGTCCGGCGCCAAGTCCATGATGGATCTGGACGTCGAACAGTTCTGATTTTTCGACAGGGTGGACTGCTCTGCAACTCAAAGGCTGCCGGTGCGACCCGGCGGCCTTTTTCTTTATCGGTGGTCGCAAAAGAAAAGGGCCGCTGGTTCCCCGCCGGCGGCCCTTTCATGAACGTCAGGTCCTGGCTTCACTCATACTCGGCCCAGGTCTTGTCCTTCTTGCGGTCGTAATAAATGCTGATGGTCGACAGTTCGCACAGGTTGAAGCCGGACCATTCGGCCGGCGTACCGTCGTCGTAGACCACCTTCAGGTCCCAATTGCAGGACTTCTCCGAGCGGCTGAACTCAATATCAAAAGTTTCGCCATCGGGCATTTCATCACGGCCCAACACATCCTCTTCCCAGCTGGATGCCTTGCTGGGCGAGACATAGACCTCAGAGATTGTGTAGCCGGTCTTGTTGTTAAGCGTGAAATTCTGCTTTCCCTCCGCCCATACGGAAGGAACGGCCAACAGTGCCGTTGCTGAAAGGCCCAACAAAGCCTTGGCGAAAGCATGCATGATAACGCCCCCATCTATGATCAACAGGGGAAAGGTTGCATGCTTTCGCTGCCTGCTCAACAACTTAGCATTGCTTGTTCAGACTACCAGCTTGCGATACAGGTGCCAGGTGGCATGTCCCAGGATCGGCATCACCACCGCCAGCCCGACAAATAGCGGCAGGCTGCCCAGCAGCAGCAAGCCAGCCACCATCAGGCCCCAGACGGCCATGATGACGGGATTGCGCCAGACGGCACGGGCCGAGGTAACCATAGCGTCCAGCACCCCGACACGCCGGTCCAGCAGCATGGGGAAAGACACGACCGTCATGGTCAGCACCAGCATGGCGAACAGGAACCCGACACCATTGCCGATGATGAACATCATCATGCCTTCACGGGTGCTGATCAGCGCATTGATGAAGCTGGCGATCCCGTCATGCGGCTGGCTGGCCAGCGTCGCCATGTAAATCCGCTCTGCCACACCCAGCCAGACCAGGAACACGGCCAGCAGCATCGCGCCCAGCCAGGCGATGGGCATGATCTGCCCCGAACTGCGCACATCCAGGGCGTTGCGCCAGGTGATCTCCACACCCATCTCCCGCTGCCGCGACAGCTCATACATACCCAGCGCTGCAATGGGACCCATGATCGACAGGCCAGCCAGGGCAGGGTAGAGCAGGGGGACCAGATCATTCTGAGCCGCCGCAGCTGCCGCAAGACCGCCCACGACGGGGTAGATCAGGCCCAGGAACAGCAGCTGAGTTGGGGCGGCCATAAAGTCGCGCACCCCCATGGACAGGGCTTCCATGAGATCATGCACGGTGATGTGCCGGATTTCCGGCATGCTGACGGAACGGTCGTGGTTCATCGCCGCCTGATCGGCGGCCATGCGATAAGCCATATCCTCAACCTCCCCAAAGGCCAGCCTGTCCACCATCAAGATGAATGGCCGGCGTGTCATGGTTCGGCCATTTGGCCCGGAGAATCAAAGTCGGCATACCGGGTGACGGCTGCTGCAAGGGGCGATCGGTCGAACCCACTGCGGCAAATGATAGCAGCTTTGGCGGCTTTTGCACCGGTAAACGTTGAAGCCCTATGCCGCTTCCTGGCAGATTTCGCCGGTCCGGCTCAGCTTCAGTTTCCGCCCCACCTCCGCAATCGCACTCAAAACCGGGATCAATTCGCGGCCCAGATCGGTCAGCCCATATTCCGTGGAGGGTGGTGAGGTCGGCATGACGGTCCGCACCACCAGCCCATGCTGTTCCAGCATGCGCAGCCGGGCGGTCAACGTCTTGGCCGAGATCTGCGGCATGTCGATCCGCAATTCCCCGAACCGACGCGGCGTCGCCTGCAAATGCCAGAGCACGTGCGTGGTCCAGGCGCCGCTCAACATGTTCATGAATTCCGACACGGGGCAGTAGGGGGCTGGGACGACGGGGTTCTTGCGGATTTTCAAGGCCATGGCGGGGAGATTCCGGTTACCGGTTCGAAACTTCAAAATGCAGGTTACCAGAAGTAACCAGCTATACAATGGCAACCATCTTCGCCATTCTCCGCGCCATCAACCAGGCCCCTGAACGGGGCGATGATCCAGACTGAGGAAACAAGATGAAGCTCTATTACAAGCCCGGCGCTTGCTCTCTTGCCTCCCATATCGCCCTGCGCGAGGCGGGCTTCAATCCGGAGATTGAGGTGGTGGACCTGCCCACCCACAAGACTGCCGGCGGTGTTGATTTCTATACGATCAACCCCAAGGGCTATGTCCCCGCCCTGATCACGGACGAGGGTGAGTTGCTGACCGAAGGCGTGGCCATCATGCAGTATGTGGCCGACCTGAAGCCCGATGCCAAGCTGCTGCCGCCGCCGGCCACGCTGGCCCGTGCCCGCGTGCAGGAAGCGCTGAACTTCATCGCAACCGAGGTGCATAAGGGTTTCAGCCCTTTTTTCAACCCCACCACGCACCCGGAAACCAAGGCCGCCGTGCCGGCCAATGTCGGTCGTCGCTTCGATGCGCTTGAGGCGCAGCTGGCCGATGGCCGCGCCTATCTGCTGGG
Source organism: Niveispirillum sp. (assembly GCF_052437035.1). Classification (NCBI taxonomy): domain Bacteria; kingdom Pseudomonadati; phylum Pseudomonadota; class Alphaproteobacteria; order Rhodospirillales; family Azospirillaceae; genus Niveispirillum; species Niveispirillum sp. The sequence continues at coordinate 937,532 of NZ_JBQVOH010000001.1, forward strand.
GCCTGACTTCACGGTTGCCGATGGCTATCTGTTCACGGTCCTGGGCTGGTCGCCCTATATCGGGCTGGACCTGGTGAAGTGGCCGAACCTGTCGGCCTATCGCGCCCGCATCGCCGCCCGTCCGGGCGTGCAGTCGGCGTTGAAGGCGGAAGGCCTGATCTGATGGACACCACGACCCCGGCAGCACCTGACTTCGCCGGGGTCACCGCCCTGATGGCCGATTATTTCGACGGGCTGTATCATTCTGATGCGGCCCGTCTTGGCCGGATTTTCCATCCGCAGGCGATCTATGCCTGCGCGACGGAGGGGCGGTTGACCCATCTGACCATGGATGTCTACCTGCCCATCGTGGCTGCCCGGCAATCCCCGGCCAGTCGGGGGGAGGCGCGGCGCGATGAGGTGGTCTCCATCACCTTTGCCGGCCCCGTGACGGCCCTGGTCCAGGCGCGCTGCGCCATCGGACCCAAGCATTTCACGGATTTTCTCAGCTTGGTGAAGCTGGAGGGCCAGTGGCAGATCATTGCCAAGACCTTCCATTTTGATCTGACGTAAACCTAAATCGTCAGCGGCGCCCAGCCGTCGCGGCCAAGTGCTTCCAGCGGCTGGAAGTTGGCTTTGTATTCCATCTTGGGGCTGCCCTCGATCCAATAGCCCAGATAGAGATAGGGCAGCCCTTCCTGGCGGCAGCGTTCGATCATGGCCAGGATCAGATGCGTGCCAAGGCTGCGCTTGGGATCTTCAGGATCATAGAAGCTGTAGACGGCGGAATAGCCGTCCTCCAGCCGGTCCACCAGCATCGCCCCGCGCAGCCGGCCCGCCTCGTCACGGGTTTCGGCCATGAAAGTATTGACCTGTCCTTCGTCCACCATGGAGGCGAAATCGCCGGGCGTCATACGGTTCATGTCGCTGTCGCTGTGGCGGGCATCCTGGTAGAGGGCGAAAAGCTGGAACTGCTCCATCGTCGATGCGGCGGGAACGACATCCAGCACCAGATCGGTGTTGGCGCGCAGGATGCGGCGGTTGGTCCGGCCCGGCGCGAAGGTGGCGACCGGCACCCGCACCGGCACACAGGAACTGCACCCCGGACAGACGGGGCGATAGACGATGTCGTGGCTGCGGCGGAAGCCGGCCCGAGACAGGGCCGAATTCACCTCTGCAGCCTGCGGCCCCACCAGCCGCGTGAACAGCTTCCGCTCCACCCGGCCCAGCAGATAGGGGCAGGGCATGGGGCCGGAGCGGAAGAATTGCTGCAAGGGCCGGTGCAGGGGTGGGATGACACTCATTCGTGGCCCTGGCGCGGGGTGGTGGGGCGGGGGATCAGGCCGATAGGGTACCCGGTTCGTCGATCAGGAAAAAGGCCTGTGCGATGTCATTGGAGAGCTTGCCGAAATTGATCTGCAAACCGTCCAGATATTCGTGCAGGCCCACCGAAATGACGGACTCGATGGTCTGGTTCGACAGGTTCCCCAACAGCTCGTCCGACCGTTCCAGCGGCAGGGTGCCGCGACGCAGGCGATACTTGCTATTCAGCCGGTTCAAGAGACTGTCCACCTCCCGCATGCAGACCAGCACGGAACGCGGGAAATTGTCATTGAACAGCAGGAAGCCCGCCACCGCCGCCGGGGTCATGCCTCTAGGATAGACACGGCGGAAAGCGTGGTAGCCGGCGGCAGAGCGCAGCAGGCTGTTCCACTGGCTGATATCGATGGGGGTGCCGATGTCGCGCGGGCTGGGCAGCAGGGTGTGATACTTGATGTCCAGCACGCGGGTTGCCTGATCTGCCCGCTCCAGATTGCGGCCCAGCTGATAGAAGTACCAGCCCTGGTCGCGGAAGAAGGTGCCCTCGGTAATACCGGTATGGGTCTGGCAGGCTTCTTTGATGGAGGCACACAGCCGCTGGATATTGTGCTGGGCCAGATCGGTGGCGGGTTCCAGCGCCAGCAGGCGGTTATAGAACATGTTGAGATGCGCCCACATCTCCGTCGAGATCAGGGGCCGCAACTGCCGTGCATTCTCCCGTGCCGACGCGATGGCGGCGATGATCGAGGTGGGGTTGTTCTGGTCCAGAACGTAGAAGTTCAGCACATTCTTGACGCTGGCCGTCGGGTACAGCTCAAAGAAGCGCTTTTCATCGGCGTTCAGGCGCAGGATCGGTAACCAGTTGGTGGACCCGAAACTGTCGCGGGCGAAGGTTTCATGCACGTCCAGGATGCGGGCCAGATTTTCGGCACGCTCCATATAGCGGGCCATCCAGAAGATGCATTCGGCGTATCGGGCGAGAAGGGCTGCCATGTCCGGTTCTCCCCTTACTGGCTTTGCGACTGTGACTGGGACTGGGTATGGAACGGATCGGTGCTGTCATCGGCCACCGGCTCGGTCTCCGCCTCTCCACCTTCCGTCAGCACCCAGGTATCCTTGGACCCACCGCCCTGGCTGGAATTCACAATCAGGGTGCCTTTCTTCAAGGCCACGCGCGTCAACCCGCCGGGCAGTACCCAGGTGCTTTTGGCAGTGATGGCGAAGGGGCGCAGGTCCACATGGCGCGGCTCTATCCCTTCCTCCGTCAGGGTGGGGCAGACCGACAGCGGCACCATTGGCTGGCTGATATAATTGGCCGGGTCCTCCAGCAGCTTGGCCCGGCATTCCTCCAACTCTGCCTTGCTGGCGCGCGGGCCGATGGTGATGCCATAGCCGCCTGCCTCACCCACCGGCTTCACAACCAGCTTGTCGAGATTGTCGAGCGTATATTGCAGCGCGTCAGGCTCGCGGCAGATATGGGTATCGACATTGGGGATGAGAGCGTCTTCACCCAGGTAATATTTGATCATGCGCGGGACATAGGCATAGACGGCCTTGTCATCGGCCACACCCGTCCCGATGGCATTGGCCAGCGCCACATTGCCCTTGCGATAGGCCTCGAAAATCCCCGGCACGCCCAAAAGGCTATCGGGATTGAAGGCCTTGGGGTCCAGGAAATCATCGCCGATGCGGCGATAAATGCTGTCCACGCGGCGCAGGCCGCCGGTGGTTTTCATATAGACCTTGTCGTCGATGACGGCCAGATCGCGCCCTTCCACCAGCGGCACGCCCATCTCGCGCGCCAGGAAAATATGCTCGAAATAGGCGGAGTTGTAGGCGCCGGGCGACAGCAGCACCACCTGCGGGTCATAGCTGTCGACATCCGCGCGGTGCGGTGCGATCTCGCACATGGCCTCCAGCAGCTTGGCGCCGTAATTCTCCACATTGCGCAGGCCAATATCCCCCATCAGATCGGGGAAGGCGCGCAGCATCATGTGGCGGTTTTCAACGACATAAGACACGCCCGACGGCACGCGGCCATTATCCTCCAGCACCCGGAACGTGCCCTCATGGTCACGCACCAGATCGACGCCGGCAATGTGGATATAGGTCTTGAAGGGCAGGGTGATGCCCTGCATCTGCGGCCGGTAATTGGCATTGCCCAGCACCAGTTCGGCGGGAATGATCCCATCCTTCAACACATGCTGGTCATGATAGATATCGTGCAGGAACATGTTCAGCGCCGCGATGCGCTGCTGCACGCCCTTTTCCAGATGCGCCCATTCCTTGGCCGCGATGATGCGGGGGATCACATCGAAGGGCAGGATACGGTCAACGGCCTTGGCATCGCTATACACCAGAAAGGTGATGCCCAGATTATACAGCTCCCGCTCCGCGTCGGACGCGCGGCGTCGCAGATCATCATATTGCAACTGTCGAAGCCGGTCCTTCACGGCTTCGGTATGCGATGCCGGTTTGCTGGCCGATCCAAACAGCTCATCATAGAAGCCGTTGGCATCATAGGACGACAACAGGTCGTCAACACCTTTTCCAGACCCGCTCAACAGAGCCCCCTGCGCCCTTCGTGCCATGCGATCCGCTGTCGAGGGCGATGCCGACAATGGCTTCGTTTCGCATCCGCGAGATTGAGATTAACAGATCAGTAAGGTTTGACCAGAGGCTGTGTGAACGCTCGCAACGGTTTTAACAGTTGTGATTTTTTTGCCCTGCGGTGAGGCGGAGAGTGGCTGACAGTTGTGGCTTTGGCGTCCGCACTCCCGTGTGAAACACTTTTTCGGAGGGGGCGGTGATACCGCTCCGAAAAGCACTACCTGCGAATGAAGGCCGGTATATGAAACGCTGTGCACCATAAAATGAGGGGGTGTTTCACAAGGTTGGGGGGGCGGCCCCGGAAGGAGCGGGCCAACGCCCCTCGTGCAACGTTGTGCGACATAAAATAAGGGTATGTTCCGGAGGGCCGGCTATTGCCGCTCCGAAAGCAAGCAGCTCCGAATGCCGTGATGGGGATGGCATGCAGGTGTGAGGGCGGCGATGATGGAAGTAATTTAGCACAGTAGCGGCGGAAAGTCAGCGGTTGGGGCCATTGCTGAGATGGTGAGAACGATCCATTTAAAAGGAACCAAGCCTGTGACCCAAGCCCCCGCGCCCCCACCCTGCCAGCCATTCATGCAGGAACTCTTTCGGTCGGCGTCACAACCGCCTATATAGGGGCCGCAATGATGCTCCGGCTTGTGGCGATTACCCCGATCATGAAGCGCACCTATACCCGCAAGGAAGTGCAGGACCTGCTGGGCGCCCTGGAAGGCCAGGCGCGGGAGGCCATTCGGTTGGCCAAGCAGGCGGAGGAAGAGGCGGCCAAGGATAGTTTCCTGGCCTATAACGACTTCCGCAACAAGGTGGGGGAGTTCAGGGCGCTGTGCATCCTGATCGAGGGGCGCCTGAAATCCGTCGATACGGCGCGGGTCGATGACCTGAAAGAGGAATATGCGCGGCTGGATACGCTGATGCTGGGCCTTCTGGTCCGGGCGTCGATGCGGTTCTTCTTTGTGCTGTCGGCCAAGACCATGCTGCCCATGGGGGCCCGCGACATCTTCATCGCAGAACTGCGCAGCCTGCACGACGCGGCGGAAAAGCTGCGCCGGCCCGAATATTCCGCCACCATGGGCGACAAGTTGAAGGGCGATCTGGAAACGGCCGAACTGATCCTGGAAGAGATCATCGACAAGGCGCCGGGAATGTTGAATTTCGGATAATTGGGCGGATTGGTAGGGCGCCCCCTCACCCTTCCCAGGTTTGGGAGGGTGAGGGCAGGCTTGGTTCCCTATATCAGCCGTTATTCACCACCCTGGTCACGGTGATCCGCTTTTCCCGGCGGTCCACGGTCTGATAGGTGATGGTCTGCCCCGGCGACAGGCCCAGAAGGGCGCAGCCCACAGGCGTCAGGATCGAGATGGCGTCGGGCGGCACCGGGCAGCCTTCTTCCGGCATATGCAGGGTGCCACTGTGGCTGGTGCCGATATCATCGGTGAAATGCACCTGCGACCCAAGGCGGACAAAGGGCCGGCGCGTCGCCTGATCCACGATGTCGGCACGCAGGACCTCCTGCTGCAGGAACATCGAAATCCGCGCATAAGAACGGTGCATGCTGTCAAGCAACGTCTCAAGTTTCTGCAAATCATCACGCAGGATGCGGATGGGCGGGTCGCCGATCTGGACTTTGCGATTCATCTTTTCCTCTAAAGCGTGTTCTGTTCAGTTCCTCAAACGCCGGCACCGCATCCGCGGCTTGGCTTCACGGCGCATGAGCGCCGCGGCGGCAGTCGCCGCCGGAGGTGTCTTCGGTCAACCGAAAACACCTCTTTGTAAAAATACCCCCGAAAACGGGGGCGGGCACAGCAGGCCCCATCTGTTGGCAAAGGTCAACCCACCGCGACGTCGCGCCGCGAAAGGGGTAGCCCGTAATCGCCCGCACCCATTTGCGCTTCTGTGTTGTTGAGAAGGTGGGCGTAATGACAACAGAAGATGGAGTGCCCTATGACGACGATCCTGCTGATCATCGTGATCCTCATCCTGATCGGTGCCTTGCCCGCCTGGCCCTATAGCCGCGGCTGGGGCTATGGCCCGTCCGGCCTTCTGGGGACCGTGCTGATCGTCCTGCTGATCCTGGTGCTGCTGGGACGCATTTAAGACCCGTCCCCTCAAGCGCCGGGCGCTGCCTCCGGCAGCTTGGGCTTACGCAGGCACGTGCCTGCGGGCCGGCGGTCGCCGGCCTGGGGGCATGGACCATGCCCCCCGGTATAAGCTCGTGACAGGGCCCGTATGCGGACGCTATCCCTTGGGGCTGATAACAGCTTTAAGGGATAGCGTCCGTATGTCCGGTCAAGACCAGCATTTCCTGTCACTCGCCGCCGATCTGTCCCGCCAGGGCATGGAAGGCGGGCAGGGCGGGCCTTTCGGGTCGGTGGTGGTGATGGACGGCAAGGTGGTCGGGCGTGGCTGTAATCAGGTCACCTCCACCAACGACCCCACCGCCCATGCCGAAGTGGTGGCCATCCGCGATGCCTGCCGCACCCTTGGCCGGTTCGACCTGCGCGGGGCCGTGCTTTATGCCAGTTGCGAGCCGTGCCCCATGTGCCTGGCCTCTGCCCTGTGGGCGCGGGTGGACCGTATCGTTTATGCCAATGACCGGTTCCAGGCGGCGGCGATCGGCTTTGACGACGCCGTGATCTATGAACAGGTGGCGGCGGCCCCGGACCAGCGTATCATCGCTTGCGACCACCGGCCCAATGACGATGCCTTGTCGGTCTTCAACGACTGGGCGGAGAAGGCCGATCGCGTGCCCTACTGACGCCGGAGGTGATGGTGACGCTGTGTGCGAGCGACCTGCTGGTCCTGGTCGATATCCAGAATGATTTCTGCCCCGGCGGGGCGCTGGCCGTGGCCGATGGCGATGCGGTGGTGCCGCTGGCCAATGAACTGGCCCGGCGGTTCCATGCGGCAGGGGGCGGTGTCGTCCTGACCCAGGACTGGCATCCGCCCGGCCATTCCAGCTTTGCCAACAGCCATCCGGGGGCAAAGCCCTTCGACGCCATACAACTGGACTATGGGGAGCAGACCCTGTGGCCGGCCCATTGCGTGCAGGGTACGCGGGGGGCGGAATTCCATGCAGGCCTGGATGTGCCCATGGCGTCGCTGGTGGTGCGCAAGGGCTTCCGCCCTGGTATCGACAGCTATTCCGCGTTTTTCGAGAATGACCGTCGGACACCGACGGGTCTGGCCGGCTATTGCCGGGAACGGGGCTTCGCGCGCCTGTTCTTCGCCGGGCTGGCCACCGATTTCTGTGTCGCCTATTCGGCGGAGGATGCGGCGCGCTGCGGCTTTGCGTCCGTCCTGCTGACGGGTTCCAGCCGGGCCATCGACCTGCACGGATCGTTGGAGGCCGCGATGGCGCGGCTGTCGGCGGCGGGGGTCACGGTGGTGGAAACGGTCTGATCGGCATGGGGCGGGGGGCAGGCGCATGAAAGCGTCACTTTTCTTCCTGCCCCGAACGGATTATCCCGCCTTGGTCATGGTTCCGCACCGGCTGGAGGTTGCGTGCAGCTTTCCGTTCTGATCCCGGTCCTGGATGAACAGGACAATATCCTGCCGCTGCTGGAAGAGATTTACGCGGCCCTGGCCGCCTGTCCGGCGTTTGAGGTGCTGGTGATTGATGACGGGTCGGGCGATGCCACCCCATCGCGGGTCGAAAAGGCCCTGGCCGAGTACCCGACCCTGCGCCTGATCCGCCATGAAAGCCGTGCCGGCAAAAGTGCGGCCCTGGTCACCGGTGCCCGCGCGGCGCAGGGGGCGTGGTTGGCCTTCATCGATGGCGACCGGCAGAATGATCCCGCCGACATCCCGCCCATGCTGCGCAAGGTGGAAGGGGATGAGGATCTGGTCCTGGTCAATGGCGTGCGCCGCCGCCGGCAGGATACGCTGTCCAAGCGTCTGGCATCACGCGCCGCCAACGCCATCCGTCAGGCCATCCTGCATGATGATTGCCCGGATACAGGCTGCGGGCTGAAACTGATCCGCCGCGATCTGTTCCTGGACCTACCGGCCATCGACTGTCTGCACCGGTTCATTCCGGCCCTGGTGAAGGGGCGGGGGCTGACCCATGCCAACCTGTCCGTGAATGACCGGCCGCGCCTAGCCGGCACCTCCAAATACACCAATTTGCACCGGGCCGCCGTGGGGCTTTGGGACCTGTTCGGCATCCTGTGGCTGATCCGGCGGCAGAAACGGCCCGGTGGGGCGACAGAGGTGAAGGCACCATGATCTGGACCCAGTTGAGCCAATGGTGGCACGCCGCCGTGGACGGTCAGGAATGGCTGGTCCTGTTTGGCATGTCGGCCCAGGCCATGTTCATGATGCGTTTTGTCGTGCAGTGGATCAGTTCGGAACGCGCAGGCCGCAGCGTGATGCCCGTCGCCTTCTGGTGGTTCAGCCTGGGCGGTGGCCTGCTGCTGACCATCTATGGCTTTCTGAAACATGAGCTGGTGATCATCGCGGGGCAGTTGCCGGCCCTGATCATCTATTCCCGCAACCTGCACCTGATCCGCCGCGAACGGCGGGGGGCGGGGGCATGAACCCGGATCGGGCGCCTGACCAGGGGATGGGCGGCAAGGTCTGGCTGTTCCTGGCCCTGCTGGCCTTTGCCGCCTTCATCCAGGGGTTCGCCACCATCCCGCCCTTCGACCGGGATGAAAGCCGTTATGTCCAGGCCAGCCATCAGATGCTGGAAACCGGCGATTTCATCGATATCCGGTTCCAGGATGAGGCAAGGCACAAGAAGCCTGTGGGCATCTACTGGATGCAGGCGGCGACCGTCCATCTGCTGACCGGCGGGGATGATACGGGGCCGGTCTGGGTGTACCGGCTACCGTCGCTGATCGGGGCCATCGCCGCCGTCCTGCTGACGGCATGGGCCGGACTGGCGCTGTTCGGGCCGGGGGCGGGGACCATCGCCGCCATGATGATGGCCACCTGCGTCATCCTGGGCGTGGAAGCGCGCATGGCCAAGACGGACGCGGTACAGTTGGCCTGCATCCTGGGCTGCTTCGGCGTGCTGGCGCGGGCCTATCTGCGGCCCGACCGGGCCTTGCCCCTGTCGACGGCTCTGCTGTTCTGGGTGGCGCTGGGGATCGGGGTGCTGGTCAAGGGTGTGATCCTGATGGTGGTGGGTACTGCCATCCTGGCGCTGTGGCTGATCGACCGGGAGGTGTGGTGGCTGCGCCGGCTGCGTCCGACCCTGGGACTGCCGCTGTTCCTGGCCATCATCCTGCCTTGGCTGATCGCCATCACCATCGCCACCAAGGGCGCGTTCTTCGGTACCGCCGTGGGGCATGAATTTCTGGGCAAGGCGGCCACGGGACAGGAAAACCATGCCGGCCCGCCGGGATATTTCCTGGCGACCTTTTGGCTCAGCTTCTGGCCCTGGGCGCCGGTGGTCTTTCTGTCGCTGCCGCTGATCTGGGCGCGGCGGCATGAGGCTTCGGTGCGCTTCTGTCTGGCGTGGATCATCCCGACCTGGGTGATCCATGAGGCGGTGGTGACAAAGCTGCCGCATTACACCCTGCCGGTGCTGCCGGCGCTGGCCTTGCTGGCGGCGGCCATGGTGATCAATAACCGCCGCCCGGTCTTATCCCGTGGCTGGGTCTGGGCGGCCACGGCAATGACGGTCATCGTTTCCGTCGCCTTTGCCGGGGCCATCATCGGCTTTCCGGTGCAGTTGATGGGGCAGGTGCAGGCGGGGTCTGTGCTGGCGGCTCTGGCCATCCTGGCCGTCGCCGGGCTGGTGGTGTGGCTGATCCGGTCGGCCCGTGGCGATGCGGCGGCCTATGTCGTGCTGGGCACTGTTTTCGCCTATATCGGCATCTTTGCCATGGCGCTGCCCAACCTGACGCCGATGTGGCTCAGCCCGCAGGTGAAGCAGGTTTTCGACGAGAACAAGCCGTGCCCCGGCAGCATCCTTGCCGCCGGTGGCTATAATGAGCCGTCGATGGTCTTCCTGGTCGGCACGCAAACGCGGCTAGGTGGCGGGGAACGGGTGGCGGCCCACCTGCTGTCCGACCCGGCTTGCGCCATCGGCATGGTCACCACGGGGCGGGAGGAGGAGGCGTTCCATGCCGCCCTGCGCGCCGCCGGGCGTGAGCCCCTTCTGGTCAGCGAGCTTTCGGGCTTCAACTATTCGCGTGGCAAGAAGGCCGTCCTGCATTTCTACACGCTGTCAAACCGGGTTATTGCTCCATAAGCCATTGCCACGGGCTTTGCCCTGCCGCCTGCCTGCTGCTATCAAGGCGGCAACGCATTCTTGTGATGGAGGTTTTTTATGGCGGGTCGTATCGATGCGCGTCTGGCCGAACTGAATATCGAGCTGCCGAAGGCCGCCGTGCCGCTGGCCGCCTATGTGCCGGCCGTGCGCACCGGCAACCAGCTGTTCATCTCCGGCCAGGTGCCGATGTGGAATGGCGAACTGCGCCATGTCGGCAAGCTGGGCGCCGGCTACAGCATTGAAGAAGGGCGCGAGGCGGCCCGCACCTGCGCCCTTAACATCATCGCCCAGGCCAAGCTGGCGCTTGATGGTGATCTGGACCGGATCGTGCGGGTGGTGAAGCTGGTGGGCTTCGTCAATTCCACGGGCGATTTCAATGACCAGCCGAAGGTGATCAACGGCGCGTCCGAACTGTTCGGGGAGATTTTCGGCGATGCCGGCAAGCATGCCCGCTCCGCCGTGTCCGCCGCCTCGCTGCCGTTTGGTGTGGCGGTGGAGATCGAGGCGATTCTGGAAGTGGCGTAAGGCTTTGTGCTGAACGGGTGGTGTCGCGACGCTTGGCCTCGACCCTGCCCGTTCTATATCCTGACCTCTCAACAGCACGGCGACGCCCATGCCCGACGGTCAGGAACTGGACAATCTCAGCATCGATCTTGTCGATGACATCCGCGTGATATCGGCGGGCGACTGGGATGCCTGCCTGCGGGATACGCCGGGCGGTGCCGACAATCCCTTTCTGCGCCACGCCTTTCTGGCGGCCATGGAAAGCAGCGGGTCGGTCGGCGGCGATACGGGCTGGGACCCCCGCCATGTCGCGGTGCGCGACGGTACGGGCCGTCTTCTGGGCATTGCCCCGCTTTATGTGAAGTACCATTCCTATGGCGAGTATGTGTTCGACCATGGCTGGGCCAATGCCCTGGACCAGGCGGGCGGCAACTATTACCCCAAGCTGCAATCGGCGGTGCCCTTCACACCCGTGACCGGCCCGCGCCTGCTGGTCCGGGCCGATGCGCCGCCGGGGGTGCATGGGGCCATCATCGCCACGCTGTCGGGTCTGGCCCGGCGCAACGACCTGTCCGGGACCCATGTCACCTTTCCCAATGAGGCCGACCATGACCGGTTCGTGGGGGCCGGCTGGCTGTCGCGCATCGGTATGCAATATCACTGGGATAATCGCGGCTATCGCAGCTTTGACGACTTCCTGGGTGCCTTCAGCAGCCGCAAGCGCAAGATGGTGCGCAAGGAACGGCAGTGCGTGGCCGAAAGCGGGCTGCAACTGTTCACCCTGACCGGGGCGGATATCAGGGACGAGCATTGGGACGCGTTCGACCGCCTGTACCGGTCCACGTCCGACCGGAAATGGGGTTCACCCTATCTGACGCGGGAGTTCTTCTTCCAACTGGGCCAAGACATGGCCGACCGGGTCGTGCTGGTCATGGCGCGCGATGGCACGCGCTGGGTGGGTGGCGCGCTCAACATGCTGGGCGAGACGACCTTATATGGCCGCAACTGGGGCGGGTCGGAGGCTTATCCATTCCTGCATTTCGAGGCCTGTTATTACCGCGCCATCGATTTTGCCATCGAACATGGCTTGACGCGGGTTGAGGCCGGTGCGCAGGGAGAGCATAAGATCCAGCGCGGCTATCTGCCCGTGAAGACCTTTTCCGCGCATTACATCGCCCATCGCGGCCTGCGCTATGCTGTCACCGATTTCCTGCTGAAGGAACGGGCGGCGATAGAGGAGCATATGGCGGAGTTGATGCAGGAAAGCCCCTATCGGCAGGAGGGCTGAGTTTCCAAAAGAGCGATGCCAAGAATCCAAAAAACACACTATCGTATATCTCAATTGTGTTTTAACGCGTTAACATAATTCGGATGTTTGGTAGTGGTTGATTGCCCCAATCAATTTACGGTCAGTATTACTGATCGTATCTCGAACATTGATGCCGATGCTTGGGATGGCTGTCTTCTTGAGACACCTGGGGGCGACGATCACCCGTTTTTACAGCATGCCCATCTGCGTATTCTTGAAGATTGTCGTGCCATCGAGGGCCGGATCTGGGCGGCACGCTATCTGACGGCGCGGGATGCCGCCGGTCGGCTGGTTGCGGCAATCCCCATGTTTGTCAAAGCCAGTCCGTTCGGTGATCTGGTGAATGAACAGGCCTGGGTTGATCTGCATCGGCGGTCCGGTCGTCCCTATTATCCGAAGCTTCAGATCTGTGCCCCGTTCAGTCCGGTGACGGGACCGCGTCTTTTGCGCCGCCGTGACGCGCCGGAACAGCTGTTGTCGCGGATCATCGGGCTGGTCACGCGGTCGGCCGCATCCAGCAATCTTTCCGGCGCCCACGCCACCTATGTGAATGAAGGCGACCTGAACTTATTCAAGAAGGCGGGATGGCATGCCCGCAGCAATATCCAGTTTCATTGGCAGAATCAGGATTATCAAAGCTTTGATGATTTCCTGGATACCCTTATCTCCCGCCGGCGCAGCATGATCCGGTCGGAACGTCACGAGGTGGCGCAGCGCGGCGTGGATATCCAGATCCTGACCGGGCCTGATCTGCGCGAAGAGCATATGGATGTTTTTGCCGGCTTCTATCTTTCAACCTTCGAGAAGAAGAATTGCCTGCCCCTGCTTCCCCGTGACTATTTCCTAATGTTGGGGGAACGGATGGCCGACCGCGTGGTTCTGGTCATGGCCCGGGCGGACGGGCGCTATGTCGGCGCGACATTGAACATTCTGGGCAGCCGGACGCTGTTTTCCCGCAGCTGGGGCGGCGTGGAGGGCTTTTCCTTCCTGCATTTCGAGGTCACGAACTATCGCGCCATCGAGTTTGCGATTGAACGCGGGCTGGCGACATTGGATGGCGGCATCGGGGGCCTGCACAAGCTGAAGCGCGGCTATCAACCTGTCACCACCTGGTCCGCCCACCATATGCTGGACCCAGCCATGGACAATGCCATCGCAGGGTTGGTGAGGCAGGAGGGGGCACTGGTGGCGCGGGAGCACCTCAATCTGGCAGGGCAGGGTGCCTATCGCCGGGGGCCGTTGCTGCGTCGTTGAGCCGATTAGCGGAGGGGCGGCGACATTTACCCGCCCCTTGCGGGCAAGAAACGCCGACAGGGACATCATCCCACCCGGCATCTTTTGCCCCTTGCTCAAAAATCCGCAGATTTCCTTGGGTTCTGGTGGTTGGCATACCCTTTGCTTTTATGGCCTCGAACCGATTTGGCCCGGATGGGCCGTGAAGCGCCAAGCCAAGGAGCACCCCCATGTCCTTCGTCCAGGATTGCGTCAGCATCTCCCGTCAGCACCTGATGGCCGGTTACCTGGCCGAAGCCGAAATGAGCTGCCGCACGGCGCTTCAGGCCGAACCGGCCCATTCGGAGGCCACGCACCTGCTGGGTATCATCGCGCTGCGGTCCAACCGCGCTGCCGAGGCCAACGAGCTGTTTTCCAAGGCCATCGCGCTGGATGGCGCCAAGGCCGAATTCCACAATAGCCGCGGCGTGCTGATGTATGGCTGCCGCCGGTTTGAGGAGGCGGAGGTTGAGTTCGCCCAGGCCGTTTCCCTGGATGAAAGCGATCCGCTGTCCTACAACAATCTGGGCAATGCGCTGCGTGCCCAGGGCAAGCTGGCCGAGGCCGAGCCCTGCTTCCGCAAGGCTGTCGAACTGCGCCCCTCCTATGCCGAGGCGCACAATAATCTGGGCAACACCCTGCGCGAGATGGGTTCTCTGGCCGAGGCGGAATTCTGCTTCCGTCACTCGCTGGCCCTGCGCCCGAAGAACCTGGACGCTGCCTATAATCTCGCAGCCCTGCTGCTCTATACCGACCGTCTGGACGAGGCTGGCCGCCTGTTCGCCAATGTCCTGGCGGGTGATCCCAGCCGGGCGGAGGCAGCCATCGGTCTGGCCCAGGTCTTCCAGGGGCAGGGCCGCATCGACGATGCCATTGCGCTCTTGACCGGTGCCCATAACCGCATGCCCGACAATGCCGCCGTGCTGTTCGCGCTGCAATTGCTGCGCTCCACCCAGGTTCCCGCGTGGCACATCCCGATGATCAACGATCATGAACGCAACGACGCCTACGAGGCGGCCCTGCTGAACAATGTGAAGCCGGGGGATACGGTGCTGGAGATCGGCACGGGTTCCGCCCTGGTCGCCATGATGGCGGCGCGTGCCGGTGCCGGCCATGTCTATACCTGCGAGATGCACAAGCCACTGGTCGAGGTGGCCCGCGAGACGGTGGCGCTGAACGGTTATGACAAGCACATCACCGTGATCGGCAAGAAGTCCACCGATCTGGTGGTGGGCCAGGATATGCCGGAAAAGGCCGATGTCTTTGTGTCCGAACTGATCAATGTCGGCATGCTGGCGCCCGACATGCTGACCATTTTGCAGCATGCCCGCCAGAACCTGCTGAAGCCCGGTGCCAAGATCATCCCGGCGGCGGCTACCGTCTATGCCTCGCTGATCCAGGCCGACGACATGCGCCGCATCAGCCCGGTGCGCACCGTCTCCGGTTTTGACATGTCGAAATTCGATCAGTTCCGCACGCCGGGTTACTGCACCATCGATCTGGCCGCCGATGCGCACCGCATGCTGTCCGAACCGGAAAAGGCCTGGTTCTTCGATTTCTACAAGAACATGCCCGACAGCGACGCCAAGGTCCTGACCGTCACCGCCTCGGAGACGGGTGTCGCCCATGGCATTGCCTTCTGGTTCGACCTGCACATGGATGAGAAGGTCGACTACCACTCCAAGTCGCCGACCCGCACCAACCATTGGAAGCAGGCCGTGTATTTCTTCAATCACGACCTGCCCGTCGTGAAGGGCCAGCCGGTGATGATCGGCACGGGCTATGACCGGACGCAGATCCACTTCTATATCTGAACGGAAATGGATCGCGGATAAGCAAGGATGGTTGGGGCTTGATTTCTTGCCGGACCTCAACCCCTATCATCCTTGCCCAAAACAAAGGGCGGTGCCAAAAGGGCGCCGCCCTTTGTATTTTCCGCTGTTCCGGTGCTGTCGATGAATTTGATCTTCCGTCTGCTTCGCGTCGTGCTGGCCGCCCTTTTGTCGGGCCGGCGGCTGGAGCCGTTGGGGACATCGCTGCTGGGCTTCCGTGTCTGGTTGAACGATATCGACACGAACCTGCATATGAATAATGGCCGGTACTTCACCATCGCCGATCTGGGCCGCGTCGATCTGATGATCCGTACCGGCATGTTGAAAATGCTGATGGCGCGCAAATGGGCGCCGGTGCTGGGCGGGGCCATGATCCGGTTCCGGCGGGAGTTGAAGCCGTTTCAGCCCTACCGCCTGAAAACCCGCGTCCTGTGCTGGGAAGGCAAGTGGATCTATCTGGAACATGTGTTCGAGGCGATGGACGGCCATCTGGCGGCGGTGATCGTCGTGAAGGGCGTGTTCCTTGAACGTGGCCGGTCCATCGATACGTCGGTGTTGATGCACCATATGGGCATTGACCTGGAAAGTCCGCCCATGCCCGACGATATCCGCGCCTGGCAGGAGGCGCAGCAGGCGGCCAGCGACCGGGCGAAGGAGGGGTGAGGCTCTCGGGCTGTTGCTCCCTCACCCTCCCAAGCCTTGGCAGGCTTGGGCCCCTCCCTCTCCCGCACGCGGGCGAGGGGCGTAAACAATGAGATTTGCCCCTCGCCCACGTCAGTGGGAGAGGGAGGGGCCCGTTGGCGTCGGCCAATGGCAGGGTGAGGGAGCAACATAAAAAAAGGGGAGCCGAAGCCCCCCTTTCTCTGATCCGCCGTAACCGTTAACGATCAATCAGCTTCTGCGTCAGGTACACGACCTGCAACGCCGTGACCTCGGCCCGCTGTTTCAGGTTGGCCGCCGCCGAATGGCCGCCTTCCATGTTTTCATAATACATGACCTTGTGGCCCTGGCTTTCCAGCTTGGCCACGAACTTGCGCGCATGGCCGGGATGGACGCGGTCATCCTTGGTGGAGGTGTAGACGAAGGCCTCCGGGTATTTCACACCCTTGCGCACATTCTGGTACGGGCTGTATTTGGCGATCCAGGCGCGTTCATCGGCCTTTTCCGGGTCGCCATATTCACCCATCCAGGAGGCCCCGGCCAGCATGGTGTGGTAGCGCATCATGTCCAGCAGGGGGACCGCCACGATGACGGCGCCGAACAGGTCCGGACGCTGGGTCATGGTGACTCCGGTCAGCAGGCCGCCATTGGACCCGCCCTGGATGCCCAGGCGGGCCGGCTTGGTCACCTTGGTCTTGATCAGGTCTTCGGCCACGGCCTGGAAGTCGTCATAGGCGCGCTGACGGTTTTCCTTCAGCGCCGCCTGATGCCAGCGGGGACCAAATTCGCCACCACCCCGGATATTGGCGACGACATAGGCCCCGCCCTGTTCCAGCCAGGCCTTCCCGAACACCGACATATAGGCCGGGGTCATCGAAATCTCGAACCCGCCATAGCCATAGAGCAGGGTCGGATTGTCGCCATTCAGCTTCATGTCCTTCTTATGGACGATGAAATAGGGCACGCGCGTGCCGTCCTTGGACACGGCAAAGCGCTGTTCAGCGGTCAGGTTGGCGGCATCGAAGCGGGCAGGCAGAGACTTGATGGCCTGCGGCGTACCGCCATTTTCCATGATGTACAGCGTGTCGGGCTGCAGGAAATTGGTGTAGTTGACCAGCACATCGGTGCTGCTGCCATCGGTCGAGACGATGTTCAGGCTGCCATTGGCGGGCAGGGCGATATCGGCCTGGGTCCAGCCGGATGCCCCCTTGCGCGTGGCGACCAGACGGCCCACGACATTGTCCAGCAGATCCAGATAGATCGCATCCTTGGCGATACCCACGCCCTGGATGGCCGCCGTCTCACCGGGAGAATAGATCACATCGACCTTTTCCACCTTGCCTGCCGCCGCCTGGGCCAGCGGCACCGCGATCAGGTCACCCTTCTTCAAGGACTTGCCCGCAACGGCCCAATCCTCACGCAGGGCCACGATCAGGTCGCCATTCATGACGCCCTTCATATCGACACCCAGCGGCAGGGCCAGCTTCACGACCTTGCCTTCGGGCGTCAGCTGGAACCATTCCTCGGTGAAGAAGTCGGGCCCGCGCTGCAACAGGATGGTGCTGCCTTCGGGACGGTGGATGCCCCAGGGGCGCGCCCAGACATCCTTGACACCAACCTCCAGCACGACCGGCGCGGCGGCCAGATCGGTCCCGCGCTTCCACAGGCGCACCTGACGGGCATAGCCGCTGTCGGTCATGGTGCCGGCGCCGAAATCGGTGGCGACCAGCAGCGTGTCCTTGTCCATCCAATCCAAAGTCTGTTTGGATTCAACGGTCTGGAACCCGTCCTTCACAAAGGACTTTGCTGTGACATCGAATTCGCGAACCACGACGGCGTCCTTGCCGCCATCGGACAGATAGACCAGGCAGCGGCTGGCATCGGCGCCAAAGCAGTTATGGCCCTTATAGACCCAGTTCTTGCCCTCATCCGCCGACAGCTTGTCGATATCCAGGATCGTGTCCCAGGCGGTGTCGGCGGCCTTGTAGCTGTCCAGGGTGGCGCGGCGCCAGATGCCGCGCACATGCGTCTGATCCTGCCAGAAATTATCGACCTTGCCGCCCTCCAGGCTGCCATAGGCGATGCGGTCCTTGGCGGTCAGGACCTTTTCGGCCTCTGCCCGGATGGTCTCGAAGCGCGGGTCATTCTTCAGGCGGGCGAAACTTTTCTCATTATGCTCCTTGCCCCAGTCCAGCGCCTTCTGGCCCTCCACCTCTTCCAGCCAGAAGAACGGGTCCTGCTTGGCCTGGGCCTCGGCAAAGGGATGGCCCGCCGGCGCATCGGCCGCCAGGGTGGGGGTCGCCGAAAGGGCGATAAGGGCTGCCGCCGTCATCAACGCGCTCCGTACTGACATTATCCGCGTATCCTTTGTTGCCTCCGATGGCCGTCCGAAGCCAACGGTTCTTATGGCTTCCTGCGTATCATCGCGGCGTGGTTGGGGTAAGCGGGTGATACAAAGCTGAAACAAATCGGGTTAGCTGTCAGGGTAGGTACCGGCTGGGCGACATGCCGGTGACCCGCTTGAACATGGTGGAGAAATTGCCCGGCCCTTCATAGCCCAGGTCGAGTGCCACCGACGTCACCGTCTCCCCCGCTGCCAGCCGGGGCAATGCTGCCGAGATGCAGGCCTGCTGCCGCCATTCGGCGAAGCTCATGCCGGTTTCAGCGCGGAACAGGCGGGTGAAGCTGCGCCGGTTCATGGACAGGGCGTCGGCCCAATCATCGATGGTTGCCGTCGCCTGCGGCTGCCCCAGAAAGGCGTGGCAGTGGCGGGCCAGCCCGGCATGGGCGGGAAACGGCACCGCCAGCGGCAGCAGCGGCGCCCGGTCGATCTCTGCCAGCAGCAGTTTCATCACCAGCCCGTCGCGCCCCGTTTCGTCATAGTCCGGGGGGATGTCGGCGGACGCCACCATCAATTGCCGCAGCAGGGGAGACACAGCCACCACCTGACAGGATGACCCGCGCGCCGTGCACTGGTCCGGCTCGATCAGCAGGCTGCGGGTCTGCACCGCGCCCACCATGCGTACGGCATGCGGGGTGCCGCCGGGGATCCAGACGGCCCGCTCCGGCGGGGCCACCCAGGCGCCATGCGGGGTGCTGACCGCCATCACCCCGCTGGCGGCATAAAGGAACTGGCTGCGGCGATGCTGATGCTCCGCCAGCTCAAAGGCCGGCGGATAATGCTCCCCACGGGCCACGGCGGGCCGCCGTGCCAGGATGTTCTGGTCTGTGTGCATTGCATGCGCTCTGTCCCAGTTTCAGAAATTATTGTCTCACGCAACGAAGCGGGATCAAAGCCAATCCCCTAAAGTGACGGGATAGAAGTCAGCTTCCGATCAGAACAGCGTTTGAGTGAGCATCATCGTGACCCTTCAGACGGCCAGCCTTGCCGATACGCAGTCGGCCCCGGAACCGATCGCCGCTACCCCGGCGGCCCCGCAATTCGTTGTCCGTATCGTAGGCGCGGTGGCTGTCGCCCATCTGCTGAACGATCTGATCCAGGCGGTACTGCCCGCCATCTATCCCATGCTGAAGGCGCATTACACGCTGAGCTTCGGGCAAATCGGCTGGCTGGCCATGACGTATCAGTTCACGGCCTCGCTGTTGCAGCCCTGGATCGGGCTTTACACAGACAAGCATCCCAAGCCCTGGCTGCTGCCCATGGGCATGGGGGTGACCTTGGCAGGCGTTATCTTTCTGGCTTTGTCGGGCAGCTATCCCATGCTGATCATGTCGTCGGTGATCATCGGCATCGGGTCCGCCACCTTCCATCCGGAGGCGTCACGGGTGGCGCGCATGGCGTCGGGCGGGCGGTTTGGCACCGCACAGTCGGCGTTTCAGGTGGGGGGCAATACCGGATCGGCCATCGGTCCGCTGGTGGCCTCTGCCGTGATCCTGCCCTTTGGTCAGACGTCCATCGGCTGGGTCGCCATCGCGGCGGTTGCGGCCATCTGGGTGCTGTTCGGCGTCACGCGTTGGCGGCTGCATCACCCGCAGGCCAGGGTGGCCGTGGCGGGGCTGGCGCCTGCCTTCCGCCATGACCGGGGCACGATCATCCGGGCGCTGGCGGTGATCGGCGTGCTGATGTTTGCCAAGTTCATCTATATCGGCGCCATCACCAATTACTTCACCTTCTACCTGATCGAACGGTTCGGCCTGTCGGTGCAGCAGTCGCAGCTGTACCTGTTCTGCTTCCTGGCCGCCGTGGCGGCGGGCACCTTTGCCGGCGGGCCGGTGGGGGACCGGATCGGGCGCAAGGCGGTGATCTGGGTCTCCTTCCTGGGCGTGGCACCCTTCGCCCTGTTGCTGCCGCATGCCGACCTGTTCTGGACGGCGGTGCTGGCCATCACCATCGGCTTGATCATGTCGTCGGCCTTTGCCGCCCTGGTCGTCTATGCGCAGGAGATTGTGCCCGGCCGGGTCGGGCTGGTGTCCGGCCTGATGTTCGGGTTGATGTTCGGGATCAGCGGCATCGGGGCGGCGGCCCTGGGCAATCTGGCCGATATCCACGGCATCACCTGGGTCTACCAGTTCTGTGCCTATCTGCCGCTGCTGGGTTTTGTCACGGCGCTGCTGCCGGCGTCACCGGAACGGCGGGTCAGGGCCGGGGGCTGAACCGCCCGCCCGTCATCGGTTCCGGCACGCCCGTGGTGCCGGGCAGCGACAGGGGCAGGCCCAGGCGCGAGCGGACCGCCAGATAGGCAAATGCTTCGGCCTCCAACGCATCGCCGTTCCAGCCCTGGCCATCCACGGGCGCCACGGGCACCCCGTCCAGCCGGTCGGCCAGCATCCACATCAAGGTCTCGTTCCGCCGCCCGCCGCCGCAGATCAGCCAACGCTTGGGCTTTGCCGGCACATGGTCCAGGGCGCGGATGATGGTTTCGGCGGTGAAGGCCGTCAGGGTGGCCGCCGCGTCCTCCGTCGACAGGTTGGACATGGCTGCCTTGGCCCAGGCGTCGCGGTCCAGCGATTTTGGCGGCTTTGCTGCGAAATAGGGATGGTTCAGCAGCCGGGCCAGCATGTCATCATCGACATGGCCCGCGCCGGCAATGCGCCCGCCATCATCGTAGGGCTCCCCGGTGCGCGACAAAACCAAATCGTCGATCAGGGCATTGCCCGGCCCGGTATCAAAGGCCACCACATCCAGCGGTCCTTCGCCCAACCAGGTGATGTTGGCGACGCCACCGATATTCAGGATGGCCAGGGGGCGGTCCATGTCACTGGCCAGCGCCTGATGATAGAGCGGGACCAGCGGCGCACCCTGGCCGCCGGCCTTCACATCGGCTGTGCGGAAATCATGGACTACATCGATGCCCGTGGCGGTCGCCAGCCGGGCGCCGTCCCCGATCTGCCAGGTGTGGCGGCGGTCGGGCGCGTGCAGGATGGTGTGGCCGTGAAAGCCGATCAGATCCACAGCCGCCGGCTCAACCTCCTGCACGCGCAGCAGGCTTGCCACCGCTTCGGCATGCAGGTCGGTCAGTTCCTCTTCCACGCCCTGTACATCGCCCACACCGCCCAGGATGGCGCGCAGCCGGTCGCGGAAGGCACGGCGGTAGGGGGTGAAGATGAAGCCCAGAGGCTCCACAAAGCCATGGCCATCGGTGCGGACAAGGGCGGCGTCGATGCCGTCCATGGAGGTGCCGCTCATCAAGCCGACGGTCAGGAAACGCTGCAATGCCATCACGCACCATGCTCTGGATTTCTAGATGTGCTACCACGCCCTTGGCCATTGGGGCCATTCTCGAACATCAAGGTCTATGAAAGATGAGCACCACCACCGTTCCCGCGAACATCAAGTCCGAATTCCTGCGCGTGATGGTGGAGCGTGGTTATTATCATCAGGCCACCGATCTTGAGGCGCTGGACAAGCAATTGTCAGACGGGATCGTCACCGGCTATATCGGTTTCGACGCGACTGCGACGAGCCTGCATGTCGGCTCGCTGATCCAGATCATGATCCTGCGGCGGTTGCAGCAGGCGGGTCATCGCCCCATCGCCCTGATGGGGGGCGGCACCACCAAGATCGGCGACCCGACCTTCAAGGATGAGGCGCGCCCGCTGCTGACTAATGAGGTCATCGACCAGAATATCCAGGGCATCCTGAAGCCGTTCAACCGGCTGATCAAATTCGGCGACGGGCCGACAGATGCCCTGCTGGCCAACAATGCCGACTGGCTGGACGAACTGCGCTACATCCCGTTCCTGCGCGATGTGGGCCGGCATTTCACCATCAACCGCATGCTGACCTTTGACAGCGTGAAGCTCCGCCTTGACCGTGAACAGCCGCTGACCTTCCTTGAATTCAACTACATGATCCTGCAGGCCTATGATTTCGTGGAGCTGCAGCGCCGCTTCGGCTGCACGTTGCAGTGCGGCGGGTCGGACCAGTGGGGCAACATCGTCAATGGTGTCGAGCTGGGTCGCCGCATCGCCAATACGCAGCTGTTCGGCCTGACCTCGCCGCTGCTGACCACCGCGTCGGGTGCCAAGATGGGCAAGACGGCGGCGGGTGCCGTCTGGCTGAATGAGGATCGCCTGTCCCACCTGGATTTCTGGCAATTCTGGCGCAACACCGAAGATGCTGATGTGGGTCGCTTCCTGAAGCTGTTCACCGATCTGCCCTTGTCGGAAATCGCGCGGCTGGAGGCGTTGGCAGGCGCGGAGATCAACGAGGCCAAGAAGATCCTGGCCACGGAAGTCACCGCCCTGGTGCGCGGTCGCGACGCGGCGGAACAGGCCGCCGAAACCGCGCGGCGCACGTTTGAGGAAGGGGCGGCCGCCGAGGGTTTGCCCACCATCGAGGTCGCATCGGCCGCCCTGGCCGACGGTGCCTATCTGGCCGACCTGATGGTGCAGGCCGGTCTGTCGGCCAGCAAGGGCGAGGCCCGCCGTCTGATCAAGGGCAATGGCGTGAAGGTCAATGATGGGGCCGTGTCGGACGAGGCGTACAAGCTGTTCGCTTCTCATGTCGGCGATGATGGTGTCATCAAGCTGTCCGCCGGCAAGAAGCGCCACGCGCTGGTGAAACTGGTGTGACCTTGTCTGGTCTTTCTGGTCAAACGGGAAGATTTGTCTTATAATCGGGAGAAGGTGGGACGGTGCTGCTAACACCGGCCCACCCTCCTTATGCCCGGTGGATCGTGATGGTGACGTGGATGACACGCCGCCGCCAGATCGTGAACCGGAGCAACAGGATAAAGGGCATCTTTCTCATGCCTCTTTACCTCCGTTGACGGCGGTCCGGCTAATTCCGGGCCGCCGTTTTCGTTATGTCATGGTTTTTTCTGACTATTTAAGATAAAATACATAGACTTATAATCGCATTGGCGGTGTCTCGCCCCACCCGTGCCCCTTGCCTTGCCGACCCTCTTTGCGCGATCATCCTTCCTGCTGATAAAACCAGGAGGGGAAGTTGAAGTATCACCCGGAGGCGTTGGAGCCGATTGTCGCCTTCCTGCGCGATATCGGGTTCGGCGTGGAATTCGGTCCCGGCGCGCAGGGCGGCTTTCTGCCGGGGGTGAATATCCGTGCCGGCGTGATCCATGTGGACCCCGACACCCTGGTGGCACCCGGTGACTTGCTGCATGAGGCGGGGCATATGGCGGTGCTGCCCAAACGGTTCCGTTCCGGACTGGGTAGTGATCTGGATGCCGATATGCATCGGTTGATTGAGCAGGAGGCGGGGCCGGGCATTCCCGACGATCCGATTCTGGGTGTTCCCAAGCAGCAGGGGGAGTTCATGGCCCAGGCCTGGTCCTATGCCGCCGCCCTGCATATCGGCGTGACGCCGGACTGCATCTTCTTTCCCGGTTCCCACAAAGTGGATGTTTATGAGGGCCAGCATCCGATGCGGACCTGGATCGAAAGCGGCACCCATTACGGGCCGGCGGCTCTGGCGCGGGTCGGCATGACCGGCCCGGCGGGGGTGTTCGCCATGATGGGGGCCGGCAACGGCCTACCCCCCTATCCGGTGATGTCGCGCTGGGTACAGGATTGAGAAAAAAGGGCCGGTCGGACCCTTTGTCAGGGCGGAGAATTCTGTATATGTTCTCCCCACCATGATTGACGATCTGATCGACGAGCCGTTTCCGGCGCACCCGCCCGCCCCCGCGCACCGCCCCTATCTAGACGGGTTGAACCCGGTCCAGCGGCAGGCGGTGGAGGCGCTTGACGGGCCTGTCCTGGTCCTGGCCGGAGCCGGCACGGGCAAGACGCGGGTGCTGACCACGCGGCTGGCGCATCTGCTGCTGTCGCGGCGGATCAGCCCGTGGAACGTGCTGACGGTGACCTTCACCAACAAGGCCGCGCGGGAGATGCGCGACCGCGTCGATAACCTGCTGGGCAGCCAGTCGGAGGGCTGGTGGATGGGCACGTTCCATTCGCTGGCCGCCCGCATCCTGCGCCGCCATGCCGAACTGATCGGATTGAAGCCCAGCTTCACCATCCTGGACACCGACGATCAGATCCGTCTGGTGAAACAGTTGATGGAAGCCGAGAATATCGACGCCAAGAAATGGCCGGCGCGGATGTTGCTGTCGATCATTGAACGGTGGAAGGACCGGGCCCTGACCCCGGACAAGCTGAAGCCCGAGGATGCCGGCGATGCCGCCAATGGCCGCATCCTGTCCATCTACAAGCAGTATCAGGACCGCCTCCTGTCCCTGAACTGCTGCGATTTCGGCGATCTGCTGCTGCACAATATCACGCTGTTCCAGCAGCATAATGATGTGCTGATCGAGTATCAGCGGCGGTTCAAATATATCCTGGTGGACGAGTATCAGGATACCAATGTGGCGCAGTATCTGTGGCTGCGCCTGCTGGCCCAGTCGCACAAGAATATCTGCTGCGTGGGCGATGATGACCAGTCGATCTATGGCTGGCGCGGGGCGGAGGTGGGGAACATCCTGCGGTTCGAGCATGATTTCCCCGGCGCCCAGGTCATCCGCCTGGAACAGAATTACCGGTCCACCGCCCATATCCTGGGGGCGGCCCATGGCATCATCGCCAATAATCAGGGCCGCCTGGGCAAGCAGCTCTGGACCGAGACGGAGGGCGGGGAGAAGGTGCGCGTACGCGGCCTTTGGGACGCGGAGGAGGAGGCGCGCTGGGTCGGCGACGAGGTGGAGGCGTTGCAGCGCCAACGCGTCAGCCTGGGCCAGATGGCCGTCCTGGTCCGCGCCGGCTTTCAGACGCGTGAGTTCGAGGAACGGTTCATCACGCTGGGCCTGCCGTACCGGGTTATCGGCGGTCCGCGCTTCTACGAACGCCAGGAAATCCGCGATGCCCTGGCTTATCTGCGCGTGCTGATCAGCCCGGAGGATGATCTGGCGTTTGAGCGCATCATCAACACGCCCAAGCGCGGCATCGGGGCGACGACCATCCAGAGCCTTTATGTCGCCGCGCGCACGCTGGGTGTGCCGCTGACGGAGGCCGCGTGGAAACTGTCGCAGACGGATGAGTTGAAACCCAAGATGCGCAGCGCCATCTCCGGCCTGTCGCAGGATTTCTTCCGCTGGCGCGCCCTGATCGACCGTGTGCCGCATACTGAACTAGCCCAGACCATCCTGGATGAAAGCGGCTATACCCGCATGTGGCAGGAGGATAAGAGCCCGGAAGCCCCTGGCCGCCTGGACAACCTGAAGGAACTGATCAATGCCATGGGAGAGTTCGAGAACCTGACCGGGTTCCTGGAACATGTCTCTCTGGTCATGGAAAACGCGCAAGGGTCGGGCGACGAGCAGGTGTCACTGATGACCTTGCACGGAGCCAAAGGCCTGGAGTTCGACGTGGTTTTCCTGCCGGGATGGGAGGAGGGGGTGTTCCCCAGCCAGCGTACCCTGGATGAAAACGGCATCGCGGGGCTGGAGGAGGAGCGGCGGCTGGCCTATGTCGGCATCACGCGCGGGCGCAAACGCGTCTATATCAGCCACGCCGCCAACCGCCGTATCCATGGCACCTGGGCTACAGCCATCCCGTCACGCTTTGTCGAGGAGCTGCCGGGCGAGCATATCGAGACGGAGAATAATCCCGGTATTGGTGGCGCTGGCTTCGGCGGCAGCGTGCGGGAAAGTGCCTATGGCGGCGGGTTCGGGGGCGGCTGGGGCGGTGGTGGCTTTGGCGACCGGTTCAACCGCATGGGCCAGAAGGCAGCCCAGGCCCCGGCGCGCGCTGGGGGGCGTTTGATCGAGGGGACGGCCATTGACGTGACCCCGCGCAAGCGGCCCGACCGCGCCTTCAACCCTGGCGACCGCGTATTTCACACCAAATTCGGCTATGGCACAGTAAAGGCTGTGGAGAATGACAAGCTGGAGATCAGCTTCGATGTCGCCGGCGTTAAAAAGGTGATGGACAGTTTCGTGGTGCCGGCGGACAAGGCGGGCTGAAGGGGTGTATTATCCCCGCCCATACCATTCCAGGAACAGTTCCGGCCAACGGCGCAGCGGATTGTCGGCGGCGATGCGGGCGCCGTGGCCGAAACCATGGCCGCCGCGTGGATAGATATGCATCTCTGCCTCCACCCCCGCCTTGCGGCAGGCGGCATTGAACAGCAGGCTGTTCTCCACCGGCACGGCATTGTCATCGGCGGCGTGCAGTTGGAAGGTGGGCGGTGTGCGGCCCGTAACGGCGCGGTCGGCGGAATAACGGTCAATCTCGTCCGCCGACGGGTTGGGCCCCAGCAGCCGGTCGCGCGATCCCGTATGGGCGCTGTCCCCCATGTCAATCACGGGATAGATCAGGGCCAGCCTGGCGGGCCGGGCCGACAGCTTGTCCGCCGCATCAACCGGATCATAGACCGCTTCGTCAAAACGCGTGCCCAGGCTGGCCGCCACATGCCCGCCGGCGGAAAAGCCCATGATTCCGACCGTTTCAGGGTTGATCGCCCATGCCCTGGCGCGATGGCGGATCAGGCGGATGGCGCGCTGTGCGTCCTGCAATGCCACCATCGGCCCATGCTGCGGCGCCTCTCCCGGCAATCGATAGGTCAGGATGAAAATGGTGATGCCGGCAGCAGTCAGGATGGGCGCCAATTCCCCGCCTTCCTTGTCCACCACCACCCGCTGATAGCCGCCGCCCGGTGTGATCATCAGGGCGCGGCCATCGGGTTTGGCGGGGCGGTGGATGGTCAGGTAGGGACGGGTGATCCCCTCCATATAGCGGTCGGGTTTGGACGGGTCCTGGCTGCGCTCCACCAGCCGTTGCTGCAACGGCACGCCCTTTGACCCTGGCCCTACGCCGCCCGGCCAGATTTCAACGGTCTCCACGCCGGGGGCTGCCACGGTGAGGGTGGGCGACGCCATCATCCCCGCCAGCACCGCCGATCCGCGTAGCCAGTCGCGCCGTGACACCGCCATGTCCATCCCCCAAAGACTCTTCTTATGGTAACCGGTAGACAATGATGCCTGTGCAGGCCGCGTCATTCAAGTGCCACCGCGACACCCCGCCACATGGATGCAGGCTGTCGCAGCAATTAACATGCATATTAAATACATCTTTATGGAGTTGCCCATCATGCGCCGGATCGTCCCCCAACTGAAACATGACCATGCTGAACTGAAAGCCGTGCTGGAGGAGGTGCGGCGGCAAGGCATTGGGACGACCGGCGGTCGGCAGACGCTGCTGGCGGCAAGGGCGCTGTTTGTGGACCATATCCGGCGAGAGGATGAGGAATTCTACCCCGATTACCGCCGTCTGGCCCGGCAGGACCCCTTGCGTGCCGCCACGGCGGACCAGTTCAGCCAGGAGATGGTGGCGCTGGGCGGCCAGATCCTGGCTTTCTTCGACAAATACAAGGATGGTGGCTCGGGTATCGAATTCGCGGTGGATTTCGGCCGGATGTCGGCGCTGCTTCAGTCGCGCTGGCACAAGGAGGAGGCGATCCTTTATGCACGGTATGAGGAGATGGCGATGCGTTCGGCCGCCTGATCTGCTACACCCGCGCCATCATCGATGAAACGGAGCGGACCCATGTCGGGCGGCGTCACCCTGTACGGTATCAAGAACTGCGACACGATGAAGAAGGCCTGGACCTGGCTGGACGATAAAGGCGTCGCCTATCAGTTCCACGACTACAAGAAAGCCGGTATCGACCGCGATACACTGACCGGCTGGGTCGACAAACTGGGTTGGGAGGTTCTGCTGAACCGGGCCGGTACCACTTTCAAGAAGCTGCCGGACGCGGCCAAGGCCGATATCGACCGCGACCGCGCCATCGCCCTGATGCTGGAACAGCCATCCATGATCAAGCGGCCGGTCCTTGACCGGGCCGGCCATCTGACAGTCGGTTTCAAGCCGGAGATTTACGGCACGCTGTTCTGAGTTACCCGAAATATCCCGTATCGACATCGGCGATCAGGCCGATCAGACCGACATCCAGGATTTGATCGTGGAAGGTCTGCAGGCTGTAGGTGGCGATATCACCCTGATGGTCGGTAACGGTCACTACCTTGGTGTCCAGATCGACCACCACGGTGCTGTCCACGGCCACGCCGTCGGCGGTGGTGCCTTCCACGCTGAAGGTCTGGGTGTCGCCGTCGCGGGTCAGTGAATAATCCAGGGTGCCGGCGTCGCCATCGGCCTGGACCAGCGTGTAGCTGCCCGTAAGCCCGTCCAGGCCGTTGGTCTGCACCAAGGTCACATGGTCGCCATCGGCCTCCACCCGGTCGGTGGTGCGGGTGCCGTCTTCCAGGCTGACAATGGTGGTCGTAGTGCCGTGGCTGTCGGTCTGTACCGTCTGCACAATGTTATCATCGACATGGGTGACGGTGCGGGTCGCAGTGGTGATGGTGCCATCGGTGGCGGTGCGCGTGCTGGTGGTCGTCACGCTGTCATCATCGTGGCTGCGCACCACGACAAGGCTGGAGCCATCCTCGAACGTTACCGTCGTCGTGCTGCCGCTGTCGCTGCGCACGGTTTCGCTGCTGTCGATACCGGGACGTTCCGCGGGTGCCGGATCGCCGGCGGATTGATCGGCCAGCAGGTCCAGAAAATTGAGATGCACGACGCCCTCGGCCAGGGGCTGATGCAAGCCGACATGGCCCAGCGCGATATGCTGGGCTGTGGTCTGGCTGTTATCGCCGGACGGGGCGGGGCGGTTGGCAGAAGCAGTGCCGACAGGGGCGGGTCGGAACGCCATAGGAACCTCCGGGAAGGGATGAGGGGCAACACCGGTTCGCCGGCATCATCCCTTTCACGGATGTTAAGTGACTTGCTGTCGCGTAGTTTTTAGATGCCTTCGCCATCCACGACTGTGCCCGACAGCCGACCGCGAATGGCGTTCGCGGTGTGACGCGCGGTGGCGTCATCGCGCTGGCGCGGGCGGGGGGCGGCAATCTGGTCGGTGGAGCGCACGCCCGCCGGGCTGCCGGCCAGCAGGATGACGCGGTCGGCCAGATAGACCGCCTCGTCAATATCGTGGGTGACGAACAGGATGGTCTTGCCCGTCCGCTGCCACAGGTCCACCAGTTCATCCTGCAAACCCTGACGGGTGATGGCGTCCAGCGCACCGAACGGTTCATCCATCATCAGCAGGTCGGGATCGACGGCCAGGGCGCGGGCGATGGCCACGCGCTGCCGCTGCCCACCCGACAATTGATGCGGCCAGCGGTCGGCCTTGTCGGACAGGCCCACCAGTTCCAGCGCGCCCTGCGCGCGGCGGCGGCGGGCTTGTTTGTCCAGGCCCAACCCCTCCAGCCCGAATTCCACATTCTTCACCACCCGTCGCCAGGGCAGCAGGCGCGCATCCTGAAACACCAGGGCATAGGGGCGGCGGCCCGGCGTTTCGGGATTGTCGCGGGTCACGGTGCCCGATGTCGGCTTTACCAGACCGGCGATGACCCGCAGCAGGGTGGATTTACCCACGCCCGAGGCACCCACCACCGCGATAAACTCCCCATCGGCAATGTCGAGATGGAAATCCTTCAGGACGATGGTGCGGCCACGGTCGCTGTCGAAGGAGAGCGTCAGGTCCTTGATCGAAATCATGCTTTCCACGCCAGCAAACGGTCACGAAGAGCCACGAAGCCCGCATCCACCACGCCATAGAGCAGGGCCATGGTGATCATGTAGACTACGACGATATCGGTGGCCAGCAGCGACGATGCCTGCATCATGCGCTGACCCAGGCCGGCCACGCCGAACAGTTCGGCGGCCACCACGGCCATCCAGGCCTGGCCCAGGCCGGTGCGCAGCCCCGCCATGATCGGCTGCACCGAGGCGGGCAGGATCACCTTGAACAGCCGTGCCAGGGGGGAGCGGTGGCCGAAGGCATTGGCCAGTTCGATCAAATCGCGGTCCACGGCCTGCACCGCGCTGAGGGCCGAGAAGTAATTGATCCAGAACACGCCGACGATGATGATGAAATTCGCCGCCGTCGGTGACACGCCGAACCAAATGATGGCGAACGGCACCCAGGCCAGACCCGGAATGGGTCGCAGCAGGCGGACGATCCAGTTGGTCATATCCTCCAGCGTGCGCGACATGCCCGTCGCCACACCCAGCGCCACGCCCAGGGCCGAGCCCAGAACCAGACCGGATACATAGTGCCGCAGACTTTGCAGCACCGCCTCACCCCATGCACCCGACGACACCTCCTGCCAGAAACTGGCCGGGATACCGCTGGGGGCCGGCAGCAGCATGGATTTCACCAGCCCCAGGCGGGGCAGGGCCTCCCATACGGCGAAGAACAGGACGACGCCAAGCAGCGACAGGGACAGGCGAAGGGCGCGGGGGCGGGCCATCTGGTTTGACCGGTGATTTAAACGGTTGCGGCGGTAAGGCCGCCGTAGAATTCCACACAAATGGATAGCGGGCGGCAAGGCTGTTTTACGCAACCGTGCCGCCCGGAAGGTGTTGGCCCCAACGGACCGTAATGTTACTTCTTGAGCTTCTGATAGTAGGACAGGTCGAAAATCTGCTCCACCGGGGTGGCTTCCTTCACGGTACCCAGCTTCACCTGATAATCCTGCACCAGAGCCGTTTCCTTCAGGATGGAGGCCGGGTCGGTGTTGAACTTCACGGCGGGCGAGGACAGGGCCTGTTCGATGATGGCGGCGGGGACCAGCCCCTTGCCGATGGCGCTTTCGATGGCGGCCACGGCCACCTTCTTGTCCTTCTTCAGCACTTCTGTCGCCTTGGCGGTCAGTTCGACCAGCTTCTGCGCGATGTCCGGGTGCTTGGACGTGAAATCATCGGTCAGGGCGATGACGTTGCCCGGCTGATTCTTCAGGATGTCCTGACCATAGGCCAGCACTTTCACATCCGGGTTGCGGCCCGTGATGATGGTCAGGGCCGGTTCGCGGATGATGGCGCCGTCAACGGCACCAACCAGCAGCGCCTGCTGCGTGGCGTCGATGCCCTGCGGCACCAACTCCACATACTGCTTGTCGACCTTGGCCACTTCCCACAGCCAATATTGCAGGAAGGTGTTGGGGACCGAACCAGCGGGCTGCGTCGCCAGCTTCAACGGGCGTCCCAGCTTCTTCGACAGGGCCTCGATGGCCTGGGCCGGCGAACCGCCCGTCTTGGCCAGATCGGGGCCTGCGGCGACCACCAGTTCCTCCACGGCGGTGGAGGCGACGACGCGGATGCCGACACCCTTGCCGCGCGCCACCACAACCGGCGCGACGCCGGCGATATAGGCATCCAGGGTGCCGGACGCGACCGCCTGAATGGCGTTGGGGCCGCTGTCAAACTGCTTCAGCTGCAGGTCGAAGCCGTTCTGAAGGTCCCAGCCCTGATTGTCGATCACAAAGGCCTGCGCGGCACCCAGCACGGGGATGTAGCCGGCGCGCACCACCACCGGATCGGCGGCCTGCGCGGAACCAACGAAGGCCAGGCCCGTTAGTACGGTGGCAGCAGCAAGGCGGGTGGCGAAACGCGAGAGCGACATGGGTGGCCTCCTTGGGCACAGGTGGGGTTCGGCATTTCGCCGTCCAGCCCAGGGTTTTACATTGGCCGGTTTACGTCAATCATAAATGTGGATTATCATAAATAACGCAAAACATGTGTGATATGCGGAATTGTCCATCTTGAAATTCACGCAAATTGTCACTTGACAGTGGCCAACGGATCACCAAATCTGATGTCAGACCAGATGGTCCGGCCTGACCTCCCACAGGGTCCGCGGGAATTTGACGAACAGCAGCTTGCGCCGCGTCACCAAACGCTAAAGCGCCACGAAGGTCCTTCGTGGTTTGGTTCAAACCATTGGGAAGGAGGGCGAAATGGCTATCCATATCGCGAAGAACAATCACCATATCTCTGCTGGCGACGGGCCGATGCGCGCCTGTTGACGCGGGTTTTTCCGCCTCAACCACCGCAGATCCGTTTTGTACAGCGTGGCGACGTTGTTTCGCCGCGATAGGGGTGATTTATCATGACGAACCAGGCATTCAGCATCGAAACCAGCCGCTATCAAGCCGGTCTTGCCGTGGCCGATGGCCAGGGTTTCCGCTTCTTTTCTGCCCATCCTCTGTTCAGCAGCCTGGATGGCCGGCATTTCAACAGCGTGGCCGCCGTGGAAAAGGCCGCCCGCCGCCGTGAGAATGAGGCCCGCCATGTCGGGCGGCGCCAGGACAGCCGGGGACAGGTTTTTCGATCCTGGGGTGTGAAGGCCGACGCGGTGGCGTAAGTAGAGGGTGAGGGAGCGACCTCTGTCTCTCTACTCTTCCACCTTCCGCTGCTTCTTGCGGCCCGTCAGCGCCGCGATGACGCCGTGGAAGGTGCGGACCTCTTGCTCGGTCATGCCGCAGCGCTGCAACGTGTTGCGCACATTGCGGATCATGGAGGGGCGCTTGTCGGGGTGGGTGTAGAAACCGGACTGTTCCAACTCCCCTTCCAGATGGTCGAACAGGTTCTGCAATTCGGCCTTGGTCGCCGGTTCGGACTGTCCGGTATGAAGATACCGGTCCTCCACCTCCACGCCTGTCATCCACCATTCATAGGCGATCAGCAGCACTGCCTGCCCCAGGTTGAGGGACGAGAAGCCGGGGTTCAGCGGCACCGAGATCAGCGTGTCGGACAGGGTGATGTCGTCATTGACGAGGCCGGTGCGTTCTGGCCCGAACATCAGCCCGACCTTGCGTCCCGCCGACCAATGGCCGCGCATCTCGTTCGCCGCCTCACGCGGGGTGACGACCGGTTTCACCAGATCGCGCACGCGGGCGGCGGTGGAAAACACCTTGTGCAGGTCGGCAATGGCGGCCTCTGTACTGTCGAATACGCGCACCCGGTCCAGCACCAGGGTAGCGCCGGCCGATGCCGACACGGCCTTTTCATTGGGCCAGCCGTCGCGGGGGCTGACAAGGCGCAGGTCGGTCAGGCCGCAATTCAGCATGGCGCGGGCACACGCGCCAATATTCTCCCCCATCTGGGGATGGATCAGGATGACGGCGGGGCCGTCCCCGTCCGCCTGCATCTTGGCCAGTTCGCGCTTGTTCGTCCCGCTCGACATCACACTGATACCTGATTGCCCATCAAGCGGTCTGGATATCAGGCCGCCTTGGTGCTGTCGATAGCGGCACCGGACCGGTAAAGGCAATAGGTGATGCTGTCGGAAAGCGCGTTGAAGCTGGCGTCGATGACATTGGCCGACACGCCGACGGTGGCCCAGCGATGGCCGTGCCGGTCCGCCGTTTCGATCATAACGCGGGTGACGGCCTTCGACCCGTCCTGCGCGTTCAGGATACGAACCTTGTAATCGACCAGCCGCATGCCTTCCAGCGCCGGATAAACGGGGATCAGGGCCTTGCGCAGGGCCTGATCCAGCGCGTTCACGGGGCCGTTGCCTTCGGCCACCGTCATGACATTGTCGGGGCCATTGGGGCCAGGGACCTCCACCTTTGTCGTCGCCTCCGACATGGTCACCAACTCTCCCTTGGCGTTCCAGCGGCGTTCGTCCAGGACGCGGAAGGCGGCGAGGCGGAAATAATCCGGCACCTCACCCAGGGCGCGACGGGCCAGCAGCTCAAAGCTGGCTTCCGCGCCGTCAAAGGCAAAGCCTTCATATTCCTTCTGCTTGACCAGATCGACCAGTTGACCCACCCGGTCGTCTTTGGGGTCGACATTCACCCCCACCTCACGCAGGCGGGCCAGGATGTTGGACCGCCCCGCCTGATCGGAGACCAGGACATGGCGGCGGTTGCCGACCAGGGACGGGTCGACATGCTCATAGGATGCAGGGTCCTTCTCCACCGCCGAGACATGCAGCCCGCCCTTGTGCGCGAAGGCGCTTTCGCCGACATAGGCGGCGTGGCGGTTGGGCGTGCGGTTCAGCCGTTCATCCAGCATGCGGCTGATATGGACCAGCCGGCCCATGCCCTCCTTGCTGATACCGACATCGAAGCCCATCTTCACCGATAGGCTGGGGATCAGCGACAGAAGGTTGGCATTGCCGCAGCGTTCGCCCAGACCGTTCAGCGTACCCTGCACCAGCCGCACACCGGCACGCACGGCGGCCAGCGAGTTGGAGACGGCGTTTTCCGTGTCATTATGGGTGTGGATGCCAAGATGGCTGCCGGGGATGCGCTTGGCAACCTCTGCCACAATGGCCTCCACCTCATGCGGCAGGGTGCCGCCATTGGTGTCGCACAACACCACCCAGCGGGCGCCGGCCTCATAGGCCGCCTGAACGCAGGATAGCGCATAATCGGGATTAGCCTTGTACCCGTCGAAGAAATGTTCGGCATCGAACAAAGGCTCGCGCCCGCGCGCCTTGATTTCCCGGATGCTGTCGGCGATCAGGGCCAGGTTTTCGTCGCGCGGGATGGCCAGCGCCACATCGACATGGAAATCCCAGGTCTTGCCCACGATGCACACGGCCTTGGCCGGGCTGTTCAGAAGGGCCGATAGGCCGGGGTCGTTCGACGCGCTGTGCCCTGGCCGACGGGTCATGCCAAAGGCCGTGAAGATGGCGCGCGGCAATTTCGGCGGGTCGGCGAAAAAGGCGTTGTCAGTGGGGTTGGCGCCGGGCCAGCCTCCTTCGACATAATCAATGCCCAGCGCGTCCAGCTCCTGCGCGATGGCGATTTTATCCGCCACGGTGAAATCAACGCCGGAGGTCTGCGCCCCATCGCGCAGCGTGGTGTCGTAGAGATAGACGCGGTTCGTTTCGTTCATAATCACTGGCCAGATAGCAATGTCGTTGCCGAATGTGGCGCATCGCGTCCGCCGGATCAATGGTTATGCGCGCATAGGGCAGCTGTCCCTTGGTCGCATGCCATTGGTGTTGGGCGCATTTTGCCCTAAATAGGCACCACCCCCAGCTTGCAGGTTGATGATGATCGAGTGGCGGATCAGCGACCAGACCGTAGTCTATCCCGACGCGATTGCCTTCATGGAGGCGCGCGTGGCCGAGATCCGGGCCGGCACCGCGCCGGAGACGGTGTGGCTGCTGGAACATCCCCCGCTCTATACCGCCGGCACCTCGGCACGGGAAACGGATCTGCTGACCCCCATGCAGTTCCCGGTGTTCCAGGCCGGGCGCGGCGGGCAATATACCTATCACGGGCCGGGGCAGCGCATCGGCTATACCATGCTGGACGTGCAGGCACGCGGCGGCGACCTGCATGATTTTGTCTGGCGACTGGAAGAATGGCTGATCCGGACCCTGGCGCAGTTTGCCGTGAAGGGCGAGCGGCGGTGCGGCCGGGTGGGCGTCTGGGTCGACATGTCGCCCTATGGCCAGCCGGGGGTTGAGAATAAGATTGCCGCCATCGGCGTGCGCGTGCGGCGTGGGGTGTCGTTCCACGGCGTCTCGTTGAACGTAGAACCGGACCTGACGCATTTTGGCGGCATCGTGCCCTGCGGCATCCGCGAACATGGCGTCACCTCGCTGGCGGCCCTGGGCCATATCGTCACCATGCCGGAGGTGGACATGGCCATGCAGGCGGCGTTTGACGAGGTTTTCGGCGAGGACGCGGTGCCGCGTGAGCCGGGGACCTGTGCCATTGCCGACGCGGAGGGCTGAGCCATGGATAAACGGCGCAGCATCACAGCGATGGTGCTTTATTTTGTGGGCGCAGCGGCGTTGATCGTGTCGGCCTTCATGCTGATTGCGCCGACACCCGATATCTATGGCCCGGCCCTGGTCGGGCTGCTGCTGGGCGTGCTGCTGCTGGGGGTTGGCCGGGCGTGCCAGCACCTGTCGCGCATCCGCGACCTGATGGAAGGGCGGGGATAGGGGTCAGGCCCGGTGATAGGGGTGACCGGCCAGGATCTGCTGTGCCCGGTAAACCTGTTCGGCCAGCATGCCGCGCACCATCATGTGGGGCCAAGTCATGGGGCTGAAAGCCAGGACCAGAGCCGCCTTCTGCCGGATGCTGGCATCCAGCCCGTCGGCCCCGCCGATGACAAAGGCCAGATCACCCACGGCGGCGTCGCGCCATTGGCCCATGCGGGCGGCGAAATCCTCCGACCCCATCATGCGGCCACGTTCATCCAGCGCCACAATGGTAGCGCCGGGGGGCAGGGAGGCCAGCAACAGCTCCGCCTCCGCCCGCTTCAACTCATCGCCGTCCAGCCGCTTCTTGGTTTCCACCTCGCGCAGCTGAAACGGCCAGGTGATGCGGGCCTTGTATTCTTCGAACAGGTCGCGGGCAGGGCCGGGCTTGGCCTTGCCGACAGCGGCCAGCCAGATACGCATTACTGCGCCGGTCCGCCGTCGAAATCCGCCGTCAGCGTCTTCAAAGAGGCCGGCGGCTCCACGCCCCACATCTTCTCGATGCAGTAGAAGGCGCGCACTTCCGGGCGGAACAGGTGAACGATGACGTCGCCGCTGTCGACCAGGACCCAGTCGCACTGCGGATAGCCTTCGGGATTGCCGACATGGATGCCCAGGTCGCGCAGGCGGCGGGCCACATGGTCGGACATGGCGCCCACCTGACGGGCCGACCGGCCCGTGGTGACCACCAGATAATCGGCCATGCTGGTCTTGCCGCGCAGGTCGATGGTGATCGTGTCCTCGGC
This sequence comes from Niveispirillum sp., assembly GCF_052437035.1. Taxonomy (NCBI): domain Bacteria; kingdom Pseudomonadati; phylum Pseudomonadota; class Alphaproteobacteria; order Rhodospirillales; family Azospirillaceae; genus Niveispirillum; species Niveispirillum sp. The sequence continues at coordinate 974,202 of NZ_JBQVOH010000001.1, forward strand.
CTTGTCCTCGTCCAGAACGGCCAGGATCAGTTCAAGGGTGCGCTCCGGCATGTCTGCGGCGGCGATGGCGCCGGCGGCCGGGTTGGGGGAATTCTCTGCGCTCACGATCTGGTTCACCGAAATCAATCCTTAAAGGCTTCGCCATCCAGCCCCTGCCGGATCGCCGTTGCCGATGCAGGGTGCAGGGGCACGTCCAGGAAGACCCAGACCGGCGGCGGCAGGTCGGCCAGGCCACCCGCCCGCCGCGCATCCACACGCGCAACGGCAAAACGCCGGGAAGCCTTGCCGCCCAGCGCAATGGTAGAATAGGGATGTCGCGGGAAGATCGCAACCGGCACCTGCGCGAAAATCCGGGTCCAGCCGCGCCAGCGCGGCACCTGACACAGATTGTCGGCCCCCATCAGCCAGACGAATTTCGTGCCCCCGAACCGGGCCTTCAGCGCCGTCAGCGTATCGACCGTGTAGCGGGTGCCCAGCCGTGTTTCGATGTCGCTGACCACGATGCGCGGATGGTTGGCAACCCTGCGGGCGCGGGCCAGGCGGTCGGTCAGTTTTCCCATGCCGTCCAAGGGCTTGAGCGGGTTTTGCGGGCTGACCAGCCACCAGACCTGATCCAGGTTCAAGGCCCGCAGCGCCATCAGCGACATGTGCCGATGCCCCGCATGCGCGGGGTTGAACGACCCACCCAGAAGGCCGATGCGCAGCCCTTTCCACAGCGTGCCCGCCCCCGGTTTCGGCGGGGTGGGGACGCGGTGGCCATGCGTCATGGGCAGGGCAGGGCGGGCGTGATCAGGGCCGGGTATGCCCATCACCGCGCACCACATACTTATAGCTGGTCAACTGTTCGGCACCCACGGGTCCACGCGCATGCAGCTTGCCCGTCGAAATGCCGATTTCGGCACCGAATCCGAATTCGCCGCCATCCGCGAACTGGGTGGAGGCATTGTGCAGGACGATGCCGCTGTCGACCCGCGTCAGGAACCGGTCGGCGGTGGTAGCGTTCTCCGTCACGATGCTGTCGGTATGGTGGCTGCCATGGCGGCCAATATGGTCGATGGCTTCGTCCACACCGCCCACCAGCTTCACCGACAGGATGGCGTCCAGATATTCGGTGTCCCAATCTTCATAATGCGCCGGCTTCACCCGCGCATCCAGGGCCTGCACCGCTTCATCGCCACGCACCTCACACCCGGCCTGGATCAGGTCGTCCAGGATGGGGGGCAGCAGGGTGGCGGCGACATCGCGGTGGACCAGCAGCGTTTCTGCCGCGCCGCAGATGCCGGTACGGCGCATCTTGGCGTTCAGGGTGACGCGCCGCGCCTTGTCGGCATCGGCATCCTTGTCCAGGTAGACATGGCAGATACCGTCCAGGTGATAGATCACCGGCACCCGGGACTCATCTGCCACCCGCCCCGTCAGCGACTTGCCGCCGCGCGGGATCACCACGTCGATCCAGCGGGTCATGGTCAGCAATTCGCCCACGGCGGCGCGGTCTGTGGTGGGCGGCGCCTGGATGGCGTCGCGCGGCAGGCATGCTGCGTCCAGGCCCGCATGCAAGGCCGCCAGAATGGCGCGCCCGGAATGGAAACTTTCCGACCCACCGCGCAAAATGGCAGCATTGCCGGATTTCAGGCACAGCCCGCCCGCATCGGCGGTCACATTGGGCCGGCTTTCAAAGATGATGGCGATGACGCCCAGCGGCACGCGCACCTTCTCAAACCGCAGGCCATTGGGCCGTTCCCAGCGTTCCAGCACGGCGCCCAGCGGATCGGGACGGTCCGCAATTTCCTCCAGCCCCTTGGCCATTGCCTCCACCCGCGCCGGGTTCAGCATCAGCCGGTCCAGCATGGCACCCGACAGGCCCTTTTGCGTAGCGGCATCCATGTCCATGGCATTGGCGGCCAGGATGTCGGCGGTGCGGGCGCGCAGGGTTTCGGCGGCCACGCGCAGCGCCTTGTTCCGCGCGTCCGCTGGCGCCGTCGCGACAATCGCGGATGCGGCGCGGGCGCGACGGCCCAAGGCATCCATGATGCTGGCGATATCCTGGCGGTCGATGCTGTCCATGGCGGTCAAATCCCGTTGCGGTGTGCGGCACGCAGCCTACATCGTCGTAAGGTCTGTTTCACCCCTGCCGCGCCGATGCCGGCCATGCTATCCTGTGCATCATGTCGATCTCGTCCATCACCAGCACCCCGCCCGACCTGACCCGCGCCGGCCTTGAAGGCTTTCAGGACGCGCAGGCGGCGTTGCAGGTGGCCGCCGATGCGGTTGCCAATGGCAGTGCCGATCCGGCTGTGATCCTGGATGTGAAGCAGGCGGAGGTCACGGCGGGCATCAGTGCCGCCGTCATGAAGGCCGATCAGCAGAATTTTCAGCGGCTGCTGGATATTCTGGCTTGAGGCTGATCACCCTCACCCTCCCACCCGCTGACGCGGCCGGGTCCCTCCCTCTCCCACTGTCGTGGGCGAGGGCATAAATGTCGCCCCTCGCCCGCTTGGCGGGAGAGGGAGGGGCCCAGGCCTGTCAGGGCCTGGGAGAGTGAGGGAACGCCGTACCCCTTACTTCAAGCTGCCGCAGAAGCGCTGAATGCGCGTGCAGGCTTCTTCCAGCACGTCGGTGCTGGTGGCGTAGGAGATGCGGAAGAAGGGCGACAGGCCGAAGGCCGCGCCATGCACCACTGCCACACCTTCGGCTTCCAGCAGCTCGGACGCGAAATCCTCGTCCGTTTCGATGACCTTGCCCGTGGGCGCCGTCTTGCCGATGGTGCCGGCGCAGGACGGATAGACGTAGAAGGCGCCTTCCGGGTTGGGGCAGTTCAGGCCGGCGGCCTGGTTCAGCATGGACACGACCAGATCGCGGCGTGTCTGGAACACGGCGGCGCGTTCCTTGATGAAATCCTGCGGACCGTTCAGCGCTTCCACGGCGGCGGCCTGGGAAATGCTGGTCGGGTTGCTGGTCGACTGGCTCTGGATAATGCCCATGGCCTTGATCAGGGCCTTAGGCCCGGCCGCATAACCAATGCGCCAGCCCGTCATGGAATAGGACTTGGACACGCCATTCACCGTCAGGGTGCGGTCATAGAGAGCCGGCACGACCTGGGCGATGGTGGTGAACTTGAAGTCTTCATAGACGAGATGTTCGTACATATCGTCGGTCATGATGTAGACATGCGGGTGCTTCAGCAGCACCTCGCCCAAGGCCTTCAACTCATCCGCGGTATAGGCGGCACCCGTCGGATTGGACGGGCTGTTCAGGATCAGCCACTTGGTCTTTGCCGTGATAGCGGCTTCCAGGTCGGCGGGCAGCAGCTTGAAGCCGTTTTCCGCCGGGCAGGCCACCGTGACCGGCGTGCCTTCGGCCAGCAGCACCATGTCGGGATAGGAAACCCAGTAGGGCGCGGGGATGATCACCTCATCACCCGCATTCAGGGTGGCCATCAGGGCATTGTACAGCACCTGCTTGCCGCCCACGCCCACCGTCACCTGATCGGGCGTGTAGGTCAGGCCGTTTTCGCGCGCGAACTTGGCGCAGATGGCCTTTTTCAGGTCCGGCGTGCCGTCCACGTCGGTGTAACGGGTCTGGCCGTTCTCGATGGCGCGGATGCCGGCGGCGCGGATATTTTCCGGCGTATCGAAATCGGGTTCACCAGCGCCCAGACCGATCACATCACGGCCAGCGGCTTTCAGCGCGCGGGCCTTGCTGGTCACCGCGATGGTGGGTGACGGCTTGATGCGGGACAGGCGGTCGGCAAGCAACGACATTTATTTTCCCCTGGTTGGGACCAATTGTGACCGGGACGGGACCTTAAAGCGCCCGATCATTATCGCCAAGCACAGGATTGTTATAGGACGCGCGCGTTTTGGACAGGGGTGGCGAAGGGCTGATTTGATACAATCGTAACCCACCCGGTCGTGACATCGGGACCATTCTGGGTTATTTCCTGCCCAATGCTCAACGAACTTGCGAAATGGTTTGGGGTCGCGGTCGTCGACCTGATCAGCTTCACAGCGATCGCCCTGGTGGTGATTACGCTGGTGGTGACGTTCGCCCTTTCGGTGAAGCCCAAGCGTATCAAGCCCACCTCCATCAAGCAGTACAATGCAGAGCTGTTCAAGCGCCGCATGGAGCTGGAGGAGCTCTCATACCCCATGCTGAACGATGTGAAGATCGGCGGGGGCAAGGCCGGGCTGGTGCGGATCGACAATGTGCTGCGCCTTCCGGCCAGCATTCTGCTGATCATGTCGGCCCCACCCGATGTGGCGGGGCAGGTGCGCTGTAACCAGAATGCGGGGCAGTGGAAATATGTGAAGCCCGACCATACGGTCGGCGCCTTCATCAACCCGGTTTTACAGCTGCATCCGCTGATCACGGCCATCCGCAGCCGTTTCCCGCTGGTGCGCGTCCGTGTCCTGTGCGTGTTTCCGCGTCAGGCCGATTTCGGGGGCCGCACGGTCAAGACGGCGTGCCTGCCCGATGACATGGTCAAGATGATCCGGGAAATGGCCGCCGAAGATGGCGCGCAGAACCAGGCCATGGATGCCGCCTGGGACAGCCTGTCGGTGGCCCTGAAGCAGGGCAGCGCGGAGGCCGAAAGCAACAGCAACAATGCCAAGGGCCGCCGGGCAGGCTGATCCGCCCGGCGACCGCTACGGTATTACTCTTCGCTGCCGCCATCCTGGGCGATGTCATCGGCCAGTTCGCCGGCCATTTCGACGAACAGTTCGGCATCGGCGGTGATGCCATTCGCCTCGCAGATGCGCATGAAGACGCGATAGCCGTGCAGGATGGCGACATCCATGGCGGCCTGATCGCCTTCCTCGCTATACCGGTCCTTGATGTCCTGATCTTCCAGCGTGCCGAGGATATCCATCTCGGCGGCCTTCAGGACGGCTTCCATCGCCTGCTTGTGAAGTGTGGACATGGGTCCGGTTCCTATGACTGACAGGGCCGGGGTCAAATACCCCGCAATTGCCGCTTCATACCATTGAATGGATGCGGCGCAACCCTTTGCGTGAGGATGTGGTTCAGCGTGCCCGGTGGCGGGGGCCGCGACAACCGCTCAATTGCGCAGATTGATGGCCTGCAGCTTGCGGGTCTTGCGGTTCATCTCGACCTCATACTGCAGCCACTGCCCCTCTTTCAGGGTGGGCAGGCCGATATATTGGACGGCGGAGATATGGACGAACACGTCCTCGCCGCCATCCTCCGGCGTGATGAAGCCAAAGCCCTTGGCGCTGTTGAACCATTTGACGGTGCCCGTGGGCATGGCGCTCTCCCCGGCGCTGTCGTGACGATGGTGGGCAACATGGCCCCAACTCTGCGCCATTGCAAGGGGCCGGGGCAGGGGGCGGGGTTGCGCCCGCTTACTGTGTGCTGGCCGATGCCGGCGTGATCAGGGTTGCCAGGGTGTTGCCGTCCACCCGTCCATCGAAACGCAGATCCGCGTGCATGGCCCAGCGGCGGGTGGTGCGCAAAAGCGGGATGAAGGGTAGATCGCGGCTGGCGATCACCGCAACCTGCTGCAACAGCTGCTCCCGCCGGCTGGTATCTGCCTCCACCATGGCCTGCGACAGGATCTGATCCAGTTCAGGATTGCTGTATCCGCTGTCATTCTGGCTGCCGGCCTTTATGTCCTGCTGTGGGGTGTGAAGCAGTTCCCAGTTGGAATAGCCCATTTCGCCCGTGAACGGGACCCGGCTGCCCAGGAACAGGTCATAATCCCGGTCGCGCAGCAGGGGAAGGGCGTCGCCCACGCTGGCATAGCGAATATCAAGCTGTACCCCAATGGCCAGCAGGTAACGGGCCACGCCCTCCGCGACGCGCGCAAAGGGTTCGATGGTGATCAGCCGCAGGCGCAGGCCTTCCGGTACACCCGCCTGCGCCAGCAATCGCCGCGCCTCTGCCTGATCGAAGGGAATGGATGCAGCCGGGGTGTAGCCGGGAATACCGGGCGGTGCCATCTGGTCCGCCGGTTCGGCGCTGCCCTGCGCGATGCGCTTGCTCAAGGCCGCCCGGTCGATGGCGATGGCAAGGGCACGGCGTATGTTCACGTCCGTCAGGGGACCGGCAAGATTGACGGTCAGCATCAATGTGCGCAGCGGCTTGCTGTCCACGACCTTTATGTCGGCGCGTGTGCTCAGAAAATCCAAAGATTCCGGCACCACCTGATTGATGATGTCCACTTCTCCGGACACCAGTGCCCGTGCACGGGCGACACCGGAACCAAGAAGAACCTGTTGCACGCGGTCCCAATGCGGCTTGGTCCGCCAATAGGTATCGGCGCGAACCAGATCGGCGCTGCTGCTGCCGCGGAAGGAGGCAAGGCGATAGGGGCCGGTGCCCGGCACCTTGCCATCTGCGAACCGTTGTTCGGTGAGGGCCGCCAGCCCGTCGGCGGTTCCGGCACAGCCGCGCGGCTGATAGATGCCTTTCCAGCCATCGGGGGCGGGGATGATAGGCAGAAGCGTCAGGACATGCGGCAGCAAGGGCATGGTCCCCCGCGTGGTGATGACCAGCGTATGGGCATCGCGCGCCACCGCCTGCTCCACCCCCGCGATCAGGCCGGCCAGCGGACCGTTCCCCATGCTGTCCAGCCGGCAAAAGGTGAAGGCCACATCATGGGGTGACAGAAGCTTGCCATCATGGAACCGCACATCGGGGCGCAGCCGGACCACCCAGGTCCGCTCCCCCTCCATCTCCCACCCCGTGGCAAGCCAGGGGACGATGCCCAGCCCGTCATCGGGCAGGATCAGCGGTTCGAAGATGTGAAAGGCCAGATTGCGGCTATCGACGGAATAGAACCGGTGGGGATCAGCCGAGGCCGCCACCATGTCGAGCCCGAGGCGCAGCACCTGTGCTGGTGCATCGGCGGCAAGCGCAGTGGCCCCGCCACCCCATGTCACTGCGGTGAGGATTGCGAGCGACCGAAGCCCGCGTCGGATCAACCGGCGGTGCCATATTGAGGGACTGTTGCTGGACGTGACCAATCCATCGCCCTCGGAAATTGTGCGATTTTAAGCCTAAGCTATTGGGATAGCGCTGAACACTGGCCATTGGGATAGCCATGAACGCGGCTCCCACAATTGTCACAGCCTTCACCCGATCCCGGCTAGCAGATCCCCATCTGTACGCGTCTCCGACGCCTCCAGCGGGTCCGGCGCGTTGGGATCGCCGGCGGCGGTTTCCCGGCCAAGATGCGGCAGGCCGATGGAACGCAAACCACCGATCAGCGTGCGCTGCACGATAACCCCGCGCTGTTCCATATAGGATAGAAGCCGACGGGCGCGGCCCGGTGACCGGCTTCCACAGGCCCGCGCCACCTCTGCGTCCGATGGGCAGGGCGCCTGCGACAGGGCGGCGCGTGCCAGCAGCAGAAAGACGCCCTGCATATCCTCCGGCAGGGTCTTGGCGGCCTGTTCGGCGGCGGTCCAATCGGGATCGTCGGCTCCTTCGGCATCTACCCCGGCCCGGATCACCGACAGGCGGCGGCGGAAGGCCGGCATGTCCAGCGTTTCGCCGCGCAGCCGGTGGATGCGGCAGCGGACCAGGAAATCCTGATACAGCACCGCGTCGGTGCGGAAGGCCGCATCCGGGTCGGACAGGACCTGACGCAGTACCTCGTCCAGCTTCTCGTCATTCTCCGCCGCTTCGAACAGCGAGGGTTCGGGGTTGAGGGCGGCGGTGGCGGCCATTTCCGCCTGACGCTGGCCTGCCAGACGCAGGGCGGCGTTGATATCGGGCTGCGGCGTCGGCGGCGTCCGGCGCACGGGCGGCGGCGGGGCCGTCAATTCCTCGGCGGACGGTGTCAGGATCAGGTCGCGCGCATCGGCGTGCGGCTGGTCCGGCAGGGGCATCAGCTTCGGGCTGCCGCCCCGGCCCGATGTTTCGACATGGCCGATCGTGATGGGCAGGGGGCGGCGCGATACCGCCGGACCCAGGGCCACGAAATGCCCGCGTTGCAGATCGCGGAACATTTCCGCCTGCCGCCGCTCCATGCCCAGAAGGTCCGACGCGCGGGCCATGTCGATATCCAGGAAGGTGCGGCCCATTAGGAAATTGCTGGCCTCGGCGGCGACATTCTTGGCCAGCTTGGCCAGACGCTGTGTGGCGATGATGCCAGCCAGCCCGCGCTTGCGGCCACGGCACATCAGGTTGGTCATGGCGCCAAGGCTGGCCTTGCGCGCCTCGTCCGACACTTCACCAGCGGCGGCAGGCGCAAACAGCTGCGCCTCGTCCACCACCACCAGCATCGGGTACCAGTAATCCCGTTCGGCATCGAACAGGCCGCCCAGGAAGGCGGCGGCCAGACGCATTTGCCCCTCGATATCCGCCCCTTCCAGGGACAGGACCACCGACACCCGGTGCTGACGCACGCGCGCGGCCACCTTCTGCAGGGACGACTCGGTATGCTGGGCGGCATCGACGACGACATGGCCGAACTTGTCGGCCAGGGTCACAAAATCCCCTTCGGGATCAATGACGCATTGCTGCACCCAGGGGGCGGATTGTTCCAGCAGACGGCGCAGCAGGTGTGATTTGCCGGACCCAGAATTGCCCTGCACCAGCAGGCGGGTGGCCAGCAGTTCCTCCAGGTCCATCGTGGCGGCGCGCCCTTCCGCCGTCAAACCCATGTCGATGCCGACCTGCATCCCAACCTTGCCTGCTGAGTTCCGTGAAGCGCGCTCTATAGCGCATCGTTACCGGGTTGGGGAACCTTTACCGGTCATCCACCGGTTCCACATCCACGGCGACCAGCACGCCGTGGCCGCCGCCGCCCATGATCACCCCGCGCAGCGGACAGACATCATCATAGTCGCGACCCCAGGCCAGGGTGACATGGTCGGTGTCGCATTGCCGGCCATTTGTGGGGTCCAGGTCGATCCAGCCATCTTCCTCCCCGCACCAGACTTGTACCCAGGCATGGCTGGCATCGGCCCCTTTCAGCTTCTCCTTGCCGGGTGGCGGCAGGGTGCGCAGGTAGCCGGAGACATAGCGGGCCGGCAGGCCCAGGGCACGGAGCGCACCGATCATCAGATGGGCAAAGTCCTGACAGACGCCGCGCCGGCGCGTCAGCACCTCTGATATCGGGGTACTGACGGTGGTGGCGGTGGGATCAAAGCTGAAATCATCATGGATGCGGCGCGTCAGCTCCATGGCCCCGGTCCCCACAGGCTGACCCGGCGGGAAGAACCCGGCAGCGAACAGGGTCAGTGCCGTGTCGGCCAGCGGCACGCGGGCCGACGGGCGCACGAATTCAAGCGTTTCGGCAAGGCTAGCCGCCTGCGCCGCCACATCTTCCCAGCCCGGCGTCGCGTCGGGGGTGAAGGGGGGCGGGGGGGAGACGGTCACGTCGATTTCCGCCGTCACCTTCAATTCCCGGTGCGGGGTATGCAGCGCCGCGTAGGTCACGGGATTTCCAAACCAGTCGCTGCGGCCCGTCACGACGCCAGGCCAGGGAATGATGGTCAGGGTGGAATTGTGGTTGGTCTGGCGCGGATGGGCACGCGGCGCCAGATGCGCCAGCATATGAGCGCTGATCACCGTGTCGCCGTAATGGTAACGGGTGACATGGGTGCATTTGTACCGCACGGGGCGACGCGCCGCCGCTGCCATCGCTTCGCCGTCCACGGCATCATCCTTACGTCGTGCGGGCAAAGACATGGCTGAAATAGGCCTGGCTGAGCAGGTTGGAGATTTCGGGCAAAAGCCGGCCTAACCGGTCGGTCAGGTCGGCGAGCGCCGTCGGGTCACGGGTCGGCTGAGGATCCGCCACCATGCCGGCGGCGGTTTCCAGAAGGTCGTTGGCCAGCTTGGTCGGGCTGACGGCCAGCCCCTCGGCATCGATGGGCGGCAGCTTTACCAGCTGGCGCTGTACGGTCTTGATCTGGAAGGCCAGCGAGCGCGGGTGGTCATCATCCGCCAGCAGCAGCGACAGCACCGGTTCGCGCCGGATGCCGACCGGATGCTGATCACGGTAGGCTGCCCCCGCCGCCGCCAGTTCCAGCAGCACCGACAGCGATGCCACCGTCCCCGCCGTGCCGGACCCCAGGCCACAGCCATTGAAGGCCCCGACAATGCCGATGGCGCGTTCCAGCCGCCGGCCCAGCACCAGGAAGCGCCAGGCGGGCCCGCGCGACATGCCGTCCAGTTCCAGCCCGATCAGGGAAGCGAGAAGCCGCGACACCTCATCCAGGCGCAATTGCATGGTGGCCGGCTCCGCCTTCAACGGCTGCGACGCGACATCACCCAGCACTGTCAGCACACGGCTGAATTCCCCCGGCAGCCGGTCGCGCACGCCCGATGCCGCACGCCGCAGCCGGTCCATGGTGGCGCGCAGGCCGCCGGGATTGGCGGGATCGGCCACAATCTCCAGCGCCTGGCGCATGCCGCGCACGGCATCGGCCTGCGGCAGGCCAGAGATTTCCATCGGGATCATGCCGGTGAAGCCCATCAGGCGCAGTAGGGGGACCAACTCCTCCTCCGCGCCCGGATGGGCATCATCGGTCAGGCGCCGGGCGGCGGCGCGCAGGGTGCGCACGGCGGCATCGGCCCGTTCGGCATAGCGCCCCACCCAGAACAGATGGTCAGCCGCGCGCGATGGCAGGTCGCCGGTGCGCGGGCCGGTATCGCCGCCGCCATCCGGCATCATCGCGGCTGAACCGCGCCGGCGCTGCGGCTGCCCGATGGTGGCGCCGACGATCCACACATCCTTGGCGCCCGCTCCGGTCTGCAACGTCACCGACGCGAACCGTTCATCGGCGGAAATGCGGGCCAAGCCGCCCGGCATGATGGTCCAGTCACCGTCCGGCGTGGCACAGGTGAAGGCGCGCAGCACCAGGGGGCGCGCCACCTTCCTGCCATCGCGCCAGACGGGGGCGGTGGAGGGGACGATCGGTTCCTGCGCCACCCAATCCTGGGGCCGGCGGCGGATGCTGGCCGCCAGCTCGGTCCGCGCCGCATGGTCAAGTTCGGCCCCGAAGCTGGTGCGGTGGCCCAGGCTGGAAAAGGCGGGACGGAAGACCAGCCGGTCCAGGCCCGCGACCATTTCCGCCCGCTGCCGCGCATCGCCCCCCCAATAGGTGGGAACATCGGCCAGCAATGGCGCCTCGCCCAGCACATGGCGGGACAAGGAGCCCATCCAGGGGATCAGGGCCACCGAATCCGTCAGCCCACTGCCCAGGCTGTTGCAGACCATGACATTGCCGGCGCGTACCGCCTCCAGCAATCCTGGCACGCCCAGGATGCTGTCGGGCCGCAGTTCCAGCGGGTCGCAGAAATCATCATCGACGCGGCGCAGGATCACGTCGATCCGTTCCAACCCGCCCAGGGTCTTCAGATAGACGGCCTGATCACGCACCGTCAGGTCGGCGCCTTCGACCAGAGTCAGCCCCAGATGCCGGGCCAGGAAGGCATGTTCGAAATAGGCTTCGTTCAACGGGCCAGGCGTCAACAGCACCAGACGCGGGCAGCCATCGGGACCCGAACAGCGGGGCGCCAGATTGATCAGGGTCTGACGCAGCTGTTCGAAGAAGGGGGACAGCCGTTCGACATTGCAGCCGCGGAACGCCTCCGCCAATGTCTGGCTCATCACCACGCGGTTTTCCAGCGTGTAGCCGGTGCCCGTGGGTGCCTGTGTCCGGCTGGCCAGCACGCGCCAGATCCCGTCGCGGTCGCGCACCATGTCTGTGGCGATCAGGGTCAGGCGCGATCCGGCGGGCAGGTTCAGCCCATGGCAGGCCCGCAGGAAACCCGGATCGCCCAGCACCAGGGCCGGCGGCAGCACGCCATCGCGCAAAAGCGTCTGTTCGCCATAGAGATCTGCAAGCACCCGGTCCAGGAGCCGCGCCCGCTGGCGCAGCCCCTCCGCGATCATGTGCCATTCCGACTGCGGCAGCAGCAGGGGGATGGGGTCCAGCGGCCAGGGCCGCTCGACACCTTGGGGATCGGCATAGGCGTGATAGGTCACGCCGTTCTGGAACAGCAGGCGCCGGCCCGCATCCCAGCGTTCCGCCATCGACGCGCCATCGGCGGCACCGGACGAGATGAACCCCTGCCAATGCGCGCGCACATGCCCGTCACCGGTGACCATCTCGTCCCAGGGTTCGTCACGTGTATCCGCACTGTCGCGGGAGGGTTCAGCCAAGGCGTAAGTCAAGGGTCAGGGGGAACTCTTGGTTTTTGATCTCGATCGGGACCGCCAAAGGTCCCGGCGTGTGGCCGAACGGGAAGAACCTAGCCAACCGCCGCCCCTCTGCCTCGTTGGCATTGACCGGGAAGGTGGTGAAGTTCCGCCCACCCGGATGTGCCACGTGATAGGTGCAGCCGCCAATCGAGCGACCCGTCCAGCTGTCCACGATATCGAAGATCAACGGCGTATGCACGGGGATCGTTGGGTGCAAACAGGTAGGGGGCTGCCATGCGCGGTACCGCACCCCCGCCACAAACTCCCCTTCCGTGCCCGTCGGATGCAGGGGAACCTTACGGCCGTTGCAGGTGACGACGAACCTTTCGTCCGTGGCACCAGCCAGTTTCACCTGCACGCGTTCAAGGCTGCTATCCACGAAGCGGACAGTGCCGCCGCCGCCCGGCTCCTCCCCCAGCACATGCCACGGCTCCAGCGCGGAACGCAGTTCCAGGGTCAGGCCGCGCTGGCTGACATGGCCCAGGGTGGGGAAGCGAAAATTCAGATGCGGCTTGAACCAGCTTTCCTCAAACGCGTAGCCGGCGCCGCGCAGGTCGGCCACCACGTCCTGGATATCCTGCTGTACAAAATGCGGCAGCATGAACCGTTCATGCAGCTTGGTGCCCCAGCGGACCAGCTTGGCCCGGTAGGGCTGCTTCCAGAACCAGGCGATCAGGGTGCGCAGCAGCAGCTGCTGCACCATGCTCATCTGCGCATGTGGCGGCATCTCAAAGCTGCGCAGTTCCAGAAGGCCCAGGCGGCCCGTGGAACTGTCGGGGCTGTACAGTTTGTCGATACAGAATTCACTGCGATGCGTATTGCCCTGCACATCGACCAGAAGGTGGCGCAGCGCGCGATCCACCAGCCAGGGCGGGCAATTGCTCCCCGCCTCGTCCAAGATCTTGAACGCGATCTCCAGCTCATAAAGGCTGTCATGCCGCGCCTCATCCACGCGCGGATGCTGGCTGGTGGGGCCGATGAAGGTGCCGGAGAACAGGAAGGACAGCGCAGGGTGGTTCTGCCAGTAGGTCAGGAGCGAGCGCAGCACATCGGGCCGGCGCAGGAACGGGCTGTCTCCCGGCGTCGGGCCGCCGACCACGACATGGTTGCCGCCGCCGGTGCCGACATGCCGTCCATCCAACGCGAATTTCTCCGTCGCCAGACGGCTTTGCCGCGCATCCTCATACAGTTCGGTGGTGTTGCGGACCAGTTCGTCCCAGCTGCTGGCCGGATGGATATTCACCTCGATCACGCCGGGGTCGGGTGTGACGGCGATGTTGGCCAGACGCGGGTCCTTGGGCGGGCCATAGCCTTCCAGCACGACCGGCATGTCCAGTTCGACGCAAGCCGCCTCGATGGCTGCGATCAGTTCCACCCAATCCTCAAGATGGGATGTTGGCGGCATGAAGATGTAGAGCCGACCATCGCGCGGTTCCACGCACAGGGCTGTGCGCACCACCCACCAGGCCGACTGGCCCTTCTCGGGCGTGTTCTCGCGGACATCGGCCATGCGGCGATGCCGCTCGCTGGGTTCGGTGCGGCCCCTGTTCACCGCCACCATCTGGCTCAGTTCCTCATAGGCCGGCAGAGGCGTGCGCGGGTCGAACGGGTCCTGTTCGTAATGGTATGGGTATTGGGCCGGCGCGACCCAGGGCAGGGAACCCAGCGGCAGGCGATACCCGACGGGGCTGTCGCCCGGTGCCAGGAACAGCTTGTCCGTGCGCGTCGCCCAGGCGGAGGATAGCCAGACCGGCCCTGTCGCCTCATGCCGGCGGTTCAGGGGAAGGGCAAAGCCGATGGGCTGGTCCAGCCCACGCTCAAATACCTTGGCCAGACGCGCGCGCTCTTCCTCATTGTCCAGCTTGCTGTCGAACGGGTCGACATTGACCGGCAGCTTGCGTTCCTTGTTGATGTAGTACCAAGGGTCCTCGAACGCGGCGCGGGCGTAATCGCCGGGGATGCCCAGCTTCTCCGCCAGGGTCTTGATGTACAACTCGGCATGTTCGGCCTTGAAGCCGTAATCCTTGCGCTCATCCGCCTGATATTCATCATGCGTCCACAGCGCATCGCCATCCTTGCGCCAGTAAAGCTGCAAGGCCCAGCGCGGCAGGCTTTCGCCGGGATACCATTTGCCTTGGCCGAAATGCAGCAGGCCGCCCTGGGCAAAGCGCCGCTTCAGGCGGCGGATCAGGTCGCCGGACAGCAGGCGCTTGGTGGGGCCCAGGGCTGAGGTATTCCATTCGGCCCCATCCATATCGTCGATGGAAATGAAGGTGGGCTCGCCCCCCATGGTCAGGCGGATATCGCCCTCCACAATCTCCCGGTCCACCTGTTTGCCCAGCGCGTCGATGGCAGCCCATTGTTCGGGCCAATAGGGCTTGGTGGTGCGCGGCTGCTCACGGATGCGGGTGACCGACATCTGATGCTCGAACGACACCTCGCACAGTTCCAGCCCGCCGGTGACCGGCGCGGCGCTGAACGGGTCGGGCGTGCAGGCCACCGGGATATGCCCTTCACCGGCCATCAGGCCGGAGGTCGGGTCCAGCCCGATCCAGCCGGCACCCGGCAGATACACCTCGCACCAGGCATGCAGGTCGGTGAAATCCGCCGTCGGCCCCTCCGGCCCTTCCAGCGGTTTCTGATCAGCCACCAGCTGGATCAGATAGCCCGAGGCGAAACGCGCGGCCAGGCCCAGATGGCGCAGGGCCTGCACCATCAGCCAGGCGCTGTCGCGGCACGACCCGGTGCATTTCTCCAGCGTCTCTTCCGGCGTCTGCACACCCGGTTCCAGGCGGATGACATAGCCGATGGCGTTCTGCAGTTTGGCATTCAGGCTCATCAGGAAATTGACGGTCGCCTGCTCCGACCGGTCAATTTCCGCCAGGAAGGCCAACAGCAAGGGGCCGGCAGGTTCGATTTCCAGGAACGGCTTCAAATCCTTGGCCAGCAGCGGGTCATAGGTGAAGGGCACCGTCTCCGCCGCCGGTTCAAGGAAGAAGTCGAACGGGTTGATGGCCGCCATATCGGCGACCAGATCAACCTCCAGCGTGAATTCCGTGGTCTTTTCCGGGAAGACGAACCGGGCCAGCCAGTTGGATTGCGGGTCCTGCTGCCAGTTCAGGAAATGCTTCTTCGGCGTGACCTTCAGGGAATAGGAGAGAATGGGGGTGCGCGCATGCGGGGCGGGCCGCAACCGCACGATCTGTGGCCCCAAATTCACGGGCCGGTCGTAGCGGTAGATGGTCTTGTGGTTCAACGCGACATGAATACCCATTCGCCCCTGTCCCCCACCAATATGCGACCGCCGAATGACGGTGCGATGACGGTAACACCAAAAGAGGGGGTGGTTAAGGTGCGTTGCAGCAATTGTTGCGGGGCCATGGGAAATCCGCCGGTTCCCCCGCCACATTCCCGCCCATCATTTCTGCATGCTGTGCGGATGCGGGGGTTCGGTGTAGGGTGCCGGATACCTTCGCGGATCGACCGATTCCGTGACGGCCGTTTCATGCCCGGATACCCTTGATCAAGTTTGGAAAAATGAACGTTTTCAAAGACTTCGAAGCCAAGATTCATGATGCGCTGAACCAGATGGTTCAGGCAGGCGACCTGCCGTCCGGGCTGGACTTCTCCCGAATCACCGTTGAACCGCCGCGCGATCCCAGCCATGGCGACGTGTCCACCAATGCTGCAATGATCCTGGCAAAGCCCGCCGGCAAGCCGCCGCGCGCGATTGCAGATGCGCTGGTCGCCCGTCTGAAAGACGCCGCCACCGTGACCGAGGCGGCGGTCGCCGGCCCCGGCTTCGTGAACCTTCGCATCGACACCGGTTTCTGGCTGTCGCGCATGGCCGACATCGTGAACCTCGGTGCCGGTTTCGGGTCCAGCAACCTGGGGCAGGGCAAGCCGGTCAATGTCGAATATGTGTCGGCCAACCCGACCGGCCCCATGCATGTGGGCCACACGCGCGGCGCCGTGGTGGGCGACGCGCTGGCCCGGCTGCTGATCAAGACCGGCTTCAAGGTCACGCAGGAATATTACATCAATGATGCCGGCGCGCAGGTTGACGTCCTGGCCCGTTCCGCCCACCTGCGCTACCGCGAGGCGTTTGGTGAGACGATTGAAATCCCCGCTGGCCTCTATCCGGGCGATTATCTGGTGCCTGTGGGGCAGGCGCTCAAGGATCAGTATGGCGACAAGTTCCTTAACGCCGACGAATCAATCTGGCTGCCGCTGTTCCGGGAATTTGCCGTTGCGCAGATGATGATCCGCATCAAGGAAGATCTGGCGCAGATGGGCGTGAAGCATGACGTCTTCTCGTCCGAACGCGCCATCGTTGATGCCGGTGCCGTCGAGTTGGCGCTGAAGACGCTGGAAGATCAGGGCCTGATCTACACCGGCGTGCTGGAGCCGCCGAAGGGCAAGAAGCCCGACGATTGGGAGCCGCGCCCCCAGACGCTGTTCCGCGCCAGCCAGTTCGGCGATGATGTGGACCGCCCGCTGAAGAAGTCGGACGGTTCCTACACCTACTTCGCCAATGACATCGCCTATCACTTTGACAAGTTCCGCCGGGGCGGCGGCGACCTGATCGACGTGCTGGGTGCCGACCATGGCGGCTATGTGAAGCGCATGCAGGCCGCCGTCACCGCCATCACGGGTGGCCAGGGCGCGCTGGACGTCAAGATCTGCCAGCTGGTCAACCTGATGGATGATGGCCAGCCCGTGAAGATGTCCAAGCGTGCGGGCCGTTTCGTGACCCTGCGCGACATTGTGGATGAGGTTGGGGCCGGTGTCGTCCGCTTCATCATGCTGACCCGCCGTAATGACCAGACCCTGGATTTCGACGTGGCCAAGGTCACGGAGCAGTCCAAGGAAAACCCGGTTTTCTATGTGCAGTATGCGCATGCACGCTGCCATTCCGTCCTTCGCCATGCGGGCGAGGCAGGGGCCGACCTGTCGCCGGCGGGGCTTGCCGGGGCCAACCTGTCGCGCCTGTCCTCGGACGAGGAAGTGGCGATTGTGAAGCAGATGCTGTCCTTCCCCCGTCTGGTGGAAGCGGCGGCGGAAGCGCATGAGCCGCACCGCGTGGCCTTCTATCTGTACGAATTGGCCTCGTCCTTCCATGGCCTCTGGAACAAGGGCAAGGATGACGCATCCATGCGCTTCCTGATCGAAGGCGATGCCGACCTGACCCGCGCCCGTCTGGCGCTGGTTACCGCTGTGGCCCAGGTGATTGCCTGCGGTCTCGATATCCTGGGCGTGGAGCCCGTCAAGGAAATGCGTTGAGGCGCCGTTCCCATGACCTATTACGATGACGATGACGAGGACGATAACGGCCAGAACCCGCCACCCCCGGCGGGCCGACCGGCCCCACGTGCGGAATTCCGCGCCGATCCGTCCTTCAGCCCCCGTGCCGGCTATCCGCAGGCAACGCCGCCGCAACCGCATCCGCAGGGTGAACCCAACCCGATGGATGAATATGTGCAGCCGCAGCGCCAGGCCGCCCCGCCGCCCCTGACGGCGCAGGCGTCCGCACCGCCGCCGCCCCCGCCGCAGGCACCTGGACCGGAAACCTATGTCGATCCCGCCGCCGCCGGTTACCGCGCGCCGGCCCAGGACCCCTATGCCGATCCGCAGTATCAGCAGGGTTACCAACAGGGTCCGGCAGCACAGCAGGCGCAGGAAGCCTATTATCAGGAATATGAGCAGCAGCATGCCGGCTATTATCAGGCCGCCACGCCGCGCCGCCGCAACCTGCTGAATATCGGCGTGATCGCCGGTGCCGTCATCGTGTTCGGCGGTATCATCTTCTACGCCTATAACCAGGGCATGCGCGCCGGCACCGAAAGCGTGGCCCCCATCCTGCGCGCCGATACGGCCCCCACCAAGATCCGTCCCGAACAACCGGGCGGGATGGAAGTGCCGCATCAGGACAAGCTGGTCTATGACCGGCTGAACCCCGCCAACAACGCCCCGCCGGGCGAGGTTGAGCGTCTGCTGCCGCCGCCCGAGGCCCCGATGGAGCGTCCGCGCGCCGATGCCGTGGAACCGTCGGAAGAGATGCCGATGGCGGAAGAAGGGGAAGGGGCTGTTGCCGCCCTGCGGGAGCCGCCGCCGGACGAGTTGGCCCGTCAGGCGCCGATGGCGCCCGCCCCGGTGCCCACCTATGCCCCGCCCGTGGCTACCCAGGCCCCGCAGCAGCAACAGCCCGTGCCAGCACCGAAGCCGGCCCAGCAACAGCAGCCGCAGCAATTGCTGCCGCAGCAGCAGAGTCCGCCGCCCAAGCCGGTGACCCAGGCGCTGGTCGCCCCGCCGCCGGCACCAGTGGCGCCCAAGCCGGCACCGACCCCTGCGGCACCAGCCGCTGCCGCGCCCAAGCCTGCCACCGGTGGTCCCGCCGTGCGCATCCAGGTGGCCGCCGTGGACAGCGAGGCCAAGGCCGCCGCCGAATGGCAGCGTCTGCAGCGCAAGTTCGGTGGGGAATTGGGGGGCCTGTCCATGCGGACGGTACGGGTCGAACTGCCCAAGGGCATCTTCTACCGTATCCAGGGCGGTCCCGTGGATGAGGCGCGGGCCAAGCAGATTTGCGCCGCCATGTCGGCCCAGGGCGCGGGGTGCAGCATTGTCCGCTGAACTCGCGGCCCTGGTCCTGGGGTGTGAAGGCACAGTCCTGACGGCGGCGGAGCGGGATTTCTTCCGCGACGCCAACCCGCTGGGATTCATCCTGTTCCGCCGCAATGTCGACAGCCCCGATCAGGTGCGGGCCCTGGTGGACAGTCTGCGCCACGCCGTTGGCCGCCACGCCCCCATCCTGATCGATCAGGAAGGCGGGCGTGTGGCGCGCCTGCGCGCCCCGCACTGGCCGGAACTGCCGGCGGCGCGCGTTGTGGGCGATCTGGCCGATTATGAGAAAGCGGGTCAGGCGGCCTGGCTGCATGGAAGGCTGCTGGCTGCCATGCTGTCCGACCTGGACATTGATGTCGATTGCGCGCCCGTGGCCGATGTGCCGGTGCCGGGGGCGCATGATGTGATCGGCGACCGCGCCTTTGCCATGGACCCAAGCACCGTGGCTGCCCTGGCGGCATCGCAGGCGGCGGGCCTGCTGGCCGGTGGCGTTCTGCCCATCGTCAAGCATATCCCCGGCCATGGCCGGGCCTTCGCCGACAGCCACAAGGAACTGCCCGTGGTCAACACGGCGCGGGCGGAGCTGGAGACGTGGGATTTCGCGCCCTTTAAGGCGCTGTCGCATCTGCCGGCGGCCATGGTCGCCCATGTCGTTTATACCGATATTGATGCCGACCGTCCGTCCAGCATCTCCCCCACCGTGATCCGCGACATTGTACGCGGCCATATCGGTTTCGACGGTCTGCTGTTCAGCGACGATCTGTCGATGCAGGCCCTGTCGGGCACCTTGGGGCAGCGTACCGCCGCCGTCCTGGCCGCCGGCTGCGACATTGCCCTGCATTGCAATGGTCAGATGGCGGAAATGCTGGATGTGGCGGCCAATGCGCGGGCCCTGGACGCGGCGGGCCTGCGCCGCTGGTCTGCGGCCTCTGCCCTTGTGGCGGCGGCACCGCCAACCGATATCAATGCCTTGCGGGCCGAATTCGACCGGCTGTTGGCGGGGTGACGCGATGCCCGATTTTCAGGAAATCCTGTTTAAACTGTCGATCATGGCCCTGCCGGCCCTGTTCGCCATCACCCTGCATGAGGCGGCCCATGGCTATGCGGCCCTGAAATTCGGCGACCGCACGGCACAGATGCTGGGCCGCCTATCGCTGAACCCGCTGCGCCATATCGATCCCATTGGCACCGTCCTGCTGCCCATGACGATGTTCATCTTCACGGGTTTCATGTTCGGCTGGGCCAAGCCAGTGCCGGTGGATTTTCGCAATCTGCGCAATCCCAAGCGGGACATGATCTGGGTGGCCGCCGCCGGACCGGGGGTGAATTTCCTGCTGGCCTTCATCTCGGCCCTGCTGCTGCATGTCGCCCCCTTGGCCCCGGATTTTATGTCGCAATGGGCCGTGAATAACTTGGCGGTGTCGTTGCAGTTCAATGTGCTGCTGGCCCTGTTTAACCTGATCCCCCTGCCGCCGCTGGATGGCGGGCGCGTGCTGGTTGGCATCCTGCCCATGCGCGCCGCCATGACGGTGTCGCGGATCGAGCCCTATGGCATGGGTATTCTGCTGCTGCTGGTGTTCCTGATCCCGTTTGCGGCGGGCCATGCCGGTTTTGACTTCAACCCGCTCTATATGGTCCTGGCACCCGCCACGGACTGGGTCGTTAATGCCATCGCCGGGTTGACCGGCCTGACATCGTGAGCGATGGGTTCGACGAGAGCAGCCCCGTCGATGAACCACCCGCCGGTGAGGCGCTGCTGCTGGATATTGACGGGTTCGAAGGGCCCATCGATCTTCTGCTGACCTTGGCGCGCGATCAGAAGGTGGACCTGACCCGCATCTCCATTTTGGCACTGGCCGAACAGTTCCTGGCCTTCGTGTCGGAGGCGCGACGGCTGCGCCTGGAACTGGCGGCGGATTATCTGGTGATGGCGGCGTGGCTGGCCTATCTGAAATCCCGCCTGCTGCTGCCCGATCCGCAGCCCGATGAACCATCGGCGGAAATGCTGGCCGCCGCCCTGACTTTGCAGCTGCAACGACTGGAGGCCATGCAGGGTGTGGCGGCGCGTCTGATGGCCCGCCCGCGCCTGGGCCGCGACCGCTTCGGGCGCGGCGCGCCTGAAGACCTGCCGATTTTCGCCAAGCACCGCCATGATCTGTCACTCTATGATCTGCTGAAGGCCTATGGCGATATCTCGGGCCGGCAGGCGCGGCAGTCTCCCTTCACCATTCCGGTAACGGAATTATACTCGATTGAAGAGGCTGTGGCCCGGCTGGAGGCCATGCTTGGCCGTATTCCCGACTGGTCCTATCTCTCCACCCTGCTGCCCGGCGGCTGGCGCGGGGAGGGTGTGAAGGCCCGGTCGGTACTGGCCAGCAATTTCGTTGCGATCCTGGAATTAGCCAAGGCAGGCAAGGTTGAGCTTCGTCAGGATGGGGCGTTCGCCCCCATCCAGCTGCGCGCCCGCCGGGATGGGGAGGGGGGGACGTGACCGATCTTTTCAATGCCGATACCCAATTGGTCCGCCTGCTGGAGGCCATCCTGTTCGCCTCTGCCGATCCGGTGACGGAAGACGCGCTGCAGGCCCGTATCGGCCCCACGCCCGTGCGGCCCCTGCTACTGCAACTGGAAAATCTCTACCGCCATCGCGGCGTCAATCTGGTGGCGTCCGGCGGGCGGTGGGCCTTCCGTACCGCCCCCGACCTGGGCGATCAGTTGCGAACCGAGGTGGAGGTGACGGCCAAACTGTCCCGCGCCGCCGTGGAGACGCTGGCCATTGTCGCCTATCACCAGCCTGTGACGCGGGCGGAGATCGAGGCGATCCGTGGCGTGGCGACGTCCAAAGGCACGCTGGATATCCTGATGGAGGTGGGCTGGATCCGGCCCGGACGCCGCCGGGAAACGCCGGGCCGTCCCCTGACCTGGGTAACGACACCGCATTTCTTGGATCATTTCGGCCTCGAGTCCTTGCGCGACCTGCCCGGCGTGGATGATCTGCGCGCCGCCGGCCTGCTTGATAAATCGACGCCCCTGCCCACCTTGCCGGGGTTGGAGGTGGTAAGCGAGTAGGGTTAGGTTATTGCTACTTTTGGCGGATAATATTACCCTCCCGAAACTCGGTAAACGGGAGGGTGTAATATGCGTAAAGCGTTGCTTCTGGCGGCCTTGTCTGTATCCTTGACGGCCTGTGCCAGTACCGGCGGCAAGCCTCCCACGGCCAGCGCACCACCCGCCCAGACACCGGCGCAGCTTTACGCGGCCTCCCTCTACGAAGTGGCGATCACCAAGCCCTCCACTATCGGTCCCGGCCTGCTGCGCATTGCGCCTGATAATCCCAAACTATCCTGGCGTGATGGCCCCAATGGCAGGCAGGTCCTGGTGGCCTCGACCATGTCCACCTACTCTTACGAGAAGTATTATCAGGGCCAGACGACGGGCGGGCCGACCGGTTGGGGCCAGATTTGGGTGACCGCCGTACCGCAACTGAAAGAAATCTGCACACAGGCAACGGGCGACGCGACCGCCAAGACCGATCGCGTGGTGCAATGGCTGGGCCTGAACCCGGCCAATCCCTATGCCCAGGTGGTGGAGCTGTGGATTGAGGCGGAACAGCTGGTCCGCCCCTGTCCCATTCCCGATATTACTGCGGCCAACTGCACCCTGGACACAGCCGATCAATGGGGTCCGCCCACGGTGCAGGGGACGGCCACACGGCCCGTCTGTGTGGCGGGTGATACGCCTTGCGCGGAGAAACAATCTTATTGGGATTGGTTTGCCACCAACATGCGCCTGAACCTGAAGGAGGGAGGCGCGCCCTGGACCCGGTTGGGTTACACGTTCGACTGGAAGCCAGCTGAGGATGGCGGCTTTGTGCGCTATGGCGCGTCGGAATTCGTCATGAAGCCGGGGGCGAAGTACCAGATCCACGCGGCCTACACCCTTGCCGAATACTGCGCGGCACCGGGGTCCTAATCTCCCAGCCGCCAGTCAGCGGGGGCGGGGCGGCGGTCGCCGGCCATGAAGCGGCCGCCATAGGGTTCCAGGCACAGATCGACCAGGGCCAGCACCTCCGCTGGGTCATGGTCGCCGAACAATTCCCCGAACGCGTGCTCAAACGCGCTGGCCAGCATCGGGTCCAGACGCATCAGGGCCTTGGACAGTCCCTTGCCGCTGCCGGTCCAGGCGCCGGCGGCGCGCACGGTGAAATCCGCCAGCTCGATGTAAAGCCGCGAGCCGATGGCCAGTTGTTCGGCGGCACTGCGCGGCTGGGCCAGATCGGCGGCCAGATCGGAGATGGAGTAACGCCGCGTGCGCAACTCCTCCTCCGTCAGGGGCGGGGGACCGCCATCCAGCACGGCCTGTGCCTGACGTTTCAGTTCCTCAATCAGGGCCGGGTCGCCGGCGATGGGAAGGCCATTGGCCACCATGCGGGCCAGCGACGGCTTGCCTTGGCGGCGGTCGGCCTCCCAGAAATAGGCCAGCGTGTCCGGATCGTGCAGGAACAGTTCCACCATCACGCCCTGGCGTTCATGCGTCTCCCGCACGGCGGCGGGCATGTGATGATGGATCAGGACGGCATCGATATCCGACCCCGGCCCGGCATTGCCCTTTGCCACGGACCCGGCCAGAAAGGCGGCGATGATGTCCGGCTGCTCCGTCCATTCCCGCAGGATGGTGTCGGCCAGATCGATGGTCGGGGTGATCGCGCTCATCAAAGGCTTTCCCGCAGCAATTCCAGCGCCCGTTTCACGGTGGCCAGCCGCACCGCCGTGCGGTCACCGGCAAAGATATGGCGTTCCACCACCGTATCGCCACCCCGCTGGTGCCGCGCGATGAAGACCAGCCCCACCGGCTTGGTCGCCGTCCCGCCCGTCGGCCCGGCAATCCCGGTGACGGCGACGGCTATATTGGCGCGGCTATGCGTCACCGCCCCCGTTGCCATCGCGTCCGCCACCGCGCTGCTGACGGCGCCCAGTTCCGCGATCAGGGCGGCCGGCACACCCAGCATGTCCGTCTTCGCCTCATTGGTGTAGGTGACGAACCCCCGGTCCACCACGGCGCTGGACCCCGATACATGTGTCAGGCACCCGGCGATCAGGCCGCCGGTACAGCTTTCCGCTGTGGCCAGCCACCACCCCTTTGCCGCAAAGCCGTCTCGGACATCCTCCGCCAACTGCACCAGATCGGGGGGGAACATGGGCCTACTCCAGAATCAGGGGCAGGCGGACGGTTGCGGCGGCCTGTGCCGCAATCCCTTCACGCCGGCCCGTGAAGCCCAGCCCTTCCGTCGTCGTCGCCTTCACCGACACACGCGCCGGGTTCAGGCCCAGAATGTCGGCTACCCGCGCCACCATGGCGTCGCGATGCGGGCCGATCTTGGGCCGTTCACAGATGATGGTGATGTCGACATGGGCGATAACCCCGCCCTTTTCTGCAACCAGATCAGCTGCATGACGCAGGAAGCGAGCGCTGTCCGCCCCCTTCCATTTCGGGTCGCTGGGGGGGAAGTGCAGGCCGATATCGCCCGCCGAAATGGCGCCCAGGATGGCATCGGTCAGGGCGTGCAGGGCGACATCGGCATCCGAATGCCCATCCAGGGTGGCGTCATGCGGCACCGACACGCCGCACAGCCAGACCTGATCGCCGGGCGCGAACTTATGCACGTCAAAGCCCGTGCCCGTGCGCACATCGCCCAGACGGGCCAGGAACAGCTTTTCCGCGCGGGCCAGATCGTCTTGGTTCGTCACTTTCAGATTATCCGGGTCACAGGGCACAAGGGTGACGGGAAGGCCAGCTTCCTCCGCCACGGCGGCATCATCGGTGAGGTTCAGGCCGGCGGCCCGGCGATGGGCCGGCAGGATATCGGCAAAACGGAATCCCTGCGGCGTCAGCGCCCGCCACAGCGCGGTCCGGTCCACGGTGCCGCCGCTGACGATTCCGGTCCCCGCCACCGTCCCGCGTTTCAGCGTATCGGCCAGCGGTGTGGCGGCGATGGCGGCAGGGGCACTGTCCAGGGCCGCGATGACATCGCTGATGGCCTGCGCATCGATCAGGGGCCGGGCGGCATCATGGATCAGCACGAGATCGGTCGGGTGTCCGGCCATCGCCTCCAGCCCGTTCAGCACCGAATCCTGCCGCGTCGGCCCGCCCGTAATGGGCGGGGGCAGATCCAGGCCATCGACCGCCTTGTCATAAAGGTCACGGAAGGCGGGATCGATGACGACGCGGACGGCATTGACCTGCGGATGGCGCAGGAACGCCTCTACCGTGCGGCGCAGGATCGGCTGTCCGGCCAGCGCCAGATATTGCTTGGGCAGATCACCCCCGAAACGCAGGCCGCGTCCGGCGGCGACGATCAGGGCGGTGCAGGTGGGCATGGGGCCACATCTCTTGTCATGGATGACCGGGGCGACCCTAGCGCGGATGCTAGCCCCACGCCAATGTCTTAGCACCCGGTGCTGCCATTCCGGTACCGGTGTTCTGGATGCCATAGCGCACCCAATTAGCTTCTTCCTCCGTGAAGCGTTCCAGCAGACGAAACGCTGCCTTCTCCAGCACCCGGATCGATGCCGCATTGTCGGCCCGTGCCTCGGCCACCACACGATTAATGTCGGGTAGCCGGGCCGCATGCTGCGTTACGGCGATCAGCGCCTCTGTCGCGTATCCCTGTCCCCAGGCATGGGTGTGCAGCCGGTAGCCAACCTCAACCGTGCCATCCTCACCGTCCTTCGGGATCAGCATGATCCAGCCCAGGAACAGCCCGACGCGCTCCACCGCCCAGAAGCCATGACCATCGGGCCAGGGGTGGTAGATATTGCGGTCCATGCGTGCCGAGAGGGCGGCATCGTCGCCCGGCAACGCCGCGCTGAACCGCATTACCTGCGGGTCGCGGTGAAGGGACAGCAGGGAATGGCGGTCACCCTCGGTAAGGGGGCGCAGGCTCAGGCGCGGGCAGGGGAGAAGCGGCAGTGTCATGGCCGTAGCCTACCCCGCTCCGCCCCCAGGCGAAAACCGCCATGCGGCGGTGAATATTGTGTTTTTACAGACCTGTGTTAAGCTCTGTGCCTAAAATTCATGCATTCGCGAAAATTGCTCAAGGAATGTGCAAATTCGCGATACGAACGTCAAGGTTCAGCGTCCCATGGTCAAGCCGCTTGCCCCCCTTCAGATCGGTCCCGTGCGTATCGACGACCCGGTGATCCTGGCGCCCTTGTCGGGCGTCACCGACATGCCCTATCGCCGGCTGGTGAAGCGGACGGGGGCGGGGCTTGTCGTGTCGGAGATGATCGCCAGTCAGGCCATGATCCGCGCCACCCGCGAAAGCCTGCTGAAGACAGAATGGCATCTGGACGAAGCGCCCATCTCCATGCAGCTGGCGGGGTGTGAGCCCGAGGTGATGGGGGAGGCGGCGAAGCTGAACGTGGATCGCGGCGCCCATATCATCGACATCAATTTCGGCTGCCCCGTGAAGAAGGTGGTGAACGGCTTTGCCGGTTCGGCCCTGATGAAGGATGAGCTGCTGGCCGGCCGCATCATGGAGGCGACGGTGAAGGCCGTTTCCGTTCCGGTGACGATGAAGATGCGCAAGGGCTGGGACGCCAATAACCTGAACGCCCCCAACATGGCCCGCATTGCCGAAGAATGTGGGATCAAGATGCTGACCGTTCATGGCCGTACCCGCTGCCAGATGTATAACGGCACCGCCGACTGGAAGTTCATCCGTCAGGTGAAGGAGGCGGTGAAGATCCCCGTGATCGCCAATGGCGATATCAACAGTTTTGATGATGCCGTGCGCTGTCTGGAGGAGTCCGGGGCCGATGGCATCATGATCGGGCGCGGCACCTATGGCCGCCCCTGGTTCATTGCCCAGGTCATGCATTACCTGCGCACCGGCGTGAAGCTGCCCGACCCGCCGCTGGCCGAACAGATGCAGACGGTCCTGGAACATTACGACGCCATCCTGGCCCATTATGGCATTGAGGCCGGCATCAAGATCGCCCGCAAGCATGTCGCCTGGTATTCCAAGGGCATGAACGGGTCCGCCGATTACCGTCATCAGATCATGACCAGCGAGGACCCGGAACAGATGAAGCAGCAGATCATCGCCTTCTATTCCGCGGCACTGGATCGCGGTGTCACCGAACGGATCGCCGCCTGATGGCGCGGATGCCGACGGCCCGCCGCATCGGCGGAGACATCGACCCGACCTCCATCCTGGCCGCCTTGCCCGACCCCGTCATGGTGGTGGATGGCGATGGCCTGATCCGCTTCATCAATCTGGAGGCCCAGGAATTTTTCGACGTGTCGGCCACCCGCGTCCTGGGCACGAAATTGACGGAACTGATCCCGGAGGACAGTCCCGTCCTGGGCCTTCTGGAGCAGGCGCGCATCACCCACGCCACCGTCTGCGAATATGGTGTTCAGGTGGAAACGGCGCGCATCGGGCCGCATTCCGTCACCATGCAGGCGGCCCCCCTGGGCGACCCGCCGGATTTTGTGGTGCTGACCATCCATGAACGGTCCATCGCGCGGCGCATCGACAAGCAGCTGAACCATCGCGGCGCTGCCCGCTCCGTCGTCGCCATGGCCGCCATGCTGGCGCATGAGGTGAAGAACCCGCTGTCCGGCATCCGGGGTGCGGCGCAGTTGCTGGAAGAAAACGCCAGCGAGGATGACCAGATCCTGACCCGCCTGATCTGTGACGAGGCGGACCGCATCGTGGCCCTGGTTGACCGGATGGAAGTGTTCACCGATGGCCGCCCGCTGGAGCGGCAAGCGGTGAACATCCATGCCGTGCTGGAACATGTGCGCCGCATCGCCCAGACCGGCTTTGCCCGCCATATCCGCTTTGTCGAGAAATACGACCCCTCGCTGCCGCCCGTTCTGGGCAACCGCGATCAGTTGGTGCAGGTCTTCCTCAATCTGGTCAAGAACGCGGCAGAGGCCTGCCCCGAACAGGGCGGTGAGATTCTTTTGACCACCGCGTACCAGCATGGGGTGCGTCTGGCCGTTTCCGGATCGGACAGCCGGATGCAGCTGCCGCTGTTGGTTTGCGTGGGCGATAACGGCCCCGGCATCCCGGAAGATATCCGCGCCAACCTGTTCGATCCCTTTGTTACGACGAAGATGAATGGAACCGGCCTGGGTCTTGCATTGGTCGCAAAGATAATCGGTGACCATGGTGGGGTCATCGACTTTGAAAGCGTGCCAAAGCGTACGATCTTCAAGGTCTCCCTGCCAGTCACCGACCAGAACGGTCACGGAGAGGGTGCCTAAAAAATGGGCGCAACCATTCTCGTAGCAGATGATGATCGGGCCATTCGGACGGTGCTGACCCAGGCTTTGGCCCGCCTGGGACATGAGGTGAAGACCACCGGCAACGCCGCCACATTGTGGCGGTGGGTGCAGGAGGGGGAGGGCGATCTGGTGATCACCGATGTGGTGATGCCGGATGAGAACGGCCTGGACCTTGTGCCGCGCATCAAGAAACTGCGTCCCGACCTGCGCATCATCGTGATGAGCGCGCAGAACACGCTGCTGACCGCCGTGAAGGCGGCGGAGCGCGGGGCGTTCGATTACCTGCCCAAGCCCTTCGATCTGAAGGATTTGATGGCCATCGTGCAAAAGGCGCTGTCCGCCCCCGCACAGGCCCCGGCACCCGCCCCCGCCCCGGCGGAGGACCCGGAGGAGGAGGCGCTGCCCCTGATCGGGCGGTCGCCGGCCATGCAGGAAATTTACCGCGTCCTGGCCCGCCTGATGGGCACGGACCTGACGGTGATGATCACGGGCGAAAGCGGCACCGGCAAGGAACTGGTGGCCCGCGCGCTCCACGATTACGGCAAGCGTCGGGGCGGCCCGTTCGTGGCCATCAACATGGCGGCCATCCCGCGCGAACTGATCGAAAGCGAGCTGTTCGGCCATGAGAAGGGCGCCTTCACCGGGGCCACCATGCGCTCCACGGGCCGGTTTGAGCAGGCGCAGGGCGGCACCCTGTTCCTGGACGAAATCGGCGACATGCCACTGGAGGCGCAGACGCGCCTGCTGCGCGTGTTGCAGGAGGGCGAATATACGACCGTCGGCGGGCGCACGCCCATCAAGACCGACGTGCGCATCGTCGCCGCCACCCACCGCGACCTGCGCACCCTGATCCGTCAGGGCTTGTTCCGCGAGGATCTGTTCTACCGCCTGAACGTCGTGCCCATCCGCCTGCCGCCGCTCCGCGAACGCACAGAGGATGTGCCGGCCTTGGTCCGCCATTTCCTGAACCAGGCCGCCCAGCAGGGCTTGCCCGCCAAGACGGTGGACAATGCCGCCATGGACCGGCTGAAGCGCTACCGCTGGCCCGGTAACGTGCGCGAGCTGGAAAACATGGTCCAGCGTCTGGCGGCGCTGTACTCCCAGGAAGTGATCAGCCTCGACGTCATCGACACCGAACTGGCCGAAGCCAACCCGGCAGCGGCCCCGGTGCAGGAACCGGTGAATGAGGGCCTGTCGGCGGCGGTGGAACGCCACCTGCGGGAGTATTTCGCAGCACACAAGGACGGTATCCCGGCGGCAGGCCTCTATGATCGCATCCTGCGAGAGGTGGAGCGACCGCTGCTGTCTCTGTCGCTCACCGCGACGCGGGGCAACCAGATCAAGGCGGCGCATATGCTGGGGCTTAACCGCAATACGCTGCGGAAGAAGATCAGGGATTTGGATATACAGGTGGTGCGGGGATTGAAGTAGGGACCCCATCCTCCCCTTGCTTGCCCCTCCTCGTCATCCCGGCGAAAGCCGGGACCCAGGGGCCATTCGCTCAAACGTCGCCACCCCACATCAACGCCGCTTATAGACCTCCCGCCGGTTCCCGATCCGAACCACAAGGATTTCAATCAAGCCATCGTCGATATGGGCAATGATGCGGTAATCACCGACCCGTTATTTCCACAAATCAGAAAGGCTGCCCTTCAACGCCTCCCCAATCGAACGCGGATTGGACAGCGGCTTTACCCGCTGTTCCAGGAACCGCAATATCCGCTGCTCATCCTCCCGCCCCAACTTGTCCAGGGCCTTGGTCGCAGCGGATGACAGGATGATGTTCCAGGCCATGCCGGTGCCAGATTCACGCCGCGTCGTGACGTTTCAGCATTGTCTCCAGCGAAACCGTCTCGCTCCGCCCGGCCCGAACAGCGTCCAGTTCCGCCTGGGCCAGATAGGCATCTTCCAGGTCCTGGAGATGCTCTTCAAGGGCTTCGCGGATATAGGATGCTTTGGTCCGGCCCGTGGCGCGGGCCAGCGCATCCAGGCGCTGCTCGATATAGGCATCCAGGCGAACACTGACGGGCATGGCGACTTCTCCGGGGCGTCCTACGCCCACTTTACCCCATCCCCCATCCCCCATACATCGAACAGGGGACACAAGGAATGGGCCGACGGGCTTCTGGAACCGCGAAAGGGCAGGGGGCATTTGCCATTGCTCCCTGGTTCCGTCATAGACAGTCTGACCAAGGAGCCGGGCCATCATGCGCGAAGTCCAGATTACCGATGCCAAGGGCATCTGACCCAGTTGATCGACGCGGTGGAGCGGGCGAGACCGTCGTCATCACCCGCCATGGCCGCGCCGTGGCCCGCCTTGTGCCGGAACCGGAAAGCCGCGCCGCCCAGACCCGCCAAACCATGGACGAAATCGCCGACTTCCGACAGACTATGCCGAGCCTATCACTGGATAAAATCCGCGAGGCGCGTCACGAAAGGCAGTGTGTCATGCCCTTTGGAGATTATCGATCTGGCGATCTCCAAAAGGCATCGTCTTTACTTAACTTTAAGATGCATTAAAGCTAAATATATTTAATATATATTGTATATTAGGCGTAAGTACATTGAAAATAAATTTGAATTGAGGTTAATTCATTCGACATAAATATTTTTTTACGACCCAACCCTCACGGGTTCCGCCTAGTATTGGATCGTAGTACTCAACCTTAACCCATTTTTTCTCTTTCTCCATAATGCCTACAACGTCGCCAGGTGACAGATGTGCTAAAGTTTCCGATTTCATTTTCATATCCATTTTTAAAGGTACTGTACGTTTAACTTGATAAAGACTAACAGAAGGAAGTACACAAATCCGATCAATCATAAGAGAATAAGCATTGCCTAGGGTAGTATTCAGAATATCAATGGTAGCTGAATTTTTTTCTTCAATAGTCAACCGACGTCTTTCGATCTCGAGTCTTTGCAGTTCGATCTGCGCACGTAGTTTCTCTGTGTCACTTATCTTGTTGGCGGCATCTTGAATTTTTCGAACTTCTGATGTTAAATTTATAATATCATTTGAGTTTGAAGAATATATAGTAAAAAATAAAGAGAGTGATGAAATAATAAACATTAATGAATTGTAAATTCCAATAGCTTCAGCCCTAGATTTCGCCTTTTCGATGTACTTTGAGAAAATTGCAATCAAGTATTCTAAATGTTTAGATAATGAATTTACTGAATCACCAGATTCATGAATCTGAGAAATATTTTCTGCCGCAGCTAAGGTTTCTATGGCTTCTATATCAAATGTATTTGCTGGTATATACTCTGATTTTCCCTCCTTCCTGGCGGCAAAAACCAATGTATTGATAGATAAAATTGCTGTAGTGAGTGTGTGAGAGAAATTACCACCAATACCAGTCAAAATTAGGGAATTACCGATACCGATTCCACCCAAGCGCTCTAGATTATTTCTCTGATCATCGAAATGCTTAGATAGTGACTGTAGTGTGCTGCCGATGTTGTTGCCTCCGAGGCGCTCCAGAGCTTTTCTCTGTTCATCAAGGCGCTCAGTTAATGACTGTAACGTGC